>QCHY01000012.1 GCA_003216975.1 Prochlorococcus sp. AG-402-I20
GGGACAATTTCTTTAACAAAAGGTACCAAAACTTTTTTACCTTCCACTAACTCTATCTCTAGCAGATCGTTTCCTCCCTTGATTAAGTCAGTTACATAACCAATTCGAGTCTTTTTGGGACCTCTTCTTGCTTCTAAACCAATTAAGTCAAAGTAATGGTACTCATCTTTACTCAAAATTGGTCTGTTATCAACTGGTATAACTAGTTTCCAACCAATAATTTCTTCTGCTGAACTTCTATTAGATACTCCCTCGATAGAAATTACATAAATTGATTTACCTGGAATAAGCGTTCCTTTTTTTAAGTTTATTTCAGTCGGTAATTCGTTAGTTTTTTGAATCCATCGTTTCCCTGGTTTTGTAAATCTTTCAGGAAAGTCGCTGTTTGGTTTGATTCGAATATCTCCTTTTAAACCCTGCGGAGCAACAATTTCACCTATGGACATCCATTTATTTTTTTCTATCATTTTTGTGAGTAGACTTTTTAAAAGTTTATTTGAATATGTTTGATTATGGCTGATTCAAAAGACCCTATTCTCCCTGGCTCAACAGTAACTGTTAATAACCATGAGTCAATTTACAACGGTTATGAAGGCTTTGTTCAAAGAATCAGTGGTGATAAAGCGGCGGTACTTTTTGAAGGAGGTAATTGGGACAAATTATTAACACTACCTTTGCAAGATCTAGTGAAAAGCTAATTAATTATTTTCCAAAATAAACTCATTACTTATCAATCCGATTATTCTCGAAATACTTCAATGCGTTATTTGCTGCATTCTTTTCGGCTTGTTTCATTGATTTTCCCCAACCTTCAGCTATCGATCGATTTTTGATATAAACAGTACAAAAAAATCGTTTAGGATTGTCATGCTTTTTGTCAATTTCAGTTGTTTTATATATGGGAATTGATAAACCTTTACTTTGAGTTAATTCCTGAAGTGCTGATTTATAATTTTTTTTATGAGGATCGGCTAGAACTTCTTTACTTTTTTCATCCCAAAATGGAATAAGCCAATCTTTAATAGGTTCTAAAATAGTGAGGCTTTCATACAAAGCTCCTATTAATGCTTCAGTTGCCTCTGCTTGAATAGTTGCATTCGCTGATTTATCATTAAGGGCTTTTTTCCCAATTACTAATACACTCTTGATTTCTATTTTTTTACCAACTTCTTCGAGCCATTGATCACTAACCAGATGTGAACGAAGTTCAGATCTTTCTCCTACTTTCATGTATGGATATTTATTTTTTATGAAATCTGATGCAATTAGTCTTAGAACTGCATCTCCAAGAAATTCAAGATTTTCATAATTCATTTCACTATTTGCGGAACTATGAGTTAGTGATTCGTTAAGATATAAAATATTTTTTATTTTTTTATTAGTAAATTCATTTTGATATTTTTGAGCTAAATTTAGACTTCGAACAAAATTAATTATTTCTTCTACTCTTTGATTTGAGATTTGCATCATGATTTAAAGCATATAATTCAATTGGAAAGAAATAGGAATCTGTATGTAATTTTTTAGTATTAAATAAAGTGAAAGCAGGTCATAAGCCGGGTTCTGTTCATTCATCTTTCCTTAGAAAGAGGATGGGTAATCATCTATCTGGGACTAACGTCACCGATAGCCTCAAGCGGCTCTCCACAGGGACATGGTCTATGGCCATCCAGTGTCCCTCGCCTTGCTCCTAGCCGGGGTTTACCTAGCCAGCACCTCTCGATGCTGCTGGTGCGCTCTTACCGCACCTTTGCACCCTTGCCGCGCTTGTTGGGATTTCCCCATTAAGCATTAGGCGGTGTGTTTCTGTGGCACTATCCTCACGGTCACCCGCACTGGGTATTACCCAGCAAGCCTGGCCATATAGGAGCCCGGACTTTCCTCAATTGAATTCTTCAGCTAATTGCTGAAGGTCAATTGCGATCACCTCCCCTGCTTTCCACTCCATCATGCCTCAAGGCATAATTAATTTCAGGGGGCTGTAGCTCAGTTGGATAGAGCGACGGTTTCCTAAACCGTAGGTCGTGGGTTCAAGTCCCGCCAGCCCCGTTCAAAAAACGAATTAAAACTAAAATTTGTCTTCCTATATGTGGTGGGTGTGCAAAATCCTAACTCTCTCGCTAGCGTTGGTGTAGTGAATAAGTCAACATGGCCCAGCTTCACGATCTTCGCTTACGGTTGCTTGTTCAACAAGAGAGTGAGCGCATATCTAACTCTCAACCTAGTGATTTAGATCTATCAATTGTTCAAGCTCGATGCTTATGTTGGTTAACACTTTTAGCTGAAGCACATGAAGAACAAGCTAATGATGCTGAAGGAAGAGGTGATACAGAACAAGCTATGGGATGGTTTGCCGATTCAATGAGATTACGTGATGTTATTCAAGTGATTACCAGTATTGAAATACCTATACCTGGAAGCTCTGATTTAGATAGTAATGATGCAGGAGGAGACTTATATGACAGTGAGCCCCCTATGACGGCATAGGAAATGCAATGATGGTTTTAAGCTGCCTTGATGAAGGTGCCCGAAGAACCATGCCAATGTCCAGATTGCCTCAGATTTTACAGGGAACATGATCGTTTGATTAGAGAGTTCCCCACTTTGCGTCAACAACAAGAGATCAATTGGGCTGCGCTTCAATCTTTTAGAACTTTATGTGGGAGAGTTTTAGAAGATTTGCAAAAGAAAATGAATAAAAATACGGACAATCAATTCGAAGAAAATTGTCAAACTGGAACTCTCGAGAAAAAAGAAAAATCTATTACTCAAGTTGTTTCTGATCTAGAGAATATTAATGCTCATCTTTATTCAATTGAAGCTTTAATGGAAAGAATTTTTGATGTCAAAGTTACTGATGAAGTTGAAGATATATTTCGAGAAGTTGCTGGTGAACTTGCTCCAGATCCACTTAATATTGATCGATTAAGGTTGAATAGATTATTACATCAAACGCCAGACTTGCCTGATAAGTAGCTATTTATTTTTCACAACTTATTTCTACAGGTAATGGTTTAACTTTCCATATAGATTGACAATATTCTCTTATTGATCTGTCTGATGAGAAAAACCCTGACCTTGCTGTATTTAATAATGCCATGCGGTTCCATTTTTGGCTCTTTTTCCAGGCTTGACTAACCTCATCTTGTGCACGAAGGTAATCATCAAAATCTGCCATTACAAAGAAAGGATCATTTCCTGTCAAAATATTTATTATTGGTCTAAATAGCTCGCTGTCACCATTACTAAAATGCCCAACTTCTATTAATTTAAGAGTCTCTTGCAGTTCATTCGATTCTGAAATAAAGCTATTGGGACTATATCCTTGATCTCTTAATTTCATGATTTCTGACTCAGTCTTTCCAAACAAAAAGAAGTTTTCTTCGCCTACTCTTTCTCTGATTTCTACATTAGCTCCATCAAGTGTTCCGATTGTTAAAGCTCCATTCATGGCGAACTTCATATTTCCAGTTCCTGAGGCTTCTTTCCCCGCAGTTGAAATTTGTTCAGAAAGATCAGTTGCTGGATAGACTTGCTCACCAAGTTTCACGTTGTAGTCAGGAAGAAAAACTACCCTTAGCAATCCATCCATATCAGGATCTGCATTTACTACATCTGCTATTCCATTGATAAATCTAATCATTAGTTTCGCCATGAAATAACCTGGTGCCGCTTTTCCTCCAAAAATGATGGTACGGGGTGCAATGTTTTGTGTTATTCCATTTTTAATTCTTAGATATTGTGCAATAACTTGCAAAGCATTTAAATGTTGTCTCTTATATTGATGAATTCTTTTGACTTGAACGTCAAACAAAGTTGAGGGATCGACAAGAACTCCAGTTTGTCTATGTATATAACCGGCGAGCTTCCTTTTGCCAGATAGTTTGGCGGATGCAAAAAGATCTAAAAAATTAGTGTCATTTTCTTTTTTTTCTAATTCTTTTAATAGGTCCATATTAGTAATCCAATTAGGACCTATTTCTTTATCAAGAAGTTTTGAAAGTTCAGGATTTGCTAGAGCCACCCATCTACGTGGAGTAACTCCATTGGTGACATTAGTGAATTTTTCAGGCCAGAGTTCTGCAAATTCAGGTAGTAATTGTCTCTTGATTAGATCTGAATGAAGCGCAGCTACTCCATTGACATGGTGAGCTCCTATTGTCGCTAAATGTGCCATGCGAATGGCTTTCCCACCTTCTTCGTCAATAATTGAAAGCTTCCTTAAAATCGAGTCATTTCCAGGATACTTCAGTCTTACTTGTTGTAAGAATCGTCTATTTATTTCATAGATAAGTTCTAAATGTCTGGGTAATAAATTTTTAAACAGGGTAAGATCCCATTTCTCGAGAGCTTCGGGCAACAAAGTGTGGTTTGTATATGCTACTGATCTATTTGTAATTTCCCAGGCTTTATCCCAGTCCAATCTATGTTGATCGATTAATAGTCTCATTAGCTCTGCAACTGCAATAGCTGGATGAGTGTCATTCAGTTGAACTGTCCAGTGATTGGGAAATTCCTCAACAGTTATAGACCTCTTTTCTAAACTCCGAAGCATATCTTGTAACGAACAACTTACAAAAAAGTGCTGTTGCTTTAAACGTAATCTTCTACCTTCATCAGTTCCATCATTTGGATATAGAACTTTTGACAGAGTTTCTGATGCTACTTTCTCTTCAACAGCTCCGTAGTAATCCCCAATATTGAAAGCGTAGAAATCAAAACTTTCGGTTGCATCAGCTCTCCATAATCTCAATCGATCACAGCTATTTACTCGATAACCAAGAACAGGTACATCGTGTGGAACACCTATCGCGTGTTCGCTTGGAATCCATCGAGAGCGATAGTTTCCATTGTCATCTGTATAGCTCTCGGTTTGGCCTCCAAAACCGACTAAACAGGCTTCATCTGGTTGAGGTAATTCCCAGGGCCATCCCCCTTTGAGCCATTTATCAGTGACTTCTACTTGCCAACCATCCCTGATTAATTGGTTGAAAATACCAAATTCGTACCTTATGCCATATCCCACTGCAGGGACTTGCAGACTTGCAAGTGATTCCATATAGCAAGCTGCAAGTCTTCCTAATCCTCCATTCCCCAGCCCAGGCTCTTCCTCTACTTCCAAAATCTCATTTAGAGATTCAATTCCAAACCTTTTAAGAGCTTCTTCTGCCTCTTTCCTTATGCCTAGATTTAGTAAATTATTATTGAGTTGAGGTCCTATTAGGAATTCAGCTGAAAGATATGCAACTGTTTTTTGAGGTCTTGCTCTTATTGTCTCTTGACTCGTTAAATATCTACTCATCAATCTATCTCTAACAGCAAAGCTCAAAGCCATATAGAGATCTCTCAGACTTGCAGATGTAGCTAGCTTGCCAAGAGTAAAAAAGAGATGCTCAGTCATTCCATCGAAGACGGCATCAGCATCCATGCCAGCCCGAACAGGATCCGCATAGCATCCTGGGGTAGGCAGACGCAGGTCTAGTGACTGGGAGCTGCTCATAAAGGCATCAAATGTTTCTGGACGCTAGCTAATAAAGCTTGAGTAATCAGTTAGTAACTTCAGATCCACACCTTATTGATTAAGTCTCCATTGATACTTATGCCAAATATGCCCTGTGATTAGGTAATTTATGTCTTAAAGAAAAGGCTTTTCTAGTAAACCTGATGGTATTAACTCCCTTAGTCTCAGCCCTAAATACGCATGATGTAGAGGTTGCGGAAACACTGATAGGGGTCATTAATTTCTTAATGATTTTTGTTGCAGCAAGGACTTTGGCTGAAATCTTAGTTCGACTAAGTTTGCCTACAATCGTCGGTGAACTTCTTGCGGGAGTTTTAATTGGTGCTTCAGGATTACATCTTCTTTTGCCGCCAAGTGCTCATGCTGAATTAAATCAAGGTTTTGTTTCTCTGATTAGCACACTTGCTTCAGTACCCAAAGAGGCAGTTCCGGATATTTATTTTGAAACTTTTCCATCATTACAAGCAGTAGCAACTTTGGGACTATATGCGTTGTTATTTCTAACCGGTCTGGAAAGTGAATTAGAGGAACTTGTAGCGGTTGGAGCGCAAGCCTTCACTGTTGCAATGGCGGGGGTGATTTTGCCATTTGCTTTTGGAACTTTTGGATTAATGTTTATTTTCCAAGTAGATATCATTCCTGCGATATTTGCTGGCGCATCTATGACTGCGACAAGTATTGGTATTACTGCAAGTGTTTTTGGTGAACTTGGATATTTAAAAACTCGCGAGGGTCAAATTGTTATTGGTGCTGCAGTTCTGGATGACATTCTTGGAATTGTAATTCTTGCTGTTGTAGTTGCACTTGCTACAGGAGGATCTTTGCAAATTGCTCCCATTGTCAAATTAGTATTAGCTGCAACTGTTTTTGTTATTGCTGCAATTGCACTTAGTAGAACAGCAGCTCCAGCATTTGATTGGTTGCTTGAAAGACTTAAAGCTCCTGGAGCTGTTGTTGTAGCTTCGTTTGTGATCTTAGTCCTAAGCTGTTTTGTTGCTACTGCTATTGGTTTAGAAGCTGCTTTGGGCGCTTTCGCAGCTGGATTGATACTAAGTAGTTCAAAAAATAATCATGCAATACAACAATCTGTTTTGCCTTTGGTATCGCTATTTGCAACTATTTTCTTTGTTCTTGTTGGAGCAGGTATGGATCTGTCTGTAATCAACCCTCTTGATCCTGAGAGTCGATCTGCGCTCGTTGTGGCTGGTTTTTTATTTATTGTGGCAATTGTTGGAAAAATTGCGGCTGGTTGGTCCTTTGTGATTGATAAACCAACAAATCGATTGGTAGTTGGCTTGGGAATGATGCCTCGTGGTGAGGTTGGATTGATATTTTTAGGATTAGGAACAAGTGCTGGTTTGCTTACCCCTTCCCTTGAGGCTGCAATATTGTTAATGGTTATTGGAACTACATTTTTAGCTCCCGTATTACTAAGAGTTGTTTTGAAAGATAAACCCCCTTCAGGTGGTAATTCTATTCCTGATGAGGTAGCAGCTGATCCAGTGGGATTAGTTTAGGAAATCGTTTATAATTCTTTTTCAAAAAGGTGAGGAAATTTCGAAAAAAAGAAATAAAATTACTAATCTGTTTCTATCGATGATTTACTAGGATCTATAAGTGTCAGTTTATTCTTAAATGGTTTCCTCAGTTGCGGAGAAAAATCTTTCTGATTGGAAATTCTTAGGTCATTCTGTTCACAGTGTGAGTATTATTCCTGAAAATCATAAAAACAAGACTGTCAAAGACAAAGGACCAGCAATTCTTTTGATTCATGGCTTTGGTGCATCTACAACTCATTGGCGGCATAACTTGCCAGCACTAGGAAAGAAGTATGAAGTTCATGCTCTAGATCTTCTTGGCTTTGGTAAAAGTTCTAAACCTGGTGGTCTTGCTTATGGAGGTCCACTTTGGAAAGATCAGATAGTTTCATACGTCAAAGAAAATATTGGGAGACCAACAATACTTGTTGGTAATTCTCTAGGAGGATATGCCGCGCTTGCAAGTGGGGCTGCTTTGGGTGATGAAGCAGCAGGTGTGGTTTTATTAAATGCCGCAGGTTATTTCAGTGAGGACAAAAAACCAATCACAGGATTTTGGGCTACCGCTAGAAAAACTGTCGCTGGCATCTTTTTCAAAAATGCTTTATTGCAAAGGATAATTTTTGAAAATCTTAGACAGCCTTCAACAATTAAACGTACTTTGAATCAAGTGTATATTGATACATCAAACGTTGATGATGAACTAGTAGAAGCCATACGAAAACCATCTTTGGATTCTGGGGCTTTTAATGTCTTCAAAAGTGTTTTTGATCCTGCAGGGCCTCAGGGAAGACCACTTGATGAGTTGTTTGCTCAGTTGAAAGCACCATTGTTATTGCTCTGGGGTAATCGAGATCCTTGGATGAATGCACCTGGTAAAAGAGCTACCTATCAAAAACACACACCAGAAAATACAAAAGAAGTTGTTTTAGATGCTGGTCATTGTCCTCATGATGAAGTTCCTGATCAGGTTAATTCTGCTCTTTTAGAATGGATTGACCATCTTTAATTCATGCCCGTCAGTTTCAAGAAGAAGAGAAACCCTTACCCTCACTGGGAATATTCAAATACTGAGTACGATTCATTAATAAGAATTGCTCCTGAACGAGGAGGATTGATTACTGAATGGCGTAGCGAAGGTAAAGATCTTTTGTATTTTGATTTGGAGCGTTTCCTGGATGAAGACAAAAGTGTTCGAGGTGGAATACCTATCCTTTTCCCCATATGCGGTGATTTATCTGAGAGCTATTTAGTTGGCACTAATGAGTATGATTTGAAACAGCATGGTTTCGCAAGAGATTTACCTTGGTCAATTAATTTATTAAAAGATAAGTTAGGAATCAGGCTAAAGCTAGTTGATACAGAAGATTCTCATTCTTGTTTCCCTTTCTTTTTTACTCTATTGATGGATGTTTACTTGAAAGAAAAAAGTCTTCAAATATCGGTTAAAATTTATAATCAGGGTCAAGAATCTATGCCCTTTAGTTTTGGTCTGCATCCATATTTTCAGGTTTCAGATTTACAAAAGATAAAGATTGATGGTTTGCCTGGAAAATGTATTGATCAAACTAATATGAAAGTTACTAATGCTTCTGACCAGATTGGAATTTTAGATAAAGGAGTTGATTTTCTTTCCTATCCTTCTTGTTCGGTTAAACTTTTCGATTGTTTATCTAGGAACGTAATTGAATTAATTCACCAAGAGCCAATGGATACAACTGTTGTATGGACAGATCCACCCAGGCAGATGGTTTGTCTTGAACCATGGACTAGCCCCAGGAATTCATTAGTGACTGGAGACAGAAAACTTGAAATTAAACCAGCACAATATATTGAATTATTTACCACTTTTAAACATAATTCTTTTTAGTTATTTAAGTTTTTAAGGATTATAATGTGTCGGTAATTAAATTTTAATTTATAATTTTTTGTATGACAAATATTTCAATATTTTGTTAGTTTTTGCATCTATGATCAATATATTATAGATTCATCATTCATGAATTTGTGATGAATAATGTTAGGAGCAGATGTTTCCTCTCCAGGTGTACTAAATATTGAGGACCTCAGGTCTAGGGCTAAAAATCGTTTACCGGCAATGGTTTTTAACTATATAGATAGTGGTGCAGATAGAGAACAAACACTTTCACAAAATTGCAACGCATATAATGAAATTTTATTTAGACCTAGATGTGCGGTTTCTGTTCCTTCGTGTGATCTTGAAATATCTGTTTTAGATCAGAAGTTTCAACTTCCTTTTTTGTTGGGACCAGTAGGAAGTAGCAGGATGTTCTATCCCCGAGGAGAAGTAGTTGCAGCTAGAGAGGCAGGAAAAGCTGGAACTGGATATACATTGTCGACTCTTTCAGGTTGTTTACTAGAAGATGTTAAAGCGGCTACAAAAGGGCCAGCTTGGTATCAGCTTTATTTACTAGGAGGTAAAGAAGTCGCGTTAAAGACAATTGCTAGAGCTAAAGAAGCAGGATTCTCAGCAATAGTTGTAACTATTGATACACCCGTATCTGGTTTAAGGGAAAGAGATATGCGATCAGGAACTCAACAGCTTTTATCAATGAATCCTTTTGAGATGCTTCCTTATATTCCTCAAATATTAGTTAAACCATGCTGGATGACTCAATGGTTAAGTGATGGAGGCTTAATGAGTTTTCCAAATGTTCAACTTGATGATGGACCTATGGGGTATACGGCAATTGGACCTGCTTTAGAACAATCAGTTGTTACTTGGG
The DNA here is from genome assembly GCA_003216975.1 of Prochlorococcus sp. AG-402-I20. Classification (GTDB taxonomy): domain Bacteria; phylum Cyanobacteriota; class Cyanobacteriia; order PCC-6307; family Cyanobiaceae; genus Prochlorococcus_B. The sequence goes on from QCHY01000012.1 coordinate 9,807, forward strand.
AGGATCTTCAATGGATACGCGAAGCGTGGGGTGGAAAAATTATTGTTAAGGGTATACATATTGGTGATGATGCAAAAAAAGCGGCAGAACTAGGAGCTGATGCGATCGTTATTTCTAATCATGGAGCCAGGCAACTTGATAGCGTTGCCCCCACGATCCGTGTTTTGCCCGAAATTTTAGCTGCAGTTGATGGGAAAATAGATGTATTGCTAGATGGAGGTATTCGCAGGGGTAGCGATGTAGTTAAAGCATTATGTCTTGGCGCAAAAGGAGTTTTGATAGGTAGAGCCTATGCGTATGGACTTGCTGCTGCAGGAGGAAAAGGCGTTGCCAGAGCTATAGAAATTCTTCAAACGGATATAGTGAGAACTATGAAATTATTAGGTTGCGGGTCTGTTGCCGATTTAAATAAATCTTATATTCAAGTTCCTGAAAGTTGGGAGAGGTTTGAATAGATGTTTTATTAAACAATAGATTAATTTTTTATGAAAATAATTATTTTTGATGATGATCCAACTGGATCACAAACTGTTTATGGTTGCCCATTATTATTAAATTGGGATGAACAAACTCTAGAGGAAGCATTTATAAAATCTTCGCCTTTAATATTTATACTTGCGAATACAAGATCTTTATCTTCTGTTTTAGCTGTTAATAAAACCAGAGAAATATGCTCATCTATTAAGAAGTTTTTTTTAAGACAAGGATATTCTAAAGATGATTATTTTTATATTAGTAGAGGTGATTCAACATTACGTGGTCATGGTGTTTTGGAACCTGCAATTCTTGCGGAAGAATTAGGACCATTTCATGCAACATTTCATATTCCAGCTTTTTTGGAAGGTGGAAGAACAACTGAAAACGGTATTCATTATTTAAATGAAATACCAATTCATATGACGGACTTTGCTCATGATAATGTTTTTGGATTTTCTACTAGTGATTTAGCTAAATGGATTGAAGAAAAAAGTTTTGGAAAGATACAGGTGGGAAATATCTTGCACATTAAAATTAAACAATTAGATATAGCTTTTAATAATGAAGATGGCTTTAAATCTCTTTTAAGCTTTTTGTCTAAACTAGAAAATAATATTTCTGTAGTTGTGGATGCTAAATCACCTCATCATTTAGAAACACTAGCTAGAGCGATTAAAGTAGTTGCTAAACAAAAAAGATTTCTTTTCAGAACAGCAGCAAGCTTTATCAACTCTTTGGCTGAATTACCTCCTAATCCTAAATGTACTGCAGATTTAGTTTCTTTAAAATCGAAAAATAATCAATTTGAATATAAACCAGGTTTGATAATGGTTGGCTCCCATGTGAAATTAGCTACAGATCAATTAGAGGTTTTATTGAAAGATGATTCCTGTGAAGGTTTGGAAATACCAGTTAGTAAATTAGCTGATATTTTTGCTTTAGAAGATTTTCAAGATGAAATCTTAGAGCTGGAGGAAATTTTATTATCGAGAATAGATAATATTTTGGATATCAAAAAAGTACCCGTTTTATATACTTCTAGAGAAGAAATGAAGTTTTCTTCTCACTCTAAAAGAATGAATTTTGGACTGGAACTTGCAGAGTTTATGGCAATCTTAGTTGGAAAAATAAGTAATAAGCTTGGTTATATTATTAGTAAAGGAGGTATTACAACACAACTTTTATTGAAAAAAGGATTAAATTTTAATCATTTAGATTTAAAAGGCCAAATATTACCAGGATTGTCAATAGTAAAAAGTAATTCTAATCAATATGATATGCCAGTAGTTACTTTTCCAGGTAATCTAGGCAATGAAAAAACACTTCTAGAATCATTCAGATTGATGGAGTCAAATTCTTAATTGCTGAAAGACTCTAAAGAATACTCAATTAAAATCTTTCAACAATTGATTTAGCAAAATCACTACAACTAAGAGGCTCTACGCGTGGTTCCATTAATCGTGCCAGATCGTAAGTAACTTGTTTATCTGAAATAGATTTACTTAATCCATTTGTAATTAATTTTGCTGCCTCATTCCAACCTAAATATTCCAGCATCATTACTCCACTAAGTATTACTGAACCTGGATTGATTCTGTCCAAGCCCGCATGTTTTGGAGCTGTTCCATGGGTGGCTTCGAAAATAGCCGCCCTATCTCCAATGTTTGCTCCTGGTGCCATCCCCAGTCCACCCACAATTGCTGCGGCCGCATCTGATATGTAATCACCGTTAAGGTTGAGAGTTGCAAGTATGGAATACTCTTGAGGTCGAGTTTGAATTTGTTGAAAAATACTATCTGCTATTCGGTCATCAACCATCACCATGTCTTTCCATTTCCCATTGCCATGACTGGTGCCAATGCTTGTAAGAACTGAGCCAACTTCATCACAAATAGCTTTCTTTTTCTCTTCTGTTAAAGATGAATAACCTGGATCAATCAACTCAGCATTTTCCTCATGGGAGATGCGAGGATTTTTTTCTAAGTTATCTAAAATCCAACTTTCTCTTTCGGTTACGCATTCATTCCTAAATTCTGTGGTCGCTAATTCGTATCCCCAATCTCTGAAAGCTCCTTCAGTAAATTTCATGATATTTCCCTTATGAACTAAGGTCACATGTCTTTTGCTCCCCTCAAGTTTGAGTGCATGTTTAATCGCTCGTCTGATATGTCTTTGACTACCACTTTTGCTAACAGGTTTAATTCCGATTCCTGCTCCTTTAGGGATTTTCCTGTTTTTTAGTTTTTGGCTTGCTGGAATTATTTCATTATTCAGTTGATTAATCAATTTGATACATTCGGGATCATCAGATTCCCATTCAATGCCCATGTAAATATCTTCAGTATTTTCTCGATAAACAATTACATCTAAATCTTGCGGCTTTTTATGAGGGCTTGGAGTCCCTTCGTAATATTTGCAAGGTCTAACGCATGAATACAAATCAAAAATTTGTCTTAGAGATACGTTTAAAGATCTAATCCCTCCGCCTACAGGTGTTGTTAAAGGTCCTTTGATTGCTATACCGTAAGTTCGTATCGCCTCAAGGGTGTCGTTTGGTAAGTATTGATAGGTTCCATATAAGTCGCAAGCTTCATCACCAGCATAGATTTTGAACCATTCTATGGATCTATTTCTTCCATAAGCTTTTTCAATAGCTTTATCGATTACTAATTGTGTAGCAGGCCAAATATCTATTCCGGTTCCATCACCTCTGATAAATGGAATAATTGGATGGTCTGGTACGACTGGGTTTCCATCAACAAAAGTAATTTTTTGGCCTTCTGATGGAGCAATGAGCTTTTCAAAATTTGCCATAATTTTTATTCAGCGATTAATAGATCTAATGTTGAGCTTATGTCTAAGTGGTAAGTTTTGATTAAATGATTTTGAACTCATGTCAGTAGCCTTGGCTAGGCAACTTCGTGAAGGGACTAAAAAGTCTCATACGATGGCTGAAAATACAGGTTTTATAAGTTGTTTTCTCAAGGGAGTAGTTGATAAGTCCTCATATAGAAATTTATTAGCTGATTTATATTTTGTTTACTCTGCAATGGAGGAAGAGATAGAAAAACTTTGTGAAAGTTCTCATCCGATAATTTCTCCAATTGGATTTAAAGAGCTTTTTCGTAAGAAAAAACTGGAACAAGATCTTTCGTTTTACTTTGGTAGTAAGTGGTCTGAATTGGTCAAACCCTCTAAGCCAGCTGTTGAATATGAAGCAAGAATTAGAGAAATTGCTAAAGATAATCCTGAACTTTTAATTGGGCATCATTACAGCAGATATATAGGAGACTTGTCTGGGGGACAGCTTTTGAAAACCATCACTAAAAAAGCCATGAATCTATCTGGTGATGAGGGACTTAGCTTTTACATTTTTGAGGAAATTAGAGATGAAAAAGAATTTAAAATCAAGTATCGAAATACATTAGATAATCTTCCGATTAATCAGAAAATTGCAGATTCAATTATAGAAGAAGCTAATAGATCTTTTAAATATAATATGGACATTTTTAATGAATTGGAAGGAAATTTAATTGCTGCTATAGGAAAAGTTTTATTTAGATTTTTTGCAAAGAAAAAGCGAAAAGGTAGTACCGAGTAAAAAAATGAATATTTTCTAAACACTATTCCTTTATTTATATTCAGTATCTATTAAGATGTCTATTAGAATAGTAAAAAAGCTTGTATTTATTCATTTTAACTGATTCAAACACTTTAATGGAGAGAAAATTTTTAAATCCTATAAAGGAGATGATTGTAAATGTTTGACGATCTTTTAGATGAGTTAACTAAAGATATTCTTGAACATGGCGGTAAGAAGTTGATTGTTCCGGATGAATTTTGTGAACGTGTTTCTACCAAAGGCAATTATAAATTGAATAGCTGGTTATGGGATGTTCCTGGATTTCGAAGATGGAGAGTGACCAGATTGGACGCAGGAGATCGCCTTCAAGTATTAAATTCAGTTGCTTACCCTCATGATCAAAATGATATGCCAATTATGGGTATTGATCTTTTGTGGTTTGAGAAAAAAGAAAAGCTAGTAGCTATTCTTGATTTCCAGCCTCTTGTTCAAGATAAAGAATATTTGGATAGATACTTTGATGGCTTAAAAAGTTTAAAACAATGTTTTAATGAGTTTAATTTTGATATGAAAAGTAATATTTATGATCCAAAAAAGTACTTCTCTCCATGGGCTCTATTTTGCAAAGGTGGTAATTTTGAAGCCAAAAATATTTTACCAAAAGTTTTTAGCTCTTTTCTTAAATGTTATTGGATAAATCTTGATTTATCTAAAGTTAATGAAAATTATATTAAATCTAAAGAGGTCAGCTTATTGCATATAGATTATAATAAATATAGTGCTGAAAAAGATCCTGCTCATGGTTTATTTTCTGGCTTTTTTGGCAAAGAATGGTCAGAGAAATATATGAATGATTTTTTATTTCCTTTGAGTCTATAAACATTAATTCTTAATTTTATTTGTTAAATGCAAAGTAACCGAAATAATAGTCTTGAACCTCTTTTAATCAGTAATTGGCGTTGGGCTTATTTTTTAGATGAAACTATTAAAAAGTTTTCTATTTTTGAACCTAGTCCTTATCCAATCAAGAAAGATTTTCTTTGTAAAGAATCATTCTTTGGATCAAGCAAAAATCCTAAAAAAGTTATTTTGGAAACATGGGGTCTAAAGACGGAAAAAATACGACAAGCTAGATGCGCATGCCTGCAAGCTGGTGAAATGACTTCTGTCATGAATTTGGTAATATCACCTTTGAATATTTATGATTTACCTTTTTTTGGTGCCGATTTTGTAACACTACCAAATGGCCATCTGATTGCTTTAGATCTTCAACCTGCATTAAAAGATGATATTGTTCATACTCAATATTGTTTGGGAAAGTTAAAATCTATACACGCTAAATGGCAATCTAAACTTCCTTCAGGAGGAGATATCCCATTAGAGGCTAGGCAATATTTTTCTCCAGGTTTTCTTTGGTCTAGAATTCCCTTGGGAATAGAAGGTGATCAATTAATTAGTCAGATAATTAAACCAGCTTTCGATGATTATTTGAATTGTTTCTTGGATTTAATAGTTAATTCAAAAAGGATTTCACGAGAAAGATCTTCAAAGGTTCTAGATGGTCAGAAAAAATATATGCGATATCGAGCTGACAAAGATCCGGCAAGAGGAATGTTACGAGGCTTCTTTGGGAATGAATGGACTGAACATTATATAAATAATATTCTTTTTGACTTACAATAAAGTTGAGATTTGAAGACTATGGTAAAAAAAATTCTTTTTGTTTGTTTAGGAAACATTTGTCGTTCTCCTGCAGCCGAAGGTATCTTTAAGCAAAAAATTAAAGAGAGAGATTTAGAAAACCTTTTTGTGGTTGATTCTGCAGGAACTGGTGGTTGGCATGTTGGAAATCTTGCAGATCCACGTATGCGTGAAACAGCATTATCAAGAGGTATAGAACTGACTAGCAGATCTAGAAAAATCGAAGAAAGTGATGTATATGAATTTGATCAAATTTTGGTTATGGATAATGATAATCTTGATGCTGTTAAATCATTAATTAAAGATCATAAAAATCCTGTAAATTCTAAAATCAAACTTATTCTAAGTTACTCGAAAAAATCTCAATTAGAAGAAGTCCCTGATCCTTATTATGGTGGGCAAAATGGCTTCGATAAGGTTATAGATTTACTTGAAGATGCTATTGATGGATTAATAGATAGTATTATTGATTAAGAGTTGGCCAGACTTCTTCTGGAATCTTTGATCTGAAAATATAAATCAGTTCTTTTAATACATCTTCAATATTCATTCCATCTGTTACTAACTCTATGGCATCTTCAGCTCTTTTTAAAGGAGCTATTTTTCTTTCACTATCTTTTTTATCTCTTTCTTTTATTTCTTGTTCAAGATCTTCAAGGCTGGAGAATTCATAACCTCTTGTCTTTAAGTCAAGAGCTCTTCTTTTGGCTCTTTCTGTGGGAGAGGCAGTAAGAAAAATTTTTACATCTGCATCTGGAAAGACAGCTGTGCCAATATCTCTTCCTTCAGCAATTAAACCCCCATTCTCTCCAATTATCTGTTGTTGTTTTGTGAGTAAATCTCGTACATATTGTTGTTTTGCAATTTCAGAAACCATTGAAGTCACTTCAGGGGATCGTATCTTTTTTGTTACGTCAATATTATTGATCAATATTTTTTGCTCAGTAAAGCTTGAGTTTTGAAATTCTAATTTTGAATCTTTCAAGACTTTTTTGATTTCTGATTGATTACTTGGATCAATAGAATTCCTTATTATTAACCAAGTAACAGCTCGATACATTGCGCCAGTATCTAAATAAATAAAACCAAGTTTTTTGGCAAATGCTTTAGTGACAGTGCTTTTCCCTGCACCAGCTGGACCATCAATCGCAATAATTGGTTTTCGATGCATAAGAAAAATGTGATCAATTAGCCTAGTAGACCCACATTTTACTGCTACTGCTAAAAGGCATAGTCTATTTATTTTTTCTGTTTCTTTTAATGAAAATGGATCTACTACTTTTAGATATTCAATTTTTAAATTGTTTTCTTTAATTATGGAAGCTATTTTTCTGAGGTTTATTATTTTCTCTTTCTCAAATTCTGTTTTTGCTTCTTTGAGTGCATTAGGTAATGATTGAGCATCTACTCTTTCAGAATCGCTCAAATAAGAATTTCTTGAACTATAAGCCAATCCACTTAGGTTTCTTTTGGTGGAAAAGGATTCAATTTTTATAGGTATGGATAGTTCTTGAAATAGTTTTCTAATAATAATCAATTGTTGCCAGTCTTTTTCCCCTAAGATTAGTTTCTCTGGTCTGATAATTCTGATGAGACGAATAATTACTGTTGCAACTCCATCAAAATGCCCCTCTCTCTCTGCTCCACATAATTGATTATGTAATGTTTGAGGAACTTGAATTTTAAAATGTGAATCTTCTCCACCTGGAAAAACTTCAAAATAATCCGGAGCCCAAATGGCATCTGCTCCCGATTCAAAAGCTAATTCAGCATCTTTGCTTATATTTCTGGGATATTTTTTGAAGTCTTCATCCTTTCCAAATTGCAATGGATTGACAAAAATACTTACAAGAATAATTTCGTTGATTTTTGTTTTTCTTTCTTTTGCTTTTTCAATTAAATATTGATGCCCAGGGTGCAGTCCTCCCATCGTAGGGATAAAAATTACTGCTGAATTTTGTTCACTAAGCCAATCTTTTAATTCAGCATTAGTGTGGAAGATTTTTTGTACCACTATGTTGGTAAATAAATTAATTTGATCAACTTATGATTGAAATGAAATAAGTTGATTGCATACTGATCCCATATGGATTTCATATTAGGGTTCATATCTTTTGAATAAGAAAGCTTTTTACTGATGGATTACAAAACTGCGGGAGTTGATGTTACTGCTGGAAGAGCCTTCGTGGAGAGAATTAAATCATGCGTTGAAAAAACTCATAAAACTGAGGTCATCGGCGGTTTAGGTGGTTTTGGAGGATGCATAAGAATTCCAAAAGGCTTTGAAAGACCAGTCTTGGTAGCTGGGACGGATGGTGTTGGTACAAAATTAGAACTAGCTCAGCAATATGCTTCTCATTTTGGCGTTGGAATAGACCTGGTTGCAATGTGCGTCAATGATGTAATAACTAATGGGGCTCGACCTTTATTTTTTCTTGATTACATAGCCAGCGGAACTTTGACTCCAGATGCTTTGGCTGAAGTAATAGAGGGAATTGCAACAGGCTGTTGTCAATCGGATTGTTCTCTCTTGGGAGGTGAAACTGCTGAAATGCCTGGTTTTTATCCCAGCGGAAGATATGATCTAGCAGGTTTTTGTGTTGGTATTGTTGAACATAATCACTTAATAGATGGCTCTCAAATCAATTCGGGAGATCAGATTATTGGGATTCAAAGTAATGGTGTTCATAGCAATGGTTTTAGTCTTGTTCGTAAAGTACTTTCCATGTCAAATGTGGATAAAAATACTCTTTATGGGAAAAATCAAAGGAATTTGATTCAATCTTTGCTGGAACCAACCGCAATTTATGTTCAACTTGTTGAAAAATTGTTGAGAGAGAATTTACCAATTCATGGAATGACGCATATAACAGGTGGAGGCTTGCCAGAGAATCTCCCAAGAATATTTCCCTCTGGATTAGTACCACATTTGGATATAACTAGTTGGGAAATATCTGAGATCTTTAAGTGGTTACAAAACGCTGGAGATATTCCAGAAATTGATCTTTGGAATACTTTTAATATGGGTATAGGTTTTTGTCTAATTGTTCCTAAAAGTGCAGTGAATTCTGCTTTAGAAATATGTATTAAAAATGATTTTGAAGCTTGGGGAATAGGTCAAGTTGTTGAAAGTCCTGAAAATACAAAGCATATGGATATTATAGGAATACCTAGCTGAGGATATAAGCGTAGTTTTATAAAATTCTGTATAAGAATTTTTAGAACAAATTAAATGAAGGTTAAAAAACATTTTCTATATCGGTAAAAAAACAGTAAGATGTAAAAAAACGCAAGCCGGATATTTAGTTCGGGTAATGCGAAGTTAGATCTTAATTAGCTCTATGCCTTTTGAAAATCAACAGCGTCTTACGCGTAGGAGAAGTTCTGCAGGTCCAACACCTCCTAGAAAGCCTTTAGGAGGACAACTAGAATCGGGTATGCGACAAACTGGTGGTCCAAGACCAACTTTTCTAACTCTTAGAGATCATGGAAAAGTTTATGTAGCTGATTTACCAAACTTGTCTGACGGACAACTTTCTCACATTGGGAAAGAAGCTGATGAAGTTCTTACTAGTTTAGAGAACAGAATTAATGATCTAGAACAAGAAGCAACTAACGGTCAAAGAGATAACGATACTTTGATTAAAGCTTCGACTAAGCATGAAGTTACTCTCAGATTTATTCGAGCCATTCAAGATGAACAAGAGCATAGAAAGAATAATCCTGCATTAAAAGATGCGGCATCAGAGTCTTTACCACTGACATTCCTCGAGGTCGCGAGACATAGGTTGCCAGGTGCAACCTTTGATTCTTTGTTGAGAGAAGCATTAGAAGCTTGTGCTAAAGATGGCGAGGAGGAAGAGACAGAAATAATTGAGAAAAGCCCAAATTCACAGCCTATTCCACCTGCAAAAGTGATTAGTCTTCCTACTTCCTCAGACTCAATTAAGGTTATCGTCAGCCCTGATACTTGAATCTTGATTAGGGACTAGTGAAAGGGTTTTGAGGCATAGTTGCGAGACATTTATTCCTGCAAAAATCCAGACTTTCTTTTTCACTTTTAGTTAACGACCAATTAAGTGCAGAAATGGCATCTTTAGCTTGGCATGGATTACGAATTCCGACTATTGGTTTAGCTCCATGAGACCTTACCCAATTCAAAGCAACTTGTGCCTGGGAGGCTGAATACTTTTTACCTATATTAGTTAGTAATGTTCTCAACTCTATACTTTTTGGAAGTATTCTTTGGAATAATTTTTTCCGTAAGAATGTTTTCGGCTTGGGAGATTTATTAGGTGGAACTGTTAGAATTCCCAGTCCTAAAGGACTATAAGCTAAATATTCAATTTCATTCTCATCACATAATTTTTTGATATTTTCATCTTCTAAAGATGGTTTTGTTAATAAAGAAAGTTGCATTTGTATACTGTTAATTTTAATCCCTCTTTCTTTCAGTTTTTGGAATAAGAAATGCAGTCTTTTTGGACCAGTGTTAGAGAGCCCAATTTCTTTAATTAAACCTTTGTCGTATAAATCACCAAGGCCATTTAGTAATTGCTCTTCTTGCCATGGTGCATAGCGATAAGTACTCCAATGAAGTTGTACCCTTGTCATATTCCCTTTCAGACGCTGATTACTTTCTTGAAAAGCTTTATTTAGTCCATTGCGACCAATTCTCCATGGAAAGGGTGCAAGCTTTGTTGCGATAGTAATTTTTTTGAGCTTTCTTTTGGGTAACTCTTCTAAGAAATTGCCGATAAGCTTTTCGCTTTGTCCAAATAAACTTCCTGTGCCATATGAATCTGCACTGTCAACAAGATCTAATCCTCCATCTATGGCATCAAAAAAAGTTTTTTTAAGTAAAATATCATCTGTTTCAGCTTCGTAGCCCCATACAAGCTTATTGCCCCATGCCCAAGTTCCAAAACCAATCCCAATTTTTTTCTTAGCCATGACTTCATTAATGTTATTTCAAATTAAAAAAAACTAATATTATTATCTTACATGAATAAATTAAATAGGTTTATAGATCCTTCATTTGAAAATAAACACAGTAATGAAGTAAATCAAAAAGACAATGAAGGCAAAGAAAAACAAGAAAAAATTTTATGCAATCATTGTGGAAGAACTTCTAATAATGGAATAAGATGTCTAGGTATTTGCGTAGCTGATAATGATTATTAGTCTGTAATTTAGATATAAAAGTATTTTAATACTATTCAATTACATCAATAATCCCTTCGGTTATATATCTTGCCATTTTGGTTATATGTTTTCTTATTTCACCTTCTTTTATATTCCACTTTACGGCCAGTTCCTTGACTTTTTTATTGTCTTTAATATACTCAATCATTTTATTTGCTAGGTATACAGGTAATTCTTGTTGGTTTGTAGAAGATAAAGTTTCCCATCCTTCTTTATCGATGAGTCCAATTTCCTGGAGATCTTTTGTATTAGTAAAATTATATAATTCTGTTATACCTATAGAAAGATAAAGAGATCCTAATTCATCAAGAAAACTTTTAGAGTTTTGACCATTTTTTAATTCATCGATTTTTTCATTGAGTAAAGATATTTTTTCGGATTCACCTTCCTTTATTGAATTTAATAATCTATAAAAAGAACTGAATTCAATTTGATCAGACACTGTTCTTATTGTTAAATATGATTAATATTAATTCATGAATAATGTTTCTATGTGAATTCTTCTATTTAATTGTAATGAAAAAAAACCTTCACAACATAGGCAAAAAATATTCAATCAAGTAGTGAATATAAGCTGTAAATATTCGTCATCCTTACTGCCCTAATAGCTTTTCTCTAGTGCTTCTTTTAGAGACTAATTGTAAGAATGGATATATGAGCAATATTTAGATCAAGTAAAAATCAATCAACAACTTGATTTTGAGATCTATAGATTGGGGATTCCCCTACCGCTTACTTACCTCCAATGATTTTGTTTGGATGCAAAATCATGAATTTGAAACAGATAGTAGTAAGAAAAATTTTTTCAGAAATTTATTTTGATGCTCATCAAGAAATTGCACCTTCATTGATTTCATCAGTCCAAGGATAGTCGTATTTTCCTATTGCCCCTTCATGTATCCCATCAGTCCAAGGATCGTCGTATCCAGCAAATACTGGCGCTGTTAATAATGCGCTTAAGAACAAGAGTCCCAGAATTTATTTTTTCATGTTTTTAAGTAGGGAAGTTATTTGTTCCTCAACTTCTTGTTCTGAATTATTTAAGTGATTCCAAAAGTAAAACTTGTATGAAATTGATTTATGGGAAAGAATAAATGTATTAGGAAAGTTTTGCTTGAATAGGAAATTGCAAACAGTTTTCTATTAGTTTCCTACCATTTTCATACCATATAAATTTTTTGAAACTTGCAACCCGCTATACATGGAGCATATTCCTAGAGAGGGTTCTCAAGAGATTTAAATATAAATTACAGAAGGCGGCACCCAGATTCGAACTAGGTCTTAAAACTGTAGAAGCATTGGTATAACTAGGTTTTTTAATTGTAAATTTCATACTTCCCCTTCTGCTCCCCTTCCATTAGAACTAATTAACACAAAGGGGGGACGGTTAAACTGCGCCTATAGGTGAGGGGTCTTTTTCCAGTAAGGAAGGGGATTTCTACCCCCTAATTAACAAGAAGGGGGGTCGCATAAAGTGTCCCTATTACATGAACCATTCAACAGATATTTGGAATTTTGGAGCAACGTATTACGTGCGTGATTTTGTGAAAGGTGGAACTTTCCCAACGGATCTTCGTATCTTTATTAAACCGAGTAAGAGCAAAAACATTTACGCAAAGTGGATGCCGTTGGCGAGTGAAGATCCAAGAGCAAAACAAGGAAGAATAAAAGGATCAGGAAAAACAAAAAGAACTCCGATTGAAGCGTCAATGCAAACGGACGATCCAATGGAGGCAGCAAAAAGAGCGATTAAATGGTTTCAGAAAAAATCAAAAGACTATTCATTGTCTGTCGTTGTTGGTCATGATTATTCGCTATCTCGCTATTGGGAAATTTGGTCAGTTCGTGAGTTCGAGAAACCAAGAAGAAACAAGCAAGCAGTAATTAAATTCCGAAGAGATACACAACTAAAATGGGACGCAAATGAATGGGGAGTTGCCAGTCAAGATTGGGCAAAGAAAAGTGTTGACGAAATAAATCATTCAGACTTTGCAGATTATTTTTCTCTGTTAGAAGCAAGAGCAAAAAAGAATAACGGATCTAATGGAAGTGGAATGAAAGAACAGCAAAAGGCATTTATTCGAGCACTAATGAAAGAGGCAAGAATTGATTTTCCAAATCTGCAAATACCAGACTTCCCTTCTATAAGTCGTCAAACAAAACAAGTTACGCACCTCAATCATGAGCAATGGGACTTGTTAATACGAACAGTTAAAGAGCAATGTGATTTTGTAGTTAATAAAGAAATGAACTACAAGGGATATCAATCATTACCTTGTTCATACAAAAGAGAGAACCAACGTAATTGGGTTGATTTATACGACGCACTTCTTTTGGAGTATTTCTTTTTTCTTCGATCAGAGGATATGAACAGACTGAAAAGTGAATGGTTCCAAGACAATGGAAAGGGCGAATACCAGTGCTTATTGGAAGAAACAAAAAAGGATAGAGATATTCATGTCACACAATCCTATCGACCTGAAGCAGACGGTTACATGAGAAGAATGAAAGAAAGAAGACCAAAAAAAGGTTATTTAATTTTCCCTTTAATGCTTCGTCCAGATCAAGGAGGAGCAGAAAATAAAGTGCGAAATCTTCTTAATCACTTACTCAAAAAAGCAGTTGAAAAATGTCTACCTGATTTTGATTTAGGAAAGAAACCTTGGACGACGATTCGCCATACAACTATTCGTCTAATGCTGGAAGACGATCCTTCCTTGTGGGTTGGATATAAGTTGAGAGACTTTGCAGCGAATTGCCATACCTCTCCCGATCAAATACAAACCACATATATTCAACCGATACAAGCAGGACAAACTGCAAGAGAAACACGAGAAAATCTTCGTCTTAAAGGTTGGGAGAGTGGATCAAGAGTTCGGGTTTGAGCAGCGTCAACACGAGCATGTGAATCTTTCGTTACTGCAAATAAGACAAACTTATTAGACCTAGCAGAATAGATACGAAAGCAAGCAATTCAAAAGGAAAGCAAGTTGATATGACGAAGGCAATTTGCTGGAATTGTGGAGTCTTTAAGTCAGGCAGTTTTATCCCATGCCCTAATTGCAATGCAGACCCGACAACTGAAGATGAAAGATTGATATCTCTATTTCTTACCGATCACTATCACGATGAAGCAGCACTAAATGCTTTGCATGTTCAAATCCGTAGTGGAGGTAAAAAATATCAAATAACAGATGACTTAAGAGAAGAGATGAGACCTGCTCTTCGGATGGTCTCAAGAATGATTGGTGATGGCAAAAACAACGATACTGTTGCCAACCAAAAACAAGAAAAAATTAAACCTCAATCTAATAAGTTTTTAATTAACCTAATACGTATTGCACTATTAGTTTTTATACCACCATTCGTATCAACTTTTGCGTGGTCTCTCTATGGAAATATCACCTTATTTGCAGATCAATTAATTCCATTTGGAAAGATCTTTGGTCAATCATTTTATTTTATTGTTGATTTTATAGGTGGAATTATTTTTGCTTATTGCATGTTTTGGACTGCATTTAAGTTAGGACCTAAGAAAAGTTTAGAAGGTATATTATTTCCTATATCTGCATTTATCATAGATGCTTATTTGCCACAGATAAGATTTTCATTTCTAGAATTAGCAAATTTTTCATATCTATATGCAGCATTTGCAGGTTCTCTTCTTGTTATCTTTAGTGCATGGACTAGTAAGTTAAAAGTTCTTTCTCCTATAGAGATATTAAGGAGACGAAAATCACTACAAAGAAAAGAATCAGATAAACCAGTAGACAATTTAAAGAAGGAAGAATTAATCGTAAATAACAAAGGTTTAATTAAAACAGGTATAGATAATCGTGAAAATGAAACTGCTCAAAGATTGGTATTGCAGTCAATTGATAAGTATGTTGCAGGAGATATTGATGGTTCATTACAAGATGCAGAGAATGGACTTGCTTTAGACAAAAGATTAGTTGTTGCTAATTTCATTATTGGTTTTATCAAGCATGCAAAAGAGGACTATCAAGGAGCAAAAGAAGCACTTGATATAGCAATCAATTCAGGTATCGATATATCAGATAAGTTTTATTATGATGCCTATGCTTATAGAGGTTTTTGTAAAAATGCTTTTGAAGATAGTGAAGGTGCCGCAGAAGATTTCTCTAAGGCATTAGAGTTGATTCCTGATGAAATTCAGATAATCAGAGCAAGAGGAGAAGCAAGATTCGAGTCAAAGGATTATATGGGTTCATCAAAGGATCTAGAGGTTGTATATAAATCTTTTCCTGATGATATTGATAATTTACATCGTCTTTCCTATTGCAAGTTTGTCACATTAGACTACGAAGGTGCTATTGAAATTTATTATAAATTGCTAGATCTTGATAAAGAAAGGGAAGTATTAACATTATCTAATTTATCGAAGGCATTTTATAATCTAGATAACTTTGATGAAGCACTTGAATATATCGATAAAGCAAGAAGACTAGATCCAAACAATAGAAAGATTCTTGCTGAATTTCATAAAATAAGGAAAAAACATTTTAAAGATTGGAATGATAAAATGTCTGAAGAAGAAGATTCATGATTCTTTTGTTTATATAATTATTAATCAGAAATTTCACGATAAATTTTATTAATTTTTTCTGCGATTGGTTTTATTTTTTCGTATGCACTTTCAGGGTTATCAGAACAATATTTTGAAATTATTGAGACAAAAAATGAGTCAACAAATTCAATCATAATCTCTGCATTATGCAAATGAGATTCCTCATCTGAGACAAATGAATAGAAAAGTGTTTTATCTAAAGGAACAACAATCTCATATGCATACCTTTCATCATACGAAGCACCTTTCTTATTTTCCATCAAATACTTAATTGTTTCCTTCCCTTTATCTAATGGGTCTGCTATCTGATTCATCAACCAAGATTGAATTACTTTCTCTTTCTGATTAATAATTCCTAGACCATTTAACACACCAACAATGATGATCATTTGTAATTGCATTATTGCAAAATAAGGTGCTCTTTTTACTGGATCATCTTTTGATACATCTTCTGCTATTTGAATCATTCTCTTTGGAATTTGGATCAGAGAATAAAAGATTATTCTTTCAATATCTTTATTCTTAATTGCTGAACCAATAGGATCTTTATCAAAAATCTCGAATTTATAAAAATCTGAAACTCTATCCATATCTTGTATGTTTTCTACAAAATCTTTTCCAAATAAAGATTCATAATGCTTCTTATTATTAAAAATACCTGCCATCCTTATTTCCTTCATTTCCACCTCATCTGTTGTTACATTAAAAGCATTAATAACAGGATATTTAGAATACTTATCTCTTACATATTCTCCTAACTTAATTGCATCTTCTAGTTTCCATTTGATAATACTTTTTATTTTATTTGGTTTTTTTGAACCAAGATCTTCTGGGAAAGACTTTATGAAATCCTTATGAACTTCTTTTATCTCCTCTGCCTCTTTTTTTAAGTCCAATTCAATTAATAATTTAGAATCATTTACTTGCTCCTCAGGTAAACTTTTTAGATATTCCTCCTTTTTATTTTTTCTATAAGAGTCTTGAAATTGAAATCTTTCTTTCGTGCATTCTTTTTTCATTTGTTTCTCAACCACTTCAGCAATAAAGAATGACCATGAAATATCTTCCCATCTTTTCTTTCTGATTTGTTTTATGGTTGAAACTATATCTGGGAATCTCAGATAAATTAGTTCTTCAGGTATACCTCTTTTCTCTAATTTTCTGTAAATTGTCCAGCACTTCATATACTCTTTACCATCAAAAAAAGCATCACAAGATGCTTTTGCTTTTTCAAGTTTACTAACCATCAATTGGTCTTCTTCACATTTAATATTCTCAGAGTTATATAAACCTTGTGCATTAACAATATCTACCGTAATACTTAATTCTCCAAGAACATCATAAAAGGTTTTAGGTTTTACTAGGTCTTCAAATAAATTTTTATACTTTAAACTGACATCATTATTTTTCCGTGATAAATCCTTCTCTGAGTTATTAGTATCATAAACAAGAACTGCAATAATGAATGCTGGAGGAATAAGTATCGTTGAAAATGGAAAATATGCTATTAGACAGAAAATAAAAACACCAAGAATGATATTCCTGAAAGTTTTATTCTTAAATAATTCAGAAAGGAAATCCATTTATTTCTAATTCACTCCCATATCAATAGAAATTTTATCGGTATTGTTTTTGCAATTCATTATTCTCTCTTACCTAGTTCATCTATCTTTTCTAACTTTATAGAGTTTGCTTATTAGTTCAACAAGTCATTTGCTACTTGCATTAAAGAAGGGGGCAAGATTTTGGTTGCCCCCTTTAAGTTCAGCACTTGTTTATCCGTGTGAACAATCCGATTCCCTTTAACTAACCACTTCCCTGACCTACGGGAAGACAAGTGCTAGAACTCCAACCCATTTCTAATCAAACTGAATTATTGAAGCATGAGACAAAACACCTGTTTAGCAATCAGCGTTAGCAATACCCATACCAAGAACAGCACCTAAAGGAATAGACCATCCATAAGCATCTTTCTTAGATAGTGCAGCAGCAAGACCACCACCAAGCAATCCTCCTGTGGTTGCACTACTTGAACTACAACTTCCGCCACTGGTTCTATAACTACGAGACACTAATACTTGCTGGTGAGTTGGTCTGTAATACCTGCGATGAGTGTGAGGGGAATAATGAGCATGATTATGGTGATGACGATATTTACGAACTGGTGGTTGCCAACTAAGGGAAGAGCAAGGAACCTCAACCTTATCCAGATGAGATTTTACGTAACCCTTAGATTCTCTAGTTCCCGCAACATATTCCTCTTTATAAATTTCTTTGTAGCAAGTTCGTTGAGTTGTATATCCCCTCTGGTATTCATCTGCTATCGCTACTGTTGGTGATACAAGCATTGCTGCAAGTATTAGTGGTTGGAATCTCATGATGCTCCTTACCTCTAAACAAAACATATGAAGTTTGCGACCCATTCACATCGGAATTGAGACACTATTGGAAGTGTTTGACTCAAAAGATACTTTTATCAAAAATATATCAAGGTTTTTGTCACAAAAGTGGTGTGTTAAAAACTGTTGGATATCTAATACACCTTTTACCTCAAATTAAACAGAACAAAATCCAGGTATTTTCATTAAATTAGTGTATTAATAAGGGTGTTTAGTTGTATTGTGCTATAAAATGATAATAAGAGAGTTAGTTTCTAGCACAAATGAACAAAATAATTGGGTATAGCAGAAAAAGCACTCATTCTCAGACGAATGAACCTGATGTTGCTGCCCTTAAAGAAGCAGGAGCAGAGATCGTGTTTGAGGAAAAGATAAGTTCAAGGAAAGCAGAGAAAGACAGACCCCAACTTCAGGCAGCACTTACAGCATTAAGAAGTGGAGACGAGTTGGTTATAACCAAATTGGACAGATTAGGAAGATCTCAAGTTGAGGTTGTGAATCGCCTCCATGAATTACAGGCACAAGGAATAAATGTAAGAACTCTGGATGGTTTGGTGAACACTGCTGGTCTAGGTCAGTTCGCACCAATCCTTATTGGTCTTCTTTCTGGTCTTGCTGAAGTAGAAAGGTCACTCATACAAGAACGCACTAGAGAGAGTGTTGCTTATAGAAGAGCAACAGGTGGAAATCTTGGAGGAAGACCAAAGACAGCACCTAAAAAAGAAAAATTGGTAATGCGTTTACGTGAAGAAGGAGAAAGTTTAAGAGGTATTCGTGAGCAAACAGGACTTGCAGTTGCCACTATTAGAAAGATCCTTGAAAGGAATAAGGAGGTGGCAGCATGAGCAAGGAAATAAAAATAATGCAAGCAATGGATGAATGTGTGGTGAATGCTTGCGAGCGAATGAAATCCCTCAATCCTGAAGATAGATTCCACCTTCTTTGTGAGATGGGTGAGTGGATGTATAACCCTCTTTCAGAAGAGATCGAAGAGGTATTGATGGTTCCTAATTTTGAAGAGGAGGAAGCAGCATGACTAGAAAAAACATAGGGGGATTATCTGATTACATTGTTTTGAAAGAAGAGAAGGAAGTTATCTTTTATTTGCATAATCCCTATCCAGATTGCTTGGAAATTCCAGCAATCATGAAGCAAAGATTCCCTGATGATTACAAGAGCATAGTTACAAGTTCATTAGATGAGTTCAAGAAATATCGAGGGCAGGTGTCATGAGTCTTCCTCCGCATTTCATAGATGAAAAGAAGAAAGAAGTGGTATTTCATCTCAAAGGAACCTTTCCAGTTCAGTTGGCAATTCCTACTTGGATGCAATCTTTTCCAAAAGGGTTTAAAGGCGTTACTTGTCGCTGCGAAGAGACCTTTTACAAGTTGAGAGCGAAAGTAAACGAGTAATGCCAGTCTTGATAATTGGGTGGAGTATTTACGACAAACTCCCAGAGGAAGAGCAAAAAGAGTTTGCGTTAGTAGAGCGATATCGAACTGATTATTTTTATGAGTGCTATGAATATGAAAATGCAAAAGGGAATAAAAATTATGAGTGGAGCGATAGATGCTTCAAGAATCAAGAGGAATTATTGGAGTTCTTCGGATACGAAATGATTGAGGACTTAAATGCAGATGCCGTATACGCAAGAAGAGTAGAAACCTTTACCGATGAAGACGAACAGAAATGGATGCAGTTAAGTGATACTGGAAATCAAATTAAACTAATGGGAGCGAAGGTGAATGAATCATGACCATGAGGAAATGGGAGATCAGATACAAACTCCAACAGCAAGGAAAGTATTTTTTCCTAAACTGTTGAAGCGGTGTATCAACACGAGGCAAATAAGATCTTTGATTCTGAAATGCCAAATGCGATCAGGTGTGGATCAGCAAGATCGATTTAGTATTAGTTACTCAAATTCACTAATACACCATGTTCGTTTAAGACCTTTACCTATTTGTTTCTTATTTGGGTAATAAAAACCTTCGCAAGAAATCTCTTCACCAGATTCATTAAGTCGAAATATTCCATTGAAAAATCCATATGACTCACCAACTTGATCAGCAATGCCGTCTAATACTGCTTGCGTATAGGTATCTCTAACGTCGTCATAACCTTCTTCATTCTTGTCTTGGTCCCACTCGTCAAAATCGTCACTTGATGGTTCACTAAAATAGATCCCTTCTGCAATTGATGTGTGACCATGTGTCACATTATCAATAACTTTAATCTCTTTAAGATTCCATTTCTTCATTTCCTCTAATAAAGAGGTTGATGTCAAAGTAGTCATAATAAAAGTTAGGTAGTGTTTATATCTTTCAGTAGGGTTTTAAGTCGGTTCTGATTGCTCTATCGACTTTTCAGGGATTATTGAACCCCTCATATATTCGGACAGTTTCAGAGTCCCCCTTTGTTGTTAATTAAGAGAGTTAAATGAAAATTGTCCCTTCACTAGAAAGGCAATTTAAGCGTCCCCCTTTGTTGTTAATTAAAGAGTTAAGCGAAAATTGCCCCCTCACTATAGGGACACTTTATACGTCCCCCCTTGTTTATAATTAAGACAGTTAATCCGTGTTTAGAAAAAACAAATTAGAAAGTCTACAAAAGTGGGTTCATGTTGGATGTATATACAAAAATTTCGCCAGAATATTTTTTGCGCCTATAGGGTCGCAAGTTCTTTTTTATATTGTCTGAAAAGAGCAGGATTATACATTGCAAGAAAGTTATGAAATGATCTGCCACCATATATTCTCCTACATTCATTACTTCTACTCCTCATGCATATGAACTTGTAATCGTATGACCCCTGTATGGGCGTGAGAGAGGCACATTTATTCTTTCTTGAGTCTTCGCTATCAGAGTAAATATGACAGAAAGGACAGGCAAATTTGTATGATATAAGACCATTAATCTTTTCGGTCTCAATATCATTATCAAGATAAGGAAGTATCTTATTAATATATTTCTCGGTGATGGTCATATTGATTTGACAAAATGTTACTTTCTATATAGAATTACTCTGTTACGGAAGATAAGGATTGTTAAGACTTGTATATAGAAAGTATATCCTAGAGATTTAGAAACTTATAAATATCTCTGTAGATATTGAAGGGTTCTTGTATCTAGTTTTTCTACCAACTAATTAATAAACAACAGATAAGGCGAACGTAGTGAGCAATCACCGTAGGTGATTCAATTAGTAAATCTCTTGTAAATCAACTTGAGCGTTCTAACTATCTACATGTAAGTCTGCGATCTAACAAGTTCCCTCAAATCTCACATGAACCTAAATAATAATTAACCATATAAGTCTTAAGTAGAAATTATGTCGGAGTTCAGGCAACAAAAACAAACCTTTTGTATGCACTATCGCAAAGGTGAAGTATCCAAAATTATTCCTATTGAGCACCAATTAATGGACGAAACAGGATTTAGTAGAGCACAGATTCATAAGGAAGCAATCAAGCATTACTGGAATTCAAGGCAGCAATCAAAACTACAAATGGTATGACTATGAAAACGCTAAAAGTGAATCCAGTTGCCTATCAAATGGCAATCGAAGCAAGTAAGAAGAAACGCAAAAATTTAGAGAATTACGTTGCAGATTTAATTCAAGCAGATTATTCAGGAGGTAAATAATGGACACCAGACAGGAAAGAACAAGGCAAGATGCCAAACAGTGGAACAGTCAGATTGGGAAGATCTATTACCACCGATGCGAAGACAATCCGAATTACTTCAGAAGTATCAGGATTTGGCATAACCCTTGGACAGGTGCTAACCAACCGCAAATATCAGAGGCAGTTTATGGAGAACCACCTGACAATCTTGAACCAATACCAAAGTTGATGCTCTCAAGGTTGATGCGTTTACAGAGCATGAGTGCATTCCATTGATATGAATATTTCAGGAGAAACTTATATTCGTCTGACTGAAGAAGACAGAGGAAAATTGGATGTGGTGCAGTCAAGTATTGAAGAGTCCACAACCCACCGACAATTAGTTAGAGGTGCTATTGACCATTTCTATTGCAATGCTCTTCGCTTCCTTTATAGAGATGGTGAACTTACGGATGAAGGTTTAGAGAATGGATTAAGTCATGTTGAAGATTGGATGGCAGAGAAAACAATGAAGGAGATTGCTGCAGATATGGAAGAAATAAATAGTAAGTAGGCACACTTCTGTGGAATTAAAATCTAAATTCTTCTTTGCTGTCCTGACTCTTCTGCCTAGTGAGTCAGGACTTTTCTTTTGATTAATAGCGAGGGAAGGGGAAATCTGGGAAGATAGGAAATAATTACAGTTTGGGCGAATTAATAATTAAATTCCCCTTCCTATCCCCTTCCGCTAGAACCTATTGAAACTTGCTACCCGCTACACATGGAGCATAGTGCTGGGAAGGTTTCTCAAGAAATTAAAGCGTAAATTAGTAAAGGCGGCACCCAGATTCGAACTGGGGATAAAGGATTTGCAATCCTCTGCCTTACCACTTGGCCATGCCGCCGATAATGAAATTTTCATTACCAACCCAAATCGTATCAGTCAAACCGAACAAAATCTTTTGTTTCTTTGTAATGGACATGGAGAAGACACGATTGCTTGCAGGCTTATAGAGGCTTTACATGAAATTAATCCAGATATTTCCCATGAAGTTCTCCCTATGGTTGGAGATGGGAAAGTGTTTGCAAAGTTTGTCCAAGAAGGATGGCTTTCCAAAATTGGTCACCAAAAAGTTTTGCCAAGCGGTGGATTCAGTAATCAGAGTTTTAGTGGTTTGTTTTTAGATTTAAAAGCTGGATTATTAGCAAGTCTTTGGAGGCAATGGACTTTGATTCATAGATCAGCCAAAGAGGGAAGATTTATCGTTGCAGTTGGAGATTTATTACCTCTTCTTTTTGCATGGGCTAGTGGGGCAAATTATGTTTTTATTGGCACTCCTAAAAGTGATTACACATGGGCCAGTGGGCCAAGATCAGCTTTGAGTGATTGTTACCATCGATTGAAAGGAACTGAGTGGGATCCATGGGAATATTGGTTGATGCGATCTACTCGTTGCAGGATGGTTGCAGTAAGAGACAAAATCACTGCTAGAGGTTTGAGGAATCATGGTGTAAAGGCACTATCTCCCGGAAATCCAATGATGGATGGACTTTCTAAGGGAGAATGCCCTAAAGATTTTAGAAAATATAGACGTTTGATTTTGTTATGTGGAAGTCGTTTACCTGAGGCGTATCAGAATTTTAAAAAACTTCTATTTGCAATCCAGCTGATACAAATTTCATCTTCTATTGCAGTATTTGTGCCTTTAAGTTCTTCTTCAATGAGAAAAAAAATAGAATTTATCTTGATTGATTCAGGTTTTAAGTCTACGTATCAGTCAACAGGTGAAAATGGGATTTCCGAAACTTGGGAAAAAAATTCATTAATTATATTGATTGGCTTTAACCAATTTTCTTCTTGGGCTAATTGGGGAGAAGTAGGAGTTGCTAATGCAGGTACAGCTACAGAACAATTAGTAGGTTTAGGTA
Organism: Prochlorococcus sp. AG-402-I20; assembly: GCA_003216975.1. Lineage (GTDB taxonomy): Bacteria > Cyanobacteriota > Cyanobacteriia > PCC-6307 > Cyanobiaceae > Prochlorococcus_B. The sequence continues at coordinate 33,294 of QCHY01000012.1, forward strand.
TCCCATGCGTTTCCTTGCCAGGTAATGGACATCAGTTTAATTTCAATTTTGCTAAGCGTCAAAGTCGTTTATTAGGCGGTGCGGTAGCTATTGCTAAGGGATATGAAACTCTCGCAAATCAAGTTGGGTTTTTATTGAAGTCCGACTTTGATAGAGAGAGTATTGGTTTAAGAGGGGCTAAAAGAATGGGTTCAGAGGGTGGAAGCCATGCTATAGCTCATAGTATTTTAACTCGATTGTCGGAGGGTTCATAGTGCGGTGTAATCTGGTAGAAGATTTTTTATGAAGATTTTCTATTCAAGCTTCTGCATATGCCACTAATTGAAGATCATCATTATCTTAAAATTTGTGCTCAAATAGCATCTTCTTTAAGTATTAGTATTGCAGCCGCTCGACGAAAAATAGAGGTAGCGGCAGCTAAAGAAGGGAAAAAAGATTTGCAATCGAGAAAAGCAATTGCTCAACAGATCCTTGAGCAAACTTTAAATAATGATAAAAAACAAAGTGTATCGGCCTCTGAATCATTTGACCAATTATTAAAGGCTCTAAAAGAAGAGGAGAATTTTATGCTTGAGGATTAATAGAGTTTTAGGTTGAATAAATTAATGATCAAAAATATTTGTAAATCTTCTTCTATCAAGCTCGGATAAAATAGGTACGCATTGGAAACATTTTTTGGCTAATTCCCATCTTTCTTCACGTTTCAACATCTCTTTAAGTTTGCATTTTGCTTCTAGCAAATATCGAACATCATTAGCTGCATAGATAAGTTGTTTTTGAGTCAAATCACCAACTTTTCCCCAGTCACTGCTTTGAGCTTGTTTATCTAATTCCACTCCAACGGTTTCCATAACTACTTCTTTCAATCCATGTCTTGGACTGTAAGTTCTACCTATTTTACTTGCGATTTTTGTACAAAAAATTGGATTAACGTCAATATTTAGATTACTTGCTAAGGCAGCAACATCAAATCGTGCAAAATGAAAGACTTTTTCAATTGTTTCTTTCTCAAGAATAGATTTTAAGTGTGGTGCTGAATGTTGATTTTGTTCTATACGTATACAAATCACATTATCAAATTCATCACATATTTGTATTAAACATAGCCTGTCTCTACCATGAATTAATCCCATGGCTTCGGTATCAACCGCTAAAGCTGTAGATGAGCTTAAAGCAATTTTAGTTTCATTATCTATGTCATTATCAAAGATCTTGAAAGTCGAGGGTTCATCAATTTTTTTTGGCATAACAAATTTAATGGTAATTTAATTCATCACTAATTTCTTTGTGATCTAATTCTAATATCTCAAATGATAAAAATATTCAGTAAATTTAATGATTTTTATCTTTTCAAATATCTTTTGATTTTTTTAGCTAACTTTTGTAGCTATGTATTCCAGAACAATTAAAATAAAAAGGATCGTATTTTTGAGATGCAATCTGCATTCTCCTCAACTTTATTTCTTACTATCCTATTGTCGATAGGCTTGGGGTTTTTTCTGCGAGCAGCGTCTAAGGATCGCACTACAGTTGTAGATGTTCAGTCTCCTTTGCCTCCTTTGGAAGTTTTGAAAGGTATAAGTTTTTGGTTAGAAGAACGTGGTTGGAAAAGAAATGGAGGCAATGTTGAAGAGAAATTGTTGATCTTTAATGGCAATGTTGCTTCTAGTACTTTTTTAGCGATCTTTTTATCTTTTCTTGGAGGGGTAGGATCAGCCTGTTTGGGGCTTGTTCTGATTCAGCTTTATCCCTCTTTAAGTTGGTGGCCTTTACTACTGGCTGCTGTTGGTGCGCCTTTAGCGGGAATCATTTATCGTGTTAAATCCAAAAGAGAGGAATCATTAGAAGTTAAGTTATTAAGTACTGATCTATCAGAGATCAGTACTTTACGGATCAAAGCTCATCGCGATGAGCTGATAGCAATTCAGTTGGAATTGTCTGAAAGTCTTCAGCTGAGTAGTGAAAATTCTCTACTTTCTTCCCCTATTTAATTAGCATTTGTGGTAAGAAAAATATTATTAAATAGTTTAAAATTAATAACATTTTTAATTTCTTTTTATGCTTTTTCTCGATTTTATTCCCCTAAGAATTTTAATTTTACTAAAGATTTTGAACTAATCATTGGTGAAGCTTCAAATATTCCTGCAACTTGGGTTGGCAGTAAAGATGTATCTAAAAATATCCCTATTTTAATATTAGCTGGTCATGCAGACTCTCAGGGATTGGCTGGGGCTGGTACACCTGGTGAAGCTGTTGACAAGTTTGGGTTGAATCCAATGAATCCTGAAATTAGTGATGAACTTTTTTGGAATTTAAAATTACAAGAATCAATTGTTAAACTTGGCAAAAAGAAAGGTTTAAATATCAGTTCTTATGATCCAGGAATAAGAAATATAGATGATGCTAATGATCCAAGAACGAATTGGTCAGTAGGGAGGAGATTCGCAAAACGTGGTGGGTACGCCATTGAGATTCATTTTGATGCATATGGTAAGTATGGAGTTGGTTCAGGATTGATCCCTCCTGTTTCAGAGATGCCAAATAAAATAGACGAGTCAATCGCAAGAACATTTGGACGGTTTCCTGTTTTATATAGAGGAGGTTTAGGTGCTCCAAGAAGGCAAATAAGAATTCTTGAAATTGGAAAATTAGAGGGTTTGCTAGAAAAAAATCTCAGAAATTTAAAAACCAGGCAAAAAACAATAAAGCTCCTTGCAAATGAAATAGTTCAGGCTTTTTTAGATGGAATGATCTAGAAGTGCGGTATCTAATCAAGTGCTTGATGAGTTAAACATCTCTTTTCGAGAGATTTATCTGTAAACCAATCTTGAGGCTTAGTAAATAAATCTGTTAATAGCGCCTCACGTGAATTTGGTTCTGGCTTATATCCATACTCCCATCTAGCTAGCGGCGGTAATGACATCAAAATGGATTCCGTTCTTCCATTCGTTTGCAATCCAAAAATGGTGCCTCTATCCCATACCAAATTGAACTCTGCATATCTACCTCGCCTGTAAAGTTGAAAGTTTCTTTCTTTGGTGGAAAAGCTTTGATTTTTTCGTTTTTTTATTATTGGCTCATAAGAGGGCAGAAATGCCTGCCCGCATGCTTTGGCAAGTGAAAAAAGATTTTCCCAATTCAAAGAATAGTTTCCTAACTCTTTTGAAATGTTAGAGGCCTTCCCATTTGCATTTTGTCCTTTATAAAGCAAGCCTGATCCGTCTTGATAGTCATAAAAAATACCTCCAACTCCTCTTGTCTCATTTCGATGTTTTAAGAAGAAATATTCGTCACACCAAGGTTTGAAAACTTTGTGAAGATCTTTGTTAATTGTGTCACATGCAGCTTTATGGCATGAATGAAAGTGACGGGTGTCAGACAAATATGGATAGAAAGGTGTTAAATCTGCCCCTCCCCCAAACCACCAAACAGGACCTGCTTCGAAATATCTATAATTAAGATGAACAGTTGGTATATAGGGACTTTTGGGGTGAAGAACCATTGAAGTTCCTGTCGCAAACCAAGAGTGACCTTTTGCTTCTGGTCTTTGGCTAATGATTGAGGGTGGAAGTTCATTGCCATGTACTTCAGAAAAATTCACTCCTCCCTGTTCAAAGATTTTTCCATTTTTTAAGACTCTTGAGCGTCCGCCACCACCCTCTGGTCTCTCCCAAGATTCTTCTAGGAATTTACCTTCTCCATCGATAGTTTCCAAGCCAGCACAAATTTCATCTTGAAGACCTAAAACAAGCTTTTTGGCTCGATCTCTTGAGTTTTTTGCCGGTGAATTGGCTTGATCTTTTAAGGAGGACAAAATTAATTGTATTTTGCTTTCTTTAAAAAAATACTTTCAAATGATGCAAATTTCACACCAATATTGGAAAAGTTTGTATTGCGAACATTTTTTACTTATTACTAAAGGCAATATCATTGGATAATTAGGTGGAAAATGTGTCGATTTTTTTACTATTATCAAATGTAATAGAAATTAAGAATGAAAACTAACGATAAGTTTTTAAAAGCTTTTAATTCAGTCAAAGATGTCGGAAGTAAACGATCTATTGTTGAACTTGGATGGCTGGACATAGTTTCGGTAAAGCCTCCGAAACTTGTTGTAAGACTGACTCTCCCTAATTTTGCAATGACTCAAAGAAGTCAAATAGCAAATGATATTCAGGAAAGCATTAAGTCATTGAAAGAAATAGAAGAAGTACAAATAGAGATAGGTGATTCATCTCCATCTGGGGACTCACCTATTGGTCAAGCGGGTCATGGTGGTCAATCTCAGGTATTGACTCCAATACCAAAAGTAAAAAATGTTATTGCCATAAGTAGTGGTAAAGGTGGTGTCGGTAAAAGTACTGTTGCTGTAAATTTGGCTTGTGCTCTGAGTCAAAAGGGGTTCAAGGTTGGCTTGCTGGATGCAGATATCTATGGGCCAAATACGCCTTATATGCTTGGTGTTAGTGAAATAACTCCTGAAGTAAGTGGTTCTGGCGCTGAGCAAAAGATTATTCCTATTGAAACATGCGGAATCGGAATGGTTTCAATGGGATTATTAATTGATCAAAATCAGCCAGTAATATGGCGTGGTCCAATGCTTAACGGAATTATTCGACAATTTTTATATCAAGCTTCTTGGGGTGAACGTGATTTTTTAATCGTAGATCTTCCTCCCGGTACAGGAGATGCTCAACTGTCATTGGCTCAAGCAGTTCCTATGGCAGGGGTGATAATCGTAACAACTCCACAAAATGTTTCGCTTCAAGACTCAAGAAGGGGATTAGCAATGTTTAAACAAATGAATATTCCTGTACTCGGAGTGATCGAAAATATGACCTGTTTTATTCCTCCAGATCAGCCAGAAAAATCATATGAGATTTTTGGTTCAGGAGGAGGAAATCAACTAGCAAAAGAGAATAATGTACCTTTACTTTCTAAGATACCAATAGAATCAGATACTTTTTCTGGAACAGGAAAGGATCTACCAGTCGTGCATACATCTCGAGATTCAATAACAGCAAAAGTATTTTTAGAACTTGCAGGAACTCTATGTAATGCATTATCTGTTAAAAAGTGATTTAAAGTAATGATGGGTTTTGGTCGAAATAGAATACCTACTTTAAAAATAGTTAGAAATAAAAAATTTTTGAAAGATGTAGATTTAATAATTTGGATTATACCTCTATTTTTAGTACATTTATCTTGTTTATTAATTGCAAGTACTCAAAGAAATATTGGAATTACGAATTGGTATCAGCATGCAATTATTGCTTATATAGGTTCTGTAATTGTTTACTTTTTAGCTCAATTTCCATTGCAAGATTTACGAAAATATATTATGCCAATATATTTATTTACTATTTTAATACTTTTATATGTAAATTTTAGTGGTACTTCTGCCCTGGGAGCACAAAGATGGTTCAATTTTGCTGGCTTATATATTCAACCATCGGAATTCGCAAAATTAACCTTAATACTTATCTTGTCTTCTATTCTAGACCGAAAAAGGTTTTCTGATTTATCTCATTTAATTAAACCTTTATTAGTATCCTTATTACCTTGGGTTTTGGTTTTTATACAACCTGATCTTGGAACTTCTCTTGTTTTTGGGGCAATACTTCTTGGAATGCTGTATTGGTCAGGGATGCCATATGAGTGGGCATTTATTATTTTGGCTAGTTTAGTGACAGGCTTAATTGCATATTTATATCAATTAGGTCTTTTTCTATGGATTCCAATAATTGGTTTTTTGTCTTATAAGTCTTTACCAAATAAAAAAAAATTACTAACTTTACTTGTTGTCTTTTTTCATTCATTAATAGCAAAAATTTCTCCTTGGTTTTGGGAAAATGTTCTGAGAGACTACCAAAGAGATCGGTTAATTCTTTTTCTTAATCCTAGTAAAGATCCTTTAGGTGGTGGATATCATATGCTTCAAAGCAAAATAGGTATTGGATCTGGAGGATTGCTTGGCTCAGGTCTGATGCAAGGCCAATTAACTAAATTAAAATTCATCCCAGAGCAACATACTGATTTCATTTTTAGTGCCCTTGGAGAAGAGACAGGTTTTTTAGGAACTGTATTCGTTTTATTTTTATTTTTTATTTTAATTGTTCGATTAATAAAGATAGCTATTGAGGCACGTACCGATTTTGAATCTTTGATTGTTATTGGCATAGCTTCAATGTTTATTTTTCAAATTATGGTGAATATCTTTATGACTATTGGTCTGGGTCCCGTGACTGGAATCCCATTACCTTTTATGAGCTATGGAAGAACTGCATTATTTGTTAATTTTATAAGTTTAGGGTTTTGTTTATCTGTCTCTAGAAGAGGTCAGTCAGTAAGAAAAAATCTTTAATTAGATACTTTTGCTTGTGTATTTGTAAATGCATTAATTGAGTCACTATGGAGCATTGAGATTTCGTAGTGTTAACTCGCGAATACCATCTTGAGGTTAAGTTTTTTCATTTATGTAAAGGAAGGAATCCTCACTTCCAAATTAAACATTAGTTCCATTGAATTAGATATGTTTATTTTGGTGGGAGTAAAAGGCTTGATTCTCCTTAAAAATCCAACTTATAGACGAATCAGGTCCAATGACCCTAATTTGTCCCAAGAGACTTAGTTGCCTATTAAATAGATTGACTTTGAGGTTCTCAATCTATCTATTTTCAAAAATAGTCAACTCATACAACTTCACAAGCTGCAACTCCACTTTCTATGCTTTTTCATCCTTTAAAATCTAATCAATCAAATGGATTTAAAGGTTTGCATGAGGCTTGGAGGACTTCGTGACCGCTCCTCTAGTAACCATTAAAGCCTTACAAGAAAGAATGGCTCAGGGTGTCCCTCGTGCTTCATGCAGTGAGTCTGCAGTAAGGAGAATGTGGTGGGCAGCTCTTGATACTCTTCAATCAGATATCTTATTGCCAATGAACCTCACAAGAGGTTTATGGTTGTCTGCACCTTTACCAGCATTATACGAACCTAAATTACTCAAGAAATTTCAAGGATGGGTTTGGGCACCAAAGGATTTGTTGAACCTGACCAATCCTTCTATGGGGATGTTGCCTCCCAGTCAATCAGTTGCGATGGATTTTCATAATGTTTCTACATGTTATGAGCGCCTTAGTCTGTTGGAGGAAGATGGAAATGATCCATTGCTAATAGTTATTACTCCTGAAATTCAAATTGCTTTAGCCCTTGAAGGTAAATCTCAGGAGAGAAAATTATTAATGAGAAGTGATCCTGAAACTTTGAGTGATCTTTTGACATTACTTGATAATAGATTGAACTCAGAAAATGTTGAACAAGCAAATAATCTCCGAAATGCACTTGGAGAGATGGGACAGCTGAAAACAAATGATGATTTATCTAAGGTTTTTTGGCCGCTGCTATCTCAACGTCTCGCGGATATTGCACCAAGTTTAAATATTCAAACTTTGCCGGATAGTTTAATTAATGATCACAAGTCAAGTTCAAAAGATAGTGAAATTTCCTTGCTAGAGGCTTTAACTCATGAAATTAGAACTCCATTAGCTACAATTAGAACCTTAATAAGATCTCTTCTAAGAAAGCAAGATTTACCTAAAATTGTTGAAACACGTTTGAAGCAAATAGATATTGAATGTACAGAACAAATTGATCGTTTTGGTTTGATTTTTAATGCAGTGGAGCTTGAAAGAAGCAAGCCTGAACAAACAAATCTAGCTTTAACTGATTTGGGTAAAATGCTCATCATGCTTTCTCCAGTTTGGAACAATCAGCTAGAGCGAAAAGGCTTGAAACTGATTCTTGATATCACACCGGATTTGCCAAAGGTTTTGAGCGACTCTGAAGGGCTTGAATTGATGTTGACCGGTCTTATTGATAGGAACAGTCGTGGATTGCAAGCAGGTGGGGAATTAACTTTGAGATTAAGGCCTGCTGGACAGAGATTAAAGCTTCAAATCTTGACTCAGCTTTCCACAACTACTCATTGTGGAGTGTCAGAAAGTGTTTCTAATGAAGAAATTGGACCAGTACTTAGTTGGAATCCAGCCACAGGAAATTTGCAGCTTAGTCAAGCTGCTACTCAAAGGCTTTTGAAAAGTCTTGGTGGACGACTTACTAACAGGCGTGATAGTGGAATGACGATATTTTTTCCTATTTCAGAATTAAAAGAATTTGATCTTCAAGGTTAATGTTGACGCGTGTGAAGTTGACGTGAAATGAGTCAAAAGGCACAAAATAAAGTGCTAATTTAAAAATATAAAGAATAAGTTGATTTAATTGAAAGCATGACTGAAGTATTACCTGGAACACTTCCAAAGCACATTGGTAGCACGGGTGGATTATTAAATTCGGCTGAAACCGAAGAGAAATACGCAATTACATGGACAAGTAAAACGTCTGAGGTTTTTGAACTTCCAACTGGAGGAGCTGCAGTCATGCATGAGGGTGATAATCTCATGTACTTTGCAAGAAAAGAACAGTGTTTTGCTTTGAATACTCAATTGCGGGGATTTAAGCCAAGAATTGAAACAAGTAAAATATATAGAATTTATCCTGGAGGAGACAGAGAATTACTTTTCCCTAAAGATGGGGTTTTTTCTGAGAAGCCTAATGAGGGCCGTTTGAAAGAGGGTTACAATAATAGACGAATTGGAGAAAATCCTAATCCAGCAAGTTTGAAATTTAGCGGTAAAAAAACTTACGATTCTTGAGTTATTCAATTTAAACTTTTGCCCCCTTTAAATCTATATATTGGGCTGCCATTATGCAGTCATGCTTAATTTAGACAAGGAAGAATTTCTTTCAGCAGCCTCCAGCGGAGCCAACTACATACCAGTTGCAAAAAGTTGGCCTGCAGATTTAGAAACTCCTCTTACAACCTGGCTTAAAGTTGGTAATGATGGTCCTCCAGGAGTATTGCTTGAATCGGTCGAAGGTGGAGAAACGATAGGGAGGTGGAGCGTTGTGGCAGCAGATCCTCTTTGGAAAGTGATAGTAAGGGGTAATGAATTGACTAGAAGTTGGAGAAATGGAAAACAAGAAAAGTTTCATGGAAATCCAATTGAAATACTTAGAAAAATGCTTGAGCCTTATAAATCTGTTTCTTTGCCTGGTTTGCCACAATTGGGACAGCTTTTTGGAATGTGGGGATATGAATTAATTCAATGGATTGAGCCCTCTGTTCCTACCTATGAATTATTAGATCAAGACTTACCTGATGGTATTTGGATGTTCATGGACAAAGTTCTTATTTTTGACCAAGTCAAGCGTTTAATAACAGCTGTTGCATATGGAAATTTAAATGATGGAGTTTCGTCTACAAAAGCTTATGAAATTGCCTGCGAACAAATTAATGAACTTCAAGATTTAATGTCTGCCCCTTTAAAACCAATAAAATCTTTAAAGTGGAATCAAAAAGGGAATAGATCTCTTAATATGACTATTAATACTTCAAAAAGTGAATTTGAAGATAGTGTTGAAGCTGCAAAAGAATTTATTAAACAAGGTGATATTTTTCAGTTGGTACTTAGTCAGAAATTGGAGTCGACTGTCATACAAAAACCCTTTGAATTATATCGAAGTTTGAGGATGGTAAATCCTTCTCCATTTATGGCATTTTTTGATTTTGGAGAGTGGCAACTTATTGGTTCTAGTCCAGAGGTAATGGTCAAGGCGCAACAAATACAACAGGGTATTCAAGCAAGTTTGAGACCAATTGCAGGTACTCGTCCAAGAGGTGAAAATGATATTGAAGATTCAACTCTTGAGAAAGATCTTTTAAAAGATCCAAAAGAAAGAGCAGAGCATGTAATGTTAGTAGATTTAGGTCGAAATGATTTGGGTAGAGTTTGCAGGCCAGGTAGCGTTTTTGTAAAAGAATTAATGGTTATAGAAAAATATTCCCATGTAATGCACATAGTCAGTGAGGTTGAAGGTCTTTTGAAAGAAGGAAAGGATGTATGGGATTTGTTAATTGCTTCTTTCCCCGCTGGGACTGTTAGTGGAGCCCCAAAGATAAGAGCGATGCAACTAATCAATCAATTAGAAAAACAGCGGAGAGGTCCTTATTCCGGCGTCTATGGGTCTATAGATTTAAATGGAGCATTGAATACAGCTATTACTATTAGAACAATGGTTGTTCGTAGGAAAAATAAAAATGATTTTACTGTTCAAGTTCAAGCTGGGGCAGGTGTAGTTGCAGATTCTATTCCCTCTAATGAGTATCAAGAAACTTTAAATAAAGCCAAAGGAATGTTCACTGCTTTAGCGTGCTTAGAAACCCCTGATTTATGACCAACTGTATGCTTTTAAAGGGGTTCGAAGTTGAACTTTTTACTGGCACGTTTTCTGGAGAAAATGTAGGTGTTTCCTCTGCTATCACTAAAGATCTATCAGACTTTGTTAAAGAACCAGATCAAAGAAATCTCGAATATATAACTGTTCCAGATCAAAGATATGCAGTTTTAAAACATGCCCTTTTACTACCAAGACAAAAACTTAGGAAATGGCTTGATTGCAAAAAACTAACAATTCTTCCAGGAAGTACTTTAAGTCTTGGAAATACAAAAAAATTTGAAAGGTCAGATATGGAAAATTCATATCACTCCTTTATAGAAAAAAATTATGGAACAACAGTTGTAACAGCAAGCATACATATCAATTTAGGTATTGAAAATTTGTCCTTACTTTTTGCGGCTCTTCGCTTGGTTAGATGTGAGGCATCATTATTTTTGGCATTAAGCGCGAGTTCTCCTTTTTTAGGAGGAAATGCAACAGGGGCGCATTCTCAAAGATGGGTGCAATTTCCTAAAACCCCTTTAAATGTGCCTTTGTTTGTGGATCACGCACATTATGTCAAATGGGTTGAAGACCAACTAGATAAAGGCAAAATGCAAAATGAAAGACATTTGTGGACATCAGTCAGGCCAAATGGTCCAGATAGGCCTCATGTTTTAAATCGATTAGAACTGAGAATATGTGATTTAGTTGGTAATGTTGATTTGCTGTTGGCTATTACTGCATTACTTGAACTCAGAATTATTAATCTTAGAAATAACATAAAAAAATATGATCCAATTGAAGCAAGCTCTAAAACACAAAAAGAGTTGGCTTTATTGGCAGATGAAAATGATTTGATTGCAGCCAAATCGAGTCTTGATGCAAATTTATCTCATTGGAAAAGTGGAAAAACAATAAACTGTCGTGAATGGATAAATGAACTTCTGTTAGATGTAACGCCTTTGGCTAAGGATCTTGATATGTTTGAGTTACTGCAACCTATCGAAACTGTTCTGATCAATGGAAATCAATCAATGATATGGCTGAACTCTTATTCCAAGGGTGTTTCAATTCAGTCCTTGCTTCAGAAAGGTATTGGAGAAATGCAACGTGAAGAGATCAATTTTATTCAAATGAAATCAACCTATTAGTGACTAAGTCGGTAGAACTGCTTCATAATAAGTTTATGTTGAAAAACCCTTCTAACGAAAATATCTCTAATCACTCGACTGAATGTGTTGAGGATCAAGATCCTGGATATTTATTACAACAAAGGCTTGAATTAGTTGAGGATCTATGGAAAACAGTTCTCAAAAGTGAATGCCCTCCTGATCAAACAAAACGATTATTGCGTTTAAAACAATTAAGTGATCCTAGCCAGTCAAATCAAGATAATTCCTCCAAGGCAATAGTTCAATTGATTACAGAAATGGATTTAGCTGAAGCAATAGCTGCTGCTAGGGCTTTTTCTCTTTATTTTCAGTTGGTAAACATTCTTGAGCAACGCATAGAAGAAGATAGTTATCTAGAAAGTATGAAAAAAGGGAAATTAAACAATAGTAATTCTGAGATAGATCCATTTGCTCCAGCTTTAGCCAGTCAAACTGCGCCAGCAACTTTTACACAATTATTTGAGCGATTACGTCGTTTGAATGTCCCCCCAGCCCAGCTTGATGCTTTGATGAGGGAAATGGATATTCGTCTTGTTTTTACAGCTCATCCAACTGAAATAGTTAGACACACTGTCAGACACAAGCAACGTAGAGTAGCCACTCTTTTGCAACAACTTCAATCAAATAGTTTAATTTCCGAATCTGAGAGGGAAATTTTTAGGTTGCAATTAGAGGAGGAAATAAGACTTTGGTGGAGAACTGATGAGCTTCATCAATTCAAGCCTACTGTTCTTGATGAGGTTGACTATGCACTTCATTATTTTCAGCAGGTTTTGTTTGATGCTATGCCTCAATTGAGAAGGAGATTGACTACGGCACTAGCTTCTAGTTATCCAGATGTAGATATTCCTAATGAAGCTTTTTGTACATTTGGCTCTTGGGTAGGTTCAGATCGTGATGGGAATCCCTCGGTGACTCCTGAAATCACATGGAGAACAGCTTGTTATCAAAGACAATTAATGTTGGATAGGTATATTGCATCAGTTCAAGAGCTAAGAGATCAGCTGAGTATATCTATGCAATGGAGTCAAGTTAGTCCTCCTTTGCTTGAGTCGTTAGAAATGGATAGAGTGCGTTTTCCTGAAGTCTACGAGGAACGGGCTGCTAGATATCGATTAGAACCTTATCGCTTGAAGCTTAGCTATACACTAGAGAGACTTCGATTGACGCAACTACGTAATCAGCAACTAGCGGATGCTGGGTGGCAATTTTCACCTGAAGGAAAACCTTTAATGTCTACTAATAATAGTTTTGATGAATTTCTCCACTATAGATCTGTAGATGAATTTAAGAATGAGTTGGAACTTATTAGGAATAGTTTAGTTAGTACAGATCTTACCTGTGAACCACTAGATACTTTATTAAATCAAGTCCATATTTTTGGATTCTCTTTGGCTAGTTTAGACATTAGACAAGAAAGTACACGACATAGCGATGCGTTGGATGAACTTACTTGCTATTTGGATCTACCCGAGTCATATGGAGTAATGAACGAGGAACAGCGAGTCACTTGGTTGATGAGGGAACTGAAAACTCGACGACCACTGATTCCACCTGCTTTTGAGTGGTCAAAAAGTACTCAGGAAACTATCTCAGTTTTTCATATGCTGCATAGGCTTCAGAAAGAATTTGGTACTCGTATATGTCGTTCGTATGTGATTTCAATGAGTCATACAGCATCAGATTTATTAGAAGTTCTTCTATTAGCCAAAGAGTCAGGGTTGGTTGATCCAACTTTAGGAGCTGCTGATTTTCTCGTTGTCCCATTATTTGAAACGGTTGAGGATTTACAACATGCTCCTTCTGTAATGGAGTCATTGCTTCAGACAGATGTTTATCGCGAATTACTTCCTCGCGTAGGAGAGAAAAACCTTCCTTTACAGGAACTTATGCTTGGATATTCAGATAGTAATAAGGATTCTGGTTTCCTTTCAAGTAATTGGGAAATTCACAAGGCCCAAATAGCACTTCAAGATCTGGCTAGCAGACAAGGGATAGCATTACGTATTTTTCATGGCAGGGGTGGGTCTGTAGGAAGAGGAGGCGGACCAGCTTATCAAGCAATTTTGGCTCAACCAAGTGGTACCCT
>QCHY01000013.1 GCA_003216975.1 Prochlorococcus sp. AG-402-I20
CTATTGGTTAGGACAACTCACTAATGGAATAGAAACTAGATATGAGGTTCTTCTTGGATTCTCGGAATCAGCTGAGAACAAAGCGCTCTTTACAGAGATGACAGGATTTGCATAAATCAATACCTCTTTTATCACGCTAAACATCACATAACCTATTCAAATTATATGCTTATTGAATCAAGTTGATTATCATTAATTACATAATGAGCAAACTTTCAAAATGAATATCAATACCATCTTCCTTTTTCTTTTAGTAATAGCTGCTTATTTAAATTTATATTTAACGTTTACCAAACAAAAACAGAGAAAAAAAACAAAATTACCCATATCATCTAAGGAGTGGAGAGAAAAAGTAGAAGACGATAACTTTCAATCATGGCTTTCTAATAGAGAGAGATTAAAAGATAGAAGGAAAGGAGATCTTAATAACTAATCTTTAGATTTGTCCAAATCTCATAAATTAATCCTTTGAAAAAATTCTCTAAATTCATTGAGTATCCCTGGCTGAGCTTAAGTATCCAAACTATTTACCTATAAATTACTAAAGTGATAGAATCAACTACAATTTATTAATATATAAATTATGAATTATTTTTATTCTTTAGAGATGTGGGTAGGACAAATATTAGATATTCTAACTAATTGAAATTAATTATCACGTTAACAAGATGTACCAGTAAAGCAAAATCCATTTTTAATACAAAAATTATAAGCAAATATTTTTAATGATTCAGGCATATCTTGCCATTGCATTTCTTCAAGTTTGTTTAATTGATCTGAACTTAAACTCTCTTGAACTTCATATGCCTCCATCATTTTTGACCAACTTGAAGTATAAGTATCAAGATAAAAAGCTTTCTGATGCTGATTAAAAAAGTTTATTATATCTTCATTAGTAACTACTTCTCTCGATAGTTTCTTATAGTGTTCAAATTCTGAGGACCAATCTGGAGTTAAGTTTTCAGACATTAATAACAATATTTAATTCATCATTATAATTTACAGGGTGCCTAATAATAAATGGAATGACCAAATGAACATAATGATTTAATTGAAAATTCAACCTGTGCCATAAACACAATACTTAAGATAACAATCGCAAAATATTGCAGGACTTATTCTCAGCTCAAATTCAAATTCCAGAAAAATTAGCTCTACAAGACTTTGGGCATATCTAGGCAATACAGATGAGTGTAGTAACTCATTTATTAACTACTCACATAACCATTCCGATGCGTGCAATGCGTAAGAGCAGCCACCTTTAGATTAGTTGAAATAAATTATTTATATTACGATATGAACACCGAGTTATTCATTACCCTATGCAACTGAAAAGTTTAGAGGGATGTCGATTAACTATTGGTTCATATCCACCATTTAACTACAATGCTTCTGGGGGAGGAGGCAAAGCGACATTATTGCCAAGTTCGAACAATAATCTCCTGCACATAAGTTTTTCATCTGAAACATTTTCAATTCCTTCTCTTACGTCAAGAACAACAAAATTTTTATCTCTTCCATTACCTCCAGGTTTAAAGATCGAAATGTCTATGGATAAGCTAGAAGGAACTATTGATAAAAATTCTGGAGAGACATTACTGAGATTTGATTCCAAATTTTATTTTAGCATTGGAGCTATACTTAAATTTCCTGAGTTGATGGTTAAAACCATGCTCAAAACAGGAAAAATAAAAAGTAAGTTACATGAAGGAGAAGGTCTTGCTCTTCAAAAAAATGGCAGAGCAAAGCTAGTAGGCATTTCCATAATCCCGAAAACTGGTAATAAAATCTTAGATACCTTTCTGGGACTTCCTAATGAAGCATTAGCAGAACTACAATGCGAAATTAAATAATCAAGTTGATTTACTAAATATCTCCTATTCCTAATCCAATAAATATTTTTCTTATCTTATAAATAATTCGCGTTCGGCATCTTCAAAATCCTCTACTAAAATTTTTTCTAGTATGTATAAATACCAAAACAGAAACAAATTACTTATCGCAACGCATAACAAACTTTTCAGCAGCAAATAAATAAGAAAGAGTAATGCTGATGAAACATTTAGAAAAACAAGCAAACTACTAAAGTCTATGGATGATTCATCCGGAAACATTTACAAGCTTGATTGAATTTGTTAAAAATCATCTAGCTAATCGAATTTCTGTGTCATTATCAAACGCCGTATCCCCGATATCACGAGGGTCCAAATATTTAAAGCTATCTAAGTCAAATAGCAGAATATCTCTCAAGTAAATCAATTTTTAAGAAAATAGATTTCTTTCAATAAATAAAAGCAATTACTACATCCCCTGATCCAATACACCTACCACTCAATAACGAATGACAACTGATCTACCCATTATTCCTTCGTCAAAATCAAAAAAGAAAAAACTAGCAGATAGTAGAATTCCTAAATGGACTCTTTTTTCGCTATGTTTTATAACTACTTTAGTAGTCGTTAGTCTCATTAAAGCATATCTTCCATTACTTGTATCTGCACTTGCGATGCTTTTTGTATGGAGTCAAATGACCAAGCCAATAGCAGAAATAGAAACCAAGGCTACAAACGATAACAGTAACCAGTTAAATCTATTCCATAAACAATACAAAATTGGACGGAAGTATTCTAAGGTAAAAAAAGTATTACATGAAAAAGAAGACCCAAAAGTTGCATAATAATTTCTATAAAAAGTTTAAGTAAGCCATAACTTTGACTCTGATGAATACTATGCAAAAACTGATGATAGTTTTGGATAATCCATGGTGTAAGGAAGCCACCCTTAGAGTCTTTGTTTCTGAGTGTATAAAGGAAATTGACAAGCTATACAGACATGTAAAACTTGATTCATATAATCTCAGCGTATGAGGCTAAATGATTACCCTTTGCTGTTTGCTCTGCTTGCAAATCATTATCATCACAGCCACGAGATTTAACTAAATGACAAATTTGGAAAAAGCACGTCTTGAACTCACCGAATCACAACTACTTAGCATTAAAGATCGAATTAAAACCTGGAGTACAAAGGAACAAGTAATAGACATAATGAGATTTCGATATGGTCGACTGAAAGATCCAGCCGCTTAAAAAGGTTTGCCAGCAATCATCTACTCAATGCTCAATATAGGTACTTTTTTAGGCAATTTATTAGCAAATGGAAACTCCCTAAATCATTAATATTGTGGAGCCAAAGAGCGTATAAAAAAAGCAGCAAATTAGCACCTTCTACCTCTTGCAATCATTGTCTACATAAGTAAAGCTTAATTTATCATTATAAATTCAAATGCCTTTAGAATTCTACGTGTTAATGATTCCATTCTGCGTTATTCCTGTATTTCTAGTCTCGCTAGATTACTTAAATAAAAGTGATGAAATCAAGCGCAAAAATAGTAACGTAATTGACTTTGATAAATTCGTAAAGCGTAAAAAAGAAGGAGATACAGTAGATAGTGATATCGCGCAACTATTAGATATTGATAAAATTGCGGCATAAGTCTCTCCTCCTAGTTCGTGATTATTTTTTCAAAATCGCTAATTTCAATACATCCTCAACCCTTACACCCTCATTCAACCACTCACTAATGGAATAGAAACTAGATATGAGGTTCTTCTTGGATTCTCAGAATCAGCTGAGAACAAAGCGCTCTTTACAGAGATAGCAGGACTTGGTTAAGCATAGGAAGCCTTAGCCCTAACATAAAGAGATAATAAGTTTTCTTTATCTATACTTGTAGTCAAATATCTCATTCGTTTTAGTGGCATAGAACAATATATTAATGAATGGCTTCTGCTAACCAAATCAAATCCCTAATTGAAAAAGTAGACAAGAACCCAGAATATAAAATTAACGAACAAGAGGCTAAGGGTTTCTTATCAGAAATCAAGCGAATCACGCAAGAAGATACAATCGATATGCCACCATTAGTTGTGATAATAATGGCTTATATAAATATGATTTTCCCAGAACTAGATGAAGTAAAGGTTCACAATTAATCATCTCTTACTTTATTAATCCAATAAGGCATCAAGGTTTTTTCCTTCTTCGCTGAATCATTTAGATAATTAGATGTACCTTTTACAAAAATGGATCCTAATTTTTCTGACAAAAATTTCTAAAGCCTTATGAGATTTAGTACGATGATTCAATAAGCTCAATGGTTTAACACAAAGCTAAAAAATAAGTAAATATTATTTATAGTATTATTGTCATCAGATAAACACTCTTTTATTGCCACTAAAATCAACTATTATATCAAGCTTAATAGTCATAATTGTACAATCGAAATTAATTTATTACAGAAACTTTAAAAGCATATTATTAATAAATTAAACGAAAATTAATTAGAGATGTTGACTGGTATTGGGTTATCAATTTTTACTGTTGTATTATTAACTGATGGATCAACACAATTTGATCTATAAGTAAAAGAATCGTCAAAAAACGATTGAGATGAAGCAGGTGTAACTCGAATATCACTGACCACATTCCTTTTCAAACTTAAGTCTCCAGATGGTCGTAGTAGATATTTTGTAGCTGTATCTGATCCTGAGAAGCTATCTTTTCCAGTTAAGATACAATTAGTAGTTGGACCAGATTGGTCATGATTCGCAGAGAGACCTGATAAAAGCTCTAATGAACTTAAAAAACTTTGAGCAGACTTAAAATTATAAAAACCTATTTCATTGAATTTTCGTTTACCTTCGCTGTTAAATGATTTGATTAAAAACCTATAATCTTCATTTTTATTATTAAATAAAAGCCCACCTCTATTAGTGGCATTGGTTAATGTCCATCCAATAATCCGATCAGAACTAATTCGCGTGCCTTCACTAGTTACTATAGTTTCACCGTTAATTCCAATAACACAAGAAGAAGTTCTGCCACAAGTTCCCTTTAACTTTAAAAACTCGTCTGAATCCAAAGCATTAGAATTAATAATTTTGGCATGTTGATCTGCTAAAAAACCAGGTTCAATAGTATTGGCATTTACTATTGCAAATAGTTGGACAGGCAACAAAGTTGCAATAGCAATACCAACGGACTTCATAAGTAACTAACTAATTAGATATATATTATATAATTTCTAGTTGAGTATCTACTACCGTTGACCAAAAAAAATTAAGAAATCATCGCTTGCGATGATTGAAAGTGATAACACGCTGAAGCATATCTTCTTCATCTCGCTGAAGAGAGAGGAATGAAGAACCAAGAGAAAAAATTATTTAATTACTCACTTACTTACTTAATCGACCTCACAGCGTACTCCAAGTCTGAGATAACTATAAGTTTCAATAGGCAATAATCAATATCAATCTACTTGATAGTAGGTTGATATCAAACAATTACAGATACAATAAAAGAAATTCATCATAGGTGATTATGATCAAGAGTATCTTCCTAGAAGCACAAAATATCTATAACTCAAACAAATCCAGATCGATTGATATGACAGTTTAAAGCCTATCAAAACAAATCACACTCAAAGAATGAGTCAATAAAATCATATGTCTATAGTTTTCTTTGATTCGAATAAAGCAAATCATCACACTCTCAAGTTGTTTAGGCAGTATTAATACATATTGAAATTAAATAGTTAAGTAAAGAAGTCTAGCCATATTTTTAAGAGGTAGTTTTAATATATAGAGTTATAGATTTTAAATGTCCCCTGGAATCACTAAGCTTCAGTTGACAGACGCTAGTACAATTTCAATTCCTACAGATACAATATTAATACTATTTCTACTAATTGTCTTTCTTTTAATAGGTTATTTCTTTCACAATATCCAACACAATCAAACAAATAAATTTTTGGAAAAAGTAGACGATACGTCACATCTGGAATTAGTCAAAGAAAAGCTAGAAGATCAATCAACTCTAGAAACAGCAAAAGTTAATCACGAAAAATTAGAAAAGTTAAATAATAAACAACTAAATTTGTTATCACCTTCGAAAGCTTGGGGGATTGGTAGTTTGGCTGTTTTAGCCTTAGGAGGATCCAGTCTTTTCAGGATTCAATCTATCCAAAATTCATATCCAGAAGCGAACACTAGTCAGATCAATATCAAGAGAGAAGATCAATCGGCAAAACCTTTATTATCAATAGCTAAAATAAAATCATCTAATCAATCTCAAACTAAAATCAAAAAGATTAGTTATATTAATCCCTTATTATCATCTAATAATAGTTCCAAAAATAATAATTTTTTAGGGGTTAGAAAAAGAAAAACAGAAGATTTTTTCTCTTTCTAAGGCGTAGTAATTTTTTATAGAGGATTGAAAAAGATAATCACCTAAAAATTAACAAATAAATAGGGGTTGAAAACATTTTATCCTGTACACAATCAACTACCCCCTCAAGCTTTAAAATTACAAGGTTGATAAGTCTTCAAATAGCACTAGGAACGGCATAAAGGTCAGCCAGCAGAAGAAAGCTTGAGATAGATTGGATCAAGTTTGTTTCACAATCAGAATGTCAAAGAACAAACTGAACTCCGAGCAACGATTCATTAGGAATATCCTTATTGGATTTTTCTCAGCGTTATTTATTGTCTTTATATTTGCGATGCTTGCACTCTTCCAGACACTAACTACTTATCCAAGCGCTTCTGATATGCCAACAGTCACCATACAAAACTGCTACGACGGGGATACTTGTACAACTAGCGAAGGAGAAAAGATCAGACTTGCTTGTATTGATACTCCTGAATTGAGAGGTAAGAAAGCTGATCACATTCCTGCGAAAGCAGCAAGAGATTATTTAAATGATTTAGTTGCTGAATCAAAAGTAAACATTCGACGTATCGCCGAAGATCGATACGGAAGAACAGTCGCTGAGATATCAAAAGGTCCTATCAATATTCAAGAACACCTAGTTGAAAAAGGCTTTGCAAGGATCTATGAAAGATATTCAAGTCAATGTGAGTGGAGTAAGAATCAAGTATGAAACTCCGCAACACTGCGATTGCACTAGGAATTGGTGCTGCCACTGCTACTGGTTTATCGCTGCTAAAAGTTAACAAGGATCTTGTTGTTGGATCAACTGCTGTCGTTATGGGTGCAGGGTTGATGATTGCTTTAAAAGAAAAGAACGATCTCAATTTAAAAGAAAGAAACTATGAATATTTTTTTAATAGAGCACAAGATAAATTAGAACTTGCAGATTATGAAGGGGCAATAATCGATTACAACAAAGCATTAGAACTTTCACCTAAGGAGATTTGTCTTGTCTACTCAATGCGTGGAAATGCAAAACGTAATTTAGGTGATTTTGATGGCGCAATATCTGATCAAAATAAGGCATTAGATTTTGATCCTTTATATGCCGATGGATATTTCAACAGAGGTATTGCCAAGTTTAAAAAGGGAGATTTTGATGATGCAATTCAAGACTATTCACAAGTTCTAAAAATTAACCCAAAAGATTCAGATGCATTTTTTAATCTTGCCAATGTAAAAAAAGAAATTGGAGATATACAAGGCGCATGCGAGGACTGGAGAAAAGCAGCAGATCTTGGGGATGATGATGCTACACAGTTCTTAAGGGAGCATTGCGAATGACTCTCTTCCTTGCTGTCTTTATCCCAATAGCAATCTTGGGATTTCTCTATCTCTTCATCATTGAGAACAATGGTCTTCCAGATTGGATGGCAAGAGCATCTCGAAATAGCAGCTCGATTTGGACCTATGGAATTATCACAATCACATCTCTCTCAATCATTAAATTCCTAGTGTCTCGTTGAGACAAAGCTTGACTTGCTTAATATTTAAAGCTAGTCATACCAACGCTAAACAGGAATTACAACTTTTCAACAACGAGACAGCTGCGTCTGAGTCTGGAATCAAGTCATATATCGCAATAGAGAATGGAGAGAATTTCTAGCTGATCTGGTTTATTAGAAGTTGTTTAAAAATTTTGGCGAGAAGAATTCCTCTAAATTTTGGGAAATCTGAAGATCTTAAGTGTTTAGAGGGTATTGAGAATTTCGACATTCCAACTGCTGATGGTTTAACAGAAGTTTGTTACGCAGCAAAAGTTGCTACTCAGTCATTTTTCATCCCATGGCGTGTTTATGTAGATGATTATGTATTTGCCATAGATGGATCTTAATCTGGTTATTACAACACAAATGATTCCGTTAAAAATCTCTCCAAAGTACTGAGAAACTACCAACTCCATTACCTGAATATAAAATACAGGATTCGATCTTATATGGGGTAATGCAGCGTGGTTATTTGTTGCTTATGTCGTTATAGCAACTTTAGTTGAGACAATTAAAGATAAGCGAAAAGAAAAGAAAGAAGAAAATACTGAAGCTTAAAAGAGATACCTCTTAAGTCGCTAAGGAGCTTGATTTGCTCCCTTCGAGTCATCACTACATGGTTGTGAACAATATATAGATAATCTATTTTTTCTATATTCTTATATTTTATACTAGGAAAATCAAAGGTATGCAAACAATATGCCTCAAAATAATCCCCCAATTCTTTTAGAGAACCCACCCGAAAGTATGCCAGAGCAGGGGAGTAAGGATTATGAATTACTTTTAGAAGAAACAGGGGGAGCATCTGCAAACGAAGGATTTAACTATGAAGCTCATATTGCTGCTACTCGTCAACAATCAGACACAACTTCAACTTCTGGCTCAACTTCAACTTCTGGCTCAACTTCAACTTCTGACTCAACTTCAACTTCTGACCCTGAAACAGATGCCAACGGAAATTTAATTGCTCCTGTATATCTTGAGAATCCACCAGCAACAATGCCCGTTAAGGGTACAGACGAATATGCATTATTAGTTAAAGAAGTGGGCAATACAAATGGGGAAATTTCAGAAGGATTTAACTACAAAGCCCATATCGCTGCTACTCGTCAACCAAAAGATTATCCAGATTGGATAGACCCTATAGCAGATATCGATGATCGATGGATTCCCAAGGCAGATCGAGAAGATGCACCTGACCCTGGTTATGTTCCTTCAGCAGATGAAGAAGAGGCATTACAACTAACGCCAGACCAAATCCAACCCATTACATATGAAGAGACAGATGCCGATGGCATTGGTATTGCTCCTGTATATCTTGAAAATCCCCCAGAAACAATGCCGAAGAAAGGAACTTTGGAATATGCATTACTAGCTAAAGAGATAGGCAATACAAATGGAGAAATACCAAAAGGTTTTAAATATAAAGCTCATATCGCTGCCACTCGTCAACCAAAAGATTATCCAGATTGGATAGACCCTATAGCAGATATCGATGATCGATGGGTTGAATCAAGCAAACTTAATACCTCTAAAACATTTGAAAAAAACCTAGAAGAGTATGATTTCTTTAAAAGAAGTGATGGATCAATTGAAATAAAAACATCAGAAGGTTTTTTTGATGACATCACAGGTATTCCTAAACTTCAATTTGCAGATAAAGCTGTAAGTGCCATTGCTGAAATAGAAGCAACCTTTGATCAAGTCAAAGCAAAAGATGATGTCACAGGAAAAATGTTTCGTGTCTATAACGCTGCTTTTAACAGATTTCCTGATTCTGATGGACTTGAGTACTGGATTGAAAAAAATAGTTCAGGAGAAAATACTGAAAGACAGGTAGCAGAATCTTTCTTAGCATCCTCTGAATTCAAAGAAAAATATGGAGAAGATGTCTCAAATGAACAATATGTGAACAACCTCTATAACAATATTCTTGGACGAGACGCTGATGCAGACGGATACAACTATTGGGTTGGACAACTCAATAATGGAATTGAGGATAGAAGCGAATTACTTTTAGGGTTTGCAGAATCAGCAGAGAACAAAGCACTCTTTACTGAGATGACAGGTATTGGTTAATCGCCTAAATATCAACTATAAATTTATTCACTCTCATTATTCATAGAACCACAACTCATTTACCCCCATACGCCGCTTTAATTTCGCTATGCTTAAAGGAATAAAATCTGTCACTTTGTTTCAATCCAACTATGTGCGGATTATATGTGAGCAAAGCGTGAGCAGCTAAATCCGACACCCTCTAATCTCTTTCATGCCAATCGATCTCAGATTACGTTGTATAATCAACATTTATACTAACCTTTGGGTAGGTTAGTAGTCTACATCCCTAAGAATGACTGCTATAACTTGACTTTTGAAGAGAAGGCAATATCACACAATTCTCACACTTTCATAGAGAGAGTGAAAACTATTAGCCGCCTGTAACAATACAATTAAGCAGTTAAAGCAACCGTATCAGCAAATCCATGACCAGTTAAGTAGTTAGTCATCTGATCTAAATTTTGATAATTAGCTTATTGAATATTGCCATCAGCATGCATAACAGCTCTAAGATATGCAGTATTGTCTACCTTGCTCAAGTACACTTCTTGAAAACCATCTGAGTCATAGTCACCAACAGTTTTGAGAATCAAGTTGTCAAGTTTTCAATCATTGATAAAAGTCCGAGATCCATCAAAAACACTATCTTTTTCTACAACTCCTGCAGTAACTAAAGGATCTTCATAGATACCTACAACTCTTGTAGAACCTCCATATCCATTTTTTGAAGTATCAAATTCTCCAGTAATAGGATCTAATGATGCTGTTAGCCAACGACCACTCTCTTGGTTTGTAAAAACTGCTTCTGTAATTCCGTCATTATTAACATCTAATTAACCTTGGTATTTGAGGAAGATCAACCTAGCAGAGGAAAGTTTGAGATGGATTGGCTCAAGTTAGGCTCACAATCACAAATCAACTTTCAATGCAAACACGTTAGAAAAGCTAGAATAACTAGACAAGCACCCAAGCGAAGAATATTTAAGTGACTTCTTATAATGAATATTTTCCTTACATTATTTTTTTTTATATCTGCATGTAATCTAAAACCAGCCCATGGAGAGGAAAGATTACAAATAAAAGGTTTAAATTTAGGTATTTATGAAAAAGGTACATATATGGGCATATTTACAAATTTGAATGATAACGATCAACTAAATTTGAGACTAAATTACTTCAAAATACCAATAGGAAAATATGATATCGGTTTGTCTGAAAGTATCAAGTTAAATTTTTCATCTTTTGGTGCACAATTTAATTATAGAAAATACTTTCAGGCTAAAAGATATCAGGGGTTCTTCACACAAGCTGGAATAGAGTTAAATAATTACTCTTTATACTCCAGAGTCAATTTATCTGAATTAGACTATCAAATAGGAAATGTAACACTCCTTTGTCCATCTTGTAGTTCTCTTGAATTAAGTATTAAACCCAAAGCTATAGCAATAATCCCTAGTCTATCTCTTGGCTGGACAAAAAAATTAACTAAAAATATATCATTAGACTCTTCTATTGGATTTCAATACCTTAAGATCAATAATGCAGAATGGGAATACAATTTTAATTCTTCATTACCTTTTTTTGTAAGAGATGAGATAGAGGAGGCAGTAGAAGATATAAATTCACAAATTCAAAAATTACCACGTATATATCCTACCGCTAGCATAAATCTTTCATATTATTTTAAATAGAATAAAGTAATTAAAACAATTTATAATAATAGATTAATTTTTGTATTTTTTTGGTTAAAAATCTAAGTCTTTGAATTAATTTAATAATCTATACAATCTAGAAGTAGTAGTAAAGCCTCAATGGCTGAGATTTCATTCACAACACTTTCATATTCAGGAGTAACTTTTACCCCTAATGAATATTTCATTGGTGATTCAATAGCATGGATGAACAGCCATATCAAAAATATTCAAAGAGAAATAGATTTAGTTAATGAAAGTCCTAATCAGGGGAAAATTAATTCAGCTAAAAATACTATTGATTATGCGATAGCTTTAAATGATTTACCTCGACTTTCATTTACACTTACAATAGGCGACGATTTCAACTTAAGAGCTGTATCTCAATCAGGATATGAAACAAATATTGCTTTTAAAGGATACTATGAAAATATTGCTGGATCCATAGGAACAGAAGTCAATGGATCGATATCTTTTAATGGGATTGATATAGATATAAATTTCAATGGCGCACAATTATATAAAGCACAACTGATTGGAAATTTTTCCATAAATATATTGACTAACAATATAGATCTTTCTTCAGATATATCTAAGTTGAGTTTCATATCATCTACTGGAGAGGAGATTTCATATAAAGGAAACCTTTCATTTTCAATTAATGACGAGACTTCTAAAGATTATTTCAACTATCTAACTAAAGATTCAGATATTATATATGGCACACAATATATTGATGAGATTAATTCTGGCTCTGGTGATGACGCAATATATTCCTATGGAGGCAATGATCTTATAGATGGAGGTTTAGGAATTGATACTGTCAAGCTCACGGGAAAATTTGAAGAGTATACTTTTGCACGGTCATCAAACTCCCTGAAAACTACCGATAAAGCATTGAATCGTGTTACTCCAGATAGAGACGGTTTGTTTAATGATGGAACAAATACTCTCACAAATATTGAATATATTCAGTTTTCAGATCAAACAGTAGAAGCATCTAAAGTAGACGTAGTAAAAACATATAGCGGTAACTTTAGTGATTATAATTTCTATAGCAAAGGTAATGGTGTCTATCAAATAAAAACAGACTCTGGATATGATGATATCACTGGATATCCTTTGTTGAGGTTTACAGGGGAAGCAAATACGAGTTCATTTAAAGAAGTCAGTGCAATTGCAGATATTAAAGGAACTTTTGATCAGATCACTGGATTGAATACTAATTCTGGACGCATGTTCCGTTTATATAACGCATCATTTAAACGATTACCTGATGCTGATGGTTTGGAGTATTGGATTAATCAGTTCAGCTCTGGAGCAAATAGCATCAGAGTTATTGCCTCCTCATTCTTAGGCTCTGCTGAATTTGCAGAACGCTATGGTGCGAACGTCTCTGATGAAAAATACGTAACAACCCTCTATCAAAATGTTCTAGGAAGATCACCTGATTCAAGCGGATTAAATTATTGGTTAGGTCAATTAAGTAGTGGCGCAGAAACTCGATATGAAGCTCTCCTTGGATTTGCAGAATCAGCAGAAAACAAAGCCCTCTTTACTGTCATGACTGGATTTGGGTAACCAATGAAGTATTTTCTACTCATCGTCCTAACCACTGTTCTTCTATTCCCCACCCCATCAAACTCAGACACCAATCACTTTGGTGCAGGAGCAGTCTTCGAATTAGATCTAGGAGATAGCAAGATACCTTTGACACTTAAACAAGAGAGAGAACAAAAGCTTTTAGAAGAGCAATTAAAGAAGGGAGAGAAGTAACTTTCTTCAGAATTACTTGACAACACCTCCTTAGCGTTGCTAGTACAGATGTACTGCTATAAACACATGGCTCCAACGTCCTCACCCTATGCCGTTTTTCGTGCATCAGATTGGAATTCAGTGGTAGCAGAACCTATTGGATTAAGGCAATGTCTTCGTATCGCACCCAAAAAGTTTTACCCCAGAAGCGTTACAACCCAGCAGAGGAGTGGGACTATCTCGAAGAAGACACTCTTCAACACACACGTTCAGCTAGCGTTTGCATGACATGTCAACATTTCAATTATTGCTGCGACAGGCATTGCAGAACAATTCTTACTTGTCATCTCCATCAACGTCTTATTCCTCATGGAGATCATCTGACTTCAAAATGTCAGTGTTGGATGCAGCGACTAGAGAGAAAGATTGGATGGTGTCCCGAGGCTGCTTAATCAAATGACAAAAGAACAGCTCGCACAAAAAATTGCTAGAGAAATCTACACAGGGAGAGGAAAGCTAGAAAGCTTTCACGCCTTTCAATGTATTCGCAGTTATTTCTCTGATCTTTCTATGGATGATCTTGAGGGTATTGCTGGACAGTATGGAATCAATATTTAAAAAGTTCAAAGAATCCCAGAGACAACCAGCATCTGCCTGATAACCACACCCACAACACAAAAAAGGATTACTCGGCTTAAGACATAAAAGGGAAGATTATTCATCTAACTTCTCAACAGATCAATCAATCACCAAAACGATAATGCTTACGGACTGCCTTATGAACATCCCATCTACAGTCCATTCCTGCAGGGAAGACAACTAAATCACCTGCACCAAATTTCACAGGTTCTCCTCCTTCAGGAGTAACTGTGACTTCACCCTCAAGCAATAAGCAAGTCTCTTGATCGTCATATGTCCAATCAAAAGAGCTTTCTTCACAAGTCCAAATTGGCCAATTTTTAATTCCTAATTCTTCAATGGTACTCTCAGGACAAGGAGAGGTGACTGATATCGACAAGAGATAAAAACATACTGGACTTCTTTTTTAGCTACTAATAGAAACAGTTGTCTAATAGCTACTCAAATTTTGACAAAAATATTTGAAAGCGTATTACGTATAGAGCGAGGATCGAGAGTCCCCCATACACCCTTCAAATAGAAAAATAATACGTCTTATAATACTGTTACCTTAGTGTTACCCCTGCACTCTGTGTTCTTTAAGTTAACTGCAATAACTAGACTCTTGAAGAAAAGGCGATATCAACACGATTCTCACACTTTCATAGAGGGGGTGAAAACATTTTCATCCCCTATAGCAATTCAATTAGATAATTAAGTCAACAATTACCTCTACTGATGTCCCCTTAATGGACATCCTGTGAGTACTTTCTTTTATCTCTCCCAACTAACTATTAACTCTTCAATCATGATGATCTCTATCGTCCCTGAATGACGATCTGGATCATCCCTATTGATACTTACCTAACAACTACTAATGAAAGAGAAGAAACAACAACCTACTACCTCAAAGAAATCAAGTCACAACACTCTTGATTGGATAGAGAAGCAACTAAGAGATGTTGTAGCTTTTGAAATGGGATTATCGATAAAGAATGAATAATCAACGCACACAAGAATAAAAGACTAGTCTTTTAATATGATAGAAAATCTATGGTTTCATAGACAAAAAGCCTATGTCAACAATAGATTTTAGGAAAGGATCTCAAGAATATTTAGGAAGAAATGCGTCTGGAATGAGAATAGTTTGATTTTGTTACTTATCTCGCTAGATAAAATAGTTTAGCTAGCTTTCGATGCTGTATATTATGCATTTCATATTTAATAGATGTCTAATTCGAATATTGAATTTTTATTAAATAATTCTAATGCTAGTCAGAGAGATTATATAAAGACAATCTTAGAAAATAAATTAATCAATTATTCTCTTTCCTCAAATCATAGTGATATTGAGTCTAACTGGTTTCAGAAAACTTTTAAACATATTACCAATCTTTCAGGCATAGAGTTTAAATTAACAGATCAAACCTCATCAGATATTCATTATACTTTAGAAATAGTAAGTGAAGATGAATGGGAAAAAACTGATGATTTATCAAAGAGAATTATTGAAACTGATAACAAGAAGTTCAACTACCAAACGCCACATAAAACTAATTCATATGGCGGAGTTAGTGCACAATGTGAAGTTTCAAGAGTAATTCTTAAGTCTCTAGGTTTATCATTTCCAAATGGTAATTCTTTGGATGCAAATTATACTTTTAATGATTCAATTATGTCAGGCAATTTAGTTGGTCAACTAAAAGCCGGAAGAGTGATTTCAACAACGGCTAATGATCAATTAGCTATTCAATCCATACTAGGTACAAATAATGCACAATTAGAAACTGAAAAATATCATAATACAAAATTAAATGAGGATTTATTAATAGGAGAAAACGGGAGAAAGGATTATTTTATTCTAAATAGAAAAGGTTGCTATACAGGAGCAGATGCGGCTCATACATTTGAAGAAAGTTCTGATGGACAAGGAACTATCTTTAAGAATTTTGATTATTTAAATGCATCGGTTGCGAATTTTAATCCAGAGGAAGGAGATAAAATATTTTTATCTAGAAAATTATTTAGCCCATATGGAGATGGTTACCCTACAAGTGAAGAGATAGCTTTAACAAATGCATGGGTAAAAAATGATGGCAAAGATGTAGTGATCGATCTTATACAAGCCTCGGAGGATTTAGGTCCATTTGAGACTGAAGATGAATTGCATATGAATTCATCCTCTAATTTAATTTTCAATGAGGCAGGTAAACTTATATTAAATGTGAACGGTACAGAACAGTACGTTGGACCATGGGGAGGTGCTGTACCTTCATACGTGAATGGACACCTTGCAGCATTTATAGATATTCAAGATACTCATTATAGAAAGCTGCCACTTAATTGTTTTGAGATAGTTGATTACGATTGGAAAGCTACATCTAATAGTTATGATAATAATTTTTACAAATTAGCTGATAATCGTTTTGGATTTGGTCAAACGAAAGATACTGTCGATGAAATTACAGGATTGGCCACGATTCAGTTTAATGACAAGAGTTTGCATGTAACTAATGATATCAAAGGAACATTTGATCAAGTGACCGGATTAAATACAGACTCTGGAGAAATGTTCCGTCTTTATAACGCTGCATTCGCGCGCTTCCCTGATGCTGACGGATTGAAGTACTGGATTGATCAATTCAGTTCCGGACGTAACACTAGACGAGTTGTTGCTCAATCATTTTTAGGTTCTGCAGAATTCACTGAGAAGTATGGAAGCAATGTAAGTGATGAGACATACGTCAATAATCTCTATAAGAATGTCCTAGGAAGAGATGCTGATGCTGAAGGACTTAACTACTGGGTAGGAAATCTCAGCAGCGGACTTGAAACCCGCTATGAAGCCCTCCTAGGGTTTGCAGAGTCAGCAGAGAACAAAGCGCTCTTTACTGAGATGACTGGTTTTGGTTAACCACTTAGATCTCCACCACAAATTTCTTCACTCTCATTATTCATACAACCACCACTCATTTCCCCCCATACGCCGCTTCACTTTCGCTATCTTGCAAGGAATCAAATCTATCACTTTGTATCAATCCAACTATGTGCGGATTATGCGTGAGCAAAGCGTGAGCAACTAAATCCGACTACCTCTAATCTCTTTTATACCAATAGATCT
This sequence comes from Prochlorococcus sp. AG-402-I20, assembly GCA_003216975.1. GTDB lineage: Bacteria > Cyanobacteriota > Cyanobacteriia > PCC-6307 > Cyanobiaceae > Prochlorococcus_B. The sequence goes on from QCHY01000013.1 coordinate 17,007, forward strand.
CAGCTTACGTTGTATAATCGGCATTTATATTAACCTTTGGGTATGTTAGTAGTCTGCACTCTTAAGATTGACTGCCATAACTAGACTCTTGAAGAAAAGGCAACATCACACAATTCTCACACTCCTCTCAAAATTCTCACACTTTCATAGAGGGGGTGAAAACATTTTCACCCCCTGTAGCGATTCAATTAGATAATTAAGTCAAGTAATCTTTAGATGATATCTGTAATCATGCTTTCAATTCCTGGGAAGATATCGTAATTAGTTTCGTTAATTTGATTGAAGTGATCTAATCCAGAATTCATACCAATAAATCCAATATCCTCATAAAGAGAGGGTTCATATGAATGAGATACTATTTCTTTATAATTAATATCTGAGCAAAGGTAGTCATTATCACTATCTGATGAAACTAGATTTTGTTCCTCAGTCGTTACCTTAAAAGAATTGCTATCAATAGTACTATTTTGTATATCAGTGATTGAATCTCTATTCGATAGATTTGGATCAATTAAAAGTTTAAAGCTACTTGATGAAGATAAACTTCCAAACTTTGCAACACTGCTATCAATACTCGATGAGGTATGTGTGTTGTATTGACCTATTCCAGATATATAATTTTTAGCTTCTGTCAAATTAGATCCTGTAACCCAAGGAGTTGTTGATTGAGGTTGATAATCAAGTATCAAAGATGTTTTTGTTTGAATTTTTGCTGTATAAGCAATTGCTGCATTAGTTTTATTCGAAAGTACAGTGGCATCAATAGAACCTCCAGAATTATTTTCAGCAGCCCAAATCAAATCATTGGCAATAGATGCTAGTTGCAATGAACCATTATTGATTTGAGTTGACCAATAAAGAAGTCCATCTACATCACCTTCTCTATTAAATAAATTCAGATAGATTTGATTGACTTGCGCCATTACTGAAAGATTTCCGTTTGCATTATTAAATTCAGGTTGCAAGTACATATTTGCCGCGAAATCACTTCTGCTAATCCCCTCTTGTGTCCAATACTTTAGACCTGCTGGATCACAGGGACGACTAAAATAGGCAATATAGAGTTGTTGTAATTCTGTTGAAGTTGCAGAAATTTGATTTGATGTATTGGTAGATGTAGAGGTAGAGGTAGAGGTAGATGTAGATGTAGTATTTGAAAGATTAAGAGATTGACTAGTAGTTTTTAAACCATCAGTAAATCTCAGATTTTCAATATTCTTTAGAGTGTCAGTTCCATCATTAGATCCACTACTAATATCTTTAACTGTTAAGTAAGAAGCAGTACCAGAAAATTGATAATCTGATGATTTTCCACTGAACCAAACTTCATCAACTCCAGACCCACCATCGACATCATCATTACCTTTCCCAGGTGTAATACTGTCTCCTCCAGTACCACCTCTAATAACATCAGATCCATCTCCACCATTGATAATATCTGACCCTGATTCTCCATCTAAAATATCATTACCACCATTACCATAAATAACATCATTTCCTGGACCAGCCTCTATTTCATCTGCAAAATTTGTTGCACTAAAAGTCTCATTTCCACTTACATAATATAAATAATCATCATACAAAGTACCATTTAATTTTGAATAATCAAAGTTACCACTGATAACACCTTTAACTCCAGTAATGTAATCAGTAGATTCAGATTTTGTAAAATAACCAATAACATCTCCATCTTCTGTTGTGGATCCTGCACCATATACAGTTCCAGCAGAATATGGTCTACCGTATTGCTCTACATAAACATATGCATCCCCATAAGATAGTGTAGATCCATAACTTCTCAAGTTTTTATACTCATAATCCAATCGAAAAGAATCAACAGCCAGTGACATTTTCCCATCACTTACTAATGATTCAGATAGAATCGAAAAATTGCCATTTTCTAGGTTGTCTAATGCTGATTGATATGAAAGTACTCTAGGATCAAATCTATAAAAATTTTTAGTATATTTAACCCCTTCTGATCCACCAGTCCAAGTTATTCTAGTCATCTATAAGCTAACGCAAGTAGAAACATATATAAACTTTAGTATATGTTCTAGTTTGTATATCTCGATCAAATAATATTGATATGGTTTTCAACAAGTACATAGGGGATGAAAACATTTTTACCCCAATCATTTAAAAGATGCGTAGTGAAATCACATTATTCTCACAAAATCAAAATATGATTACGCACATCGCAAATAATTCAGTCATGCTAATGGATTTCAATTATCACACTTTCAAGTTGTGTAGTCGGCATTTATACGAACATATTGATCAGACAAATCACACCCCCAAGCCGTAGCCGAACCATTACCTATCCCTATAACTAATTTGATACTTATAAGATCATCGATCAAATATTTCCCTTTTAATCTTGCTTTCATAAAGTTACTAACTATTTGTCTATCAAAGTCCAGAGGTACTCCATTAGAGAATATTTCATATGGTCCAATCCATAATTTAACATCATTAAAATTAAAAGAAGTACCTGCTCGACCAAGTGCAGCAATAATTCTTCCCCAATTAGGATCTGAACCATGAACTGCAGTTTTAACTAAAGAGGATGAAGCAATTGTGCGAGCTACTAGATGAGCATCTAAGTTAGTTTTAGCACCCTCTACTTTTATCTCAAGCAAACAATTAGCACCTTCACCATCCCTTGCAATTGATTTAGCCAGGTATTGAGCGGTTAAATGTAGTCCCTCTTCGAGGATTGATAAATATCTTGGATCTAATTTTGCTCCAGAAGAGAAAGCTAAAAAAGTATCATTTGTACTCGTATCTCCATCAACTGTAATGGCATTAAAAGATGATTCTGCAACTCGCTTAATCATATCCGACCATAAAATATAATCTATACCTACATCACAGGTAATATAACTCAACATTGTTGCCATTGATGGGTGAATCATACCTGAACCTTTAGCCATTCCTCCAATAGATATTCGTCTCCCTCCTACAACTGCTTGATATGCAATTTGCTTTACCTGAAGATCTGTTGTAAGAATTGCATTTGCTGCATCCAGATAAGCCTCCTTATCTAAACTCTGGATAAGATGATCCAAATGACTATTGACTCTTTCTACAGGTATTGGCTCACCAATTACACCAGTAGAACATATCAAAACTTCTTCATTAGATAATCCCAATCGTTGAGCAAGCTCATGTGTAATAATTTCACTATCAATTTTGCCTCTCTTACCTGTACAAGCATTTGCCTGTCCCGAGTTGATCACTACAGCACGTATTTTGCCCTCAGATTCCTTAAGTCGATCAATGCATAAATCTACGCAAGAAGCTCGAGTGATTGATTGAGTAAATGTCCCACTACAACACGCACCATTTGGCGCATAAAGCAACGCAAGGTCTTTCTTACCGGAGGGTTTCAATCCTGCGGCAATACCAGCGGCTAAAAAACCATCAGGGGCGGTAATACCACCAGGAATTGGAGACCATACAGAAGATGTCAAAAAACTCAAATTTAGAAGAGCATTTTTTCAATTACTATCAATATTAATGATTGACCAACAACAAACAAACAAACTTTTCCTTAGATGGAAAGGCAAGCAAAGACGAATAGGTATCACAGGAGGTATTGCCAGTGGAAAAACGGTCATTGGAAATTTTCTTTTTCAAGCCAAGAAATGGCCCATCATAGATGCTGACTTATATGCCCATGAAGCACTTAGCGCTGGGAGCCCCATAGCCAAGACAGTCTTACAAAAATATGGAAATAAAATAATCCAAAAATCGAAGAAAAATGATCAAATTATTGATCGAAAAGCACTAGCCAAAATAGTTTTTAACAATGATGTTGAAAAAAAATGGTTAGAGCAACTTATACATCCATTTGTCAATAAAAGAATTGAAGAAGAATTAGAAAAGTTGAAATCAACTTCAGTAGTAATTTTGATTATTCCACTACTATTTGAGAAAAATTATACAAATTTATGTAGTGAAATTTGTTATGTAGATTGCCCAAGAGCAATTCAGTTAAAACGCCTTCAAGCAAGAGATAAGTTCAGTATTGAAGAAGCTAATCAAAGAATTGATGCGCAATGGGAAAATGCTTTAAAAAAGCAATTTTCAGATCATATTATTACTAATGCTAATAATGATGAGACATGGAAAATGCAGTTAAAAAAATTATATAATTTCTAGCCTAGTAACTTTTTATTTAATATTTGATTAGCGAGTTTTGGATCCGCTTTCCCTTTTGTTTCCTTCATTAATTGACCCACAAAAAAACCTAACAATTTGGTCTTCCCTGCTCTAAAAGATTCAACCTCATTAGGATGATTAAGGATCAATTTATCAATAATTTCCTCAATAACTTTAGGATCACCAATCATACCTAAACCGCGTTCTTTAACTAATTGCTTTGGAGAACCACCATTACTTAAAAGTTCAGGCAATATTTCTTTAGCAATTTTCCCACTTATTTCTCCTAAATCAATCATTTTCAACATTTCTGCTAATTGATTTGGCTTAAAAGATAATTGATCAAATGATAATCTATTAGATTTAATAAATGCTGCTATATCTCCAGTTATCCAATTTGCTGAAGATTTTGCTGCTCCACCTTCATTAACAACTTTTTCAAAATATTTAGCCATTGAAGATTCGTCAGTTAAAACTCGTGCATCATAAATAGAAAGACCAAGTTCTGATGCGTATCTATTTCTTTTTGCGGCTGGCAATTCTGGTAATTCTGAGCGCCATTTTTCTTTTAAATCATGACTTACTTCAATCGGACCTAAATCAGGATCAGGAAAATAACGATAATCGCTACTACCTTCTTTTGATCTCATACTTTTAGTAAGTTGCTTAGCTTCATCCCATAACCTTGTTTCTTGTTTTACTTCTTCTCCAGATTCATAAGCTTTAATTTGCCGCTTAATTTCATATTCACAAGCTTTCTGAATAGCTGAAAATGAATTCATATTTTTTATTTCTACTTTGGTACCAAATGGATCATTAACAGTTGGTCTAACTGAAATATTCACATCACATCGCAAAGATCCCTCCTGCATATTCCCATCAGATACTCCCAAATAACGCATTATTCTTCTAATTTCAGCTGCGTACTCCGCAGCCTCTCTACCTGTTCTTAAATCAGGTTTACTAACTATTTCAGCAAGTGCTACCCCTGCTCTGTTGTAATCAACTAAAGAATGGGTGGAGCCTGACAATTGATCACTACCTGCGTGAACAAGTTTTCCAGCATCCTCCTCCATATGTAGTCTTTCAATACCTATTTTTTTGATATAAGTTTCTTTTCCTTTTTCGGCTACTTCGACCTCTATCCAACCATCTTCTGCAATAGGTTCATCAAATTGAGATATTTGATAATTTTTTGGTAAGTCTGGATAAAAATATTGCTTTCTATCAAATTTACTATGAGAGGCAATATTTAAATTTAAAGCCATTGCTGCTTTAACTGCATATTCCAGAACCTTTTTATTTAGAACTGGCAAAGTGCCTGGTAATCCACAAACCACTGGATCAATATGAGTATTTGGATCGTCACCAAAATTGGTTGATGCGCTAGTAAATATTTTGCTCTTAGTCCCCAACTGAACATGGGTCTCTAATCCGATTACAACTTCCCAAGAAACATTTGATTCTGACATTAATTTGACCTAGATATATGAATCTTATGAAAGAAAAGCACAGTCATGGAAGCTAACGTACTCTAAAACATTGAAAATAACATTTTCCAAATCCAAGCAATGGGTGTCTTAAATGAAAAACCATTGTTAATCCTCGGAGGAGGATTAATGGGTCTTGCAATCGCCCATGAACTTGCTCAAAAAGGGAAACGCGTAGAAATATTAAGTAGAAGCAGAAGTGAAGCAGCAGGTTTTGTTGCTGCAGGAATGCTAGCCCCCCACGCTGAAGGGCTTCAAGGTGATCTTTTAAATCTTGGTCAAAGTAGTCTTCGAAGCCACCCAAGTTGGATAGAAAGCATTGAAACCAATAGCAAAATGTCATGTGGTCTCAAAACTTGTGGGATTGTTGTGCCATTTGAAAGACTTAAAGACTGTGAGTCCTACCCAACATATAAATTTGGTGAAAAGTTAAACAGGAATGAGCTCCTTCAAGAAGTTCCAGGACTGTCAGAAAAATGGAAATTAGGTTTACTTTTTAGGCAAGACGGTCAAATCGACAATCGAAGACTATTAATGAGAGCACTTGAAAAAGCTTGTGTTGAATTAGGCGTTCACTTTCAAGAAGGAGTTGAAGTGATTGAAATAATGAAAGATTCAAATCAATTTCATGGAGTCAAAATTAAAGACATTAATGGAAATATCAATCGCTTAAAAAGCGAAGAGGCAGTGCTCTGCTGTGGAGCCTGGAGCAAACAAATTTTCAAAACACTACCTATTTTCCCTGTTAAAGGCCAAATGTTATCTATTCAGGGACCTAAACAGATTCTAAAAAGAATTATTTTTGGCCCTGGCATTTACTTAGTTCCAAGAGATGACGGTTTGATAATCGTAGGGGCGACTAGTGAGCGTGAGGCAGGCTTCCAGAAAGGACTTACTCCAAAAGGACAAAGCGAGCTACAAAAAGGAATTCAATCTCTTATTCCTGAACTTAATCAACTACCTCATATGGAGAGATGGTGGGGTTTTCGTCCATGCACACCCGACGAAGGACCGTTACTTGGAATGTCATCAATTAATGGACTCTGGCTTGCTACTGGGCATCATCGCAATGGAGTTCTACTGGCGGCGATAACTGCAGAATTAATTGGAAAATCAATTTGCTCGACCACTTTAAGTAATGAGGAAAGTAGTTTTTTGTCCCAATTTAGATGGGACAGATTTTAAAAACTTCTCAAAAAAGATTATGGAATTCAACAATAATTTATTCAACTCTCCATAATTGATCTGATGGTGTCCAATCAACAAGTTCATTTTCCTGGAACCATAGATCGATTTCAAAAGCTGCTGTATCAGAACCATCAGAACCATGAATGACATTACGACCAATATTCACAGCTAAATCACCTCTAATAGTTCCTGGTTCAGCCTCAAGAGGCTTTGTTGCTCCAATCAATTTTCTTGCACTTGCAATAACACCTTCACCCTCCCAAACCATCGCTACAACAGGCCCACTTGTTATGAAATCAACTAAACCTGAAAAGAAAGGACGATCTTTGTGAACACCGTAGTGTTTTTCAGCAAGTTCTTTGCCTGGGGTTAGTTGCTTTAGACCTACTAATTTGAATCCTTTCGTTTCAAAACGACCAAGAATCTCAGCGATTAAACCTCTTTGCACACCATCTGGCTTGATAGCAACAAAGGTTCTTTCCAAAGTCATTGCGATATTGAATAATATGAAGCCATAGTCTTCCTAAAACTACCCTCTTGGCAAGTAAAACATGACACTTAATAAAACTGTTCTTAGATTTAATTGTATCAATCGTGAATGATCAAAACTTGGCAACTTTGTTATCGCATAAATGGCTGTGAAAAATACTGATCAATCTCTCTCTTGGACTATCCAAAATAGCTCAGACCTCTATGGGATTGATCGATGGGGAAAGGGTTATTTCAAAATCAATGAGAAAGGGAATATTAGTGTTTGTCCTAACGGTTCCAAAAATACATCTCATGATTTGATAGAACTTTTAGATGAACTCGAAAGTCGAAACCTAAAATTTCCTCTCTTAATAAGATTTGACGATATTCTCGAAGACTGCTTAAAAAACTTACATAAAGCTTTTGAAAAAGCAATTAATCACTATCAATATCAAGGAAAATACCAAGGTGTATTTCCAATCAAATGTAATCAACAGCGTCACGTAGTTGAAGAATTAATCACCTGTGGTTCCAAATGGAATTTTGGCTTAGAAGCTGGAAGCAAACCAGAGTTACTAATTGCTTTGTCAATCCTAGAAGATCCTAAAGCTTTACTAATATGTAATGGCTATAAAGATCAACGTTATATTGAAACAGCTATTTTAGCACGTAAGCTTGGACGTCAACCTATAGTAGTTATAGAACAAGCAAGTGATGTTGATCTTATAATCAAATCTAGTAATTTACTGGGAGCATCTCCACTCATAGGAATACGAGCCAAACTATCAAGTCAAAGCAGTGGAAGATGGAGTAGCTCGATTGGTGACAAGTCGAAATTTGGACTTTCAATTCCAGAAATCTTGAAAGCAATCAAAAGGTTAAAAGAAGCAAATCTTCTCAATGAATTAAAGCTTTTACATTTTCATCTAGGGAGTCAAATTAATGATATAGGTGTTTTAAAAGATGCCTTACAAGAAGCAGGACAAATTTATGCCGAATTAATTAATCTTGGGGCACCCATGGGATACTTAGATGTTGGAGGTGGTTTAGGAATTGATTACGATGGAAGTCAAACTGCCTCAATAGCATCTACTAACTATTCACTTCAAAATTATGCAAATGATGTAGTAGCAACAATTAAAGAATGTTGTGAATCAAAAAAGATACCACTACCCACTTTAATTACAGAGAGTGGAAGAGCTATTGCTAGTCACTTCTCAATCTTAATCTTCAATATTCTAGGCAAAAATTCGTTGCCTTCTGACATTCCTAAAGAAGATGAAAAAGAATGTCTCTCTGTCAGAAATTTACGTGAAACATTAGTCCATCTAAATTCTCTAGAGCTTAAGCAAGAAGAAGATTTAGCCAAACTACAAGAAGCATGGAATGATTCTCTTAAATTTAAAGCAGATGCACTAGCGGCTTTTCGACTAGGTTATTTAGATTTAGTTGAACGTGCAAAAGCTGAGCAATTGACATGGGCCTGTGCAAAAACAATAGTTAATCAATTACCAAAAAATATACTTCTACCTAAAGAACTAAAGAAATTAAGTGAAAGCTTAGCCGTAACGTATTACGCAAATCTTTCCGTATTTAGATCTGCTCCAGACACTTGGGCCATTGATCAAGTTTTTCCAATTATGCCAATCCATCGGCTTAACAAAGAACCGAAAAAACTTGGTCACTTTGCAGATTTAACATGTGATTCAGATGGAAAGCTTGACCAATTTATTGATAATGGAAAAATTAAAAATTTGCTACCTCTTCATGAATTTAATCAAAACGAAAAATATCTAATTGGTCTTTTCTTAGGTGGCGCCTATCAAGAAGTAATGGGAAATCTACATAATTTATTTGGGAGTACTAATGCAGTCCATATCAGATTTTCAGAAAAAGGGAAATATAAAGTTGAGCATGTCATTCGTGGGAATACAAAATCAAATGTTCTTGAATATTTGGAACATGATCCAGAAATATTATTAGAGCGATTACGAAAATCAAGCGAATTAGCTATTGAAGGCGGGCATCTAAAAATCCATGACGCGCAAAAACTAATAGAGCATGTAGAAGCCAGCCTCCGCCAAAGCACTTACCTACAAAGCTAAATCAAGACAATTGTTGAGTCAAATCCTCATTAGCTTTTTCTAAAGCTAGATCCAACGATTGAGGTTGACTACCACCAGCTTGGGCGAGATTTGGACGACCGCCGCCACCGCCGCCACACATTTTTGCAACCCCACATATAAATTTGCCTGCATGTAAACCATCTGAGACTAAATCAGGAGAAAATGCAGCAACAAAAACTAATTTATTATCGATATCCTGATTTGGAATACCTCCAAAAACAACAGCAGAATAATTACCTAAATGATCTATTAAACTTGAAGCCGCAGATTGCAAGCCAGATCCGTCAACTCCATCTAAACGTCTAATTAATAATTTACTCTTACCAACAGATTTTGCATAACTCGCAAAACCCAATGCCTTTGCCACAGCGAGTTCATTTTTTACTTTGATAAGTTCTTTTGTTTTATCTTTCAATTCCTGTTGAAGAGATGAGACTCTCTCAACAATTTCATATGATTGAACTTTGAATGATTTACTTAATTCCTTAACTACTAAATCACGTTCATTAAAATAATCTAAAACTGATGGACCAGCTATGGCCTCTATTCGTCTGATTCCAGAAGCAATACCTGTCTCATTAATAATCTTAAACGTACCTAGTTGTGAGGTGCGAGTTACATGGGTTCCTCCACATAATTCCATAGAAACACCTGGAACATCCACAACACGTACCACATCGCCATATTTCTCACCAAACATTGCCAAAGCACCAGCAGCCATAGCCTCCTTAATTGGCATTGTTTTAATTTGAATTGGATGATCTTCAGTAATCCATTGATTTATTCGTACTTCCATATCTTCAAGTTCCTTTATTGTCAGTGGTTTTGGAGCATTAAAATCAAATCTTAATCGATCATTTGAAACTAACGAGCCTCTTTGACTTACACTTGAACCAATCGATAACTTTAAAGCTGATTGCAATAGATGTGTAGCGGTATGATTTGATGTAGTTCGTTGACGAAAAGATGGAGTAACATTCATCTGAACAGATGAGTTAGCTTTTAGAACTCCAGTGTTAACAATTCCAGAATGAATAAAAATATTCTTCTTTTTTCGAACATTTTCTATAGACACCTCAAGATCTTGAGACGTTATAAAGCCATTATCTCCTATTTGGCCACCGGACTCAGCATAAAAAGGCGTTCTATTAACAATAATCTTGACTAAATCACCCTGAATAGCTTGTTTTACTAATTCATTATTTTTAAAGATGCCTATCACAGTTGAAGTGGTTTCTAATTTTTCATAGCCCTCAAATCTTGTTTCATCAAATAAAGAAATTTCTCTTTCAATTGAACCTTCTTCAGTTAAATCAATACTGACAGAAGCATCTTTTGCACGTTTGCGTTGCTTTGCCATCTCCCTCTCAAAACCATTAATATCAACAGAAATACCTTTTTCATTCGCGATCTCTTCTGTTAATTCCAAAGGAAAACCATAAGTATCATAAAGCTCAAATGCCTGCGCACCAGAGATAAGGTCACATTCATGAGCTGTTATCTCTGCCAAAAGTTTCTCTCCCCGTTCAAGCGTTTCAAGGAAACGAGATTCTTCTATTTTTAACTCATTTAGAATAATTTTCTTTTTCTCAAGTAATTGAGGATAAGCATTTTTCATCAACTCAATAGCAACTTCAGCCAGCTGTGGCAAAAACGGCTGATTAATACCTACCAGTCGACCATGTCGAATCATACGCCGTATAAGACGACGCAGAATATAGCCTCGCCCTAGATTACTAGCACTTACACCATCACAAATTAAATGAGTGACAGCTCTACAATGATCTCCAATAATTTTTAATGATGTTTTATTTTTTTTATTTGTTTTTTCATAAGTAATTTGAGCTAATAAAGCCGCTGCCTCAATGAGAGGAAAAATAAGATCCGTTTCGTAATTGTTGGATTTTTTTTGCAAGATTTGAGCCATTCTTTCTAAGCCCATTCCTGTATCAATATGACAATTCGCCAATGGTTCAAGATTGCCCTTTAAATCTCGGTTGTATTGCATAAAAACTAAATTATAAAATTCTATAAATCGACTATCGTCTTCAAGATCTATTCCATCACTGCCTAATTCTGGTTTAAAATCAAAATAAAGTTCCGAACATGGGCCACAAGGTCCAGTAGCACCAGATGACCAAAAATTATCAGAAGTACCCATTCTGATGATTCTTTTTGCATCAACCCCTACAACCTCTTTCCAGATTTTCTCTGCTTCTGAGTCTTCCTCAAAAACGCTAATAACTATATTCTGTGGATTTAGTCGAAAAACCTCAGTAGTTAATTCCCAGGCCCATTGAATTGCCTCTTTTTTAAAATAGTCACCAAAAGAAAAATTACCTAGCATCTCAAAAAAAGTATGATGCCTCGCCGTTTTCCCTACATTTTCAATATCATTTGTTCTTATACATTTTTGACTGGATGTTACTCTCGGAGTAGAAGACTCTTTTAATCCTAAGAAGATAGGCTTAAAAGGTAACATCCCCGCAATTGTCAATAAAACTGTTGGATCATCTGGGATCAAGGAAGAACTTGCAAGTTTCTTATGATTATGTTGGGTAAAAAAATTTATAAATGCTTCTCTTATCTCATCTCCCGAGAGGAATGGCGGATTCATTGAGGAGGAAGAATTTTTTTGCATACCTAAAAATTATCTTTAAAAAGGTTTTTTAAAACAATCACAAAAACGTCAAATGTGCTCAACTCACCCTAAACAATAACAAAATGGAAACCCGTGAGACTTCGAAAGACAAAATATTCAAAAAAATCATTCGATAAGCTTGCTTATTGCAAACAAATACTATTTACGGGAAGCAGTATCACACTTAGAAACCTCAATATCCTATTATGGTTAAATGAAATAGGTATTTTCACTTAGCAACCTTATTTATCGCAGCCTTCAGGCTTTACTCTAATTAATGGCTTTAGGAACATGCTTCTAACTGAATCAACAGCTTTAGAAAATCAGAAAAGTGATACTCCTAAGCTTTCACTGCAATATGAACAAATTGCTGCAGATACACACACTTTAAGGTCATTGGATTGGGATCGAAGCAGGTTTGATATTGAATTTGGCCTTCGAAATGGGACAACATACAATAGCTTTTTAATAAGAGGCAAAAAAACTGCTCTTATAGATACCAGTCATTTAAAGTTTAAAGATATTTGGTTTGAAAAGCTAAAACAAGAAATCAATCCAACAGAAATTGATTATTTAATAGTCAGTCATACGGAGCCAGATCATTCAGGACTCATAAAATACTTAATTGAATTCAACCCAAATATTGAAATCGTCGCATCTAAAGTAGCTATAAAATTCCTAGAAAATCAAATTCATCAACCTTTTAGGTCAAGAGCAGTCAAAAGTGGAGAGGAACTCAATTTAGAAATTAATTCAATCAGCGGAATCGAGCATAAAATTGAATTTATTAGTGCACCAAATCTACACTGGCCCGATACTATTTTTTCTTTTGATAAAGGTACACAAGTTTTATATACTTGTGATGCGTTTGGTTTGCATTATTGCTCAGAAAAATTGTATGACGAAAATCCAAGCTTATTAAATGAAGATTTTCGATTTTATTACGACTGCCTCATGGGTCCTAATGCCCGCAGCGTTGTTCAGGCATTAAAAAAAATTGATGCATTGCCAACTATCAATACTATTGGTGTTGGACATGGACCAATACTTAATTTTAATACGCAGTTATGGCTCAATCATTATAGAGAATGGAGTAAGCAAAGAAGTACAGGCGAAAATTACGCTGTGGTTTGCTATCTCAGCCAATATGGTTTTTGTGATCGGCTTAGTCAAGCAATTGCTCATGGCATAGGCAAGGCAAATGCTCCAGTCCAATTAGTTGATCTTATTGCTTCAGACACTCAAGAGTTAAGTGCTTTAATTAGTGACGCAAGTGCAGTCGTTGTACCAACTTGGCCCATCAAATCTGATTCAGAATTACAAAGCAATATTGGAACCCTACTTGCATCATTAAAACAAAAGCAGTGGGTAGCGACTTATGACTCCTATGGCGGAAATGAAGAGCCTATTGACTTTATTACCAACCAATTAAGAAAGCTAGGACAAAAAGAAGCTTTTAAACCACTTCGAGTTCGTGACGAACCAAACAAAAGTGTTTATCAACAATTTGAAGAAGCTGGTACAGATTTAGGTCAAATTCTTACTAGAAAGAAAAATTTAGCTGCTACTAAAAGCCTTGATGGAGACTTAAATAAAGCACTTGGTTGCATAAGCGGTGGACTCTACATTGTTACAGCGAAAGATAGTGAAGGCCCGGATAGTCGAGACGGTGCGATGGTTGCAAGTTGGGTTAGTCAAGCAAGCTTTGAACCCCCTGGAATAACCGTAGCGGTGGCAAAAGATAGAGCCATTGAATCACTATTACAAGTCAATGATCGTTTTGTTCTCAATATCCTTCAAGAAAATAACTATTTGCACCTCTTCAGACACTTTTTAAAACGGTTTCCACCAGGTGCTAATCGATTTGAAGGAGTTGAATTAATGAATGATCTTGCAGCTGGAGGACCAGTTCTATCTGATGCGTTAGCGTTCCTTTCATGTAAAGTTATTCAAAGAATGGAGACAACAGATCATTGGATCATTTATTCATCAGTTGAAAAAGGTAATTTATCTAATACTCAAAGTAAAACAGCAGTACATCACAGAAGAGTTGGTAGTAATTATTAATAATGACAGTAGAAAATATTTCTTCACCAAATTTAAATACTTTCATAAAAAAAACCATTCAGATTCCTATTGAGGAGAACTTCATTTGCTTAAGAAGCCTAAACCCAAAAAAAACAAGATTTGAAGTTGAATATTCTCTTGAAAAAGGTAGTTGCACTAATTCTTTTTTATTGAAGCATTCTGAGGATGAACATTCTAAATCACAAGATTATATTTTAATTCACCCTCCTGGTTTAACATTTGAAAAAGAATTTTTAGACGAGTTTGAGACATTAATTAGCAGTGATTCCTCTGCAATAAAGTTAGTCATGGGTCATATCAATCCCAATAAAGTAGCTTTTGTAAAAAGAATGAATATGAAATATAAAAATTTAACGGTTATTTGTTCTAATCCAGGTGCAAAATTATTCAAAGAGATTTGGAATTTACGAAAACCCTCGCAAAATACAAATCATAAAGAAACATTGGAGACAGTTGAAGTTCTTCCAAGCATACAAATCATTAAACAATTAGAAACTCTGTCACTCGACAATAATTTTGAGGTTACGTTCATTCCCGCGCCAACTGCTCGCTGGCCTGGTGGACTAATTGTTTTTGAAAAGCAAACAGGTTTATTGATGAGTGATAAATTGTTTGGTGCGCATGTTTATGAAGAAAAATGGGCTGAATTAAACAGCAGTTGCATGGAAGAAGAGAGAAGACATTACTTCGATTGTCTAATGGCACCAATGTCTACCCAAGTCAATAGCATTATCGAAAAATTTGAAGACTTTGAGATTGATACGATAGTACCTGGGCATGGACCTGCAATCAGCGGTAGTTGGAGGAGTTTATTAAACAACTACCAAAGCTGGGGAGAAAGCCAAAAATACAGCAACTTAAGAGTTGCTCTATTATTTGCAAGTGCATATGGAAATACTGCTGCTATTGCTGATGCCATTGCTAGAGGAATTAGTAAAACAGGGGTCAAAGTTAAGATTATTAATTGTGAATTCACTGCATCAGATATTTTAGTCACTGAAATTCGTAAAGCAGATGGATATTTAATTGGATCTCCAACATTAGGAGGACATGCACCCACCCCGATTGTTTCAGCACTTGGCTCGCTTTTGGCTGAGGGAGATAGAGGAAAGCCGGCGGGAGTATTTGGAAGTTATGGATGGAGTGGCGAAGCTCTTGATTTACTAGAAAAAAAATTAAAAGATGGAGGCTTTAAATTTGGATTCGATCCTATCAAAATTAAATTTAGTCCTGATCCTTTAATGATTAAAAAACTTGAAGAAACAGGTATCCAATTTGGTAAGCAATTAATTAATGCAAAATTACGTCAACAAAGAAAGGCTAATGTAGGTTTAAATACAAGTAAAAGTGATCCAACAATTAATGCACTCGGAAGAGTCGTCGGATCACTATGTATATTGACTGCTCAAAAAGGAGATGAAGATAATCTGATTAGCGGAGCTATGGTTGCAAGTTGGGTTAGTCAAGCCAGCTTTTCTCCTCCTGGTATTACGATTGCAGTCGCTAAAGAAAGAGCTGTAGAAAATTTACTTCATACAGGAGATAACTTTGCTCTAAACATTTTAGAGCAAAACAATCACCAAAGCCTCCTCAAACAATTTCTCCAATCATTCAAACCTGGAGATAATAGATTTAATGATCTAGAGATTAAATTAAGTCCAAGCAATCAGCCATTATTAAACGACGCTTTAGCATGGCTGGAGGGTACAGTTAGTCAACGAATGGAGTGTGGGGATCATTGGCTGATATATGCTGAGATTAAACATGGAAAAGTCATTAAAAAAGATGGAGTAACAGCAGTTCATCATCGAAAGACCGGAGCGAACTACTAGATCCATTACAAAAACGACATCATCCATTCACACTTCCCTTTTGATTCACAATGTCTAATAAAAAGCTTCTTGTTATAGCTGCTAGTAATGGTGAAAATCTCAAACTAGCCAAAAGATTTCTAGTCGCAGGCAAGGAACTAAATTACTCATGCGAATTACTTGATTTGACAGAATCACACAATGCTTTACCTATATTTAATCCACGTCATAATGCAAAAGATAAAGCACCAGAAAATCTTAAGTCGATCAATACTCAAATGGAGAGTCACTCTCACTGGGTCATTTGTGCGCCTGAATATAACGGCTCAATTCCTCCAATTCTTACAAATGCAATAGCTTGGCTGTCTGTTCAAGGAACAGATTTTCGTAGTTTATTTAACGAACGTCCAATTGCAATTGCAAGTTTTTCAGGAGGAGGATGTATGGAATTATTACTTTCGATGCGCATTCAATTAACTCATCTTGGAGCTTTAGTCTTAGGTCGTCAATTAGCTACGAATAAATCAAAAATAGCTGAGGATAAATCAATCAACGCAATTATAAATCAACTACTAAAACTAAATCATTCTAATTGATTCAATATCCAATCTTTACTGCTAGTTAACTAATTATCAGATTTTTGCTCATACCATGTCTGCAACATTTTTTTTGCCATAGGAAGAGCATGTACTGAACCACCACCAGGAGTATTCTGAGCAAATGCAACAATAACTATTTCTCCAGAGTCATATGGTGCAAAGCCAGCAAACCATGCATGGTCAGTACCTCCACTACTATCTTCTGCTGTTCCAGTTTTACCAGCAACTGGAGGAAGAAGAGAACTATCTAAATTGATTTCCATCGCAGTACCACTCGTTACTACTTTTCGAAGCCCACGACGAATTGTCTCAAGTGTTAAGTCTTTAATGTCTACTTTTTGTAAATATTTCTCTGATCGCCAGTTTTTATTGTCATGAACTAAATGAGGAGTAACCAGATAACCACCATTTGCAAAAACTGCATATGCTCGTGCTAATTGCAATGGAGTCACTAAAACAACAGATTGACCAATAGATGCACTAGCCATATCCTCTACGATCCAAGGAGTTTCTCCAGGATTTCCCCATCCACGACCCTCATCAGCCCATTTCTTGTTCCCTACTAAGCCTTTATTTTCATCAAGAAAAGTTTCTATACCAGTGTAATTGTCGAAGCCTAGTTTAGTTGCCGCATCGTATAAAGCCTTCGAGCCAGAACCGACACCAACTTGATAAAAGAAAGTATTACTAGAGACTCTGAATGCATCTTCATATCCAATCCAACCAAAACCTCTTTTATTATATTCTGGAAAACAATGACTACCATATGTAATACAAGGAACCGTATTTAATTTTTGGCTAGCAGGAAATTTACCACTTTCCATACCTGCAATAGCAGTTACAGGCTTCCACGTACTCCCTGGATCGTAGGCATTAAATGCTCTACTCAATAGAGGCAGATTAGATGACACAAAAAGATTGTCATATTGATTATTTGTAAAAGTCTGCGAAAAAAAATTAAGATCGAAAGTAGGTTGACTAGCAATTGCTCTGATTGCACCGGTACGTGGATCAATCGCAACTATTGCTCCAGCAATTTTGTCGGACAAAACTTTTTCTGCAGTAAGTTGTAGCTCCAGATCAAGAGTTAATTGGATATCCTTCCCAGCCTTAGGTAGCCTCAAGCCCAGGCTACGTTGAACGGTGCCTATTGAATCAATCTCAAGCATTTCACCTCCCCATTGACCTCTCAATTCAGATTCAAAAGCAGCTTCTATACCTTTACGTCCAATTCGATCAGATAACTGATAACCTTTTTCTGAAAGCTTAGAAAACTCATTTTGAGTTATTAACTGCGTATAACCCAAAGCATGAGCCGCCAAAGACTTATAAGGATAATTTCTTACTAAACCAATATCAATTTGAGCACCATACAAGTTATGCTCTTGTTCTCTAAACCTAATAACTTGCTCCGCAGATAAATCAGTTAAAAGTACTTTTTTATAAGGAGTCTCGGAATTACTTCTCTTAAATGCAATTTCTAATTGATCAGTAGAAACGTTTAACAAATCAGATAAAGACTTTCTAAGATCAATCCATTCACTATTAGTTATCAGTCTAGGTTGAATAGATAATGAGTAAAAGAGTTTATTATCGGCGAGAACGACACCATTACGATCTAATAATCTTCCTCTTATTGGTGGATTTGCAATTAACTTGATTCTATTTTCTTCTGAAAGCTTTTTATAATATGATCCATTAATTATTTGAATCCAAAAAAGACGAGCACCAGTGACTAAAAAAATCAAACAAATAAACAAAAAGAAAATTAGGGGTTGATTCAAAGCACCAACATGCTTTTTAGAACTGAGATATAATTTTTCTTTTTTCTTCATATCTAAAAATTAAGAATATTTATTAATCATCTATTTTTAATGAGTTGTTACTGATCAAACGTCTCAATTGATCTAGTTTACTGTCAATTCTATTTAAAGTTGAGACTAAAGAATCTTGATCATTGTTTTCATAATCACGATCATTCTCTTCAACATTTACCTCAACTGAAACAACTGGATAACCTAAGCCAGGAATCAATTGTTCAATCTTATCCCTCACAATCTTTGCCGAGGTTTCACCATCAATCTGGAATTCTGAAAATGGATCATTTGATTTGAATACATTCATAATTTTTTGCAATCCACCAGTTTTAGCATTTTTAATAATGCCCATACCAAATGGCAAAGCAGACTCCATTGCAAATAAGTGGAGATCCCTCAATTGATCTTTAGCCATAATGGCTGTAAAAGTGCTATTTAAGAATACCTGTTTCTGACGTTGGGAAGTAAGGAGTACAACTATTGTTTGAAATACCTATGGACCAACCAGCAAATATTGACATCACAATTATTGCTGCGAATGGAAGAAAAGCTTGATGAGTAGTTTCAAGCATTAACCATTCTCTCCAACCTCTGATAAAACGTTCTCTAGCAAACCTATTACGCTCTTTTGAAGCTTGATTAATTTTTTTTCTAAAAGATTTTTCTACCCAACGCTCAAAAGACTTTTTTTTAGTTACTGCCATTTTTCTCTCTACCTCTAACAATTGTCCTGCAGTAAGGTAAGGGTGAAAAGTACTTATTAATTCAAGCGTTTTTAAAAACATTTCAACTGCCGCGTCTTTAACAACCCGCTCTTCGTCTCTAAGAAAAGTCCAATCAACCTCAGGATAAAAACGAGCTCTATTTAGATTTATCTGCTCCTCTCCTAACTGCCCAGGCTCTCTCAACCATCTATCAGTGTTGCTATCGAAGCGACGCCAATATAAAAAAGGATTAATGTATATAACCTTACCTGAGATAGTAATACTATCTTGCTGAAGCCGTCGGCTTAAATGCGAATCAGTCTGTTGTGCAACCGTCAAAAGTAATCAGCCATTGAACTAAGTTATCTTTTTTTTTTGAAGTAGACCACCCCCTCCAAAGGATTACTCAACTGAGAAATATCCAAATTTTTACAGGGACAAGTATCTTCGTTGATTAGTTCATGCAAAACAACAATCAATCAGTTATGTTCATTGCGAACATACTCAAAAAAAAATGCTACGTAAGCAAGAAAAAAATGCTATCACAAGAGGATTTATCCTTGCCATTGGTTGGGGATGGGGTTTAGATAGATTTTATGAAGGTGACAAAAAAGGAGGAATTCTCTCAATCATTGGCTGGGGAATTGTATTCACAAGCTTTCTTTATTTGAAATGTTCAGGTATCGAATATGTTGATGGTGTAAAAGATTATTCGAACTATGATCCTAACCCTCTAATAATTCTTCCTGTAATTGCTGGTTTATACGGAGTTTATTTAATTATTAGAAAAGGTTTTAGATTAGCAAAACAATTTGAAAATACAGAAGACTAGCTTGTCTAGCAGGCTGAAAATCAATTCAGCATTATGATCTAAGACATTTTGTTTTTGTAATAATGACAAAATGTCCTCATACCATTAAAAATGAAGTAACAGGACAACTCCTCACACAATCGTTCTGTAAAAAAAGCACCCAACTTCTTTTGTTGCAAGTAGGGTGCTTTTTTAATTAGTAGTTATACAAATTGGCACATGTGACAGTCAAAAACTCACACGGTCATACTTGAGTGTGATGCTAATGCCTAAAGTTAATTGTGTGAGGAATTGAGATCCTTTGCAGTGGACACAAGGTCACACTTGCTCCTGATCTCCAAGAACCACCTTGTATGAATCGAGAAGGTTTTTATGATTATTTGGATCAAAAAAATCCCAAACAGGTCCAAAACGGTATTCTCTACAATTTTTAAGATTGACTGGCCAAAGAATCAATTAAATTAAGCAAAAACAAATTACTAAATGACTGAAGAGAATAAAACAGAAAAAAACAAATGTGGTGGAAAAGGCAAATCGATGTTTGCTTATGGCATTATTCAACTTGGATCTAATGTAGTGTCTGCTATTGCTCTTACTGCAATCGCCATTAGTTTTTGTCCTGTTAAAGAAGAATCAAAATTTTTTAACGAATGTGTTGAAGAGGCTCAATTAACTGGCCAGAGTTCTTCCAATGCTGTCCGTTTTTGCAATGGTGGTAAATAGTTATCAATAAATAAAAAAGGGATCCTACATTAATCAACCGAGAACATAAATGGGATGAATAAAGTCTCATCCCATTTTTTAGGTCTTTAAGTTTTCCATTATTCATTCCACCACCTCGAAGTTCTCCATCAGATAAGGAGTTTTAAAAAACTTTCCTTTTGTATTAATTTGAGTCAGTGAACTCAATAAAACCATTAAATCTATTGCATCATTTTTGGTAAATGATTTTCCGTTATTAGGTTTGGATATCATTTAGCTTTTTCACCTGAACGCACTCGGGTCATAGAACTGATCTGTAGATGTCATAGTGATATCAATTCAGTCAACGATAAAAAAACTGTTTTCTATCCAATGCACTTAAAAACTATTAAAAGCATTTGTCTTGGTTGTTTAGCACTTCTGATTATTATCTATCCACTAAAAACATATGCTCTATCTCATGAGTGGATTGCAGTTCCGAAGAGTCAGTATGGAGAACAGCTATGGGATAAGAACAGCGTGCAAAAAAATCAAGATGGATTTATACGAGTATTAAGCAAATTTATTCCTAAAAGTACTACTAACATTACTCAAGACATCTTATATACGATGGATATAAACTGTTCGGAACAAACCTTCAGAGATGTTGCAGTTGGTACAAAGGAATTTAATGAGTTCGAGAATAATAATTCAGAGTGGAAAGATCCCAATGGAGACAAACTGATTTTGAGTGTGATCGACCAGATTTGTACTTTTATGAATTAATCAGAAAAATGCATATTAGTTTTTAAGCAATATTATTTTCTAGATTAATATTCAATGACTAGATAAATTGAAAAACTAGCTTTTAGCGGAAAATTGTACGAGATAAAATTAGTCTTGCATCTAATCAATGCGAATGTTCCCTTCAGAATCACTCATTTCAAGTGATGCACTGGTTTCATCTATAAAATGAATTTCAAGTTCATTACTAAAGTTATCAGTTCCATTAGATGGAATCACTAGGGGTAAATTTCTGTAAGTAATCAAACAATTTTGCATATTTAATTCCTTCGATGAAAAATATCCCTCATGCTGTCCACCCTCTGTCTTAAACTCTCCTGCCTCGGTTCTTGACCAGATAATAAACCAATCAAGTTTTTCTAATTTTTCTAGTTTTGCCTCATTAGCTACGTGGTAGTCGTCTGAATCAAAAAACTCCATTATCGATGTCTCTACAGCCTTACCATCAACTTCTATTCCTCCTTCATCCAAGTGAATTTTGTATTCTTCTGCTCCATCCTCTTCAAGAAGAACTTCATTATTAAAAGTC
Organism: Prochlorococcus sp. AG-402-I20; assembly: GCA_003216975.1. GTDB lineage: Bacteria > Cyanobacteriota > Cyanobacteriia > PCC-6307 > Cyanobiaceae > Prochlorococcus_B. Next base: position 38,934 of record QCHY01000013.1, read on the forward strand.
TTTTGGGCTAAAGCCAACATCTCTTGTTTTCTATCATCAAGAATTTTGCTAATAACCATATCTTCATCCCAGTGACGCTCATCAATAACATAACGAAGTGAACCAAATCTTTCAGATAAAGCCTTATTAGCAGCATCTTTGGCAATCTTCGCTGCTTTTTCACTATCTTCATCCAGTTCCTGTTTAAGTCGTTTTAAATCACTCGCTAATGCATCCATTTGTTTATAAAACTCGCCATAGTATTTTCCAGCTCTCGTTTTTTCAGTTGAATAGAACACTTTAATATATTGAATATCCCCGTTGTAAGTAACTTCAAATGACATTGGATGCTAATTATCTCTTGTTACAATGATCACGCCTTTTACGAACGCTCGCCATAGTTCATTATTAGTGACATTGGAAAATTCGACTGAACCAGAGAAAAAGTGATGAGATAGATAACAAAGAAAGCAACGTTCTAACTTTAAAAGTTAATCAGAAAATTAAGCTTTTTCGTATGAAGAGATTTTAATTAGTAGAAAAGTCCTAAATAGCTTCATCAGAGCAGATCCATTAGAAATAAAAAAGTAGAGAAAAGGTTTTTGCAATGTCTTTAGAAAAAGAGTTACAGAAGAACAGATTGAAAGAATTGGAAATGATATTTTAATAGATATGAAAATTTTAGTAGGTCTAATACTCGTCATCAAGAAATCAATCCCTAAAGCCTACTCGTCATCGAAATCACGAACAAGGATAATTTTTACACAATCTTGTATAAAACCTTTGTGAAAAAAATAAGAATGGTTTAAGGAATTCACATTTAACTCCTACTACATAACCTTAAAAATTACATAAATTAATTAGGTCCGAATTTGATATTAAAATTTTGTGTACTACTTTACAGATAGAAATTATATAAAGACCTACTTTTAATCTATCTCTATAAGCGTAGAAATCATTATAAAGGTTGATATTAGTAGTAAGATAGAAGCTAGACAAAAGAAGAAAAGAAAAGTGGAGAAATATTCTCAAAATAAGGAGGGCAAGAAGAAAATTAATCAAGTCAACACATTCCCAGTAGCATCTACGTTAGAAGAAATTAAAAATAATTTTTCAACTTCAATTGATCAGCCAACTCAATCTTCTAAAGAACAATTAATCAGTCAAGCTTTAAAGTTTCATTCACAAGGCAATATTCAAAGGGCAGCAAAATATTATCAAGATTTCATCTCTCAAGGGTTCAAAGATTACAGAATGTTTTCTAATTTTGGTGTTATATTAGAGAATCTTGGCAAATTAAAAGAAGCAGAATTATTTACTCGCAAAGCTATTGAACTCAATCCTTCACTTGCAGAAGCACATTTCAATCTAGGCAATATTCTTAGGGATCTTGGCAAATTAAAAGAAGCAGAATTATCTACTCGTAAAGCTATAGAAATCAATCCTGATTTCGCTCAAGCGCATACCAATCTAGGTAACATATTGAAAGTTATGGGACAATTAAAAGAAGCAGAAAGATCAATGAAAAAAGCAATTGATCTGAATCCTGATATCGCTGATGCTCATTATAATCTGGGAATAATTTTAAAAGAAATTGGCAATTTACAAGAAGGTGAAATATCAATTAGAAAGGCAATTAGAATTGAACCAGATTCAGCTAAACATCATTATATACTTTGTAAAATTCTGCTAGAATTAAAAGATTTTCGTGAAGCATTTAAATCAATAAAAAAAGCTGTTCGACTGGATCCAGAAAATCATATCTATCAAGGTGAGCTAACACGTATTAAATTTATTAACGGAGATTTAGAGGAAAAACTTAATCCTAGTGAATTAGCTTGGGATGACAATGATGATTACTTCTATGAAAACAATAATTCCAATGTATTAATAATTATATTTAGTAGTAACGGACGAAATACTAGTATAATACCCTCATTTAATTTCTATAATTTGTTTAAAAATGATAAATCATTTGATAAGCTATTTATTAGAGATATTGACAGAAATTATTATCTTACTGGCCTAAAAAATTCAACTAAAGATATCAAAGAAACAACTGAATTAATCAAGAGATTAAGCTCAATAAAAAACTACACATTGACTTTATCAATTGGTGCATCATCTGGAGGATTTGCTGCGATTTTATATGGTCATTTACTCAAACTTTCGAAAGTGATAGTCTTTAATCCTCAGACTGTAATATCCAAAGAGAAAGAATCTATAATCAAAGATTTTGTATATACCCAAGAAATCTGCAATAAATTGAGAAAAAGAAATACTAATGATAAATTTTATCAAAAATGTTTAAACCTTAAGAATTTCATCCCTTTGAATACAAAAGTTGCGATCCATTACTCAAAATTTTCTGAAGTTGATAAAAACCATGCTAATTATCTAAATCATAAAAACTGTACTCTCTTGGAGCATGCCTCATCAAGCCATTTATTAGCCCTTCAGCTTAGAGACACAGGTAAACTTAAATCAATAATAAAAGATGAAATTGATCTATATTTATAATGTATTAAATTTCATTCATAGACAATCAATAGTAAATGCTTTATTTAGCCTCTAATTTATTAGACCAACAAAAATCTAATGATCTAAAAAAACGTCTAATGCTCTCAAATGATTGGGTCGATGGTAAATTAACAGCCACAGGAACTGCTGCGTTGGTGAAGAGAAATCTGCAATTGAATAATAGTGATAAAAAGACAAGTTTTACAAATGAAATAATTGAAGCCATTCAAAATAATGATTCAATTAATAGCTTTAGTTTCATAAATAAAGTTTTCAATATATTATTTACTAGGACAGGTATAGGAATGTTTTATGGTCCTCATGTAGACATTCCATATCTGCCCAGTGGAAGAAGAGATTTTTCTTTTACAATTTTTTTAAATAACTCAGATGAATATGAAGGAGGAGAATTGATATTATATATATCTCCTGAAACAAAAAAAATTAAACTTAATCAAGGAGATATTATCATTTACCCAACTAAATATCTACATGAAGTTAAACCAGTAACAAAGGGAGAAAGAATGGTTTGTGTTGGATGGATAGAAAGTCAAATACCAAGAGATGATGAAAGAGAAGATCTTTATTTAATTAAAAAATCTCTTTCAGAAATAACAAGACAGTATGGAGCCTCAAATTCCACTCAAAATCTTCAAGTTGCTTTCAATAGCTTATATAAACGCTTCTTAATGTAATATCCATATTATAAAATGCTCAAATTTATTTAATATCAATCGTTAATTGATATAAAGATAACCCTTTTACATGAAAAATAATAATAAAAGGCATAAATCAATATTATTTGATTTAATAAAAAAATTCATAGTCTCACTATATATTAAAAATCTATTGATTGGCATCAATAAAGTAATACAAAAAATCGCCTAATATCTAAGGGAAGAAGAATAACAGTTTTTCCATAGTTCATAATGAAAATTTTTGAAAGATATAGGATTTATTTGAAAAAGTTTGAGTATACTCTGACGATATAAGATTGAAATTACTCAAAAAAATTAGGTTCTAATTAATTATTAAAGTTTTTTTGTTCTTTTTCTATGTCTATAGAAACAAAAATCATAGTAATATATACATTCAATTTTTATTCTTTAAGATTAGAAATAATTAAAGAAAGAGTTAATAGAGGTTGATATGAGTAGTAAAATAGTAGAAACAGTAAGAACAAAGAAAATGGAGAGTTTTGCTAAGGAAGAAGAAAAGCAAAAAAAAGTTAATAAGATCAAAATTTTCACAGTTCCATTCGCCTTAAGAGAAGTTGAGAAGAATATTAATATTATTACTGATGCTACTTCTAAAGAAGAAATAATCAATCAAGCATTTAAGTATCATAAAGCTGGAAATATTTTAAAAGCAGCTAAATATTATCAATACTTTATTGAAAAAGGATTTACTAATACAAGAGTTTTTTGTTATTATGGAGTCATATTAGAACAGCTAGGCAAAGTAAAAGAAGCATTTGATTGTTATATAAAGGTAATTGAACTTGATCCAAACTTTCCTAACATTTATCCAGCCATAACAACATTTTTAAGGAATTCAGATCCATCTAAACTAAACAAATCAAAATTAAAGGATCTTTTAAATCTTCTATTTGAAAAAAACAATATTCAACATAAAGAATTATTTAACGCATTTATCTTTTTATATAGAAATGAAATAAAAAATATTATAGAAAGAGACTCATTCGACTCATTTATTAAGGATAAACTCATAATTAATGCCCTTAAGAAAACAAATTTTCAAGATATTAGATTTGAGAAAATTCTTACCTGTATAAGAAAATATTTTTGTGATAGGATTGACAAGCATAAAGAAGAAATAAATTGCTCTGAATTACAATTTATTATTGCCTTAGGAGCACAATGCTTCCTTAATGAATATATTTACGCAATAACTGAAAAAGAAAAAATATCTATAAAAAAAATCATTAATAGATGTGTAGATGGAGAAATAAATGAAACAAATATCTCAATCTTATCTTGTTATTTTCCACTCTATAGACTTCTTAAAGAAATACCATCTTTAAAATCTTTTAATTCTTCTAATCAAAATTTTACAGAACTGATAATATTACAAATATCAGAACCTATGCAAGAAATTGAATTATCGAAAAGTATAAGAAAATTAGGTGTAATAGAAAATATTATTTCTCAAAAAGTAAAATCTCAGTATGAAGCAAACCCTTATCCAAGATGGAGGTATGGAAATGAATTAAGAAAAAAGATTCCAATTTTAGAAGTAATTAATAAAGAAATTAATCCTAATCTTATTAATCAATATATTGATAATAAGAAATTGAATGTTCTCATAGCAGGATCTGGAACAGGTAATCAAATTCTAGAAGCACAGAAATATAAAAATACGAACATAATCGCTATAGATTTAAGTTTATCTAGTCTTTCTTATTCGCAACGAAAAGTAAATGAACTTGGAATTGATAATGTTGAAATTATTCAGATGGATATTTTAGAAGTGAGTTTACTAGAAGAACAATTTGATGTTATTGAATGTAGTGGAGTTTTACACCATATGGAGGATTCAATAAAAGGCTTAAAAGCGTTATTAAATGTTTTGAAACCTAATGGATTTCTTAAACTCGGTTTATATAGTGAATTAGCAAGAAAAGATATTGTTGAAACAAGAGAATATATAATCACTAACAACCTTCAACCAACTGATCAAGACATTAAAGACTTGAGAGAGAATGTTTTTTCTGGCAAGGTTCCACAAATCAGTAATCTTAGGAATTGGGGTGATTTTTATACGATGTCTGAATGTCGTGATCTTTGCTTTCACTCACAGGAACATAGATTCACGATTAATAAACTACAAAAAATGATCAAATCTAATGAATTAGTTTTTCTTGGTTTTTCACTTCCTCAATCAATTAAATCCCTCTACTCTAAATATTTCCCAGAAGATAAAAAACAAACAAAGCTAGATAACTGGGAAAGATTTGAAAAACAATTTCCTACTACTTTTGTTGCTATGTATCAGTTCTGGGTATGTAAAAGTCAAGTCTGAATACTTTAAGATCAGAAAATAATTTGATTTTATGTAGGAAAGCGGCTTTCTATGATTTTCTTGTAGAAACAGAGAAAAGAGTTTATATGAAACCTTTATGAAACGCAAAATTCAATAAATTTACAGTCATTAATATGTAAATCAATCTTATGTAAAGTACCAAGAATTAAATTATCACTTAAAAGTAGACGTATCTGCAATCTAATTCAGAGAGACTATCCAAGTATTTATACTAACCCCACTCTCACTTACTCACCCAGTTATCCTTAATTCTCGCAGGAAACGCATAAGAAAGATGTCTGCACTCTTTATCTTATGGTTAGAGACAATAATTTAGAGATTGCATAAACACATTATATGCTGTTTTAGCTTATGAATTTAGCCCCTATGTCCTCAAGCGGGACGTAAACATAGAAAAAGCAACATACTGTTTCTATCAATAAATCAATTCCGAGAGAGTCAATAAAGATAAGAGTTAGTAGTAAAATTCAATAATACACTAGATATAAATAGCGTAGATGAAAGAATCTAGTCAAACAAAAACAGTTGATAAAAATGTCTCTAAAATCAAAACATTTCCAGTCCCATTTGCCTTAGAAGAAATTAAAGAGAAAATTTCTATTGATACTAATTCCAGTAATAAAGTTTCAAAAGAACAGATAATTAGGAAAGCAATTAATTTTCATCTACAAGGCAATATCCCAGAAGCAGAAAAATATTATCAATACTGTATTGATCGAGGTTTTAATGATCACAGAATTTTTTCTAATTATGGACTAATTTTAAACTATTTCGGAAGACAGCAAGAAGCAGAGAAAGTAACTCTAAAAGCTATTGAACTTAAACCTGATTATACAGAAGCCTATTCTAATCTCGGAATCATTTTAAGGGCTCTTGGCAAATTACAAGAAGCAGAATTATCCATTCGCAAAGCTATTGAACTTAATCCGAATTACGCAGTGGCTCATTCCAATCTGGGTAATATATTGAGTGATCTTGGCAAATTACAAGAAGCAGAATTATCTATTCGCAAAGCTCTTGAACTTAATCCTACTTTCGTAGAGGCTACATGGAATTTATATGCCTTGTCTAATAATGTTGAAGAAGCAGAAGAAAGAATCAATCAATGTCTGAAAATTAATGAAAATTATTTGACAGCAAAACTCACACTTAGTGCTTTAAATATACATAAAGGAGATACATCATTATTTAACAAGTTAACAGAATCATCTCTTAAAGATCATCCTTATATTCGTTCCTTAAAATGGGTATTATCGTTGCCTAATCTACCAGAATTGTTTTTTCATAGATGGAGTTTATTTGACCATGTAATTAATAAAAGCAAAAGAAATAGACCTTTCTATGAGTTTGGCGTTTGGCGAGGTATTTCATTTAGATATCTAATTGATAGCTTCAAAAAAGGATATGGCTTCGATACTTTTGAAGGATTACCAGAAGATTGGCATAATGAAAAAAAAGGAACATATTCAGCAGACGGAACTATTCCTAATATTGAAGGTGGAACATTTGTAGCTGGTAAATTTGAAGACACACTGCCATGCTTTTTTTCTGAACCTAGACCAATGGCATCAATTATTAATTTTGATGCAGATCTATATTCCTCTACTCTATGTTCATTAAATTATTCAAAGCCTATAATAGATAAGCACACAATTTTAATATTTGATGAGTTTATTATCAATGAGAATTGGGAGCAAGACGAATATAAAGCATTGAATGAATTTTGTTCTAATCATAATTTAACCTTTGAAGTACTAGCAATTTCTTATTTCACAAGACAAGTAGCCATTAAAATACTAGGGTTATAGTTTATAACTATAAGCAAATAGTCGTATACTTCTCACTAAAATGTTCCTATCTCGAATATTGCTTATAATCACATGCTCTCACTCAAGAAATTGTTTTCTCAATTCTCATGGGCAACGTATATAAGACATTTGTTCCCTTTTATAATTCCGATTTAGAGATTGCGTAAATAATATTACCTCCTCCCTCTAAATATATTATTTTCTATATATAATGCCAATAGCTAGAATAATATCAAGTCAAAGCTGACAAGTTACTCGGGCGGAGATTAAAGAAGCTGTGACAAAAAAAAATAAGAAAAAAAAAGCAACTAAAATCAAAACTTTTCCAGTTCCATTAGCTTCAACAGAAAGTAAAGAAAATATTTCT
>QCHY01000014.1 GCA_003216975.1 Prochlorococcus sp. AG-402-I20
TGCTCGTCCTCATCGTGAAGTTGAGCCAGCTTTGGGTAACGGTAACTTCTTGGGTCAGAAGGACTGATTTTTGACTAAGTCCTAAGAGGAGATGACTTTTCAAATTTTTAACCTTCTAAACTAATTAACTGGAGCGGCAAAACCACCGCAAACAACGTCGCCAAGAACATCAAAGATAACTACATCAGTATCCTCTAGAAGATGGTGTTCTTTTAATAGTTTGACTGTTTGACCTGTTACATAGCCACCACATCCTGTTCCAGCTGGAGGTCCACCACTCTCAACGCACATCACACCATTAAAACCTTTAAACATAAAGTCTTCAGGTCTAAGTTCCTCACTATGAAAATCTACTTCTTCAAGGATATCTATGACGGTAGGAACCATCTTATGTGTAAGGGTAAAAGTGCTGTCATGCTTTGGATCACATCCAATTTGAAGTACTTTCTTTCCAAGTTTTGAAAATGCTGCTGATAAATTCGAAGAAGTAGTTGATTTACCAATACCTCCTTTGCCATATACAGCTATAACAAGAGCTCCTTCCTGGATTTGTGCTTTTGGGTCTTGTTTTACCTGAACGCTGCCTTCTCCGTCCTCCTTACGAGTTATTGTCGAAGTCATTAATCTTTTTCTTTCGAAAGTCCTTGCTTATATTCTTGCAGCCAAATATCTCTTTAGGAAATGTTTCGAGAATTCGATACATTTAACATTAAAAATATATCTTCAAACGAGAATATATGCATTTAGCGCGCTATAGATGCGTATTTCTACTCATGGCTATGTCTCGTTTTGTGGGTAACGAAATGCACCTTAAACCTCTCATGGAAACTCATGGCTGCTAACTCTAGGCAAAGCAAAAGTCACCGTAGTCAGACATTAGGTAACGAAAAAGTAACTAAATGCGAAAGAGATTAAGTGTTTGTTGACGGTTTACCCTTTTTAGATGCAGTTTGAATATATACATATGTATTAAATCTCTATGAGCGGTGCAACGCTCCTTAAAGAATCTGGTCCAAAAGAAGTCTTTTGCGGGCTAACTTCTATTGTTTGGCTACATAGAAGAATGCCTGATGCTTTCTTCCTAGTTGTGGGTTCTAGAACCTGTGCGCATTTAATTCAAAGTGCAGCAGGAGTAATGATCTTTGCCGAACCACGCTTTGGAACAGCTATTTTAGAAGAAAGAGATTTAGCTGGATTGGCTGATGCTCATGATGAGTTAGACAGAGTAGTTAAAAATCTTTTAGCTAGACGTCCCGAAATAAAAACTCTTTTTCTTGTTGGCTCTTGCCCAAGTGAAGTAATAAAAATAGATCTTTCAAGGGTTGCCGAAAACCTGAATATCGAACTTAAAGGCCAAGTAACAGTATTAAATTATTCGGGAAGTGGAATAGAAACAACTTTCACCCAAGGCGAAGACGGAGCATTAAAGGCTTTGATTCCATTGATGCCAAAGAGCAATCAAAAAAAATTACTTTTGGTTGGAACTCTTGCTAATGCTGTGGAGGATCGGTTAATAAGTATTTTTAATAGGCTTGGAATAGATAACGTAGAAAGTTTTCCGCCTAGGCAGTCAACAGAATTACCCTCTATTGGTCCTAAAACGAAAGTCCTTCTTACTCAGCCCTACTTAACTGATACGGCAAGAGAGCTAAAAAACAAAGGTGCTGAAATAATTGATGCTCCCTTCCCTCTAGGTGTTACTGGAAGCACCTTGTGGATTCAGGCGGCTGCGAATTTATTTGGTATCGATAAATCAATTGTTGATTCAATATTAAATCCACTCATATCTAGAGCAAAGCAAGCTTTGGCACCTCATGTTGAAAAACTTTCTGGTAAGAAACTGTTTCTTTTGCCTGAATCTCAATTAGAAATTCCTCTCGCCAGATTTCTAAGTAATGAGTGTGGAATGGAAATTGTTGAAATAGGAACTCCTTATTTAAATAGAGATTTAATGAAAGCGGAAATAGACTTGCTTCCTCCTGATTGTCGTATCGTCGAAGGACAACACGTAGAGAAGCAGTTAGACAGAGTTAGAGATAGTTCGCCAGATCTTGTTGTTTGTGGCATGGGGCTAGCTAATCCACTTGAGGCAGAAGGGATATCAACTAAATGGTCAATTGAAATGGTTTTCAGCCCAATACATGGGATTGATCAAGCTTCTGATCTAGCAGAATTGTTCTCAAGGCCACTTCGTAGGCATGACATTTTAAATCCTAAAACTCTTACATCAAATTAACTTCATGGAATTAACTCTCTGGACATACGAAGGACCTCCTCATATCGGAGCGATGAGGATCGCTACGTCTATGAAAAAATTACATTATGTTTTACATGCTCCTCAAGGTGATACTTACGCTGACCTTCTTTTCACAATGATTGAACGCCGCGGAAGTAGACCACCTGTAACTTATACAACTTTTCAAGCTAGAGATTTAGGAGGTGATACAGCAGAACTTGTAAAAGGACATATAAAAGAAGCCGTAGACAGATTTAAGCCTGAGACTCTTTTGGTAGGCGAAAGTTGTACAGCTGAATTAATTCAAGATCAGCCCGGATCACTAGCAAAAGGTATGGGGTTTGATATCCCAATTGTCAGCCTCGAATTACCTGCCTATAGCAAAAAGGAAAACTGGGGTGGATCTGAGACCTTTTATCAAATCGTAAGAACTTTACTCAAAGACCACTCGAATGAATTCAAGCATACGTGGCAGGAAGAAAAAAGAAGACCAAGAGTAAATCTACTTGGTCCGACTTTGCTTGGCTTTAGATGTCGGGACGATGTTTTGGAAATACAAAAACTCCTTGGTCAGTATGGAGTTGATGTCAATGTTGTAGCCCCCTTAGGAGCATCACCTGCAGATATAATGCGAATCCCTAATGCTGATGTGAATGTTTGCCTTTATCCAGAAATAGCAGAATCAACTTGTATTTGGCTTGAAAGAAATTTAAATATTCCTTTCACTACAACAGTTCCTCTGGGCGTTGGGGCTACTCAGGATTTTCTTAAAGAATTACACGAACTTTTAGAGATGGAAATCCCGCAATCAGTCAACGAATCTAATAATTCGAAATTAACTTGGTATTCGAATTCAGTAGATTCGAATTACTTAACAGGAAAAAGAGTCTTTATATTTGGGGACGGAACACACGCCCTCGCTGCAGCAAGAATTGCTAATGAGGAACTTGGTTTTAAGGTTGTGGGTTTAGGAACTTATAGTCGTGAAATGGCTAGGAAAGTTCGTCCAGCCGCTAAGGCACTTGGTTTAGAGGCATTGATAACTAATGACTACTTGGAAGTAGAAGGTGCGATCAAAGAAACATCTCCGGAGCTAGTCCTTGGTACACAAATGGAGCGACATAGTGCAAAAAGACTTGGTATTCCATGTGCTGTAATAAGTACCCCAATGCATGTGCAGGATGTGCCTGCTCGGTATAGCCCTCAAATGGGTTGGGAGGGTGCAAATGTCATTTTTGATGACTGGGTCCATCCATTAATGATGGGACTTGAGGAACATTTAATTGGAATGTTTAAGCATGACTTTGAATTTGTTGATGGCCATCAAAGTCATTTGGGTCATTTAGGTGGAAAAGGAAATCAAAATTCTAATGAAGAAGTTAAAACAAAAATTTCAAGTGACTCAAAAACTTCAAATGCGGAACCTATCTGGACACATGAAGGTGAAAGAGAACTTTCGAAAATCCCATTTTTCGTTAGAGGTAAAGTAAGAAGGAATACAGAGAATTATGCTCGCCAAGCGGGATGTAGGGAAATCAACGAAGAAACTCTTTATGACGCCAAGGCTCATTATAAAGCCTAAGTTTTGTCCTTCTAATTACGCCAATGAGAATTTTCTTGGCTTGATTTGATTAATCTCCAAACATTTCTTGATATCTTCTTAGCAATCAGACCACCTCTCTCAACTTTTGATGAGCCTGGCCTAACGCCCAAAAGTTTTGATACTTCTGTAGTACTTAATGGAGCTCCTGTTTCTATGGCTAGAGAAGTTAGTTCAAGTCTTTGACGCAGCTCATACGTATCACATTTTTCGTCTTCTTTTAACCAATTCAAGTCGGCAATCCCTTTGTCAGACAATTTTTGCATTAGACTCAATGAGACTAAACCAAGTGCTTGCTCAGGATTGATTTCAGCATTTGAGTTATTGTTTTTGCTATCCTTTGGCTGAGGTAAAGACATTCTTCAATCAGATCAATATATATTGAATTTATCGGCTTAAATTCAGCATGCAAGTCTAAATTGCTAGCTAAAAAGGCAATCTTTGAGGTAATATCCCGCCCATGACAAGATTCGCCACATTTGAAAATAATGAAAGGCGACTAGGTGGTAGCCAGAGAGTTACTGGTGCAGAGGTAAATGAATATCTTTCTGAAGATCCAAAGCGAGTAATAACAACTGATTCTGAAAAATCGTTAGTTGCTAGGCAAGCAAGTCATGTAAAACAAATTGAATTAAGAACATATGTGTTCCTAGATTCTTTGCAACCTCAACTTGCGGCTTATATGGGAACTGCAAGTTCAGGATTTTTGCCCATACCTGGTGATGCTTGCCTTTGGATGGAGGTTTCTCCTGGAATGGCTGTGCACAGGGTTACAGATATCGCACTAAAAGCTAGTAACGTTCGATTAGGCCAAATGATCGTTGAAAGGGCATTTGGATCTCTTGCTCTTTATCACCGAGATCAAAGTACGGTACTGCATTCAGGCGATGTCGTTTTAGATGCCATAGGAAGCACAATTGATAGGAGAACTAATCCACAAGTTACTTGGACTGAAGTTATTCGCTCTATTACTCCTGACCATGCAGTTTTGATCAATCGCCAAAATAGACGTGGCTCAATGATTCAATCTGGCATGAGTATGTTCATCCTTGAGACTGAACCTGCGGGATATGTTTTGATGGCTGCAAACGAGGCAGAGAAGGCATCAAACATCACAATCGTTGATGTGAAAGGAGTGGGTGCTTTTGGAAGGCTGACTTTGGCGGGGAAAGAAGGCGATGTTGAGGAAGCGGCGGCGGCGGCGATGAGAGCTATTGATCACATAAATAGAAATTAATTATTTTTTAATTCCTATGGCTTTCAAAAGGTAAGGAGCTAATTCTCTAGCTGCTTTACCTCTACTTCCATGTTTTGATAATTGAGCATTATTTAATTCTCCATAAGTACAATTAGTTTCACGAACCCAAAATAATGATTCAAATTCACCATTTGGATAAGCAGGCTTTTTTAAAATTTCACCCCAGCAAATCCCTATTGTATTTTTGATAATCTCTCCAGTGTTTGTGCAAAGCACCATTACGCTGCATACTTTTGCACTTCTGTAAGGACTGTCGCCAAGAGCAGTAAGAATCTTCTCTATCTTTTTTTCATTTGTGTCCGCAAGTCGCGCAGAAAAAATACCAGGAGCATTGCCAAGAGAATCAATTTCAAGTCCAGAATCATCCGCAATAGTCCAGCTGTTAGTTAATTCTGCCGCTGCTTTTGCTTTCAATATTGCATTATCCAGGTATGTTTTTCCTGTCTCTTCAACATCTAGAGAACTAGGTTGTTTTTTGACTTCAATTGGGAGTGGTCCAAGCATTGCCTCTATCTCGGCAACCTTGTTTGGATTACCACTAGCTATGGTTATGAGTGGCTTTTCCAAATCATTAAATTAACTAGATCTATATAGTCTTACAGGAAGAAGTTAAAAACAATAGTTGTTAGATTTTTTAGATGATTTTGAGACAGTTTTTGGGTGAACATTCCAACCCTGACATAGCCAGGAATCTGTCTCGTGAGTAAAAATAACTACATGGACAAGTTAACGCAATGCAATATGAGTATGTCCTAACCATTGATCGAACAGTGTTACTCAACTGTCGTAGCAAGGGTGATAAGCTTAGCTTATGAGTGGGACTAGAAACTGTAATCAGCGCTATTAGAAAATCCCCTTGACTAATTGCTCTTTGGCGGGCCATTGTCCCTCCTGAACATTCCATCCCTTTACTGAAATAGGACATGGCTAGCGAAACAATGGGTATTGCTCTCGGCATGATCGAGACACGCGGATTAGTACCAGCTATTGAAGCTGCTGACGCGATGACCAAGGCAGCAGAAGTGCGCTTGATTGGTCGTGAGTTTGTTGGTGGTGGTTACGTAACAGTTTTAGTTCGTGGTGAAACTGGTGCTGTAAACGCTGCAGTTCGTGCAGGCGCAGATGCTTGTGAGCGTGTAGGTGACGGACTCGTTGCAGCTCACATCATTGCTCGTCCTCATCGTGAAGTTGAGCCAGCTTTGGGTAACGGTAACTTCTTGGGTCAGAAGGACTGATTTTTGACTAAGTCCTAAGAGGAGAGGACTTTTCAAATTTTTAACCTTCTAAACTAATTAACAGGAGCTATCAATGGCTAAAAAGTATGATGCTGGAGTTAAGGAGTATAGAGATACTTACTTCACTCCTGACTACGTCCCCCTAGATACTGACCTACTTGCATGTTTTAAATGCACAGGTCAGGAAGGTGTACCAAAGGAAGAGGTCGCAGCAGCTGTTGCGGCTGAATCATCCACAGGTACATGGTCAACAGTTTGGTCTGAATTATTAGTAGATCTTGAGTTCTACAAAGGCCGCTGTTACCGCATCGAAGATGTCCCTGGAGACAAGGATGCCTTCTATGCATTTATTGCTTATCCGTTAGATCTTTTTGAAGAAGGATCTATAACTAACGTTTTAACATCACTTGTTGGAAACGTCTTTGGTTTTAAAGCCTTGAGGCATCTTCGTCTTGAAGATATTCGCTTCCCAATGGCATTTATCAAAACCTGTGGCGGACCTCCTAGTGGAATCGTAGTTGAACGTGATCGTCTTAATAAGTACGGTCGTCCATTACTTGGTTGTACTATTAAGCCTAAGCTTGGTCTTTCGGGTAAAAACTATGGTCGAGTTGTATACGAATGTCTAAGAGGTGGTCTTGATCTAACTAAAGATGATGAGAATATTAATTCTCAGCCATTCCAGCGTTGGAGAGAGCGTTTTGAATTTGTGGCTGAAGCAGTAAAGCTAGCTCAGCAGGAAACTGGTGAAGTTAAAGGTCATTACCTTAACTGTACTGCGACTACTCCTGAGGAGATGTATGAGCGCGCTGAGTTTGCAAAAGAACTCGATATGCCCATCATCATGCATGACTACATTACTGGTGGCTTTACCGCGAATACAGGTCTGGCTAACTGGTGTCGTAAGAACGGTATGCTTCTTCATATCCACCGAGCTATGCATGCGGTTATTGACCGTCATCCTCAGCATGGTATTCACTTCAGAGTTCTTGCGAAGTGTTTACGTCTATCAGGCGGAGACCAACTGCATACAGGAACAGTTGTTGGAAAACTAGAAGGAGATCGTCAAACAACTCTTGGTTATATCGATAATCTTCGTGAATCCTTTGTCCCTGAAGACCGTACTCGCGGTAACTTCTTCGATCAAGATTGGGGTTCTATGCCTGGTGTATTTGCTGTGGCATCTGGTGGTATCCATGTTTGGCATATGCCAGCATTGCTCGCAATCTTTGGAGATGATTCATGTCTCCAGTTTGGTGGTGGTACTCATGGTCACCCATGGGGATCAGCTGCTGGTGCGGCTGCGAACCGTGTAGCTCTAGAAGCATGTGTTAAAGCACGTAATGCAGGTAGAGAAATCGAAAAAGAAAGTCGCGATATCCTTCTAGAAGCTGCAAAGCATAGCCCTGAGCTAGCAATTGCTCTTGAGACATGGAAGGAGATTAAGTTCGAATTCGATACAGTCGATAAACTCGACGTTCAGTAAAAAGATATAGAGGTGATTTTTAAAAGTTACCTCTAACTTTCTTAAATTCACTAGTCGATGACTCAGTCGGCTTTCATTCATTCACTAACCTAAGTTCACCATGCCTTTCCAGAGCACAGTAGGTGACTATCAGACAGTCGCCACCCTGGAAACATTCGGCTTCTTACCGCCGATGACCCAGGACGAAATTTACGATCAAATCGCTTATATCATCGCTCAGGGTTGGAGCCCAGTTATTGAGCATGTTCATCCAAGTGGTTCAATGCAGACCTATTGGTCTTATTGGAAATTACCTTTCTTCGGTGAAAAGGATTTGAATCTTGTAGTAAGTGAGTTAGAAGCTTGTCACAGAGCATATCCTGACCACCATGTTCGTATCGTTGGATATGACGCATACACACAAAGTCAAGGTACTTGCTTTGTAGTTTTCCAAGGCCGCTAGATTTTAGGCTTTGATAAATTTAGCCCTGAAAAGCTTTCGGGGCTAATAATTCCTTAGAGAATTAAAAATTATTTTTTACGATCTCTCCATTGGATTGATATGGCAAAACAAACAAGTAGACAATTAGTTCTTGATCGCCGACAGGCATTGAGTCAAGGTGGTAAAAATGCCTCTATTAAAGGCTCAACACCTAATAGAGTTCGTTCCTCAAGTGATGCGAGGGCCACGAGAACTGATGCGGCTTTTGTTAAGCCTAAAAAAACTTTGGCTAATTCAAATAATTCTTCTTCTCAGTTAAGTACTAGTAGTTATCAATCAGGTGCTTCTGGAAGTTCAACAGGTTCAAGGTCATATAAAAGTTCAGTAGCTCATTCTAGTCGAAAACTTGTTATTGCTAGACGAGAGGCATTATCTCGCAGAGGGAAATCTGCTGATCATACAAAAGATATAACCCGAGTTGATGTTGAGAGAAAAAAGGTTCAGAACGCTCCTTCTCATGACGTAAAGAAAGCTGAACATTGTTGCCCAGAATGTGAGCAAAAAGCTTTACAGGAGACTCGTAATACAATTTCAAATCCTGAAATCAGTTTGACTTTAAACAAAAGAAAGACTGATCACCGCTCAACTGTTAAAAGAAAAGCAATTACGAATTCAAGTAGAGCTTTTGTGCTGGCTCGAAGAGAAGCATTATCAAAACACGGTAAATCTGCCGGGAAGCAGCCAACTACAGCTGCTTCAGTTGCAAGACAGGGTAATCCAGATTTGACCACTAAAGAAATAGCTCAACGTGTTAGAGAGCTAAAAAGTAAAACAGGAGCTACTGGAAAAACTCGTACGTCAGTAACACGTCCTTGTGGTCCAAATAAAAATGGTGCCAAGCAAAATGCTAGTGCACCTGATGCTCATTGGAAAGTGGGAATGAGTGAAACTTCTACTGGCCAACTTGTTACTGGAACTCAAGCAAATAGATCTCTAAAAACCACAGGAAATGAAGCAAGTACATGTCGTTCAATAACAGGTACTCAATACTTGGGTTCAGAAGTTATTGATTCTTTCTGTAATGGTTCAAATACTTCTATAAGTCAGCCAGCAAAAGTAGGCGTTACAAGTACTACTCATGGAAATTTAGTTACTGGTAATGAGGTGGGCAGATCAGAGAAAGTTACTGGAGATGAGCCTGGTACTTGTAAGAACCTAACTGGTACTGAATATATCTCAGCTAATCAATCAAATGCCTACTGCGGAGGTGTTAATCCTTCTCCTTCAAAGATTGGTTATAGCCAAACTTTAGAGGGTAAGAAAGTAAGTGGAACCATGACGGGTAGATCCGCTTTAGTTACAGGGAATGAGGCAGGATCAAATAAAGGTCTAACTGGTGATCAGTATTTAGGTGCAGATCCACTCCCTTCAGGTAGACCAGCAGAAAAGGTTAGCTCACTAACAACAATTCGCGGAAATGGTGTAACTGGTACTGATGTATCTAGAAGGGAGAATGTTACTGGTAATGAGGCTGGTAGTTGCAAGAACGTGACAGGAGATGAGTATGTGGGTGCTGGACAATTTGATGCTTTTTGTGGAAGCAAGCCCGCTCCTGATCCAGCAAAAGTTGGATTGAGTATTACTAATAAAACTCAATCCGTTAGTGGAACTATGACAGGTAGATCACCACTCGTAACAGGAGATGAACCTGGCACTTGTAAAGCCGTAACAGGTACACCTTATGCAGGATTAGATCAAGCAAATCAATGGTGTGATACTCCTTCGTCATCTGAGATAGAGGCTAGAACACCTAGGAAACTTGGCACTCCTGCTGCAAGATTGACTGGCCAACAACCTGGCATAGGTGGGAAGATGACAGGTGCTCATAAGGGTGCTTGTGAACCTTTAACTGGAACTCCTTATGTAGGAGGAGATCAATTACGAGATAATTGTGGCGTTTCAAATATTCCTGAAGGTTATGCGCATGAGGAAAAACCTGAGAAAGCAGCTGCATGGACAAGTTTCAGCGTGAAATCTCCAGCTAGACAGGCTCATATTCAAAATGAAATTAATTCAGGTGTCACAGGTACTAGCTACGAAGACAGCTCAAGAATCACTGGTCCATTTGATATGGCTGCAAATAAAGTGACAGGAACTGAACAATTTCGCTTTGATAGAAAACCATCAAATTCTCAGAGAAATAAAGTTGACGAAATAGTTAATGAAGAAGCTAAGCAACGCCCAACCTCTCAAATAACAGGAGAAGGACAATCTGCAGGATTGAATATAACTGGTGATGATTGGGCTAGAGGAGAACATGTCACTGGCACGGAAGGTGCCTCTGCTAAGCGTAGAAATCCTTCACGACCAGGTCCAATGAGTGCAATGAAAGCATCTGAATTAAAGAGAAACCAAGAGGTTCCTGAACCAGATTTCTTAATCACTGGCTCTAGTGGTAATACAAGGGATGGCCAACTGGTTACTTTCTCTGGTGGAGCAAGAGGTTAAATAGTCGATGGCCTATCGTAATTTGGCCAAGAAATCTCTTCGTGGGCCTACAGCTCCTATGAAGAGATTTGTCGACCTAGAGAATCAGAGCTTAAATTCTGAAGTAATTAAAACTACTAATTCTTTCTCTGATGAAATAAAAAATATTAGCTCTTTTTCCACTGATCACCCCTTAACCAATTCTCAGGAAAATCTGAAATTAAATCAATACGAAAATAAGGTTAAAGGTCGATTTGATAATATTGTTCCTCTTTTAAAAAGAGTATCTAGTCTTCAAAACGATTTAAACTTTGTAGAAAGAGCTCAAAACTTATGTCGCTCGGAATTGGGTTATGAATTACCACTACACATACTTGAAAAGGCGTGGGTTGGAAGTGTTGACATAAGTGCTTTGTTTGCTTGGTGTGTTTTTCAATCACACCAGCTGACGAGCAATGAATTTTTTAACTCAGATCCAATAGAGGGGTCTGAAGACAGTCAATATGCCAAATCTTTTCAATCTTTTCTTTATGAATGCGGCTTTCATCTTTTAGATATAACTCCCTGTGCTGATGGCCGATTAGCTCATGCTATTTCTTACGCTTTACGCATACCTTTTAGCTCTGTTAGGAGGCGTTCTCATGCTGGAGCACTATTCGATATTGAAAAAACAGTCAATCGTTGGATTAAAACTGAACATAGTAGATATAGAGAGTCAACTCCTAATTCTGCAACTGAGCCAACAAGATATTTAAAATCAGTAATCTATCATTTTAGTTCTGTTGACCCTACGCACCAAGGATGTGCTGCTCATGGCAGTAATGATGAGTTGGCAGCATCAGAAGGCTTACAGCGATTATTAGATTTTAGGGAAGCAGTCGAAAATAGTTTTTGCTGTGGTGCATCTGTTGACTTGCTTTTAATTGGTATTGACACAGATACAGATGCGATAAGAGTTCATACTCCTTCCAAAACTAATGAAGTTGATTTGAAATCATGGGTTTGTGCTAATGAAATATACAAAGATACTCAATTTCTAAATGCTGAAGAGGCTCTTCAAAAAATTCAAGAAAATATCAAAAGTGTATGTCCTGGAGAAACAGATCCGAGTATGGTTAAATTTATTACAAAGCTTATTTCAAATAATATTTCTCAAATTGATTATGTAAAAAACTTTCACGATGGAAGTTATAAAGATGCTGGTCATGCTGAGAGATTTATTGGTGTAGGTATTGGTTTTAAGGAAGTTCATTTAAGGAATCTTACTTATTTTGCTCATTTAGAAACTGTTGAGCAAGGAGCTCCTGATCTCGACGTAGGAGTAAAAATTTTTACAGGTCTCAATATCTCGAGGAGTTTACCAATCCCAATTGTCATTCGTTTTGATTACTCAGGTAGTGTCCCTCATGCAAGAAATAGAGCATTATCTGATTGTCGTAGAATTAACGAGGCTATTAAGTCTCGTTATCGAGATTTAATAGATGATGGCTCACTTCACACATTTCTTACTATTCGAGATCGAGATAAAAAGGCTCCTGCAGAAGTTGTAGGCTCTTCCCTCGATCCAGTCACTCAGGAGGCTCACTAAATGCTGATTTGTAAAGTTCTTAAACCACTTGTCTCAACCAATCGTATTCCTGGCTTTGAACATAAGCATTTACAGGTTGTATTAGACGGTAGCTCAAAAAAAGTTGCTGTTGATGCTGTTGGATGTAAACCAGATGATTGGGTTATATGTGTAGGAAGTTCTGCTGCTCGCGAAGCAGCCGGAAGCAAGTCTTATCCAAGTGACTTAACCATTGTTGGAATTATTGATCATTGGGATCCAGAGACACAACAACAGGTTTCAGGAGGAGCAAAATAATGGAGATTATGCAAGTTATGGGACGTTTGGTTTGTACACAGAGAGTAGAAGGATTAGGGCATATGCATTTAAGAATATTATGTAATAACAAAGGTAAAAGGCTTGTGGCTGTTGATCCTGTTGGTGCAAGAGAAGGGAATTGGGTTTTTACCGCAACAGGAACTGCAGCGAGATGGGGATGCCCAGATCCAAATGTTCAAACTGATTTAACTATTGGTGGAATTATTGATAATTGGTCGCCTGATGATTAATTTGACCGTTTATTCAAAAAAACTTAATTCTAAAAATCATAAACTATGCCTAGACCACAAAAACGTCAATCAAAAACTAGTAAAAAGAACATTAAACCTTCAGATCAAGTAGTTGATGTTACTCCCTTGAATTCAACAGAGCAGCTACAAACTCCTACTGAGGTAAAGTCTTCCCAAAATCAAGATGCCTCTGATACTTTAAAAACTACTACTTCTAAAAATTTGTCCAATGCTTCTGCTGGTGGTGGATCATTTAAATCCCAAATTGGAAAAAATAAAGGTTTTGAAACTAATTCGAATTTTGGAATTGCCTTAGGAATGATTGAAACTCGTGGCCTAGTACCAGCAATAGAAGCAGCAGATGCAATGACGAAGGCTGCTGAAGTTAATTTGATCGTTAAGGAACTTGTTGGTGGGGGATATGTAACAGTAATGGTTAGAGGCGAGACTGGTGCAGTAAATGCTTCTGTGAGAGCAGGTGCTGATGCTTGCGAGCGAGTAGGGAATGGATTGGTTGCGGCACACATTATTGCTCGACCTCATATTGAGGTCGAGCCAGCTTTGAAAGGAAGTGGAGCGAAAAGGAGAAGCTGAGTAATTTTTAATTTATAAATTATTTCTTCAATCAATTCACGATGTAGTAGTTTTTATAAAAGATAAGTTTTTATCATGGAAGGGTGGAGGCAAAAAAAAAGACCAGAGTGTTTAGAAAAAAGGTTCGAATTTCAATCTTATGAAGAAAATAGAGATTTTCTCGATGCGCTTGGTGATTTTTGTGAGAAGATCAATCGCTTTCCCGATATAAGTTTTGGTAAAACTTATGCAAATATCACTATCAGGCCAGTAGAAAACAATGAGAAAGAGGAAATATCAAAAGATGATCATGATTTCGCAAGTAAAATAGATTTTTTAAATAAACAAAAAGGAAATTAATCTTCTTCTTTTGGTTGTTCTAGATCTCGTTTGATTAATGCCATTAAGTAGGAGGGGGTTTTATATCTTCCTGGTAAGCAGCGATTAAGAGTCTCTAAGTGGCTCCAGCAAACGGTTCTTTGAATTTGATCAGCGGTACGTCCTTGTTGCAAAAGCCTCCTAAGTGCTTTGCAGTAAAGGGGGTATCCTGCTTCTAGTTCGCCAATAGACAACTTGGCAGTGGACATTGTGTATTGCGAATTAATTATTAATTTAGACAATAATGGGGCCACTTAGCAAAGTGGCAAGGTTCAATTTAGTCACAATATTATTTTTAATTCTTTTTTTCTAACCAAGCTATGCAATCTATCTCAATTTTCCCTCCTTTAGGAAGGTTGGAAACTTCAACGCATGCTCTAGCCGGACTTACTGTTTCGCTAAAAATTTCAGCGTAAATTGCATTTACTTTTGCGAAATCATTTAAATCAGTTAAATATATTGTTGTTCTTATTACATTTGAACTTTTTCCTCCAGCAGATTCGACTACAGCTATTAAATTTTTTAAAACTTGTTTTGTTTCTGCTTCTATATCTCCATCCCCGATCATTGCACCAGTTGAGGGGTCTAAAGCAATTTGTCCTGAGCAATACAACCAATTTTCTACTAAAATCGCTTGGTTGTAGGGGCCAACGGGTTTAGGCGCAAATTTTGTCTCGATTGGCTTAATCGCTGAACTTTTCATGAATACTTAGGAGCGAGTAAAGAGATTTGATGCATAAATTAGAATTTAACATTTCCAACTATCTTTGTGTTTTCTAAGCATTGTAAATTCTTCAACACTTTCTGATCTTAAAAATAAATTTGTTTTTCGTTCTTCTGAAATTGTTGATGGGAGACTAGGTATTCCATTCTTAAGTTTGTCTTGAACAAGCTTTAATCTTTTGATAATTGAAATATTATTAGAATCTATACTTAAGGCCCATTTTAAGTTGTTTTCCGTATATTCATGAGCTGAGTAAATCTTTGTGTTTTCTGGCAGTGAATTAAGTTTACATAAACTTTCGAACATTTGAGTGGGAGTACCTTCTAGCAGGCGCCCACAACCCCCACCAAAAATAGTATCTCCAGGGAACAATATATTATATTTAGAATTTTCTTTTGATATGTAGAAAGCTATATGGTTGTTTGTATGGCCATGCACTTCAATAACTTTAATCTCACTATCCATTAAATGAAAAATATCATTATCATCAACTGAATATGTTTGAAAAGGGATTCTTGTAAGATCTTTTTTTGACGCAACTACCTTTGCATTTGGCCATCTTCTGATTAACTTTTGTGTTCCACCAATATGGTCATCGTGATGATGTGTTTGAAGGATAGCTTTTAATGATAAGTTCTTTTCTAACAGCCATTTTTCTACTGGTCTTGAAATGGATGGGTCTATTACCACTGCATTGCTATTGTGGACCCATACCCATACGATATTGTCCTGCAAAACCGTAATTGGGTGAATAGTAAATTCGCTTTCTCTCTCTAACATTTTTTTTTCAGGTAATGGAATAGTTAGAGTCCACTTCAATAGTTTTTGACATGTTTACTGTTGCTTTAGCGAAAGGTGCTTTATTGCAAGAATCAGTCTCAATGTTTTCGAATGTTGGACTAGATTTCTCTGCTGTTTTAGAAGACAGCAATAGGCAATTGATGGTCCCTTCACTTTGTGGACGTGCTAAAGCTCTTTTGGTTCGGAACAGCGATGTACCGGTTTACGTATCTTATGGGCAAGCGCAACTAGGAATAGTTGGTTTTGATGTACTGCAAGAACAGAAATTGAAGGTATCGAATTTAGTTGACCTTGGTTTTGGAGAGTGTCACATGTCTGTTGCAGTCAAATCTAACAGCGGATATTTGAGTGCTTCTGATTTGCCCCCAAACTGTCGAGTGGCAAGCAAATTTACAAACTGCGCAAAGAATTTTTTTGATCAAATTGATTTACCAGTTCAATTGGTTCACTTAAGTGGATCGGTTGAACTTGGTCCAATAACAGGTATGGCTGAAGCAATCGTTGATTTAGTCGCAACTGGTCGTACTCTTAGAGATAATGGTCTTATAGAAATTGAAGAACTTTTTAAATCAAGCGCTCGGCTTGTTGGGCATCCACTATCCCTAAGGCTAGACAAAGGTCCCCTTCAAGAAATTATTGATTCAATTCAAATCCAATCTCAGACCAACCTCTTTTCTGATGGCAAAAAATGACTTTCGAAGAGTTAAGAAACTTGGTAAGTATTTAAAAAAAGAAAAAAAGCGTTTAATTCTCATTCTTTTAATTTTAATTCCAGTTGCATTAGCGGGTGCTATACAACCCCTTCTTGTAGGACAAGCTATTTCTGTTTTAAGAGGAGAGAATACGATACCTGCTTTTGATAATTTATCTAATGAATCTTCAATCAGATTGATAATAGGAATATTATTCATAACAGTCTTACTAAGACTAGGATTACAGGGATTCCAATCATACAATATACAGGCTGTAGGCCAGCGATTAACTGCTCGAATTAGGAATGATTTGTTTTCTCATTCTTTATCATTGTCATTGCGTTTTCATGACAAAATGCCTGTTGGTAAATTATTAACAAGGCTAACTAGTGATGTTGACGCATTGTCAGAAGTTTTTGGCAGTGGAGCTGTTGGTGTTTTGGCTGACTTCGTGAGCCTTATAGTTATATCAATAACTATGATTTTAATTGAATGGAGGTTAGGTTTACTACTTTTAATTGTTCAAATACCTGTCACGATATTTATTCTTTGGCTACAAAAGCGTTATCGAAAACAAAATTATAAAGTTAGAGAAGAACTTTCTCAATTAAATTCAAATTTTCAGGAAAATCTCCAAGGCCTTGAAGTTGTTCAAATGTTTAGAAGGCAATCATTAAATGGTAAGAATTTTTATAAAACCGGAACTAATTATAAAAATGCTGTAAATGGAACAATCTTTTATGACAGTAGTATTTCTGCATTTATTGAATGGGTTTCATTAGCCGCAGTGGCTTTAGTTATTTCTCTGGGAGGCTATATGGTTACAGCAGGAGCTATGGGGTTAGGAACGCTCACTACATTTATTTTATATTCACAAAGATTATTTGAACCTTTAAGGCAGTTAGCAGAAAGATTTACACAAATACAGGGAGGGTTAACAGCAGTCGAAAGAATAAGTGAATTGCTTGAAAAAAAAGTCGAAATTTATGATCGAATTCCTCAGAAAGTATTAAATAAAAAATTAAAAAATACAATTAATACTGGTCTTGGGGAAGTCTTATTTGAAAATGTAAGTTTTTTTTATAGAGAAGACGAGCCAATAATAAATGACTTAAGTTTCAAAATTAAACCAGGCGAGCACGTTGCTCTAGTAGGTCCAACTGGCTCTGGGAAGACCACGTTAATAAGATTGTTATGTAGACTTTACGAACCTCAAAATGGAAATATATATATTGATGGAAAAAACATAAAAAATATACCTATCGAGTCATTAAGAAAAATGCTTGGAGTTGTACTACAAGATACTTTCCTGTTTAGTGGTAACGTTGCAGATAATCTTCGTTTAGATTCTTCATTAGATAACCAACGCTTAAAGAATATTTGTAGTGAATTAGGACTTGATAATTTATTGAGCAAACTGCCAAATGGATTAGACACTTATATTAGAGAAAGAGGTGGAAATCTTTCCTCTGGGGAGAGACAACTTTTATCAATTGCGCGAGTTGCTATAAGAGATCCAAAAGTATTAATTATGGATGAAGCAACAGCTTTTATGGATCCATCAACTGAAGCAACTTTACAAAGAGATCTTGAGAGGTTGTTAGAGAAAAGGACGGCTCTTGTCATAGCTCATAGACTAGCAACAATTGAATCTTCTGATCGGATTCTGGTAATGAGAAAAGGTAGGCTGATAGAGCAGGGTAGTCATGTAGAATTGAGAGCTTTAGGTGGACTTTATTCGCAACTTGCTGATTTACAAGAAAAAGGCCTAACCACTATTTAACTATTAGTAATTTATGATTGATTTAGGTTCAAAAAAACTAGGAATGTCGAGATGGAGAAATCAAAATATTCTTTCAGATGAAACTTTAAAAAATATATATGGACAACAAGCTTTTCAATACTTTAATAAAGATAATTCATCCCTATTCGTTTTTAGTGATTCAAAATCTTTTGATTTAATTGAACTTGAACAACTTCTTCAAGCAGTTGGTTGGGGAAGAAGACCACTTAGGAGAGTAAAACGAGCTATGGATAATAGCTTGCTAAAGGTTGGCTTATGGCAACATGATCCTAAATTCCCTAGACTAGTTGGATTTGCAAGATGTACTGGTGATGGAGTTATAGATGCAACAATATGGGATGTTGCTATTAATCCTGTTTATCAAGGTTTTGGATTAGGAAAGCAACTAATGTCATATTTAATGAAGAGTTTAAAAAGAGAGGGTATTAGTAGAGTAACTTTATTTGCTGATTCTGATGTGATTACTTTTTATAAAAGGCAAGGTTGGAATTTAGAGCCAAAAGGTAATAAATGTGCTTTCTGGTATTCGAATTGATAACCATATTTGTAGGATTAAATTATGAATAGTATTCTTTTGATAGGTTATCTACATCAAAACCCTGTCGCCACTTTTTTCGTAATTTTGCATTTTTAATTGCACGTATAATTATGTTTGAATTAGACCATTTTGCATCATCAGTATATAAATTTTCTCTAATAGACTTTACTTCTGTAGTTTTTGTAATCCTTGTTATTAAGTCGATATCTTCCATTATTTTTAAGGAAGAGAAACCTCCTGCAAGATTATAAAGATTCTTGTGTATTAGTAAGCCTTGGTCGCCATATGGTCGTTGTAATAAATGACTTCTTAATGCTACAGCTATTTCTAAAATTCTGAATTCTAGATTATTTTTTCTGATTTTAAAGTTGAAATACCATGCAAATTTTTCTGATTTTTTGTTTTGTATGATTGATAATAAACTTTTTACCCAGCCTGGATTCAACCTGCTATCAGCATGTAGAAATAAAAGCCAATCTCCTGTTGCTTTTGAAGCACCAATTTTTAATTGATATCCTCTATTCTTTTTAGGGCTTTTTATAACACTTACTCCATTTATTTTTGAAATTGAAGTAGTAAAATCACTACTCCCTCCATCAACTATGGTTAATTCAAAATCAGGTGGAGATGCATTTAAGTCAGCGAGGAGGAGGGGAAGATGAGTTGCTTCATTTAAAGTTGGTATGATGATACTGAGAGTTGGAATCTTTTGTGATCTAACCATGGTGATAAATCTGCAATATCATCTAGATCATTTTTAGGTTGAAGAAGTTGGTAGTCTATTTGATTTAAGGATGCTAATCGAATGGTTTCTTTGAGAACTTTATCTGTTCCCCAACTAATACCAGAAAATGGCCAGCTAAATAAAGGAGTTATAAGTTTAGTTGATAGTCCTATTAGCCAATATCCTCCATCACTTGATGGACCTAAAACCATATCTTTATGATTGAGTGTGTATATTCCTTGAGTTAAGTCAAAACGTGAGATTGATGGTAAGTCAGTTCCAATTAGTAAGATAGGATTCCGAATTTGATGTGAACGAGTTTTTTCAGAATGAGTCTTTAAGAACTGTCTTTTCATTTTTGTTCCCAGATTGCCAGGCCCTTGAATTGCAACCGTTTTAATTTTATTTGAAAGTCCCCACTTCTTCGCGGCTTTAATTCCGATTCCATCGATTGCAATTTTGATATCTGCTAAACCTTCTTGTTGAAGTTCTTTGGCTACATTAATCGTATGATTTGTTAGTTTCTCTTGGATCTTTGCTGCTTTAAAGGCCCCTATATTTTTTGATAAACGACTTTTACACCTATTTATTGCGTGCCATCTAGTCATTAAAACTATAGTGGGCTTTGCATTCTTAATAAATTTTTTTGTATGTCCTCCTATATTACTCTTAGCAAAATCCATGGTTATTAATCTCATATTAAGGGATAGATTTAAAGGTTAAGTTACTATTCATTTCATCTGATTAAATTTTGTAGTGTAAAAAATAAATCCATCCTGGCATGTATTTCTCTAATGCATTGCTGTAGTTGCTTTTTAAACTGTGGCTATTCAAAACTTACAACTGGATTCCCAAATTTAAGAATGACTGATTAAGGTTCTTAGCTAAAATCATATTCCATTAGGTAATGCATGTGCCAACTCGGAATGAGCTATGGACGAAGGTGCAGCAATTACTGCAAAAGAATTTAAGCAAGCCTTCATACGAAACATGGATACGTCCAGCTGAATTCTTTGATTTCAAAGATGGCTGCTTGACTTTACTTGCCCCCAATAGTTTTTCAAGTGATTGGTTAAGGAAAAATTACTCTCAGACAATTGAAGAGATTGCCTCAGAGATATTTGGTAAAAACGTTAAAGTTTACATAAAAGTTAAGGAGGAATTTTCATCCAATACAAGCAAAAAGAAAAAGACTTTTTCAAATGTAGAAAATAATTCGATTGTCGGTAGAGATAATGCAGAGGTTAGATCGAATCAAGTCCCAGTAAAAAAATTTTTACCGGGTTTGAATCTGCGATATGTCTTTAATAGATTTGTTGTAGGTCCTAATAGTCGGATGGCTCATGCTGCAGCGATGGCAGTAGCTGAATCGCCAGGTCGAGAGTTTAATCCACTATTTATTTGTGGAGGGGTTGGTCTAGGCAAGACCCATTTAATGCAATCTATTGGGCATTATAGATTAGAAATTGATCCAGATGCAAAAGTTGCATACGTTTCTACTGAGACTTTTACTAATGATTTAATTGTTGCGATCAGAAAAGATGGTATGCAAGCTTTTAGAAATAGGTACAGAGAAGCTGATTTGATATTGGTTGACGATATTCAATTTATAGAGGGAAAAGAGTATACCCAGGAGGAGTTCTTCCATACTTTTAATGCTTTGCATGAGGCTGGTAGACAAATTGTTCTTACAAGTGACAGGCCTCCAAGTCAAATTCCTCGTTTACAAGAGCGCTTGATTTCAAGATTCTCAATGGGACTAATTGCAGATATCCAAGCACCTGATTTGGAAACGAGAATGGCAATATTACAGAAAAAAGCTGAGCATGAAAGGATGCGATTACCAAGAGATTTGATTCAGTTTATAGCTGGACGATTCACTTCTAATATTAGAGAGTTAGAGGGAGCATTTACTCGCGCTGTTGCATTTGCCTCTATAACTGGTTTGCCAATGACAGTCGAATCAGTGGCACCTATGCTGGATCCTACTGGACAAGGTGTAGAAGTTAAGCCTAAACAAGTACTGGAAAAAGTAGCTGAGGTCTTTGGCGTTACGGAGGAGGAGATGCGTAGCCCTAGTAGACGTAGACCTGTTAGTCAGGCGAGACAGGTAGGCATGTATCTAATGCGTCATGGGACAGATTTAAGTCTTCCCCGTATTGGAGAATCTTTTGGTGGAAAAGATCATACAACAGTTATGTATGCCATTGAACAAGTAGAAAAGAAACTATCAAGTGAGCCACAGCTTGCAAGTCAAGTTCAAAAAGTAAAGGATCTTCTTCAGATCGACTCACGAAAACGTCGTTGAATCTAAAATTTTATAGTTAGAGGGATTTTAGGTCATTAACTAAATTGTATAGGATTTTGATCTAATCTATTTTTTGTAGGTATCTCTGGGCCTAGCTCATTACCATCAATATTTGCTGTACGTTCAAGAGCTTGTCTAAATAACCTTCCTGACAATAAAGGCATATCTCTTGGCACAGAAATTCTATCTCTGAGGTAGCGTAATGCAGAGGCACTCCTCTTATCTGGAGGACAATTTTCTTTGGTGATCATAGAAGTTAAGGCTGCTCTTAACGGCTGATCAAATAATTTATTTTTCAATGGGCTAGCAGCAATGATTCTTTCTTTATGTTTGATAACTCTCTCCAAAGCTAATCCCTGAAATTGTTGTTCCGATTTTTGATCAAATTTAAAATTCACTAGTTCTAATTGTCCTAATCCAGAACCGTTATCAATTTCTTTGGAAAAAAAGTGTTGGGTTGCATTTGAATAAGTAAAGCAACCTCCCATTTGTGGAGGTAAATCATGAGCATGAGTGTGAAAATCTCCTTGAGTTCCTCTATATTCCTCAAGTTCTTCAAGATTTTTAAGCCATGTATTTATAAAAGGGTGCTCTTCTCTCAATGAATATCCTTTGTAGTAAGCCAATGAGGCATTCATTCTTTCAACATATGGAATGAAAATCACATCTGCAGATCCAGGCTTTTCACCATTTACTGTTGAGATTGGTGTTAGCCATCCTGAAGCATTTTTTTGTAGTTCTTTTTCAAATTTTTTTGCAATATTTTTGAAATTCTCTTTTTTTTGTACTTCTTGGGCTTGGAAAAGAGAGTTGCGACACAACCAATTACACCAAGAGGAGAATAATTCTCTTTCAAGTCTCCTATGCTCTAAGACTTTCTTCTCGTTAAGCGATTGACCTAGAGGCCCATAAATTTCTTCTAACACAAATATGATCTCATCACTTTCTGTGATTACATGATTTTCAATTTCTATTGCAGGGAGCATTCCTGAGGGCACTTTTTTTAAATACCATCTTTCCTTGTCTCCGTAGCAACGCATGGTTACTTTTTTAATTCGGTAAGGAATTTTTTTAAGCTCTAACCAAATCCAAACTTTTTGGCAATAAGGACACCAAGCATGATTGTCTCTGTAAAGAGTAACAATTGCCTCGGACTCATCTTTATTGAAAAGACGAAGTGACGAATATGGGTTGTTTAACCCATTAATTTGATCAATGGGATCAGCTGCATATATTGCTAATTCTTCCCAACTCATTGCATTTCTGGTTGGATTCATTTATTTCAACGAGAATAGAGAAATAATACTAGGTTGCAAAATTGAAAAGGTCTTTTGATTTAATTGTCATTGGTGCAGGGTCCGGTGGATTAGCTGCTGCAAAGAAAGCAGCCAGTTATGGAGCATCTGTAG
The DNA here is from genome assembly GCA_003216975.1 of Prochlorococcus sp. AG-402-I20. GTDB lineage: Bacteria > Cyanobacteriota > Cyanobacteriia > PCC-6307 > Cyanobiaceae > Prochlorococcus_B. The sequence continues at coordinate 22,790 of QCHY01000014.1, forward strand.
CGATCGTCGAGGGCGATCTTGTCGGAGGGACTTGTGTAATAAGAGGTTGTGTTCCTAAAAAATTATTAGTTTGTGGCTCTTCTCTCTTAGAGAGTTTTTTGTCTGCACCATCTTATGGTTTTGATTTTGATAATTTAAAGATCAAGTCGGAGACTTTATTAGCTAATGTTCGAAAGGAAGTGCAAAGGCTGAATGAATTACATGAGAATTTTCTAAATAAGGCTAATGTTGAGCTTTTTAAAGGTTGGGGTGAGTTTAAAAATTCAAATTGTATCGCAATTAAAAATCGAATAAATGGAGAGACTTTAAATGAACTTGATGGAGAAAGAATTTTGATTGCAGTGGGAGGCAGACCTCAAAGACCAAATATCGAGGGTGCCTCTTTAGGTTGGACAAGTGATGATATGTTTCTTCTTAAAAGCTTTCCGAAAAAAATTACAATTGTTGGTGCAGGCTATATTGCTTGCGAATTTGCATGCATATTGCATGGTTTAGGTGTTGAGGTTAATCAATTAGTGCGAGGTGATCGGATTTTGAGAGGGTTTGACGTTGAGCTTTCTTCAGCATTGACCGAGGCAATGAAAAATAAAGGAATGAACATTAACTTTGCTGAGAATGTTTCATCAATAAAAGGAACTCCTGGATCTTTAATTATAAAAACAAATACAGGTAAAGAGTTTGACTCGAATGGATTGCTTTTCGCTACTGGTAGAAAGCCATTTTTAGAGGGGTTGAAATTAGAACAAGCGGGTATAGAAACTCTTGAAAATAAAATTAAAGTTGATAGTGAAAGTAAAACAAATATTTCTAATATCTTTGCTATTGGAGATGTAACTGACAGGATCAACTTGACACCTGTCGCAATTGATGAGGGTAGAAAGTTTGCTGATAGAAATTATGGCAAATCAGCTCAAAAGGTTAACTATGATTTTGTTCCTTATGCTGTATTTAGTCAGCCTGAAATAGCTTCTGTGGGCATAACTGAAGAGAAGGCTATACAGTCGTTGGGAAATGATAAAATTGAAGTATATAGATCAATATTTCGACCCTTATCTAAATCATTGCCAAAGACTGGCCCTAAATGTATTTTAAAGCTAATAGTTGATAAAAATAATAATAAAGTTTTGGGATGCCATATGATTGGTGAACATGCATCTGAGATTATTCAGATGGCATCAATCTCGCTAATGCTAGGAGCTAATAAATCTGATTTTGATAATACAATGGCATTGCATCCTACCATAGCCGAGGAATTCGTGACAATGAGATAATTTATATAAAGGCATTAGTTATTAGAACTTTTTCTTAGCCTTAACCAGTATGCAATTGCCTTATATACAATTATTATTATTGATGATGATATAGCTATAAAAACTAATTCTTTGAATGCTGAATGTAAAGTTGGTAGAGTTAGAGGTATTAGTTTGTCTGCAATGTAAAGCATATATAATCCTAATAAAACTCCACCTTCTCCTCTACTTATTATTCCTTTTGTCCAAAAAATGGGCATGCATGCAAATGTAGTAATTACCATGATAGGAATATCCTTAGTTATAAGTAAATTTTCAACCACTAAACCACTGCCTCCAGATAATACAGAACAGCTACCTAAAACTAGTAATTGATTTAATAAACAACTTCCAATTACGTTGCCTATTGCTAGATCAGTTTGACCACGAATAGCGGCCACTAATGACGTAATCAACTCAGGTAAAGAGGTGCCCAGCGAAACTATCGTTAACCCAATTATGGCTTCGCTTACACCTAATAATCCTGCAATTGTAGATGCGCCTTCTATTAACAACCGTGATCCAAGAGTTAGCAAGAAAATACCACCTAATAATTTCAAGCCTGCATTTAATAAACTTGTTGAGTCTTTCTCTATATTGATTTCAGGCTCTGCTTCTTGGGTTTTTTGAGGCTCTTCTCTTGCTGTGCGAATTTCCCAAATGGTATTTATTATCAGCGCAACTATCAAAGCTACTCCAAATTGCCAAGTTATCAGCTCTGAAGCGGCCATCCCCCAAACGGCAGTTGAGACTGCTAAAAGAAGAGGAATGTCTCTCCTTACAAGACGACTTTCAACTCTTAAAGGTCGTAAAAGTGCACTTCCTCCTAGAACTACCATCACATTGAAAATATTGCTGCCAACAATGTTGCTCAACGCCAGACTATCTGATCCAGAGAGGGAGGAGTTAACACTCACAAATAGTTCAGGTGCACTTGTCCCGAGAGATACTATTGTTAAACCAATAACTAATTGAGGGATTCCAAGGATTAAGGCTAAAGCGACAGATCCTTGAATAAAGAACTCCCCACCGCTAAAAAGTAAAAGTATCCCAATAATTAGCTCTGAAAATGACAATAATATTGATGACATAATTGAGTGATTTATGGAGAAACTAAATTAGTGAATTAATTTATATTATTTTCATTTGGTATTATCATAATATCTTAGCCCTTTTTGATACTTGAAGACTTATAGATCAAGGTTGCATAAGATATACATTGAAAAAGCTTTAATCCTGTGATTACTTCTGTTAATCAAATCTCATTATTAAAGCCGGATGATTGGCATCTGCATTTGAGAGATGGAAAGATTCTTAAAGGTGTTTTAAGTCATACCGCAGATGTGTTTTGCCGTGCAATCATCATGCCTAATCTTGATCCGCCAATAACTACTATAAGCCAAGCACAAGAGTATAAAAAAAGAATTATCCAGTCTATCCCTGAAGGTGTTTCTTTTACCCCATTAATGACAGCTTATCTCACAGATGATATGCCTGCTGAGGTCTTAGAGAGAGGCTTTAGAGAAGGTGTCTTCCATGGGGCTAAGCTTTATCCAGCTAATGTGACAACTAATTCCTCGTATGGGGTTACAGATATAAGTAGAGTTGACAATTTATTTGAGACGATGGAAAGAATTGGTATGCCATTATTGATTCATGGAGAAGTGACCGATTTCAATGTTGATGTATTTGATAGAGAAGCTGTTTTTATTGAGCGTCACCTTGAACCATTATTACGAAGATTTTCATCACTTAAAGTGGTTTTAGAACACATCACGACCATTGATGCAATTGACTTTGTTGAAAAAAGTGAGTTTGATATAGCGGCTACAATCACACCTCATCATCTACATATCAATCGAAACGCAATGTTCAATGGTGGGTTAAGGAGTGATTTTTATTGCTTACCCACAGCTAAACGTGAAATTCATCGTATTGCTCTAAGACAAGCGGCTACCAGCGGTAAACCTTGCTTTTTCCTTGGAACTGATTCAGCACCTCATACCCGTAGCTTTAAGGAAAGCTCTTGTGGATGTGCGGGAATCTTTAATGCCCCTTTCGCTTTGGAAAGCTATTTAAAAGTTTTCGAAGAAGAAAATGCCCTAGATAGGTTTGAAGCTTTTTCAAGTATTAATGGAGCAACTTTTTATGGATTACCTTTAAACACAGAGAGAATAACATTAGTTAAAAAAAATATTTCCGTACCTCAAATGATTGACGTTGGACTAGATGGTGATCCCAATGATTTTGTAAAACCATTTCATTCAGGAGAAACTCTTCACTGGGCAATTGGGAATTTTTAGTGAGATTTGTGAATGAGTCTTCCCATGATTATTTAACTCTAGATATTCTTAAGAGTACTGATTTAAGCACATACGTTTACGCTAATATGTGAATGGCTTAGAGTTGAATCTCTAGCATTGTAATAACCCTTGCTATCACTGGGGAGTGTGGCGGAATTGGTAGACGCACCAGACTTAAAATCTGTTGGCCGCTTTTTGGCCGTGGGGGTTCAAGTCCCCCCACTCCCATGATCTTTTCTATCTCGATTGTGTGTTTAGTCCCTTTTTACTTAATGGGATCTGTTAATCCGATAATTACTTTATCTGCTTATGCGGTATTGGGAGGGGCGTATTTATTGGTAGTTCCTTTATTTCTTTTTTATTGGATGAATAATCGTTGGAATGTTATGGGAAAGTTAGAACGCTTGTTTATATATGGACTTGTGTTTCTTTTCTTTCCTGGAATGGTTTTGTTTGCACCGTTTCTTAATTTAAGAATGAATGGAAAAGAGGAGTCTTGAACTTTGACAAGAGCACAGGTTTTTCAAATAGGTTTGCTTGTTTTTGTTTTAGGCGGCTTGGGATATGAAGTGTTTCAGTTATTTGGATTTGAATCAATATCTGCGGGTATTGCAGCACAGTCAATATTAATTTTAATTATTTTTGCATGGACCGCTTCTTACCTATTCAGGGTTTTTTCTGGGAATATGACTTTTATGGAGCAACGTAAAAGATACAGAGAGGCTTATGAAAAATTGACTGATGAAAAAATTAGAGAAAAGTTTGAGGCCATGACAGAAGAAGAAAAAATTGAATTACTAAAAACCGTTGAGGAAGAAAGTATTGAACAAACTTAAGTTTTAATTACTAAATCTCAATAATTTTTTACTCTTAGGGATGCAAAAATGATAAAAAAGATAGATACCCAAGGCTTAGAACATTGAAAAGTACAAATATTAGTAGGTCTTTTTCCAAAATAAAAAAGGAGAAAAGAATTGCATTAATGCCTTTCCTTATGGCAGGTGACCCTGATTTGAAAACCACAGCAAAGATTTTGTTAGAACTTCAAGCAAATGGTGCTGACATGATTGAGCTAGGCATTCCATACAGTGATCCTTTAGCAGATGGTCCGATTATTCAATTAGCAGCTTCTCGAGCTCTCTCTGCGGGAACTTCTCCTGACAGGGTTTTTAAAATGTTATCTGAATTGAGAGATCAATTGTCAATACCAATAATTTTATTTACTTACTCAAATCCACTTATTAATAAAGGTCTGGAAGAATTTTGCTTACAAGCTTCAAAAGTAGGTGTTTCAGGACTTGTCGTTCCTGATCTTCCTTTAGAGGAAGCAGAAAAGCTCTCTAAGATAGCTGAATATGAAGAAATTGATTTGGTTTTACTTGTTGCACCCACAACACCAAAGGACCGTATGAAAAAAATTGCAGCGACTTCTAATGGATTCACTTATCTTGTTAGTGTTACTGGGGTAACAGGAGAAAGGTCTTCACTAGAAGATAATGTTGAGACTCTTGTTAAACAACTAAAACATTCTTCATCTAGTCCAATTGCTGTAGGCTTTGGAATCTCGGAGGTAAAACATATTCAACAAGTTAGAGAATGGGGAGCTGATGGCGCAATTGTTGGTAGTGCCTTAGTCAAAAGAATTGCTAATGCCTCTATCGAAATGAAAGTCGAAGAAGCCGGTTCTTTTTGTAAGGAACTAAGAGCTGCGACTAACTAATATTTTTTTAAATAGAAATAGATTAAGCTGAATATTGAATTCTTTTCTATGTTTTATCTTGAGAAAGATTGTCTTTACTTAACTTGAAAACCATGGATCAATTTGTACTTTGGGGGTCTTACTGTGAAGATGCTCTAATAAAGAGAACACCTTTTAGGGAAGAGCATTTACACAGACTCTCATTATTTAAGAAAGAAGGTATTTTAATAACATTAGGACCGACAAAATGTAATAGATATGTTTTTGGGATATTTAAATCTGATGATATTGAGCATATCAGAAGTCTTATAAAAGAGGACGTTTACTGGAGAGAGGGAATATGGACTGATTTCGAAATTTACTCCTGGAACCAAGCATTTTGAGCTTGTTCCCAGACCCAATTAGCTACAATTTCATCACCATTTTCTCCTAGCTCATCTTTATATCCACTCATTATTCCTATTCCTTGTCTTGCTATCTTCGCTATAGTTTCTGGATTGTCAATTCCATTACGTTTTAATGATGAAATTTTTAAATTCTTTGATCTTCTGATTATGTTCCCGCCATTCATGTGGCATCCTGCACAGCTGTGTTTGAAAAGATTTTCCCCTAAATCTGCCTCAATAGCATTTAGTCCTTTCAGCAAACTTAAATAAAAAAATGTGAAACAAAAACTGAATAGAAAAAAATTTCTTAATTTTTTTTTCATAGTCTTGTAAACCTTATTTGTCGAAATTAATCTTTGATAAGTCCTCACAAATTTCGTCAAGAAGATCAAGTTGTCCAGAAGAATTTAAGTCAAAATTATTTTTTGTTTTCCCTCCTACACCATTTGTCCATAACTCTTCAACTTCACAAAGTCGACTCGCAATTTTTGGAATTCCACCAGAGCTAAAATCTTTTTTTAAAGAGTCAATTAAAGTTGGCATTCTGGCTGAAGGGAGATTAAGACTCTTGCAAAGTTCTGATTGTGTTTTTCCTGTTTGTCTCAACCAATCTTTAATAAAAAAGATTAGATCTTCTTCTATGTCTCTTGACCAGCGCTCCTTGTTCATAGTGGAAACCATTTATCAAGCTTTGATTTTGCTCTTAGCTTTATCTCGGGATTGAGGTGATGTTGCCAAAGGCTAATTACAGCCGTTAAGGCTACAAGATCATCGCTGAAACCTGTCGCAGGAATAAAGTCGGGAATAAAGTCAAGAGGCACAATTAAATAAGTAAGTGCTCCGATGATGGATATTCTTACCTGGGGGGGGGTTGAGTTATCCATGATGAGTTCAAATCCCTCTAAAGCAGGCTTTGCAATTGCTCTGCCTGCTCTTAATAAGATCTTTTTAAGTACCCCCTCGTCTATAACAGAACTTTCAAGTACTTCTGCTTCAAGTACTTCTTTATTTGAGTTTCTTGAGCTAACCATAAGCTAAATACTTGTCTCTAAAAGACCACTTTGAACCCCTGCCTTTCTCAGTTTTCTTAATGCACGCTGTACTACTTGTCTGCAATATTCCCTGCTGCAATTCATTTGTCTTGCTACTTCAGCTAGTGTCCTCCATTCATTAGACCCATCTAGGCCAAATCGAAGACTGAGTATGGTTCTCTCTTTGGGTGTGAGATTTGATTTATCCAATAACGACCAAGCTGATGCACTCCTTTCTGCTAATTCAGCTAGTTCCATAGGGGGAGCTTCCTCACTTGGAAGAATATCGACAAGTTCTGAAGGATCTGCTTTTGATTTGACGGCGCCTTGCAAACTTACTGTGATACTTCTCAACTCGCATGCAAGTAGTTCTTCTACTTCCTCTAAAGGAACTTTCATTTGTATTGCTATTTGGTTGGCTGAGGGATGAATACCAAGTTCTTGCATTAATCGAGACTTGGCAGCACGAAGTTTTGTTAGCTTTTCATTTATGTTTACAGGGATTCTTATAGTTCTACTCTGTGTTGACAGTGCTCTATTTAATCCTTGTCTAATCCACCAATAAGCGTAAGTCGAGAATCGATGACCTCTTTTTGGATCGTATTTTTCAACAGCTCTTGTTAGCCCTAATGTACCTTCTTGAATTAAATCAAGAAGGTCAAGACCTTTGCCTTGGTATCGCTTAGCTAAATTTACAACAAGCCTCAAGTTTGCGGTGATCATTTGATTCTTGGCTCTCTCACCTGCTTTAAGTGTTTTCTTCTCGGCGACTGAATATTCGCACTCTGGCCCATTGCCTCCAGCTTTTTGACAGCGTTCATTAAGTGCAACCATGGCTTGCACTTCTCTACCCATTGTGAGCTCTTGCTCTGGTGTGAGCAATTCGTGTCTTCCTATTTCTCCAAGAAAGTCGCTTAAAGAACTCACGATTTATTCCTCCTTATATTAATAACCTAGAGAAAAATTGTTTACTTTCAATAGGCGTAATAAAGTGTTCGGAATTTATTATTTATCCTTTATCTATTCTTCATGCCTTAAATAGGTCAAATAAGTCACAAGAAGTTTCCTAAATATTTTGCCTGGCTTCTTATAAATGAAATTAGATAATTTTTTTTTTATTTTAAATATCTCAAAACCATTGATATGAAAGATTTTTCTAAATTATTTTCTTGATCTACGAAACTTTTTAAAGTTTTCTTAGACTATAAAATTTATTCTCAGGTGTTAAGCATGATTTTAGAAAATCAATGAATTACCAAATATTTAAGAAAATCAGTTAATTTGTTTTTTTCTCTTTCAAGACTTTTTTTCGTCTAAGTATGTGTATTTTTACCAAAGAGTCTTGTTTATGATGAATTTAATAATCTAGGAGCTTATGGATTCGCTATTAATTTCTTCTTGGACTACCTCTTCTTTTAACTAAAACTTTTAGAACGTCTTCCCAAGAAACATTTTGATGCGCTAAAGAAACTTGCAGATGGAAAACTAGATCTGCAGCCTCATTAGCAACTGAAATCGGATTTTTATCTTTACAAGCCATAATAAATTCCGCTGTTTCTTCGCCTATTTTTTTTAGGATTTTATTATCGCCTTCCTTTAGAAGACTATTTGTATAGCTTCCCTCCTCAGGATTACTTTTACGACTCTCTATGACTTTGAATAATTCACTACAAGCATCAGATGGAGGGTAGAGAACGTCTTCATTTGATTCTAAATCTTTAAAGAAACAACTTCTTTTTCCTGTGTGACATGCGATTGAACCAATTTGTTCAATTGATAAAAGTATTGTATCTGAATCGCAATCAGTCCTAATTCCTTTCAATTTTTGAAAATGACCGCTTGTTTCCCCCTTGTGCCAAAGTTCTTTCCGTGACCGACTCCAATAGTGAACTTCGCCAGATTCTAATGTTTTCGTAATGGCTTCTTTGTTCATCCAGGCCATCATTAAAATGGAGCCATCGACCCAATCTTGCGCTATGGCTGGGATCAAGCCATTTTGATCAAAATGTAGATTATCTATAAAAAGCATTTTTAATTAAGCTAACTAGGCTTTTAAACTCTAATTATTTAAATTTAATCCTCTAATGGTTTTTTATTCATCTTTTTATGACGATTAAAGATATTCCATTTAATTGCTCAAAGCATTTTAAAGGCTATCCATGCTCTCACCGCCAATGGAAACATAAAGGACACTGTCGTTATGTTCATGGATACAGTCGAAGCTTTACTTTTTATTTTGCTTCAAATGAACTTGATGAAAATGGTTTCGTTGTCGATTTTTCAAGTCTGAGGACTTTGGAAGAGAAGTTAAGAGATCATTTTGATCATACTTTTCTAGTCAATTTTGATGACCCTCTTCTTGAAACATGGAAAAAACTTCACTCTGATGAAGTACTGGATCTTAGAGTCATGGATAATGTTGGGATGGAGGGAACTGCTGCATTAGTTTGGGGATGGGCTAATGATTTACTATTTTCAAGAGAGAAAGGTAGATCTTGTTGTTGGAAAGCAATAGCGCATGAAAATGATATTAATTCTGCTAGTTATACCTTCTTCCCTGAATGGTTTAAACCTTGATAGCCTCAGTTCTTTTGGTTAAGATACAATTTGTTTAAAGCTGTTATATTTTTTAGTTGAAAATTAATTTTGAATCTTTTTTCTCTATTTTGATGGTGCTTCCCTCTTTGTATTTACCTTTTAGTATATATTTCGCTATTTCACTTTCTAATTCTTTTTGAATAACCCTTTTTAATGGTCTCGCGCCATAGCTCGGATTATATCCAAGTTCAGTAATTAAAAATAGAACATCATTATTAATCTCAAGCTTGATTCCTTTCGCTTCTAATCTTTCTCTTAAACTATTTAATTGTAAGTCAACTACTTTAAGTAGAGTTTCTTTTTTAAGTGGTTCGAAAATAATTATTTCATCAAGTCTGTTTAGGAACTCAGGTTTGAAATTTGATTTTAGTTCTTGATTAATAAGTTCATCTATATTTGCCGAAAGATTATTAGCTATATCATTATCAGCGATTAATTCGCTTCCTAAATTACTGGTGAGAATAATAATAGTGTTTTTGAAGTTTGTTGTTCTTCCTTGCCCATCGGTTACTCGGCCCTCGTCAAGTACCTGTAGCAATACATTGAAAACATCTTTATGTGCTTTTTCAATTTCATCGAATAGCAAAACGCAGTAAGGTTTTCTTCTGATTGCTTCTGTTAATTGTCCACCTGCTTCGTATCCAACGTAACCAGGAGGAGCACCAATTAAGCGACTTACAGAGTGTTTTTCCATATATTCAGACATGTCTATTCTAATTAGGGCATTTTCACTATCAAAAAGTTGAGAAGCCAAAGCCTTAGACAATTCTGTTTTGCCCACGCCTGTCGGTCCTAAAAATAAAAAACTTGCAATTGGTCTGCTTGGATCACTAAGTCCTGTCCTGGATCTTTGTATTGCAGAAGATATTGATTGAACGGCTTTATTTTGACCAATAACTTTTTTATGTAGCTCAGCTTCAAGATTAAGTAATTTTTCAATTTCAGTTTGAGCAAGTCTTTTAACTGGGATAGATGTCCACTTTGCAATTATTTCAGCTACATCATCGGCTAAAACCTCTTCTCTCAAAAGTGATTTCTCAGCATTTTGAGACGAATTTTTTAAATTAAGTTCTTTAGCTTGTAAATTTTGTTGATAGTTTACAAGCGTCCCGTATTCAAGTTCAGCAGCCCTGTTGAGATCATAATTCCTTTTTGCTTTTTCTATTTCTAGTTGTACTTTTTCAATTTCTTCTTTAAGTGTTGAAATTTCTTCAATTGACTCTTTTTCTTGTTTCCATTTCTTGTTTACTTCGATTTGATTTTTTGTTAATAATGCAAGTTCTTTAGTAATTAATTCGAGTCTCTCTTGACTTGAAGTGTCTGACTCACCCTCCAAAGATAATTTCTCCATTTCAAGTTGGATGATTTTTCTATCGATCTCATCAATTTCTTCTGGTTTTGATGTTATTTCCATCTTTAAACGCGATGCTGATTCATCTATTAGATCAATAGCTTTATCAGGTAAATACCTCTCGGGTATATACCTATCACTCAATATCGCTGCAGCTATGAGAGCGTTATCAGAAATACGAACACCATGATGCACTTCATATCTTTCTTTTAGTCCACGTAAGATCGAAATCGTATCTTGGACTGAGGGTTGTTTTACAAGTATTTGCTGAAACCTTCTTTCCAGCGCAGGGTCTTTCTCAAAATTTTCTCTATGTTCATTGATTGTTGTTGCTCCAATACATCTCAGTTCACCTCTGGCAAGCATTGGTTTTAGGAGATTACTAGCGTCCATTGCACCACCACTCGCTCCTGCTCCTACGACAGTATGTATTTCATCGATGAACAAAATTATTTTTCCTTCTGAATCTGTGACATTTTTAAGAACTGACTTAAGTCTCTCTTCAAATTCACCTCTGAATTTTGCACCTGCTATAAGTGCCCCCATGTCTAAGGAAATTAGTTGACGCTCCTCAAGGGCTGCAGGAACATCTCCGTTGATAATTCTTTGTGCTAAACCTTCAATAATTGCTGTTTTTCCTACGCCAGCTTCCCCAATTAATACGGGATTATTTTTAGTTCTGCGGCTAAGTATTTGAATCGTTCTTCGGATTTCCTCATCTCTTCCAATTACAGGATCTAATTTTCCATCTCTTGCGGCAGAAGTAAGGTCTTGGCCGTACTTCTGCAGAGCTTCATAGCTATTTTCAGCATTTTTTTGGGTCACTTTTTTGTCCCCTCTGATAGCATTTACAGCCTTAAGAAGGCTATTTTTGTTGATTTGATTTTGTTCAAATAATCTATGACAAACTCTCTGGTCATCAAATAGGGAAATCACTAAATGTTCGCTTGAAATAAACTCATCTTTGAATAAGTGTTTAATATTGTTTGCTCTTGAAATTGAAAAAGATATATTTTTACCAAAGAAAATGGATTCTTGGGCCTTCAGCATTTTTGGTTGGTTTTTTATAAATTCTTCTATTTCTGTGAGTAACTTTTTTATTGTCCCGCCCGATCTCTCTATCGCTTTTATTGCGATTTCATTTTTTTTTAGAAGAGACCAAAGAAGATGTTCTGTTTCTAAAGTCTGATGTTTTTCAGTTAATGCTAAATCTTTTGCATCAATGATCCCTTGCCAAGCACTGTTAGTAAAATCGTCAGGATTTACCTTCATACTTAGAATTAATTGCCGAATTTATACTATTCAAGTTTATTGATTGTATGGATATAAGAAAACCGACCTTTTCTTTCTTGTTATAATAAATTTGTGTAATCACTTTAAGTTTTTTTGAGCTAATTACTTCAATTTTTAATATCTTGATTTTATCTATCTTCGATCTTTTATTCATATTTATTATCAGTTTTATCGTAATTAAAATTCTCCCGTTTGATAGAGAATTAAAGATTTTCCTCAACTAATAAAAAATCCTTTGATGTTTTAAATTGCAATTGTTTCTATTAAAAAAATAATACTTAGTACGTTTGATTGAATTTCTAAATATATTTTTTCAAAAAAAAAGATGGGGGAGACCCCATCCTTAATAAATTTTTTTGGATATTTATTTGACTACGACTTTTCCAACCATGCCTGCACCCCTGTGAGGCTCGCAGTAAAAGTCATATGTTCCAGCTGTGCTAAAAGTTCTCTCCCAAGACTCTCCTGGAGCAAAAGCTAAATCTGGATGACTTAGATCATCATTTCCGTCAAAAACGGCATTATGAGGAGCAAGTTTGTTGTTTACAAACTTTACTGTGTCACCAGCACTTATGTTGAGGGTGCTTGGTTCGAAAGCTAGCATTCCTGCATCAGTTCCAAGCTTGACTTCAACAGTTGAAGCATTCACATTGGATACGCCAATTACTAGAAATGCAAAGAAAGCAAATAACGCTGTTGAAATAGAACGAATCATGAAATTAATTCTTCTCTTTTATTAATTTTACTACTTTAGCTTCTGTTTTACATTTTAGTGTTTAGTTAAACCAGAATTATGTAAAACTTGACTTAGAGTTTTGGCATAGCTGATACCTCCAAAGGTCTCAGGAGAGGTTACGGGTTCATGTATAAAGTGTTTTTGTCTAAGACTGAATCTATCCCATTTTGTAATTTGAATTGGTAGTAACGTCGTTAAGAGTTCAATAAGCCAAGTCCAGATAGGGATTTGAGGGACTTTACTCATTCCTTTCCATCTTAGAAGCGTCTGAATTACTACATCAATACTTATGTAGGGTTGCCCTAAAACTAATTTTTTTATTTTACTGCCAATAACAGGTTGTGCAGGTTTGAAATTAGAGGTGGCCAGATGCCCGCATATGAAAGCAATGTCTGCTGCGTGAATAAAATGAAACCTTGAGAATAATTTTATCCATCTTGCTAGCCAGATCCATTTCAATGCATCTCTGAGGCCTTCCGTTAGATAACTAGTTGGGAATTTACTTTTTCCGTCTAAACGACCGCCAAAAACTAGTGTTGGGAATACAGCAATGATCTTAGTTGCGAGCTTATGAGATTCAAGCTCTCTAAGGCATTGTGCTTTCGTTTGTATATACTCTGTTCCATAGGTAAAAGCTTCCGGTAACAATTTTAAGTTTCTATCAAGAACACTTGCAGTTGAGAAATAAATAATTTGCTTGATATTTGAAGGATTTAGTAAATTGAGCAAATTTTTTACTGCATCAATATTCACTTCTTTCGCTCTTTTAGGGTCTCCCCAAGCTGTTGCAGTATGAATAACTCTGTTGACTTCTGAAATTTCTTTCTTGAACTTATTTGAGTGTCTCAAATCTCCTACTAAAATTTTAATCCTTGGATTTTCTAAATTTATTGAAGTTATTTTTTTTGGATCTCTAACCCATAAAAATAATTCTGAACTTGAGTTTTCGATTAGCCAATTTGTTATGTATTGTCCAATACATCCACTTGCACCTGTGATCAAAATTATTTCGTTTTTCAAGATGAAACTTTTATAATTTCATTGACGTTTTTGCCAGCCTCGAAAAACACTCTTGCATTTTCTTCTGGCGTCCCAGGAAGTATTCCATGACCAAGGTTAAGAATATGTTTTCTACCTTTGGCTTTTTTGACGACATCAACAATTCTTGATCTAATTGCATCAGGAGTACCAAACAAAAGTCCTGGATCAACATTCCCTTGGACTCCTACTGTTTGAGGAAGCCTTTTTAGTCCATCAGCCATGTCAACAGTCCAATCTAAAGAGACTATATCTACTCCGGTTTGTCCCATCCTTTCAAGAACTCCAGCACTACCAGAGATATATAAAATCATAGGTGTATCCGGATGTTTCTCTTTTACTAAATTGACTACTTTTTGTTGATAAGGTGCAGCAAACTCGTCATAATCTTGTGGACTTAATTGTCCCGCCCATGAATCAAACATTTGAACTACTTGGGCCCCAGATTCGATTTGATAAGACAAGTAGTTCGCAATTGATTCTGCAAAGTGATTTAAAAGTTGATGCAGTAGTTCTGGTTCTTGGAATGCCATCGCCTTGATAACGGCATAATTTTTACTGCTTTTCCCTTCTACGACATACGCAGCAAGAGTCCATGGAGCACCTACAAATCCAAGAACTGCAGCCTTGTTCCCAACGCTTTCCCTTAGCCTTCCAAGGACTTCACCAACAAAAGACATGCTTTCTTCTGGTTGAAGGGGTTTTAGATCTTTAACCTGTTTTAGGCTTCTTATTGGGTCGTTTATCAAGGGTCCTTTACTTTCAACGATGTCAAAGTTGATTCCCATTCCAGGAAGAGGAGTCAAGATATCTGAAAAAAGTATTACTCCATCTGGTTGAAAAGCTTTAAAAGGTTGCATTGAAATTTCATAAGAAAGATCGGGGTTTTCGGATCTTTCCCTAAAACTTGGATGGTTATCACGCAGGTCTCGATATACCTTCATGTATCTCCCCGCTTGTCGCATCATCCAAACCGGGGGCCTTTCAACATTTTCTCCGCGAGCGGCACGAAGTAGTAAAGGAATAGTGTCGTTCATTATTTTGTCCTTTTAATCGAAAAACTTACATGAAGCAGTAACTTGAAAATCATGAAATAGGTTCTCTGCAAAAGTTCGTCATACCTTTTGAATTTTTACATCCAGACGACAGTTGAAATTAGGTTATGAGGCAAGGTGAAACATTTCTATTCGAGGAAGGTTAATTCTTCTTGCATTTATGCTTAAGAACCAAAACGCTAAGAGGAGGAAGACAAAGATCTATCGAATTTTCATAGCCATGTATGTTGTATAAATCTGTTGATTTCCCTCCCATATTACCTAGATTTGAGCCTCCATATTGATTCGCATCTGTGTTGAGAATTTCTTCATAGAAGCCATCAACAGGAACACCTATTCTGTAATTAGAATGATTTTGAGGGGTAAAGTTTGCCACTATTACTAACCATTCACCGTTAGTTTTTTCTCTTCTCATAAAACTGATTACTGAATTTTTATTATCATCGCAATCAATCCACTGGAATCCGTATTCGTCAAAATCATTTCTCCATAATGCAGGCTCTTTTTTGTAAAGGCTATTCAAATCATCTACTAATTTTTGTATTCCTTTGTGAGGTTCATAATTTAGAAGATCCCATTGCAAATCATCCCAAACATTCCATTCTTGGCGCTGCCCAAATTCCATTCCCATAAATATTGTTTTTTTACCTGGATGTGTCCACATATATGCAAGCAAGGCTCGTGTATTAGCATACTTCTGCCAGTCATCACCTGGCATTTTGTGTAAGAGATGACTTTTCCCGTGAACGACTTCATCGTGGCTTAAAGCAAGCATAAAGTTTTCGGTAAAGTTATAACAAATGGAGAAAGTAATGTTATTTTGATTGAATTGTCTAAACCATGGGTCAATTTCAAAATAATCGAGCATATCGTGCATCCAACCCATGTTCCATTTGAGATTGAAACCGAGTCCATCCATGTCAGTTGGTTTGGTTACACCAGTCCATGTTGTTGATTCTTCGGCAATAGAAAGTGCACCTGGATAATGTTGAAAAAGAACGTGATTAGCCTGTTGTAGAAATCTAACTGCTTCAAAATTTTCATTCCCTCCATCTTCATTAGGGATCCATTCACCCTCCGGACGAAGATAGTCTTTGTAAAGCATTGAGGCAACTGCATCAACACGTATTCCATCTATGTGGAATTGATCAAACCAGAAAATTAGATTTGCAACTAAAAAATTCCGAACTTCATTTCGACTATAATTAAAAATTAATGTTCCCCATTCTTTGTGCTCTCCAATTCTGGGATCTGAATGCTCGTATAGATGGCTTCCATCAAAATAAGCAAGTCCATGCTGATCTTTAGGGAAGTGGCCTGGGACCCAATCGAGAATGATTCCTATTCCCTCGTTATGGCATGAATCAACGAAAGCACGAAACTCATCTGGTGATCCATATCTACTTGTAGGTGCATACCAACCAGTAACTTGATACCCCCATGAGCCATCAAAAGGGTGCTCGGAAATGGGCATAAGCTCGATATGAGTGAAGCCACGCTCTTTGACATAAGGAATAACTTTATTTGCCAGCTCTTTGTATGTAAGCAATCTTGAGCCAGGCTTCATATCTGCTGCTGGAACGGGGGCTCTGTGCTGTCCGTTTGAGTTGATAAATGGATCGCCTGAGGATGCATGCATCCAGCTCCCTAAATGCATTTCATAAACCGATATCGGTTGCTCTAAGGGGTCTCTATTGTCACGCTTGGATATCCAAGACTGATCATTCCATTGAAATGAATCGATTTTTGATATGACTGAGCTTTTTGCAGGCCTTACTTCATGTTGAAAACCATAAGGGTCGGCTTTCTCGTAGCAATGTCCTTTTTCAGTCCTGATTTCATATTTGTATAAATCTCCTTCACTTAGACCAGGTATGAATAGTTCCCAAATTCCTCCCAGACGTTGTTGCATAGGGTGATGCCGGCCATCCCATGAATTGAGATCACCAATAACAGAAACGCTTTTTGCATGAGGAGCCCATAAGCAAAACATAACCCCTCGCTTTTTATCTATTTCAGTGAGATGAGCACCCATTTTTCGCCAAATATGATGGTGATTTCCCTCCGCAAAAAGATGTCTATCAATTTCACCCATCCACTCTTTACGGAAACTCCAAGGATCATGCTGAACATGTTCAATTCCTCCTCTATTTACTTTTATTTGATAGTCAGTACCAGGATCTTTTTCTAAAACCCCCTCAAATATCCATTCATGGTTGGGGTTTTGTAGCTGAATTTTCGTTTCTTGTGTTCTCAGCTCAACTGCAGTTGCCTCAGGCATCCATATTCGAATTATCCATTTATCTTTAAATGGTTGAGGACCAAGAATAGAAAAAGGACTTTCATGTCTGCATTCAGAAAGTCTTTGTCCGTCATCGCTCAAAGAATCTAGAAGGATAGACACGGACATGACTTATTTCTGAAATAGCTAGTTAGCTTAATCCTATGCAAGTAAATATTGAACCCCTAAGAGGAAATAAGTGACTCAAATTTAAGTTTTGAATTTGATAGTAAGAGTGTAATTGTAGTCACTAAGCAGTGAGGGCTAGGCCCTTCGCATAAATAATGACTCTGTCCAGGATTTATTCCAATTGCTGGCCATCCAGCCCCTGAGATTGAAATTCTTAAACGATCTCCTTCTTTAAATGTTGCGAGAACTGGTTGAAATTTGATTTGTCTAGTGCTTTTTATTCCTTGATCGCAATTGGCAATTCTGAGTACACCAGTTGAAAGTTGAGTGGCAGTATTCTCAACCCTATTAGGAATTATTGATAATGCAACGAACAGATCAAAACTTTCCCTGTCGCACTTTGTCTCTAAAAAAAGAGTTGGAATACCCTCCAGCCTAAGATCCTTTAAAAATGGGTCTGATGTAAATACTGCGACATCAGGTCGAGTATCAAGCTTAAATCTGTTCGCTTCACCAGCTGTATCACTGAGATGTCCTCCAATTGCTGGTATTGGTCTCCATGGGTCGTGAACTAAATTCACTTCACCATCTGCTTCTAAATCAGAATTCTGGACTAGGCATCCTTCAAGATGACTTATTGAAGCTAAACCTTCGCTACGAAGATTCCATGTTGGAGTTTTATTTTGAACCGAAAGCTCCCAACTCTTAGTGGTTAGATTCCATAGATTGATTTGAGGGAAATGAATCTCTTTGTTTTTTTCTTTTAAATGAGAATCAAAAAAATCTAACTGGGTGCGTTGTGCTCCTTCCCACCATTGAAGATGAGTAGCCGGACCAATTAGTAATTTAGGATTGCCTCCTGCCTTTTTAGATTTCTCAAAAATTTTTAAAATCCCTCTCAAATGAGGATCCCACCAACCCCCGATTAGAAGCAAAGGCTTTTTTAACCAGCTATCTAATGGCTCATAGGTTTTCCATTGAGGATTTTTGCTAGACGAAAGATTTAGCCATTTATATGCCATGCCCTCTGGGTCATTCTTTTGAAGTAAATCATGACCGTTATATAAATATTTTTTCGATTCAAGATTTTCACGTATTTCATGCCAAGCGGCCCAATTTTTCTCTCTTTGTGCTTTTTGGGCGGCTAATTGCAAACCCCATCCAATTCCCAAGTGCCACCAAAACGCTCCCCCATCACAACTCCAATGCTCGTCCTCTGAAAGGCCTGTCATTGCAGGAATAATGCAGTCAGGTGGAGTAGTACCTTCCTCCGCTATGAGTTGTGTCAATCCTTGATATGAAAAACCGTATGTTCCTAGTAATCCATTGCATTCAGGCATGGACCGTACCCAATTATGAGTTTGACTAGTGTCTGAAGCTTCTTGACTGAAACCTGAAAATTCCCCTTCAGATCCACCTTGGCCTCGTACATCTTGTATGACAACTAGATAGCCCTTGCTAGCCCACCAAGATGGATGGGCATATGTAATTGTAGAAGCAATTTCTCTTCCATAAGGCTGGCGCATAAGTAAGACAGGCCATGGACCGTTCCCCTGAGGCGACCAGATTCGAGATTTTAGTAATGTTCCGTCTCTAAGTCGTAAGTATTCGTCCCTGTATCCTATTGAACTCATTACCTTTTAAAAAGTTTCTGGGCAATAAAGACCTCTTACGTACATAGAAAGGATCTCAGCATCAACTTCACTTATATTTTTTTGAATTGAGATTGTCTGAATAGATTTTTGTGAACCTGCTGAAAAGTTTTTTTTATTTAGTTCTCTAAAACTTTCACAAATAGACTTCGCTTCATCAGGATTTCTTTTTACACCTTCAAGAAGTCTTGATTGAGCCATTACAGCTTGACAGATTCCAAATGATGTAAATATTAAAGTGATTAGTAAACTATTCATTCCCTTTATTTTATAAAGTTTCTCATGAATTAATTATATTCTATTACCTAATGGTTCTTGAGTAAATTAAATAATGTTTTTTTTCGCTTTTTCTATTAGAAAATGAGCTTTTTTTAGATCTATTATTGGAATTCTTCCTGTTCGAAGAATTCGTTCAAAGCGTCCAGTCTTTTGAACTAGCTCTTGAGGAGAAAGTCTTGAAATGGCCTTGTTAGAAATTAATCCTGAGTGCATCAACAAGGCAGCTTCGTTAAGTTGAATATCTAAAGTACATATAAAATACGCTATGCATTTAAGTCTTTTTAGATTGCGAACACTTCCAAGACTTCCATAGATTAGATGATTTATTTCTTCATCACTAATAGATAATAAAGAATCCCATGTTTTGATATTATTTGATAGGAGTATTTTTTCTTCTTGAAAAAAGTTTTTAGGAAGATCTTTTAATAATGACTTATTATTCATCAGTCTCTAGAGGGATAATTTCTTCAATATCAGCATCAATTGATAAATATTCACTTGCAGAATAATTCCTGTCGGGTAATTCTATTATCTTTGATTCCTTTAAATCATTTATTAATTCACCTAGAATAATTGGTTTACTTATTCCATCACCAGCGGACTCTATCTTTCTGAGTCTGACTTTGACCTGAGCGCCATTTCTTCCTCCCCCTTTTAAATTCCCAGCTATTTGTAACAATGTTGGTTTGATAGCTTCTTTAGGAAAATCATTTGATGCTTGAGCGACAACTAAATCATATCCATTGTCATAAACGATAGGAGCATATTTGTAACCTTCGACATTAAGCGGAGGCGTATAACTTTGCTCAAAGGCCCAGCAACTAGCAGATAGTAAAAGTGTGAAAATTGTCGTCCCAGTGAGTCGGAATTTAATTCCCCAGTTAAATAAATAAGCCAAAATAGTCAAGACACCAAGTCCTGAGCCCCCCCAGGCTAGCCATTTAGTAACATGTTGGATAACTTCACTCATAGACATAGGCTGGTTTCTCCTGAATTGATTCTTTATAGTTCGTTAGCTCCCCCAAGTATGAGAATAATGTTTCATGGGAGATGAGTGGAGTTCTAAAAGATTAAAGCGGTGGGGACTTGCTGGAACCTTTGCTGCGTTGGGTGGTGTTTTGATTTGGAGTGGCGCAGATCTACTAGTAGATAGGACTATAAGCCGTTTTTCTCCACAAATAGAAAAAACATTATCTAATTCATTAGGTCATCCTTTAAAAATAGGTTCATACAGGGGGCTTAGGCCATGGGGAGTTGAGTTAGGACCAACAAGGTTGCTTCCAAGTGTTAAAGATTCTTCTTCAGTTGATATTTCAAATTTAACAATTAAATTTGCTCCTTTAGCGAGTTTATTTAATTGGAAACCAGTTGCAATATTTAATCCAAAAGGAACAGAAATTATATTAAACAAAAATGATACTGGTTCATTTTGGGTTGTTCCACAGAATGATAATCCTAAAAAAATCAATCTTCAACTAAAATTTAATTTAAGAGAACCGGCCAAAATTGTATTTAATGATGGGGATACGAATTTATTAGCAAAAGGTGATATATCTCTAAATCTTGGCGAGAAAAAAATTTTTGGTGCAATTAATCTAGACTCCAAAAAACAAGGAAGCATCTATCTTGCAGGAAAGGGTTATTGGGATGGAATCGAATTTAAAACTAAAGTAGAAATTAATAAACTTAGTCTTGGTATCTTTGAGAGAATTTTAGGAAATAATTCTAATATTATTACTAGAGGAAATATAAATGGCAGTCTAAAACTTCAAGTTAATAAAGGTTTGATAAGGTGTAAGGGTGGTTTATTGCTTAATAATGTATCCCTGAGAGGAGGGCCTCTTAGGGATACATTGTCTACTAACAATTCAAAAATAGAATGTGATAATTATAAGCTTAAGTTAATTGATTCTAACTGGAATTATGGATACTGGGATATATCTAATTCATCTGAAATACCATTTTATAAAAAAGATAAAACCTATATAAATTCTGTAACTAATATTAAAATTAAAGATTTTGATCACAAACCACTCTCTTTAAGATTAAAACTACCAATTTCAGTTGTTGATAAACAATTTGTTCCTGGTAAACTTAAAGCTAATTTTAATTTAGAATCTTTTCCTTTAGGTGCATTAAATCCAATACTAAATGTATCATTATCGGGGAAATTAAATACAAAAGGTGATTTTCAAGGCCCCTTATCTTTACTGAACTCTAATATTAAACTTTCCTTAGATAATCCACAAATTAATGGTATTCGATTAAGGGAAAAATGGAGAGGTTCTTTTACTCGAATTCCAAGTGAAAAGAAATGGGGTAGTTTGAGAATGGAATCAGAAGGTGCTTCTATTCCTGGGAAGCTTCAAATTAACTTTAATAAGGATGGTAATTTTAATGATTTAAATCTAAATAGATTAGGAGGCGAAATAAGTCTAAATCCTAAATCAAATGCTTTTAAATGGGACGCTAATAAATTCAGATTAGATCGAGTTGAAGTAGCTTTCCTGCCTGAGAAAAGCTTTAAACGAATCTTTGGAGAAGTTTCAGGTAATGGAATGTTTTCTCTTGATCCATTATTTCTTAATGGTGATTTGAATTTGGATTATTTTAGATTGTTAGGCTTTAAATTAAAAAATGCAAGTATTAAAGGTCAAATTAAAAATTCAGAAACTAATTTAACAGGTGAATTAATACCATCTGAAAATGGAAAGATTAAATTTGATATTAATAATGGGTCCGAATTTTCTTTATTAGCTAAAGTCAAGAATGTAAGCTCTAGTTGGATAACTGCAACAGCTTTAGAGTTCCCTAAATTAGGATTGAAATATTCAGATGCAATTGGTAAGGCTGATGATTTAGAAAAATTTATAATTGGTTATCCAAATAGTTCGATAGATAGTCAGTTCGAAGCTTTAACTAGGTCTCAGGATTCATATAGAGAAGAGATTTCTAAGATTAATAATGAGAGTATTATTAATCCATATGATCTTAATGGGAAAATTAATGCAGAAATTAAACTAAGTGGTCCAACCCTATCTGATTTAAATTTAGAAGCAAAAGCATTTGGTAAGGCTTGGACAAACAAATTGAAGATTATCAACGCTGAAAATATAAAACCTTTTAATGCAACTTTTAATGGAAATCTAGCCTCTGGTAATGGAAGTTTTTCACTACTTGATTTTAATTTTTCATTGTTATCTTTAGTTGCACCTATCCCCTCATCCATAGATGGCTATTTCGGCTTGAAAGGTAAATATAATTTAGCTAATGGGACCCCAAAAGTTACGGCAGATCTAATTATTAAGGATACCATTATCTATAATAAAAATATAA
>QCHY01000015.1 GCA_003216975.1 Prochlorococcus sp. AG-402-I20
TCTCAGGATTATGAATATAAAAAAAAGCTTCTCTCTTCGAAAGTAGGTCTAATCTTTTTAATGTATCTTTAGGGAGTGGCTCCTTTATCTCAGATGTCAAATAAAGAGTCGAATGTACAATATCTCTAAATTTATCCGCCGTAATACCCTCAGTTAAAGAATAAACAGGAAATATCTGGCCAATAGTCCTAGATTTCAAATAACTATTTGGACTATCGATGATTTCAATTAAAGGATCATTCAATGATTTGCCATATCTATTTTCCTTAACTAAGCCGCTTACCGCAAGAGTCGCGCCAATAGCATACAAACTCTGCTGAGATTTGACATATGCAAAGCTACTATTGCGGCGGCCTGCGAAAAACCTAGTAACTTTCATGCCTCCTGTCTTATCTTTTATAAATAACTCAAGAATTGAAAGATTTGGATTTTTTGGGCTTTTAAATGAACTACATCTTCTAACTTTTGCGACTATCGTTACATTTTGACCTGCTTGACATTTATCTATAGTTTTCAAAGAAGTGTAATCAACATAATCACGAGGAAAATAATTTATGAGATCACGAATTAAGATAAGACCCAATGAAGAAAGTCTCTCAGCTTGTTTTGGGCCCACACCTTTAACGGCTGAGATCGAACTTTCTAAACTTAATGAATCTTCCGAAGAACTTCTCTTATAGAGTATAAAGTCATTTAATCTTCTTATCTTTAATTTTTTTGACTCTGTTTTCTCTTCACCTTGTTGATATTTGTATAGATTATGAAGAGTCTGTCTAGTCTGAACTATTATTCTACGTCTCTCATCTGTAGACATAGTTGAATATTGTTCATAATCTAGGGATAATTCCTTCAATTTAGAAAAATCACATTCATTAAAAGCTCTGGAAGGAGGACTTGATAAATATCCACTTATAAAATAAGAAAATTTGTTTGATCTGCCTTGAATGTTAGTAAAACCGTTATCGACCTCAACTGTTAAAGCATTTTGTAAAAATCGAATCCAAGTTATTAGTTCATTTGATTTATTCTCAGGATTAGATTTAGAATCAGTCCTGCTTATATTGTTGTTGTATCTTTCCACCATTCTTTATTAACCTCTTCAGCTATGCAGCGACCTTGCCAGTAACGTTGTTGTTTAATCATACCCAAGAGTAGATTTTGATAATGTTTAATATTAGTTCTATTTTTTCTAAGTCTTGGATTGTCAAATTCCATATCCGAAGGAGTAATTAGCAAGCAATCAATATCTAAACCTCCAGAAGCTAATGGATTATTCGTTGGTAATTTCAAAGTAAGAATATTAGATATGGATTTAGAGGAAATCAATTGACCTGATAAAGCAGCATCTAAAATATTAATTGGAACAAGTGTATTTACCAACCCAGACTTTAAAAGCTCAGTATTAATTGAATGTGAAAGGTCGCGCAATCTTCTAACCAAAGATGTATCGATAGAAACCATCCACTCATATAATCCAATTGGTGCCTGTGGTAAAAAACGATTATTTTCTCCATCATCACAAAAGTTAGGTTCAAAAGATGAATCTTCTGTTTTTGAATCCAAGTCTCCTAAATTAGATTCATCAGTTAAAGCAAATATTGACTGTAAAATTTCTATATCTTTACTTCTCAAATTAAAAGTATCGGAATTCTTAGCTCCATCTTTTAAAGTATCATATTCATTATTTCTATTTTTAATTAGATCATCACTTTCTAATGTTTTACTTTTTAGATAAGGTTCGTTATCATCTATTGAATATGGTGCTTTTAATTCACCATTCCACCCTTCCATAATTGATAAGTTTTCCAATGGAGGAATGAAACTTATATTAATTGAATTAGCATCACTAAATGATTCTGATTGTTCAGAATCATTTTTCATATTTAGTGCATTTGATATCTCATTTTTAGCATTATTTAAATGACGAATATTTTCTTCATCAATTTTCTTGGCCAATTCATATAAATGTTCAATTGTTATTAATGAAATAGTATCTAAAACTAATTTATCAATTTTCAACTGAAATATTTTTCTTGATTTGACTGTTGAAAAGCCAAAATCCTCTCCAAGCCTCTCAGTAATCAAAGAAAATAATGAGGTTTTTATTGTTTGAGGCAGTGAGGTTCTGAGTTCCTCTAGATAAAAAGAATATACCCTATATATATGAGGTGATATATTATTACATTTTTCCTTTAGTAAACTTATTTGATCTAACGGATCAAAATTAGTATCAAATAAATGCTTTTTTTCAGACAAGATCAAGCTGAAGTCATAGATGCGACCTCTTCTGCAAAGTCAGTTCCTTGAATCTCAATCCCTTCTCCAAGCGTATATCTAGTAAATCTACGAACCTTTATATTTTCTCCTATTTTACCAGCAACTTGTTTTACCAGTTCTTCAACGTTTATTGAACTATCTTTTATAAATGGCTGTTCTAGGAGAGCCATTTCTTTTAATCTTTTTCCTATTCTTCCTTCAACAATTTTAGCTTTTATCTGATCAGGCTTACCTGATAAGTCATCTCTTCCCATCTCTATTTCTTTCTCCTTGTTGGCAATTGATTCTGGAATTTGCTCAACACTCACATATTCAACACTTGGGCAAGCAGCTACTTGCATTGATAAGTCTCTCAAAAGGCCTTGGAATAAATCTCCTCTAGCAACAAAATCCGTCTCACAGTTCAATTCAAGAAGGACACCTACACGAGAACCTGTATGAATGTAACTACCTACAGCACCTTCAGCAGCAACTCTTCCTGATTTCTTTTCAGCACTGGCAATGCCTTTTTGTCTTAGCCACTCAATAGACTTTTCCATATCACCCTTATTTTCTATCAGGGCTTTTTTGCAATCCATCATTCCTGCTGATGTCTTATCTCGCAGTTCTTTAACGAGTTTAGCTGTTATTTCCACCATTTTATTTTGGGGTAGTGAGAAAAGGGTAAGTAAGAATTTATTAAATAAATATATTAACTACTCATTGGGGCCATGTCTTCCTTCATTAATGGCATCAGCCAATCTACCTAAAATGAGTTGCACTGATCTAACAGCGTCATCATTGCATGGTATGGGAATTTCACAAAGATCTGGATCGCAATTAGTATCAAGCATTGAAACCAATGGTATATCAAGTTTTCGGGCCTCTAAAACTGCGTTTGTTTCTCTCCTTTGATCAACTAAAACAACGACATCAGGAAGACGTCTCATTCCTTTGAGTCCACCTAGGTATTTTTGTAATCGTTCTAATTCTCTGCGTAATACGGCTCCTTCTTTTTTGGGGCGCATTGCTATAGCACCACTCGATTCCATTCTTTCAAGATCTTTTAATCGATCAATTCTTGCTTTCATAGTTGTCCAATTTGTAAGCATACCTCCTAACCATCTTTGATTAACGTAGGAGGCCCCACACCTGATAGCTTCTTGCGCAACTACTTCGGAAGCCTGTTTTTTAGTTCCTACAAAAAGGAATCTCTTACCGCTTCTGGCAGCTCCTCTTGTCCATTTATAGGCGCTGTTCATGCAAACAGCAGTTTTAACTAAATCAATAATATGAACCCCATTTCGAGCAGAATAGATGTAACGAGACATCTTGGGATTCCATCTTCTTGTCTGATGCCCAAAGTGAGCACCAGCTTCCATCATCTCTGAGAGAGAAACTACAGCCATTTTGTTTGTGGGTTCCGGGTTCGCCTCCACCCAACAGGTATAAATAAATAATGATTAAATAATCAAAATTTATATATCACCCGAAACAGTTAGGTGTGCGGTTTGAAATTGCTTACCCAATCTAACAAACGATGGCTCACCGAAGACCAATTAATGATGCTTCTCTGAAAATCTGTCTAACTCCAATCAAATTAAGAGGAAGTCTTAACAATTCCATAGCCAAACCAGGTTGCCCCCTCTTAATTAGAAAAGCCAAGAAAGGTCTAAGTGTCTTTGGATTAATAAGTCCACCAAAAGTTAAAAATTCCCAGAGATAACGATGAAATAAAGTGTATTGAATAATAAATTTTACTCTTAAAGTTGGGTGCTTACGATAAAAGACTAATCCCATCTTTGCTCTCTCTTTTTCAATTTGAATCAACCGCGGGATTTGATCAAGAACTAATGCTGGATGCCAATGATATCCAATAGCTCTTGGACATTTGATAAGTTTAACTCCCATATTTCTTAGTCTTTCTCCTAATTCCAAATCTTCCCAACCATATAGCCGAAAAGATTTATCAAAAAGACCTGAAATTTCTAAGACATTTTTATCAATAGCAACATTTCCAGTAGCGAAGTAAGCCCACGACAAGTCTTGAAGTTTAAAAGGTTCAGAACTTGGATTATTAAAATTAGAAGTATTTATTACAGATCCATAGGTAAAACATTTTCTATTACCAAGTTTTTTCCAAGCTTTTGACAAGGATTCAACATGGTTCATTAGAAAATACCTATCAACAACTAGATCACTATCTATGAAAACAATTAAGTCACCTTTTGACTTTTCTACTCCAAGATTTCTTCCTAGAGCAGGCCCTCCATGGATTTGTTCAAAAAGTCTTAAATGAGGATAATTATCGATATTATTCGTTAGCCAATCAACTGTTCCATCAGTTGATCCGTCATCGACTATTACAATTTCAAAACTATGAATTTTGTCTTTAAAAATTTGATTCTCTAACGCATCTAGACACTTTCTTAGTATCGGAAGTCTGTTGTAAGTAGGTATAACAACGCTAATTAACATCCTTAATAAAAAACAAAGTCAAAGTTTTTTCAAACACTTTAAATTAAAAGACTTAAAAAGAATATTTATTGATTTGAATAGCGATTTATTAATCAGCAGCTCCACCATTATTTGCAGTCCCGGTAACACCATTACCTGCTCCCTCTCCCCTACCATCATTGCGAAGCTTACGTTTCTTAAATTTCCTGGCATAAGCTCGATTTCTCTCTTGCTTCTCTTTCTTAAGATTTCGTCTTTTGGACATACAAAGTTCCTAAAATTTATATATCTAACTAATTTACTAAACCGAGGGCAATATTTGACCATCTTCCATTCGCAAGAGACGATCTGCTACATCCAATATTCTCGGATCATGAGTAACCATCAAGACTGAACAGGATTGTTCTAAAGCTAGTTTTTTTAACAAATCAACAATTTCTCTACCAGTTGAACTATCTAAAGCAGATGTTGGTTCATCTGCTAATAGTAATTTTGGCCTGGCTGCAAGAGCTCTTGCAATAGCAACTCGCTGTTTTTGCCCACCTGATAAATCATGAGGGAGCTTAGACAAATGATCTTCTAATCCAACAGCTCTTAACCATTCTCTGGACTGAGCCCTTCGAGCCTTATATGAGAATCCATTTAAAAGGTCAGCACCCATTTGAACATTTTGTTCAGCAGTAAGGCATCTCAAAAGATTATGTCCCTGAAAAATCATTCCAATATTTTTTCTAAGATTCTGTCTAGTTTTTCTGCTGGCCCCAAAAAGTTGTTTACCAAATACTTTAAGATCACCATCTTGAACTTTACGAAGAGCTCCTATCAAAGTTAATAGAGTAGTTTTGCCACATCCTGAGGGTCCCGTAAGTAAAACAACCTCACCAGGAGCAATTTCCATAGAAATAGATTGGAGAACATGTCTTCTCATTTCTCCATGCCCATACCAATGGTTCAATGAAACAATATCTAAAGTATTATTATTTATATTTTTCATAAATTATTAAAAATTAAAAGATCAATTTGTTTATCAAAATATTTCAGCAGGATCAGCATCAGCTAATTTTTTCATAGCTGCTAATGCTGATCCCATACACATAAAAAGTATCAAACAAAATATAATTGACGCCCTGCTAAAACTCATTTCAACAGGTAATTTAGTTGATGATCTAACCAACGCATATAGAGCTTGTCCTGAAATATAAGCAGGAATATATCCCATAATTGATAGAATTAATCCTTCTCTTGCTACAACTCCTAATAGGCTTCTTAAGTTATAACCCATAGCCATTAATGTTGCATATTCAGGTAAATGATCACTAACATCACTATAGAGAATCTGATAGACAATTACACAACCAACTATAAATCCCATTGCAGCACCCAATGTAAAAATAAATCCAATAGATGTACTACTTTTCCAATAATTCTTTTCAAAATCTATAAATGATTTCAAAGACATAACCTTAACGTCGCGAGGCAAACTTAAATTCAAAGATTGAACAACTTTTTCAATATCAGATTCCTTCTTTAACCTTACTAAACCAATTTCAATACTTCCTTTAGGATTACCTGGAGATAATTCTAAGTATGTCTCACTGCTAGTAATTAAATTCCCATCTGCGCCAAAGGAAGGACCTAAACTAACTATTCCAGAAACTCTTACCCTTCTACCTGCAACTTCAGTTTCAACTAAACGCCCTGATTTAAACCATGAAGATATAGGTCCAAATTCATCTCTGGAAAGATCATCAAACAAAACCCTTCCTTTGTTTTTTAAAGTTTGAGCCTTTCTTTCAAAATCAGAATCAATCATTAAAGGCTTACTTGGCTCAAACCCTAAAGCCAGAATAGATCTTGTTGATAAATTTTCAGGGTTTCGCCAAAGCAGAAAGTTCCAATTAACAGCCGTTGTTCCAATAACATCTTTATGTGCCATTGCTTGAACTAATCTTCTTCGAGGGAACCCACTCATACTTATAGAACTTTTTGAGCGTGGACTAATTAAAACCAAATCTGCGTCAAATAACTTATGGACAGTCACACTTGCGTCAAACAAACCATCTCTAAAACCTAATTGCATAAACATCAAAATCCCAGCAAATGCTATTCCAGCAATAGCCACCAATATTCTTAAGGGTTGTCTTGTAAGCAGAAGCCATGCAAGAGGTATTTTTCTTTTTTTTAAAAAATTATTGAATTCCACTACGGCTGAAAACGTGCAATAACTTTCATTCCAGTTAGATGAGAAACCTTTTTGGCTGATAAACTATCAAGTTTGACTCTAACCTCAACAACTCTAGAATCAGCATCGCCAGTTGGATCGGTTGAAAGCACTCTCCTTTGCCTGACTTGTGGGCTGATCAAACTCACTTGACCTTTTAAAAAACCATTAAATCCTCCATTCTCACTAACCAAATCAACAGCTTGACCAATTTGAACTCTATCTATGTCGGATTCATAAACTTCAATAAGCGCTTCCATTAATTGGTTAGCACCAACATTTATTACACCCGACGAATCTGGTCTCTCTCCCTCACGAACTAAGATTTGGAGAACAATTCCATCAATTGGACTTTTTAATTGTGTTTGTTCCAAATCTACGTTAATCGCATCAATAGCAGATTTCAGCTTTACGACTCTGGTCTCAGAAATCAACAAATCATCTTTCATCTTGTCTAAAACAATTAGCGCCACTGCTCCTTTATCAACAAGGGTCTGATATCTATTGATTTCCCTTTTTTTTATTCTTATTTCGCTAATTAATATATTTAAATTAGCTTGCGCAGATTTCAAGTTAGCTTCAAGTTTAGGACGGTTATCAAAAACAGCTAAGATTTGATCCTTTACAATAGAGTCACCCTCACGAATTAATAATTTAGATAATCTTGGAGTACCACCTTTTCCACTAGTTGGAGCTGCTAATTTTCTTATTTCGCCAAGCGGGTTTAATTGGCCTAAGGCAGCTACACCCTCAACCCTATCAACAGTTCCAGTATTCTCTAGAGTTTGATTTCCCCTTAAATCTTTATTATTGCATCCACTAAATAAAACTAAATAAATGGGAGTAATACCTAGCAAAAATAGGAATTTAAAAGATAAATATTTAGACATACCTAACAATCAAAAAGGATTTTATTAATGTATTCATCGGCCCAAGATGCACCAAAGAATTTTGTTAAAATACCTCTTGTCTTATCATTACGTTTTTGATTTGAGCAATATCGTTTTTGATAATTAAGTCTATCCATTGTATCCAACGAATTAATTTCGTCTGAACCCACCCTAACTAAGAAGGATAACAATAGTGACAAATATTGATCAATAAGTTTTAAAAATAATTTTTCTTCGAGGAAATCGACTGGACGAATAAAGCATACATAAGGAGAAAAGATAAATCCCCATTCTGGCAGCTTCCTATGTTCATTGAATTTAGGGACTTGTAATGATCTCATTTGAGAAATTAGTGAATCGGGCAAATGCTTTCCAACAGGTGACAAATCAACAATGGCGGCAGAAATATTATTTGAATTAACCACTAAATCAGTACCAAATATGGGAAGTTCGTAGCATGGATCAGGAAAAAATACACAATGTAGTATTTGCAATGATTTTCCAAGCATTGCCACTTCCAAATGAATTTTTCTAAACCCCTTAGCTCGAAAAAATTCGTTGATTATTAATAATTCCTCGTTATTTAGATTTCTGTAAATCTTGCTCGACTTAGAGTCAATATTTAAGATTTCAAGATCAGTCATCGAATTGATTCTATTCTTGATAAGTTCGAAAGCCTCAAGCAAAAGAGGATTCAATTTACTTTTAGTGCAAAAAACTGACTTCAAAACTAAAAACTCAAGCTAAAAGGGTTTGGCTAAGATTCATAGAATTTGTTTATTTATAAATATACATACAGAATATTATATGATTATTAAGGCTAAAAAGAACTATAAAAGAGATTTTTCACTCAAAGACAAGTGAATACAAGCAAAAGGTTCAAAGGTTAATTTTAGAAAAAGAATCAGATACTAATAAGAAGGCAAGTAGATAAGGATAATTTAAATAGAAAATAAAATATACATAAAAAAATCCTATAAATATTAAAATAATCTTTTACAATTTAAGAAATTTAAAACCAAAGGATTTTAAATTTATGAATCTTATTAGCATATATTCATATAGCATAAAGATTTAAAGTCCTTTAAGATATTTAGAATGAAAGTAAATCATTGGTCATTACCTAATGGTGCTACATGTGTTGTAGCTGATATAGAACATTCAACATTAACTTGTATTGACTTTTGGTGCAAAGGAGGCAGTCTTTATGAAAGGAAAGGTGAAGAAGGGATAGCACATTTCTTAGAACATATGATATTCAAAGGGAGTAAGAACCTTAAAGAAGGTGAATTCGATATAAAAATTGAATCTCTTGGAGGAAGTAGTAATGCTGCAACTGGGTTAGACGATGTTCATTATCATGTTCTAGTACCACCAGAAAAGACAGAAGAAGGACTTCAATTGATATTAGATTTATTATTATTTCCTAAAATTGAACAAGACGCCTTTGAAATGGAGAAAGAAGTAGTTTTGGAGGAAATCGCACAAAATATTGAGCAGCCAGAAGAAATTATTTATATGAAATTGCTAAAAGAATGTTTAACACCTCATAGATATTCTAAGCCAATACTGGGTGATAAAAAAACTGTAAAAAGTATAAATGCTAAACAAATAAAATTATTCCACAAAGATCAATATATAGGTAAAAACTGTGCACTATGTATTGCAGGAGAGTTGCCAAAAGAAATATATTCAATAATAAACAATAGTAAGCTTAAGGAATTAAAACCAATCGGAGAAGAAACACATTTACGTAACAACATTACATTTAATAAAGGTTATATAAAAGAAACTATACCTAGACTAGAGGGAGGAAGAATCTTGAAAGCATGGAAACTGCCTCCTGCAAAAGAACGACTCATTATCTTAGGAGCAGAAATTGCTGCAACAATTTTATGCGAAGGTAAAAGTAGTCTTATTGTTAAAGAATTAAGAGAAGAAAAACGCATTATCGAATCAATAGATATAGATTTACAAATACTTGAGGAGGGTGGATTGATTCTTCTTGACGTATGTTGTCCAAAAGAGAATCTTAAAATTGTAGAAATTGAAATCAATAACATCCTCAAAGAATTAACTAAAAATTTTGTTACTAATAAAGATTTAGACCGTGCAAAAAAACTAGTCACAAATAATATATATTTTGGTTTAGAGTTGAGTACTCAAATCGCCACAACATTAGGAAATCAAGCTCTATGGGGAAGGCCCCAATCATTATTACAATCTATAGATGATATTTCATATTGGACAACATCACGCTTAAATGATTTAATTTTTCCATTATTTAAACCAGAGAATGCATTTACATTAATTGCTGAACCTGAATAAAAGTATGAACATAACTCTAGACAATCTTAATAGCAAAAATATAATGTCCGCAAAATTATGGATAGAAGGTGGTAGTAGAGATGATCCTATAG
The DNA here is from genome assembly GCA_003216975.1 of Prochlorococcus sp. AG-402-I20. Taxonomy (GTDB): domain Bacteria; phylum Cyanobacteriota; class Cyanobacteriia; order PCC-6307; family Cyanobiaceae; genus Prochlorococcus_B. Next base: position 10,245 of record QCHY01000015.1, read on the forward strand.
ATAAAAAAGGAATTCATCAACTTTTAAGCTCGACGATGCTTAGAGGTTGTGGACCTTACAATAATAGGATAATTGCTGAAATAGTAGACAGTTCTGGAGCAAGTTTAAATTGCGATACATATGAAGATGGTCTTTTAATAAGTCTTAAATGTGTCGATAGTGATGCTTATAATCTTCTTCCTTTAATTGGTTGGATGATTACAAAACCAGCACTTCAAATAGATCAGATCGAATTGGAAAAAGATTTAACAATAAAAGCAATTAGAAGGCAAAAAGAGAGTACATATCAATTAGCATTTGATGGCTGGAGAAAGATGGTATATGGTGATGGACCATATGGACATGACCCACTGGGATCAATCGATGATATAAAAAAAATCAATAAAGAACATATATTACCAATCGCAAGTTCATTAATTCATAGAAAAAAGAACTTAGTAATTTCAGGAAAATTACCAAATAAAATAGAAAATTATATAGAAAATACAATTGCATTTAGAGGGATTAGTAAAAATCCTACGAACCAAATTAATACAAATGAAAATAATAAGAATTTTGAAATCCCATCCGAACATAAAGTTAGTATTTACACAAGATCATTAAATACACAACAAGTCATTCTACTTCTAGGTAAAGCAACAATTAGATATGATAATGAATCAGACATTTTGCTTAGATTATTATCATGTTACTTAGGATATGGAATGTCAAGTTTATTATTTAAGGTTCTCAGAGAAAAGTATGGAGTAGTTTATGAATCAGGAGTTTATCATCCCATAAGAGAGAATCAAACACCATTTATAATGCACGCATCTACAACTGAAGAGAAAGCTATCCTTACTCTTCAATTACTAAAAGAGTGTTGGGGAAAAATTATTAATAGTGAAATATCTCCTGAAGAATTAGATATTGTAAAGATAAAATATCGAGGACAAATGGCCCATTCTTTACAGAGTATTAGTCAAAGAGCTGAACATAAAGCACATCTTTTAGGTCTTGGTCTAAAAAAGGATCACGATAAAAAAATACTACTAAGGCTCGAAAGTATAACTAGTAAAGAAATCAAAGATGCTGCTACTAGATATTTAAATAACCCATTACTGAGTGTTTGTAGCAACAAAGAAGTTATTCGGAAAATCAATAAAGACTGGGAAACCAAATCAAATTGGATTTAACTTTCAATTATCTGTATCCATAATCTTTAGTCTTTCAGAAGGAATCAAGAAATTTCCCCTTCTAAATTTCACTTCTAATAGATCATTTGGCCTTATTCCCATAATTACGCCAACCTCGTCAAGAGAAACCAGATCTGGCGGTCTTAGCATTGATATGGAATCTGCTGTCTTAAGATATGGCAAAGGTACTTGTAAGGAGACTTTTTCTCCAATTGAAAATTTCATTATAAATAAATAGCTCTAAATGATCTTATTGACATATCAATCAATTTGTAAATAATTAATGTAGGAGATCTGCTAATTAAATTCATTGCAAAAATTAACTAGCGCTGCAAAAGCAATAACAGGCGTAATGTTAATCATAATATGCGCAATGTTACCATCATTTATAATTTTCCCCCAAGACCACCTCTCTCTCTCAATTGTCCCACTTCATAGCAATTGGCAAATCCAAGGGCTTCTTTTGACTTCATTGCTCTGCGGAGCCAAAATAGGAACAATTTCTGCAATTTCCTATCTGACTATAGGTTTATTCTATTTACCTGTTTTTCACGGAGGAGGTAGTGTTGGTTATATCTTAACTCATGAATTCGGCTACTTATTAGGATTTATTCCTGCTGCATGGACAACTGGCTTCTTAGCAGAACAAAATTCCAAAGCTAACTTAATTAATTATTCATTTTATACGGCATTATCACTTTGCATTTTACATATTACTGGTATTATTTATCTGATTTTTGGTAAAATATTTGGATTCTGGATAGATAATTTATCTGATCTTATTTTGATAAATACTTTTATACCTTTTCCAACTCAATTATTACTATGCATATCAATAAGTTTACTAGCAATATTTCTAAAAAATATATTAATATTAAAATGACTTTGTTTAAGAATAGAAAAATAAAGACAATAACTTACTCTTTTTACATTATTATATTAGATCAAATTAGTAAATTTTTAGTATTATATACATTAGGCTTTGAAAGATCTAAAAATATTATTCCTAATTTATTAAATTTCACCCTAGTAAAAAACAAAGGTGCTGCATTTAGTCTGTTTAGCAATTCTACAGATATTCTTACCTTTACAAGTATTCTAGCTTCGTTAATATTAATTACTATTATATTGAAATTCCCACCCAAATCATCTTTGAATTTAATTGGAATTTCATATCTTTTAGGCGGGACATTAGGTAATGGAATTGATAGATTATTTAAAGGTTATGTTCTTGATTTTTTAGAACTAATTCCAATTAATTTTCCTATTTTTAATCTAGCCGATGTATCAATAAACATTGCTATAATCTTTTTTATAGTTGATATAATAAAAACCAACCAAAAATCAAATCTAAATTAATAGAAAAATGGTAGTTATTATATGAAAATCAATAAATCAAAAAAACTAATATTTTACATTTTTATAATTATCATTAGCTTGATAATTGTAGGCTTAGTGGGAGCAATAATTAGATTGATAAATTTACCTGCCATATTCATTACTATTTTAATAGTAGGTGGTTTAAGTTATTCAAAAAAAATAGAATGGATACAAAACAATTTAAAGTCGATATTAAAACTCAAAAATGAGAAAAACTCAGTAGATTTATCATTTATAAGCAAAAAACAAGCTGCAAGTAAATCATTAAAAAGTATTGATCAATTAATCACACTAATCAATGATGAAGTCAAGGCAAAGGCCCTAAAGGATGAAAAGAATAGAGTTTCATTAGAGTTAGAGAGAGGGGATATTATTTTAGTAGTTTTTGGAATTGGATCGAGCGGTAAAACTTCACTAATAAGAGCACTTTTAAAAAGAATAGTAGGTAAAGTTAGTCCTGAGATGGGATCAACAAGGTCAAAAGAAACTTTCCGTTTAAAACTTAAAGGACTTCCAAGAGGAATAAAAATCATTGATACTCCAGGAATACTAGAAGCTGGGAAAGCAGGAAGAGAAAGGGAAAAAAGTGCCTTAATAGAAGCACGTAAATCTGATTTAATGTTAGTAGTAATCGAAGGTGATTTACGTTCTGAAGAAACAAGAACAATTAGAAGTTTATCAAAATCGGGGAAAAGACTTTTAATAGTTCTTAATAAAATAGATTTAAGAGGAGAAAGTGAAGAAAAAAGATTAATAGAAATTCTCAATTCTAGGTGTAGTGATTTTATAGATCCAAAAGATATTATTTGTACATCTGCATCACCACAAACAATTACAATTCCTGGGAAGAGACCCTATCAACCAGCGCCTGAAATAGATGCTTTAATTAGAAGATTAGCATATATTTTACATGAAGAAGGTGAGGAGCTAATCGCAGATAATATATTACTTCAATGCAGCAATCTTGGTAAAGAAGGTAAAAGATTGCTAGTTAAGCAAAGAAGTAAATCAGCTAAAAAATGTATTGATAAGTATGGTTGGCTCAGTAGCGGAGTATTAATATTAACACCCTTACCAGTGATCGATATGATCGCTGCTGCCGCTGTAAATGGACAAATGGTTATTGAAATAGCGAGAATATATGGTGTTCAAATCACAAAAGAAAGAGCAAAGAATTTAGCATTTTCTATGGGGAAAATTCTTGCAACTATGGGTTTAGTTAATGGTGGGGTTTCACTAATAAGCTCAACATTAAGTTTATCACTTCCAACATTTGTTGTTAGCAAAGTAATTCAAGGTATAAGTGTATCTTGGTTAACTAGGATTGCTGGTGCAAGTTTTATAACTTATTTCCAACAAGACCAAAATTGGGGAGATGGTGGAATCCAAGAAGTAGTTGAATATCATTACAACTTAAACAAAAGAGATGAATATTTTAAAAGTTTTATTCGAAGGGCATATGAAAGGGTTATTGATCCATTAGTTGAAAAGAAATTCAAAAAGCTACCACCGAGATCAAGGCCTCAGAAGGTGGAGGATTCATTGGACCTCTAAAATCTAAAACAAAAACCAATACCAAATAAATTAGACTTATAAAAATTGATATAAAAGCTGTTATTAAAGCCAATATATTTTTCTTATTAAAGATATCTTTATTCATTTAAAAGTTAAATAATTGAATCATTAATTAGATTAGCTAAAAGTTTTAAGTCATCAAATTTAGTATTAGGATTTCCCATAACAGCTTTTAGATAATATCTATCTCTATACATTGGTCTGGAAAGCATAAAATTATTGGCTAACAAAGATTTTCTTGTTTTTATAGACCAATCAGATGATTGAGAAGAAGTAAAATTGATTGGTGTTAAAGCTAAAAGATGTAGAGGTCCTGATATTATTTCAAATTTTGATGAATCAATCATTGATTCTAAATAACTTTTTCTTTTAATTGACTCCAAAAGTATTTTTTCAATACCCATTTCACCCAAATATCTCAAACCAATCCACAATTTCAATGACTCAGCGGATCTAGTACCTTGAATTCCAAGTTCTCCTCCATGAAAGTCACTTCCTGTAATTGGTTCCGCATAAGGTAATCCAGTTGAAAATGTTGAAGAAAGATGGTTTTTATTAGCTACAAGCAGTAAAGAAGAAGTTTTTGCAACGCCCAATAATTTCTGTGGATTAACCGTTAAAGAGTCCGCAGAACCTAAGCCTTGAACAATTTCTGAAGTAATTTTTGATAGACCATAAATCCCTCCAATTGATCCATCAATATGAAGCCAAACATTCTCTTTTTGGCAAAATTGAGAAATTTCGTAGAGTGAATCAATAGCTCCTCTTACAGTTGTTCCTGCTGTCGCGACAACAGCGAAACATTTCTTCCCCTCAGCTTTAATTTTTTTTGAAATTGAATGCAAACTTGAAATTTTCAATTCACCATTTTCATCTGTAGGAACCTTTTGAAGAGATTCTTTTCCTAAACCCATAATTCGAACAGCTTTTAAAAATGAGACATGACAATCCTCGCTTGCAAAAAAAACGGCAGTTGGATCACTTGCTAGTCCAGCAATATTTCTCGCCATTACTAAAGCCATTAAATTACTCAAGCTCCCCCCGCTAGCTGCAACACCTCCAGACAAATCACCAAAACCTAGCTTTTCACAAAACCACTTACATAGCTTCCGTTCCAGCAATGACAAGCTAGGAGATAATTCTTCAGCTAAAAGATTATTATTTAAGCCAGCACATATTAGCTCTCCAACAATTGAAGCTGATAAAGGAGGTGGATCTAGATGAGCAAGCGACCTTGGATGGGATGGTCGGTAGGAACCATCCATTAACAATTTCAATTCGCTCAATAAAGCTTTATTAGAAACACCTTCTTTTGCTGGATAGACCTCTGGCAAAACAAATGAATCAGCTATGGGGGCTTGACTACCTGATTCAGCGAACCAATCACAAAGACTACTTGAGGCTTCAACAAGTAAAGAATGCAGTTCTCTATCTAAATTGTGAGGTGATGCAAAAGGGTCCAAAGAAAATAAGTCTCTATTTGTAGTATTGGATGATCAAATTCAAAACAAAAAAATCATTAATATCTAGATAAACATTTTATTTGATAATTCTCCAAACATCTAAAAAATTGTCAAAACCAATCGCACTGAGTCAGGAAGAAAAAATAAAATGGATGACAAGATTGCTAACCAAAGCAAAGCTTGTAGGAGAGAGAGGGGAAGTCCCTATCGCTGCAATCATTCTCGACGAAAGAGGTAGATGTATTGGCTATGGGGGTAATAGAAGGGAAACAATGAAAGATCCTCTAGGTCATGCTGAGTTGGTAGCTCTCCGGCAAGCTTCTTGGATAATTAATGATTGGAGATTTAATAACTGTACATTGATAGTAAATCTGGAGCCATGTCCAATGTGCGCAGGCGCTCTGATACAAGCAAGAATGGGGAAAATTATTTATGGATCTGAAGATCCTAAAAGAGGCGCACTAGGTGGAACTATAAATCTCGCAGAACATAAAAGTGCGCATCACAATATGTTAATTGAAAGAGGGATAATGGAAGAAGAATCAAGAAAAATCATCGTGGACTGGTTTAAAGATAAAAGAGTTCTAGCTAGAGCAAATATATTATCTAAACTTAGGTAATTCAGTTTCAAAAATATTTATTATCTTATCTACATTAGTAGAAGTCGAGTTATAACCCATTAAACCAATTCTCCAAACTTTTCCAGCTAAATCACCAAGACCACCTCCTATTTCAATACCAAAGTTATTTAGCAAATGCTTAGTAAATGCTTTACCATCAATGCCCTTAGGGATTTTCACTGTTGTCAGAGTAGGTAAGCGCAATTCTTCTTTAACATGTAATTCCAAGCCAATATTTTCTAAAGAATTCCAAAGTGATTTGGCATTTTTGCTGTGTCTATCCCATGAAACTTCCAATCCTTCTTCAGCTAATAATCTGAGCGCTTCTCGAATACCAAAATTCATATTTACTGGAGCCGTATGATGATACACACGATCACTACCCCAATATTTATTAAGCAAAGAAACATCTAAATACCAGTTAGGAACTTTATCTTTTCTATTACTCATTTTATTTTCAGCTCTCTCATTCATTGAAAAAGGACCTAATCCAGGTGGGCAACTTAATCCTTTTTGACTACAGCTGTAAGCCAGATCAATTTTCCACTCATCCAAGTAAAGAGGAACGCCTCCCAAAGAAGTTACTGTATCTACAAGAAGTAAACAATTATTTTTTCTGCATAAATCACCAATTCCATCCATTGGCTGACAAACACCAGTTGACGTTTCGGCATGAACTATTGCTAAGACAGTCGGATTATATTTTTTCAGTGCATCTTCTATTTCATCAAGAGAGAATGCATTACCCCAGTCTTTCTGAATGGTTTCTACCCTTGCCTTATATCTTCCTGCCATATCCGCAAGTCGATGTCCAAAATATCCTTTGATAGCAACTAAAACAGTATCTTCAGGCTCAACAACATTTGCTAATGTTGCCTCCATTGCAGCACTTCCAGTACCACTCATTGGAAGTGTTAATCGATTACTAGTTTGCCACGCATATCTAAGTAATTCTTGAACCTCACTCATCAATTCAACATAAAAAGGATCCAAATGACCAATAGGCGGCTGAGAGAGCGCTTTCAAAACAGAAGGATCAGCGTTTGATGGGCCTGGCCCGAGCAATAATCTTTCAGGTGAAACAGTTGGACCAAAATCTTTACGATGTTGATTATCAACAGAAGGAAGAATTTGAGTGGCCAAGAAAACAGAATGGTTTTATCTCTACCGAGCCTAAAAGGCGATAGGCAAAGTCGGGGTATTTTTTTTAGGGATTGCAATAGGAATTAGCTAGATTTGCTTTAGAAGACAAAAAACAAGCAAAGTTTTCTATTAAAAGTCTAAAAAAAGTGCTTCTTAATACAAAAAGAGATTCATCCGGTAATTACGTTCATAATTAAGTATCTCTGTTGCAAATTAAATTCATCATGAGCAAGACCTCTCAAGATGTTCTTCGTCAAATTAAGGATGAAGGCATTGAGCTAATAGACTTAAAATTCGCTGACTTACATGGTAAGTGGCAACATTTAACTGTGGCTTCTGATCTCATTGAAGAAAGTTCCTTCTCTGAAGGACTTGCTTTTGATGGCTCTTCTATTCGCGGTTGGAAGGCCATAAACGAGTCAGATATGGCAATGGTTCCTGATCCATCAACAAGCTGGATAGACCCTTTTTACCATCACAAAACCCTTAGCTTGATTTGTTCAATTCAGGAGCCAAGAAGTGGAGAACCATATGCAAGATGTCCAAGAGCTTTGGCACAAAAAGCTTTGGATTATTTAGGAAGCACTAGTGTTGCAGATGCTGCATTCTTTGGCCCTGAACCAGAATTCTTTATTTTTGATGATGTCAGATATAACTCAGGGGAAGGGGGAAGTTTTTACAGCGTCGACACCATCGAAGCTCCTTGGAATACAGGGAGAGTTGAAGAAGGTGGAAACCTTGGATACAAAATTCAACTTAAAGAAGGATATTTCCCAGTCTCCCCAAATGATACGGCACAAGACATGAGGTCTGAGATGCTACTACTAATGGGTGAATTGGGTATACCCATTGAGAAGCATCACCATGAAGTAGCAGGAGCTGGCCAACACGAGTTAGGGATGAAATTTGCTCCCCTAATCAACGCAGCTGACAACGTAATGATCTACAAATACATAGTCAGGAATGTTGCCAAAAAATATGGAAAGACAGCTACTTTTATGCCTAAACCAGTCTTCAATGATAATGGGACAGGAATGCATGTTCACCAAAGTTTATGGAAAAGTGGCCAGCCTTTATTTTATGGAGAAGGAACATATGCAAATTTATCTCAAACAGCTAAATGGTACATAGGTGGAATCCTCAAGCATGCACCTTCTTTCCTTGCCTTTACAAATCCAACTACCAACAGTTACAAAAGATTAGTTCCGGGTTTCGAAGCACCCGTGAATTTAGTTTATTCACAAGGGAATAGATCAGCTGCTGTCAGAATCCCTTTAACTGGTCCAAGTCCTAAAGCAAAAAGGCTTGAATTCCGTTCAGGTGATGCTTTAGCTAACCCTTACATTGCTTTTTCAGCAATGATGATGGCAGGTATTGATGGAATAAAGAATCAAATTGACCCAGGAGATGGTGTTGATGTTGACCTATTTGAGCTTCCTTCTGATGAACTTTCAAAGATAGATACTGTACCTTCTTCATTGAATGATGCATTAGAAGCATTAAAAAGCGACAACAAATATTTAACTGAAGGGGGAGTATTTACCAACGACTTCATTGACAACTGGATAGATCTTAAATACGAAGAGGTTCAACAGTTAAGACAAAGGCCACATCCTCATGAATTCACCATGTACTACGACGCCTAACCCTTTTCCACACTTTTAATGAGATAAACCTAAAAAATTAAGGTCTATGCCCCAAAATGCATAGACCTTAATTTTTTTTAGCTAATTCGTCACTAATCAATGAAATCTGTTAGATAATAAATAAATTAATAACTGGTTCATGGCAGCGCCAAGCCTCAAAAAAATTGCATATCACACACTTCAACAAGGTAAAACACTTGCTGGGTTAGCTCATAAAGAGTTGAGTACAAAACTAATGGAAGTTTTCGCACCTGATGCAGCACCAGGGAAATTTCCAATCAACAAAGATCTAATAACAGAAGTTCGTCGATCAATGGAAAATCTAGAAAGAATTGATTGGCAAGAAGCTGAAGCAGGTATTTATCCAAAATCTCAACTATTCGAAGCTCCATGGTTGGAATGGGCAAAGAAGTATCCTTTGGTTTGGCTAGATATGCCTCAAACCTGGCAGAGACGTAAACAAAATAAAACCAGGGAAATTCCTAGAGATATCAATGAAAATGATTATCCTGATTATTATTTGCAAAATTTTCATCACCAAACAGATGGTTACTTAAGTGAGCATTCTGCTGAAATTTATGACTTACAAGTAGAGATTCTTTTCAATGGAACGGCCGATTCTATGAGAAGAAGAGTATTATCTCCTTTGAAAAGAGGTTTAAAAAAATTTTTATCTGACGACTCAAAGAAAATAAAAGTTTTAGACATCGCAACAGGAACGGGAAGAACACTCCAGCAAATACAAAGTGCATTACCTGAAGTAGAACTTTATGGCCTTGATTTATCAGGTTCATACTTAAAGCAAGCAAGTAAATATCTAAGCTCCAGAACCGGTGATCTAGTTCAACTGACCAAAGGAAATGCAGAAAAAATGCCCTATGAATCGGCGAGCTTTCAAGCACTAACTTGTGTTTTTCTATTTCACGAACTTCCTAGAAATGCACGCCAAAATGTTTTAAACGAATGCTTTAGATTGCTTGAACCTGGAGGAATTCTTGTTCTAGCAGATTCCATTCAAATAGAAGATTCTCCAAAATTCACACCAATAATGGAAAACTTTCATAAAATATTTCATGAACCTTTTTATAGAGATTACATAGTCGATGACATAAACTTAAGATTAGAAGAAAGTGGTTTTTCATCAATAACCTCTGAATCTCACTTCATGACTAAAATATGGAAAGCAGACAAGCCAGTTTAATTTGATAAAAAAATGATGTTAAAAATTCAAATAAAAATCTAATATTATGCTAAAAAAAAATAAATTTCTTTGGTCAGAAAAAGTCTATTTACTTACAAAACAACTCCATAAAGAAATCAGTCTTGATAATCACAATTGGCATAAATTTAGGAGAAATAAGCAAAGAAGAAGTGCTGAACTAATTATTTCTGCAATTTCACAACTCATTAATGATGGAGATGAAAAAGAAATAGAGGACTTACTTAATCAAGCAATATTATGGATAAAAGAAGAAATAAAAGATACTGGATGCCAAAATCACTGACGACTTATTTCTTTAATGATAGCTGAAGCCTATTCCCTTTCCTACTCCATCTAACATCATCAAAACACTTATAAATTAAATATATTCCTCTTCCACTACTAACATCTATTTTTGCAGGTAATGAATTAACCCTTTTATTTTTTACTATGCCTATTCCTTGATCTTGAATTTGCCAAACAAACCAATTGGGAGTAAGAATTCTTCTAACACGAATAATTTTATTAGGATTACACAAATTCCCATGTACTACGGCATTAACAAGAGCCTCATGCAATCCTAATTCAATCCTTTTTGCAGTTTCTCTACAGATAACAGGTTCTAAAAGAGTTTCAACAAATGATGCAAGTTTTAAAGTAGAGGGATGAATAAATACAGCCCAATTTTTATAAGTCTTCACAATTAATTAAAACATTCTTTGTAAGGTAGTCTTTTGATAAAAGAATTTATTTTAGAAATTAAAAACATATATATAACTTAAGTTATAAAAAGTATCTCATAAGAAAAATTAAATATTGATAATTAAATTGTTAGCTTTTGGCTATTAATCCTTCATGGTTAAGCAGGGCATCCATCAATCGAACACCTCTCAATTGATTAACCAACGGCATGTGACCATTTGGTGCTTCAATTGACCAATTGAATGCTTTTGGATATCTAGTCCATATTCCATCTTTTTTCCAACCGATACGAGGCCAAAGCTTGTCATATCTTCCCCCTAATGAATCTAATATTTTTGCTTGAACTGTAAATCCAAACTTTCCTCTGGAATAAACAATCCATAACTTATCCAAAGTTAATAAATCAATTGAAGGTATGGATTCAACCTCAGAGAAATAAACATATCCTCTTTTTACTGCCTTATCTCCAGCAAGCTCTCTAAGTTTTGAACTTGTAAAGCGGTCAGCATCCTCATAACTTTCATTTAATAAATATCTCTGAAGAGGTGAATAATCAAAACCAACATCTGATGGGGCATTGAACCAATCAAGATCATCGCAATTGAGATTATTTTTTATGAAATTCTCATCATTTTTATGAATCAGTTGCAAAATGAAACCAGATGTCCAGTCATAAACACCGGGATCAAAGCCAGACATCAAAGAAGAGCCTAGGCTAAGAAGTTCCTCAACTCTCCCTTCTAGAGCATTCAACAAGCTGAGTCGTTTCCTCTCTGAAGCCATCCTAAAAGACTCCAATAACTCTTCTATGCTCTCTTTGTTTTGATTTGGTTTTTCTTCAGTCATGGATATGCTGCCGGCCTAGAATGACCTAAGCACTAATACTATGTCAGAGAAACCTACCAATTCTAGCTACTCAGTAACGGATTTTCGGAATTTAACCTGTCAAATTATTGATGTAAGAAGTCCTAGCGAATTTTGGCAAGGTCATTGGCCAGGTGCTATTAATATTCCTCTTTTTTCTGATATCGAAAGACAAATAATAGGGAAAAGCTATAAAAGAGAAAGTCGCTTAAATGCAATATTAAATGGCTTAAAAGTAACCATTCCGAAAACCACAAAACTAATACAAATAATGCTACGAAAAACGTCAAAAAAGCATGGGACAAATAAGTCATTAAGAATATATTGCTGGAGAGGAGGCATGAGATCTAGTGCTTTCGCCTGGCTTGCACGAACAATTGGTATTAAGACTTATTTATTAAAAGGTGGATATAAAAACTATAGAAAATGGGTTTTATCTCAATTTGAGGCTGAATTACCCATAAGACTTATCGGTGGTAAAACAGGTGTAAGAAAAACAGACTTACTAAATTACATAAACAAAGAAAATATACATGTAATTGATTTAGAGGGAATTGCTAATCATAGAGGAAGTAGTTTTGGTGCATTAGGAATGGAGACGCAACCTACAACTCAACAATTTGAAAATATTCTTGCAGAGTCACTTAACAAGTTTCACAAAAATAACGCTACTGAGATATGGCTAGAAGCTGAAAGTTCTAATCTAGGTAAATGCCGTATACCAACTGATTTGTATACAAAAATGAAAAAAGCACCGATCTTAGAAATAATTAAAACGAAGAAAGAGCGAGTAAAAAATTTAGTCAATCTTTATAGTCAAAATTCTCAAACTGAATTAGAAGATGCCGTAAATAGAATAAGCAAAAGATTAGGGCCACAAAGAACAAAAGAGGCATTAGCTGCTATTGAGAAAAAAGAATGGTCAAAAGCTTGTGAAGCTATGCTCGATTATTATGATAAGTGTTACGAATACGAACTTAAAAAAACTAAAAATATAACTTCAATTAATCTTAGTGGTCTAAACCTAAAATCATCTGTAAATAAAATCTTAAATGAGAACCTCAATCCTTTATAGTTTTAACAATGAGATTTCTATTAATTCAATCAAATAAGAGATGACTCAAACCTGTGAGAGTGTTGCAATTCAATTTATTAAAGGGGAAGACGAAAAAGATAATCCTGAAATACGTTTATTTAGAAATAATGATGGAAAGAAAGGCAAGGCTATATATAAATTCAGTAAACCTTCAACAATAACACTAAAGAATTATAAATCGATACAGAAAATGTATCTAATTGACGAAGAAGGAGAGCTTTCTACAAAAAAATTGGACTTATCCTTTTCAGAAGATCATATTAAGGAAGTTAAGTCGACATTTAATTGGTATACAGAAAAAGAATTTGAGAGATTTATGCGTTTCGCTTCAAGGTATGCAAATTCTCTAAATAATAATTAAATAATAAAATTGAGAACAACTAGCTTTTTATCAATAACTGCATTATTTATTTCTATAATAATTTTATGGAATTTAAAAGAAATAATTATACTTTTTTTTGCTTCTGTAATTATAGCAATGGCTCTTTGTACAATAACAGGTAAAATAAGAGATTTTATTCAAATCCCGAGATGGGCATCATTAACAATAACAATAATATCTATAATATTAATTTCAAGTATTTCAATTGTTTTAATAGTACCTCAATTTACCAGTGAATTTCAAGAACTAATCAATCAAATACCCTCAGCAGTAGGAAAACTATGGGAGCTTTCAATAAATACATTTTTTGATTTTGCTGAAATTATATATAAAGATAATATTCCAAATATGGCAGATAGGTCTTTATTAACAAACAAGCTTAGTATTATCCCAGATAGTACGACGCTAGCTAGTGGAGTTACTGATAGCATAACAAAGTTAATCAACTTGGTAAGTAATGTTGGAATAGGCATTCTTCAAATATTTTTTATAATTTCTGTTGGTTTAATGATAACTTTACAACCAAATTCCTATAGAGAGGTTGCTATATTATTAGTCCCATCATTTTACAGAAGGCGGGCAAGAACTATTTTATTAATATGCGGTAATGCATTAAGTAGTTGGATGACTGGAGTTCTTCTAAGCTCAATATGTGTAGCAATTCTGGCATCTATAGGACTTTATTTATTAGGTATAAAACTTGTGATAGCTAATGCTTTGATAGCTGGAATTTTAAATATTATCCCAAATGTAGGTCCAACAATAAGTACAATATTCCCTCTTTCAGTTGCATTATTAGATACTCCATGGAAATCACTTGCTGTTTTGGGTTTGTACATAATAATTCAAAATATCGAAAGTTATGTAATAACTCCTTCAATAATGCATAAGCAAGTCAAATTACTGCCAGGGTTGACAATTACTGCGCAATTTATTTTCACTATTACTTTTGGGCCATTAGGTTTGTTATTAGCAATTCCATTGGCTGTAGTAATACAAGTAATTGTTAGAGAAATACTTATTAATGACATATTAGAAAAGAATTATTTTTCAACCAAAATGTAGAAAAGAAATAATGAGCTTTTAAGCTTGACAAAGATCAGTCAAAGAAGAAATTTCACTTGTAGGAATTTCTTACACATATATTCTTTTCAAATTCATCCATTCACATCACATTGAAATTAGGAAGCAAGCTTGAGGTTAACTTTCAGTCCCTTCATCAATCAAATTAATTTTGATAAGATTTTAAATTTTTCAATTGCTAATACTAAATTTTCCAAGTTTCTTCATTCATTAGATCTCTTATTATCCTTAAGTAAATATTGTTAGTAGATTTTTTTGGCAAGTCCAAATCAATAATGTTCAATACCAAAGAATAGAATCTAATAAAAGCATCTTATGATTTTAAATCTTTTTCAAATGATAATTAAACATCAATCATCAAACTCGGGCTTAGGTTTCTTTTTAACTTTACCTGATAGCAATTGATGAAGCGCATCTAAAGAATTATAGACCTCCTTTAGTTCGGATAACTCAGGCAACAAGCCATATTGACCAAGCATTTGATCCAAGTCACGAAGTTCTTGCCTTATATAACGCAAATGAGAACTAACTTCTTCCCTCTTACTTGTGGACATTATAAAATAGATTAATTGCTTCTAGATTTAACTTTAGCCTAAGATTAGTATAATAAGCATCTACAAATTTACAAAATTCATAAACTCAAGGTTTTTTCCAAACTTTTAAGTAATTTAAATACATAAAAAAAAATAAACAATTAATTAAATGAAAAGTAGAAAGTTTTTGATTATAAAAATTTAGAGCAAAAGATTTAAGAGGCAATCACAAAAGCTTACTGGTTTGTAAAAAAATAAGAAATATACTTTGCCATATCATAGATTTGGATGAAAATATATATATGGATCAACAAAAAAGAAAAGACCTCAACCTGAGGCTAGGAAATTTAATACTCGCAATATTCCTTGCCACTGTTCCAACAGCCATAACATATGGGACACTTAGTATTCATGGACTAAATATTTGTAGAGACCTAAGCAACAAGGTAAGTTCTCCAAACAAAATAAAGGCAATCTGCGATGACACAGCCTGGAAGACCACAAAAAGTTATATAATTTTAATTGGTTTTTTTATTACTTTGCCTACTTGGATGTGGTTCTATCTATCAATGAAGAATAAAGAATCAAATAAGGAATAAGAAGAATTAACTATGAAGATAAAAAACTAGAGAAGGGGAATCTAGTTAATTTTCTCGGTTTAATGGCTTTCTCGGATTCTCTATTTAAAATTGAAGAATAATTAATTGATAATTGCTTACGAAAAATGGAAATTATAGAATTGGGATTTGATTTAATTATTTCTTTAATTAGGTAATCAGCAGAAAACATACCTGGGCCTAAAAGAATTATTGAAAATGCAGATGCGAAATAAAGCGCTAGGAGTTCTAGTAAATAAATGTTAAAACCAGAAGTGATAATTGCGTGATAAATAGCCACGCTCATAGTACCAAGAATTGCAGATGCTCCTAGCCTGGTTCCCAGCCCAAGTATCAACAACCAACTTCCGCCAATCTCAGACATTGCAGCAATGTAAGAAAGCGTGACTGGGAAGGGTAAGTGAAGAGGACGAACAAAAGCGTCAGCAAAATTATTTATATCATTTAATTTTTCAAATCCATGATGAATTAAAAGTGCCCCTGTAAAGACTCTTAGAACAAGAAACGCAAAATTTTTAAATATTGATTCGTAGAAGATCGAATTAAGCAATTTAACTTAGAACAACTAGATTTGACTTTAGATATTTAGAACGAAAAGCGTGGGACCCGACCCCTTACCCAGCATAGGATGGGTATTAATACTCATCCTATGCTGGGTAAGGGGTCGGGGTTATGTTCTTTGTTCGATGGAGGTTATAAAGTTTATTGTTTGCTTAGAAAACCAGATTTCAAATCATCGAATAATTAAGATTTTTCAACCTATCTATAAAGCTAAAATCATAAGTTACAACAAATAGTATTAATACTCACAAAAATATTTGAATCTAATAAGTATAATAAATCTAATTATTAATAGGCAATGAGTACGTCATTACTTACTGCAACGGCTGCTTTAGGTCTAATAGCAGTTGCAATACCAGCCCTAATTGCATCACTAAGTTAGAAATCTAATTTATATATACCATTCATTAACCTTTGTAATCTAACTTAGTAAGTTTGAAATTTCAATTCAAATTATGATTATTTAGGAACCATTGAATTACCTGCAACCCATGCACTTGTCCAGCAATGTTGGAAATTAAAACCACCAGTAATTCCATCAATATCTAATACCTCTCCTGCGAAAAACAACCCCTTACATATCTTACTTTCCATAGTTTTAAAATTAATTTCCTTAAGTGAAACACCACCAGCAGTTACAAATTCCTCACCAAAAGGACCACGACTGTTAATTAAATAACTATTCATTATTAAACATTTTATTAAAGACTCTTTTTGGTATTTAGATATATCTGACCATTTTAATTGACGATCAATACTTAAGCTTAAGAGAAGAGCATTCCATAGGCTTCTTGGTAATTTATTAAAAGGTTTATTATTTATTAAGAACTTCTTACTATTTTTTAATTTAAATAAATCGAGTTTCGATCTAACTTCAACCTCGCTCATACAAAGCCAATTTATTTTTATTTCACCATTATATTTATTAGCGTAAAGGTCTCTAGCACTAAATGCAGAAAGACGTAATATAACTGGTCCACTAAAACCTCTATGGGTTATCAAAATAGGGCCTTTATCGACATATTTTTTTTTATTAATAGTAAGTTTTATTTGAGCATCTAAAGATATCCCAGAGCAGGATTTTAAATAGTTTTCAGAAGTAGAGAAAGAAAAAAGTGATGGAACAGGTTGAATAATTGAATGCCCAAGACTCATTGCTAGTCTACGTCCACTTGGATGGCTACCAGTACAAATCAAAACTTTTTTTGCTTCATAGTAATTATTTCCCTTAACTGACAAGTTAAAACCTTTTTTTGTTATTCGTATTTGCTTTACATGAGAATTAATAAATACTTTTACTCCAGATTTTTTTGCAACATTTGTCAAACAACTTATAACATCTTCTGATGAATCAGAACAAGGAAACACTCGCCCATCTTTTTCTATTTTAAGACTAAGTCCTTGCTTTTGAAACCAATCAAAAGCATCAGATGTAGAAAACCTATTAAACAAGCCAATAAGTTGTTTCTCTCCTCTAGGATAATTATTTACTAAATTAGAGATTTCACAACATGAGTTAGTTAAGTTACACCTACCACCACCACTAATTCTAACTTTTTCTAGAACCTTTGATGTCCCCTCTAGTATCACAACTGATCTAAGTCCATTACTAATTGCAGTGATCGCCCCCATAAAACCAGAGGCACCACCACCAATAATTATGAGATCTGAAAGCATCAACTAATAAACTTCCAATAATTTATATTTTAATAAAGTAATATGAAAATTATATATTTATAACTTTTATTTATTGAGTCAAAACTAATTTTTTAATATCAAAATTTTTTGATTTAAAGTAAATTAAAAAAATTAAATCAGAAACACATTGTCTTGAAACGCAGTTGAAAGCTTAATTCTGTTCTTTTTTGTTGTATCTTTTCAAAAAATAAAAGAATATGGCCGGTCCAAAAAGAGATGAAGCAAAATCTATTCTCTCTTATGTGAGACAAGAGCTTAGATATATGGATGAGGATCTAAGGAATGACGGTTTGCTTCCCGAATTATCTTCACTCAGGTCAGTGTATGAACAACTTTCTACATTATTAGAGCTTTCAGATGGAAGGAGAAAAAAGAAAGAGAAGCCAGAGTTTCCTGAAGACAAAAACCGGTAACAAGTATCTATCAAAGAAATTTGAGTAAAAAACAACTTATCAGTGAAATAAATCCCTAAGGGATTTATTTCACTGATAAGTTGTTTTTTAGTAGAGGAGTGGGTCAATAGTATATTCTTAATTGAGGACAACTATATTGATTCAAATTAGCAAATAACTCTATTTTGATAAAATAATGAATAAACAAAACAAAAATTTTGGAGGTGAATCTAATCTTTTAAGTCCAATAAATAACATTAGTTTTTGGGAAAAAGGAGAAATGGCATATTCAGCTCTAAAAAAAATAAATGAGCTGAAAGCTAATAATGAATTAGAGAAAGCAAAAACAATGTTGGCTGAATGGATTTTTTAGAAAAAGTTACGTCAAGAAATAAATAAAATATTTGAAATTCAATCAAGAAGTAAGGTAAATTAAAATTTAATAAAATAGCTATGTATGCCCTCTATAAGAAAAAGGATTGGCTATCTTCCCTCAATTAATGCGCAAGAGATGATAAGAAAAATTGCAAATAAAGAAAAAATAAGCCAATCAAAAGTTGTAGGAATATTAGTGGAGGAGGCCTTAATAGCAAGAGATAGATTCAATTCTCAAAATTCAAATAATTTAATTCGCAAGAACTTTTACAAAAATAACAATGATACGGATAATTCAAATAGCAAATATAATAACCTTGATGAATTGATTTCAGATAAAGGTATAACATACAAAACAAAAAATTATAATCGTAATTCAGAAGATCTTCTATTCGAATCAAAAGAAATAATTAACGAAGAGTTATTTGACCAGTTTAAACAATTTATTCTTTTTCAAAAAATGATACTAGATAAATAATTAAGAATATTTTTTAAATGATTAATTAAAATCAATCACCAAATAAGAAAAATTAAAAAATAGCTATCATGAAGAATGCCGAGATCAACAAAAAACGCACATAAAAAAATCTAATGCACTAGAAAGGAATGGTATATGTTCTTCTAAAGATCACTCAACAAGTTTTTCTTATAAGAAATCCTAAATATAAAATGACAACAACAACAACTCGTCCAAAATCAAACTCTAATAATCTTCTTGAAGAAGCCTTAAATCAGCCTCCGATTGGAGAAACAGCTAATTTTGCATGGAATGCAACTCCATTAGGTATTGCAGCAATATACAAAGGAAGTTCCCCTGCAAAACCTCCTTACGAACAAGCTATTAAAGAAGGTGAGGAATTAGCAATGGATTTAAGCAGAGAAGAGAAAGAATTTCATTTAACTCAAAAAGGTCTTGCACTTATCTTCTACTCGTAAAACATAAATAAATATATTAAACAAGCAGATCGAAACAAATATGGTAATAATTAATCATTTATCTTCAACAGATGAGTCTATTACCCACTCGTCACACAGGCCAAGAAGAACAAGAGCCTTATCTTCCCAATCTGTATCAATAGACCAATCATAAGGTACCTCAAAAGATAATAGTATTTCGTTTTTATTTTTTTTATAGGTTTTACTTTTTGGTAGATTTTTATTAGTAATATTATTATCTAATAGAAAAACATCATCAGAATTAACGTATTCAGTATATCCTAGTTTTTTAATTTCTTCCTCGAATTTAAATTCCAGTCTTACATTAAAACAATGAGAATCATCCCAGTCTGTATAGTGTGCGAAATACTTATCCCAAGAATTTGGCATTTACTTTTAGCAATACCGTAACATTAAGGCACGGAAATAAATATTTCAAATAAGTGTATAAATCAATTAAATATTTGTATAGCAATAAATATCATCACCAATAAAAATATCTAAAATTCGTGAAAATTTCTTAATTGGTAAAAGTTAAAAAATTAAAATCGTTAAGGACCCAAGTACCCAAAGTAAGCAAAGCAAAACCTGCAAAAAACATCATAAGTGAAGCAATTTTATATCTAGTAGCTTCAGAACCTCTTCTAAGCAAAAAGGTATCAGCAGCGAAAGAATTTGTTTGAGGGATCAGGTTTTGGGGAGTTTTTTTTCTTGATGAAAACATCTTTATATTTACGCTTTAACTAAATTAATGGAAATTTTCATCGACTGTGAAGGATACTGGGATAGAAGGCAGAAATAAAAGAAAACACACTAAGCGAATAAAGTGTGACACTAGAAGTGAAGGTGATTGTTCTGAATGATTTTATAAAGATAAGCGGAGAAACATAAAAACAAAATCATTAAAGGAAATATCTAATGGTAATCGTAAAAACAAGAATTTTTAATAGGCATCAAAGAAAAAAAGATTAATTAAAGGGAAGAGAGCAATGTAAAGGAATTTATAAAAGTTCGTACAAACTTTACAAAAGCTAACAGATGAGCTTGGTTGTTTTTAGGGCTCGAGTCCAAGCGAAGTTAATCATCTCTAATCTCATATAAAGATACTAGCAACCAATTCCAATCAATTTATTTAGAAACCACACAAACAAATGTAAATGAATCCCCCTTCAAACCATTAGTTCGATTTAGTGAAGAGATATACAAAAATAACTTTATATGAAATGGTCAATAAACAAATTTAATTTAAAAACAAGTTTGATTAAAATAATCTCTTAAAATTGTGATTGATAACGCTAAAGCCCATATCAAATATCATATGTAAGAAAAATCAATAAAAATTAGATTGATTTCAAGAATCAAGTCTAATTTTTAAGTTTCTTAAATGATATTCAGTAGAAACATTAGTTTCAATTATTGGACATATTTTATATTGTGCATAAGTTTTTAATAATTCTGTAATCAAATCATTAGCAAAATCTACTGAGTCTAAAAATTCAGGAGAACAATAAACACCTTTCCATGGTCTATATTTGAATCTAGCTAAGAATTGCTTGGAAGGAAGTAAAATACTTCCGAAAAACATAATATTAGATATTTTTGAGTTAGTATTAATATTATCGATTACAATATTTAATAGTTTTTCAAGCCTGGTTTTCAAAAGTTTATAGTCAGTACCAAATTGAATCCATATAGAACTTACTAGACCTGATTGAAGCTTCTTTTCTAATCTTATAATCTCTTCTTTAAACAAAGACACAGGTAGGTATGGATTAAACGCAACTCCAATAGATAAATCTTTTTTTAGACATAAAGATTTATCTTTAAGATAATACAAAGCTGAAACAGAGTCTAATGTTGATCTTTTTTGTGAACCAGAAACTAGAAGTACTTGTTTACATCCAAAATATTCTGCATGCTGAAGAAACTTAATAAGAGAATCCTGAGTATTAGTCCTATTTCTTTTAAATTCATGAAAAATACTAAAATGAGGAATAATATTAATATCTGGGAATTCTTCTCTAGAAATCTTAATTGAGTCTAACAGAAAATCTTTTTTCAAGTTGTTTTTGCAAGGTATATTAATTTGATAAAGACTATGTCTCTGATAAAAAGATAAGATCTTACGTAGTTCTTCAAATGATTTATAAGATATTTCTATCCTTATATTATTCAAGTTAAAAAAACTACCATTCATTTGTAATATAGTACAAATTTAAATTAAAAAAATTCTATCATATTACAATTATTTAAACCCTTAAAAAGGATTAAATAAAATATTTTAATGAATTATTTAATGTAAATTATATATAATTAATTTATTTTCTTAACCATCTATAAATAGCTTTATCTTTAGAATCAATCTCTTCAAGAGAGCTATAATAGTAGTCGTTCCAACAATCAGAAGGGATTCCCAAAAATATCATTAAGTTAAGCGGGTATTCATTGTTATCAGTACATTTACGAAAATCATCTCTAAATAAAAATGTTGGTTTGCCTAAAGCAATAGCGACCCCAATCTCAATCATTACTCCCTCATCAGGAGGGGCTCCATTAACTATTGCAAATAAGCCATCAGATTGTTTAAGATCATTTAGGTTTGAGCACGCAACTTTATTAGCCCAGCAAGGCTTTGAAAAATCAATGTTACTATTACGAGAAAAAGGTTCCAAAACATTTACTCCCATAAACTCCAGTTTATTAATAAATTCCGGCAAAAGTTTTAATCGCCAGTGTTCAGAGAAACCATATGGAGAAGCTAGATAAAGTGTTTTACTTGACAATGTATTTAATCTCCAAATAAGTCATATACAAATTAATAGAGATAATATTAGCAGTGAATTTATCAACAAAATGCTAAGGATCAAATTTATCAATTTCGATGGTTGCATAATTTGCTTCATTTATGCTCTGATTA
This sequence comes from Prochlorococcus sp. AG-402-I20, assembly GCA_003216975.1. Classification (GTDB taxonomy): domain Bacteria; phylum Cyanobacteriota; class Cyanobacteriia; order PCC-6307; family Cyanobiaceae; genus Prochlorococcus_B. The sequence goes on from QCHY01000015.1 coordinate 32,604, forward strand.
TTTTCAGAAAATCGCTGGTTTGCATCTTTTACTAATAATAATGAAAGGTCTTTAATATTAAAAATAAAATCTTTTTGATTTAAATACATTTTAGATATTAATTCCTCAATCTCTGAGTTAAAGCTTGTATCAGACAACAAAATAATTGTAGTCCATCCTGTAATTACAGCCGAGAAGATAAGAGATAACTTAATAAGTTTACGTAAGGTATTTAGCACTTTGTAAAATTATAAATACACAAATTTATAATAACTAGTAAAAAAGAAAATGCACATTATAGTAAAAAGTTAATCAAGCAGTCTTATTCTTATCAAAATCATATTCAACCCAATGTGATGCAAGCAATTGCTTCCAGGTATTTATAGAGTCTGTTTTCGTGACCTTTCTTCTACTTTTAAATATCATAGGTTTACCATTTGGAACGACCCCCCACATATCAATAGTGAAATCTGAAGAGTTCACTTCATTAGATGCCTTTTTAAAGTCAAAATGAATAGCCCATTTATTGTTTGGATCTATGAGCCAACCAATAGGTCCGTCTAAGTTGTTTACTTTAGCCATCAAAATACAAAGTCTTAATTTAGTTTTTAATTAAAAAAACATGCCTCGTCAAGCCTATGAATCTAAAGTGAAGTTAAAGAAATAATAATTTATAAAAGTTGAAAGAAAATTAATCATCAAAAAGAATAGATATAATAACTTTATACTAACAAATTAATTAAAGATGTCTTCTGAAGCTGGCAGCATGCAATGTAGAGGTTTAATAGAAGCTAAAGAAAGCCTCATAAAAGCAATGAATTCACTAGGTGCAATCGAGAATTCAGATCATCTACAACAAACATTACGTGAAGTCTATAAAGAATTAGAAAAACTCCACGAATCCAGACGAATAAAAGAATCTAATAATCTTAATTGATAATAAGTAAATAATATCCAAGAAAGCAGACTAATCTTAAAATGAAATATCTAGATCAATATCTGTTTATCATTAGAGAATAATTATTGACCTAAAGTATTGCTAATGTATTTATATTATTTTATTGGATGTCAGAAAATATTATAAAGACAACTAACCAAGCTTATAAAAATATAAGTATAATATTTTTATATTTAAATTATAGAAATAAATTATTCTGCCTGATAAGATAGATAAAATTATTAATTTAATGTCCGAAAAAGATATTGCCATCTGCCATTTAGATGACCTCGATAAAATGAGATCTGCTCCTAAACTAGATAAAGAACAATCAAAAATGCTGTTTAATGAACTTAGTTATATTATTCATAAATCAGATTGGCTAACTATAGGAGTCATGTCACCTTCATTAAAACAAGGAATCAATGCAGTAAGAAAAATTGAAGAAAAGTTTAAATTCAAAAAGATGAAATGCATAACATTGCCTAATTCTGATGGCCCTATATTCTTAAAAGCAAATCAAAAAAGTGGTGAAATCCACGCTAGGATTGAATTTGGATTAGGAGAGGGTATATTAATTACTTGTCAAAACTTTAACAATTCATTTTTCTCAAAAACAATTGGCCCTTTTCCATTAGATTTCTTTGACTAAAAATCATAACTCAAAATAATGTTATGTTTCGAATAACAAACTGCTAATTCTAAAAAGACTCAAAAAATAGAAATCTTTCAAAAGAACTGCTATCCTAATTTATAATGAAGCAAATCAAGATTAAATGTATTACTAGAAATCAAAATTAATTATAGAAAAAAAGTATCAGATTTTTTTCATTAAACCTAATACACAAGAATTAATACATTCACCTTTGAATTTAAATGGATAAAGAAAGAAACAAGTTTTATCAATCTGGAGATGGCTCCTATTTTTACTCAGCCGATGATGCCTCCAAATGGGATCTTCTTGATAGAATTGGACAATTAAATCTCCTTCATATATTAAAAAAAGAATGGGAACCAGAAGAATCAAGTCAAAGTAAATTAAGAAAAGTTCTACAAGAAATAAATATAGATGAGTTTGAAGATTTCATGGCTGATATCCTTGGGATATGCGAATCATTCGAGGAAATGGTATATGAATATGAAGGTAATATAAATTTAAGTCCTGAATACTTAGAGAGAGTTTATCCAGAAGAAAAAGAAAGTTTAGAAAAATTAAAAAAACAGATAAAGGAACATAAAGAATGGAAGGTGAAACATCAAGCCTCATACTCATTCTTTACCAGAAGGATCTTAGAAGAAAATGAAACCGACAATCAGGAAAATAATCAATAATTTGATTTTATAAAAAAACTCATGAGTAATGATAAACAAGGAAGAAAATAAAAATCATGCAGTATATAAATTGGTATCAATGCAAAAGGCTGGAAAAATTTGAATACAAAGTTTAAAATGAGCTTTTATCAAAGCTCATTTAATCAAAACCCACTGTGAGATCGCCAATTTAAATTCAAGATTTGATCAAGAGATTATCTATTTTTTGATTTAGTTATTAGTTCACGATACAATCATTTGAAGTCAGCTTACAAAAAAAATAATTAATAGTAGAAAAATAAGTCGTAATACAGGTAATTCGCTCAGGTTAATTTTGGAGTAAATCAAAAAATAGTGTGCTTAGAGTATAAATCAAAATTTTTACAACCCCTCAAAATTCCAGAGGACCTATTAATTACTCTGATGAAAATCAAATTAAAGTGATTTTACCTACACAACTTCCAAGAAAATCCACTATAGTCTTAACAATTGTTTACATATGCATCTTTTATTGTTTGCCAGCATCAATCAAAACGATAATTATCGCGATGAAGCTTGGCCTCCACTGCTTTCTTACGCAAATTCATTCTGAAATTGAATTTGTAATGGCAGAGATTATCAAAATAATCTCAAAGCATCAAATTTACATAAAACAAATGACTTCTACCAATCCAAAATCTAAAAATCTAATAAATAGAGATGATGTAAACGAAATGATTGAGAATGCAATAAGAAGACACAACAGAAGGTCCACAATAATATCTGCGATTCTTGGTTGGATACTTATAGGTGGTTATTCCTTTGGTTTGTTTCATGTAGTTAACAATATATAATTTATTGAAAGAAATGATTTGTGAGCAACTAATTACAAAAAATGTAAAAGGTTAAAACACTTAATAAAAAGTTCAATTTATTTGAATCTATTTTCTAGGCAATTTATCTATAATAGAAAAATTTACAGTATTAGTTAATAATTACTGGCTAATTCGGCTCCATTTATCTTGATAAGGAAGTTGATAATCTTCTTTATTCATTGGGATCCAACTCCAATCCAAGCAAACTGTTAATTGGTAGCCAATCACATATATCGCAAGAATTGCATTAAACAAATTAATATGATTAATAGGTGTATCCATTATTAAAAATAAATAAAAATATAATAGCTAAATTGAGACATAAACTGGACTCCCAATTAGCAAAGTGACCATGGGAGAACAATTGATAAAGAAATATGAAAGATTTTTAGTCTAAATTTTTATTTTTCTAGAATTATATTTTATAGATTGTAATATTTAAGAATTAGTATCTTTTCATTAATTATTCAATTATTATCAATTATTGGAACTGCTGGATGGTCGAATGGATCATCATTTAAAATAGGAGCACAAACCTGACGACAAGATTTTCCCTGTTCGTCTTCGATACAAACTTCTAAACATTCAAAATATCTGTCTTGTGCTGTTTTCATATTTTAAAAATTAGACATATCTAAACTTAACTATTGAAAGATTATATTTGATGATAATTTAACAAAACTTTGTTAGGTAAATGCACTTATGTACATTCTTTTAAATGAAATAGTATCTCAGAAGATTTTTTATTTGCATCACAAGCTAATACACATTGTGTTAGCTCCTTATTAGCAAGAAGTTGTAGAATTCTAGCCATATCAATTGAAGAGAGTTCGCCATCCGAACTCCATTTAAGAGTAGTTTTTCTTTGAATGGGTTTGTTCATATCCTTCAAATAAAACTAATATACAATTAACACGCTTTTTCGTAGCTTTAATTTATTTTTAGATTAATTTTACTTTTACTAAAAGAGATAGGTATAAATTACAAAGAATAAATATAAAATGGGTGTCAAAATACTCTTTATTAATATTAATGATAGAACCAATAGAGAAGATCGTTGTCATAATTTAAGGATATTAACTCAAAGAAAGATTTTAGTTCACTAAAAAATAAATAAATTAGGATTCAATAATTATTATACTATTCCTAAGTCTCGACTAATTTGAAGCAGATAAAGTAGAGTCATTAAAAATACATTTTTCAGAATGAGAATTGGCAGATTTAGTTTTTTTGTCTTTTAGAAAAAACTTTGCAAATTGCTGTGTCTTGTGTTTTTGCATTGATGTAATATATGGATTTAAATTATGTAAGATAATTTAAATAAACTTAATTAAGGATAGCGTAAAAAATTGAAAATCGCGTGTGAAACCCGAACAAACATTAATTACAGCTTAGATTTAATTAGTAATTTTATTCTTTTTCAGATTCCTTATCAATTAATTGATAGATAAACTATAGGGATAAAAAATATAGAAATAATTTGTTACTATAAATCGTATAAATTTCTGAAATATTAATATATCTATAAGTAATTATTATACTTAGTAATTTAGAAAATTTTTAGAAAAAATAAATTATATATTAATAAACTTTAAATATATAATATACGTTATCATTTAATCTAGTTTATTATTTCAATTTTAATTAGTTGATCTAGTCCAACTTTTTGTGCTCTTAGATTTTTTCTCTCCTTTCAATATGAAAAGCATTAGTAACGGAGCTATCCCCATCAATGGAATGACAAGGTTCATAGCGTAGTTATGGGTTTCTTCCATTAAAAAAAAAAGATAATAATTAATTCTAATTAATTTTTTTTGCGTGTTAATGCGTACAAATTCTCATTTATATCTGATAAAGCTTTAAAATTTAAAGCCTACGAATTTAGGTTTGTAAAAAAAGAAGCTATTCCTTCATTTTCTATTTATGCTAGATCTTATCAAAGATTACATTGCTTTTTAATAAAAATGAGAGATATTTCTTTCAATATTGACTACTTATCTCCAACTGGTTTAATTGGTTTTTGGGTACTGTTCATAGGATTAATCTTTACAGGTTTTATGTTTTATTTTGTCTTTTTTAGGCTTAATGAAAATGATACTTCATACAAAGATATAAAAAGAAAAAAACTAGAAATAGAAGCACAAAAACAAAAAATTGCCAAACTTTATCCAAAAGGAAAATACTATTAATTGAAATAAATTAGAACAGCAGAATTCCTTTTTCAAAAAATACAGAATAATTTAGAAATCTCTTCTTATAAATTAATTGTAGTTTTGCAGACAACTTATTAATTCTTCTGAAAATTAAGACTTCACTAAAGGCACAAAAGAATTAAGAGAGAGAAAATGAGCTCTTAAAGCAGTTGGACCAACTTTCTATTACATCTCGTTGTTCTTCAGGAATTTTTGATTTATTGGGCTAAAAAAAAGAGATAATAGAAATATAAAGAAAATGGCTTCTAATCGATGCAAGCCTATTTTAATTAAACCTATGGCTTCGAATCAAGCAAACACTGGTATTAGTCTTAATGATAAGTCCCCTTTCTCAGGGTCTGGTAAGCAGGTTCCAGCTGCGTTGTCTATGATGGTGGACTCAATGACAAGCATGGTAGAAAGAGCAAAAATCGATTTAGAAAATGTTGATCAACGAGCAAGGGCTGATCTTGAAAATATCGATCAAAGGGCAAGAAAAGATGTTGCTTTACTGGACCAAAGAGCAAGAGAGGATATTCAAAAAGTTGATAAAAAAGCTAGAAGAGACATAGCAATTCTTGATAAAAGAGCCAGAGAAGATCATGATCTGCTTCTAAAGGTACGAAAAGCTAGAGAATCGACTTCTTAATGTCTTTGTATTTGTACAGTTCAAGTTCCAGAAAAAAAAGACTCATTAAGTCAAGATTAATTTTTTTTAATAAAAAATTTTTAATACTAAGTTAAATATGAGTACCGCTTTGCCGTAAGGCCCAAGAAGCATCGACCTGGAAGAACCAGAGGGGGAATCAAAGTGAAGCTTCGTTTCCAGAACAAGCTGGTATACGTTACTTTCACGACAGCTTCCCCATATCGAAAGAGAGTCAGATCAGAGCACTTGAGAAGGCCAATACCAACAAAGCAGTACAAAAAACAATCTAAACAAAAATATCATCAAGAGGTAGGCCAAATTGACCTTATGGTTTTTAAAACATCTAATGCTTCTTTTTTTCTAGAAATAGCATCTCTCTTGTTCAATAGATAAGTAACATGGCCAAGTTTTCTCCCTTTTTTTTCTTCCTCTTTTTCATACCAATGAACATTCAAGCCAGGAATAGTCCTTAATTCATCCAACCGCTGAGAGATTGATATTGGATAATTACTTTGCAATCCAAGCAAGTTTGCCATTAAAGCCCCATTAACAAGCATTTCAGGCATGGGAACATTAATGCCAGATGTAATACAAATTTGTTGATCAAACTGACTGCTAGTACAAGCATCGATAGAAAAATGACCTGAGTTATGAGTTCTCGGAGCTATTTCATTTACAAGTAATCCTTCAGGTCCATAGAAAAATTCAATAGCAATAACACCAACATAGTCCAACTCAGTCAGCAACGAAGATACGATATTTTTCACCATTTGATCAACGTCATGATTGATATCAGCTGGAGCAAGGACCCAGTCGCATACTTGTTTGACTTGGTAAGTCTCTACGATCGGCAAACTACGAACAATTCCTTTTAAATCCCTACTAGAGACAATAGATAATTCTTTTTCAAAAGAGACCCATTTCTCTAACATCCATTGTTCGTTTGTTTCTACCAGAAGAAATTCTTGAAGTTGTTTTAAATTTTTTATAATTTTAGTGCCCTTCCCGTCATAACCACCTTTTGCAGCTTTTGCCATCAATGGGAATTTCCAATCGACAGGAAGTTCAATCTCTGATGATTTTTCTAAAGGTATAGGCAGCCAATCAGGGCAGGGAATATTAAGGCTATTTAATAACTCTCTTTGAGTTATTTTATTTATTAAAGGTCTTATTGACTGCAGTCTGGGAACAAAAGAAACTCCATTGTTTTGAAGGGAAAGTAAGCTTGGAATATCAACCCACTCATTCTCAAAAGTAATCAAACGGGACTTTTCAGCAAGAAGTTTTGTGCCCCTTGCATTTGTAGGCTCATGCAATATTACTTGCTTTGTCTTTTTGGCAGCTGGATCAGTTTTGGCTGCCGTCTGAACAACAACATCAACATCTCTTTTCTTTCCAGCTTCAACAAGAAGCATTGCTAGCTGTCCTCCACCCACTACCCCAATCATTAGTTCAAGACCTCATTTTTAGAGCTTTGCTCACTTGCAGCCAAACCACAAAAATTTCGTACAAATAAACAAAAATACTTATGAAGTGAGATTTTAATAAAAATATCCTTCATTCACAACCCAAAGGATATTCCAATGTGTGATCATTTTGACCCTGAAATAAATACGGAACGTATACGAACACAAATCATTGGTTTCTTAAATGTATTATTCAACCATATAATTACTTTTATATTTGATGATTTAACTTAATAAATCACCAAACATCTTATATCCTTTCAACTGTGAATAAAGAAAACTTCCATATCAAAGTCTCTTTAACCAGCAACCCATACGAAATAGTTATAGGAGAAAACAGTCTCGAAAACATAGGAGATGAACTATATAAAATTGGTTTTAAGGAAGGACTAAAAGTATTAGTCGTATCTAATCAGGAAGTCTCAAATAATTACAGTGATTGTATTATTAAAAGTTTAATTAAACATAAATACAATCCAAAACTTTTAATACTAAAAGCAGGCGAAGAGCAAAAAAATCAACTTTCTATAGATTTAATCCACGATGCGGCCTATGAAGCCAGATTAGAGAGAGGATCATTAATGATTGCTCTTGGAGGAGGGGTTATTGGAGACATGACTGGTTTTGCAGCTGCTACTTGGTTGCGTGGAATTCATGTAGTGCAAATCCCAACAACATTACTTGCCATGGTTGATGCCTCTATTGGAGGCAAAACTGGCATAAATCATACGAAAGGTAAAAATCTCATAGGTGCTTTTCATCAACCTAGATTGGTGTTAATAGACCCCAAAACATTATTTACCCTCCCAGAAAGAGAGTTTAAAGCAGGTATGTCTGAAGTAATAAAGTATGGAGTTATATCAGACCTAGAACTATTCGAACTGCTAGAAAGGCAAGAAAATATTTCTGAACTGTCGAGAATAAAAGAGAAGCTGCTAGTAGAAATAATTAAGCGTTCTGCCAGATCTAAAGCAGAAATTGTTGTAAAAGATGAAAAAGAAAGTGGAGTTAGAGCATTTTTAAATTATGGGCACACATTTGGTCACGTAATAGAAAATCTATGTGGTTATGGGAAATGGCTTCATGGTGAAGCAGTAGCAATGGGTATGGTTGCAGTAGGAGAGTTAGCTGTTCAGAGGAGACTATGGAGGGAAATTGACGCAAAAAGACAGAGACAATTAATAGAGAAAGCGGGTTTACCTACTAAGTGGCCAAAGCTTGAACTAGAAAGTGTTCTAAACTCACTTAAGGGGGATAAGAAAGTCAAAGACGGCAAAGTTAGTTTCGTTATGCCCTTGAAAATTGGTGATGTAAAAATATTTAATGATATCTCTAATAAAGAAATAAATGAATGCTTGCAAAAACTTAATTAATTGGCTCTTCAAGAAAACGATTTCGTAAAATCAAATCATTATTATTATCCTTTTGGAAAGCTAACCACCTAAATTCCCCCAGTCCCATTGGATCAACAAGCCTCAACAAAGACTCTCTTCGATTTAATGCGGAAGATAGATCTTTACCACTTGTATGCTGGAGAGAATAAAGAAATTTTGAAAGTCCTAATGCTAATAGAGCTTGCCCCTGCCTTGTCTCACCCAAAAACTTCCATCCATTGGTCAGAGCATAATTAATGGATAATTCAATACATAAATGTGCTGTTAAATCACACAAACCAGCATTACTTAAAATATTAATGTTTGCTTCTTGATTCTTATAGGAAACAAGAGTACCGTCTTTTCTCATTGAGCTGTAGTAACGCTTCGATTCCATCGCGTAGTCGACAACTAATAATGAGCCATTAATTAAAACCTTAGACAATTTCTCAAACCAAATTGGCAAATCACTATGCCATTCTGTAACCCATCTATTAGGAATGTCCTTTGGTGGAAACTCGATACCTAATAAGTTTTTAGAAGCTTTCAAAAATTGAATGATTTCAGAAGTTGGCTTTAGGTCGACAAACTCCAAAAAATAATCATCATTAATTTTTTTCAACATAACTCCCTGCCTAAAAACCTTATCATTTGTAAAAACTAATCTCTCTACAGGGAAAGCATCCAAAACCTCATTAGCAATAACGACACCTGTTACTGGTCTTGAAATGAGATCATCGATAGTGCACCAGCGACAATTAATCTCGTTCAGGTTATTAACTACTTTTTCTTGCCGTTCTCGCATACCGGCATTTAATTCAACTAAAATAAGTTCAATTTTACTGATTAAAGCAGGTTCTATTTCAGCAATAGCCACTATCAAATCCTTTGATAAAGTTCCTTCCCCTGGTCCAATTTCAATAAGAGAAAACGATTCAGAATCAATTGTTGATTTTTCTAGATCAGAAAACCATTCAACAACTTGTAAAGCTAATAAACGTGCAAAATCATTACTCAAAGATGGTGAAGTACAAAAGTCTCCATCCTTACCAATATTCAATTTTCCAGTTGAATAAAATCCATTTTCAGGATCATTTAAAACTAAATCCATATATTTATAAAAACTAATTGAACCGCCGCTTTCTCTAATGCGATCAATTAACCATGTAGGACATCTCGCAGTCGGGTCAATCATGATGGAGAATACGTTAAGAGCAAATTAAGCACATGCTGAAAAAATCATTGAAGAAAGCAATAATTTTTTGCCTGGGACTCGTAATAATGTTCTCAATGGCCAATAACACATTTGCTTACGATAATCCTGAACTATTACCAAAAGAACAAACACCCATTATTGATCTTGCAAAAACTCTGAGTGAGAAACAAAGATTAGATTTGGAGAATTCTTTAAAATCTTATGAGCAAGAAACAGGATGGAAAATAAGAGTATTGTCACAATTTGAGAAAACCCCTGGTTTAGCAGTCAAAGATTATTGGGATCTTGATGAGACAAGTTTACTTATAATCGCTGATCCAAGAGGCGGGAATTTACTAAGTTTTAATGTTGGAGATGCATTTTTCGCACTAATGCCCAGAATATTCTGGGTGGAATTACAAACAAGATTCGGGAACCAATTTTATGTAAGAGATAACGGAGAAGATGGCGCAATCTTAGCTTCGATAAACGCTGTGGAAACATGTTTAGACCGTGGTGGTTGTGAAGTTGTACCTGGCCTACCTCAAGAACAATGGCAATGGACTTTATTTACCTCTTTGTTGGGTGGAATTATTGCAGGTTTCGCAGCCTCGCCAAGGAAAGCAAATGAATCATTTTCAATTGGATGGCTATTGCTCCTTTCCCCTCTTTGGATAATGCTATTTGGAATTTTTGGCATTGCTCCTGTGGTAACAAGAACAAATGATATTTTGCCTTTAATGAGAAATATTTTGGGATTTGTTGGCTCTGCTATTGGTGCTTATTTAATTGCAGAAAGAAAATTTAAGGATCCTAAATTAAATGAACAAAGTTAAAATCAATTGATTATGAAAATAAAAAAATATGCTAAATATTAATTTGTTTGATTTAATAAAATCTCTTTATAAGCAATTGATGCATCATTTCGAAACCATCTATGAGATGCATGAATCAGCTTGCCATTAGAAAATTCAACCCAAGAAAAATGGCACAAGTTTTCACCTGCAGAATCAATCCCTCTTCTTGGAACACAAGCTGCATTTAAATATGACGTCCCCCACAGATCTTGGGCAAAAGTTTTTCTAGTTCTATTACCTCCAATTCTTAATTGATGATGAGTATGACCAAAAACAACTAATTCTGGAATCCTAAATTTACGAATTTGATCAATTGCGATACCAAGATCTTTATCGCCCCAATCCATAGATGGCAATTTCCAATCTCTTCCACAAAGACTAGAAGACTCTGATCCAAGACCCACTGGTCCTGAATGAGCAAGTATTAATAAAGGAAAATCTAATGGTGCAGATTTAGCCGCAGAAACAATCCTAAGGACAGATTCATCAAGGCTAACCTCCCCGAAAACCGACTTAACCTCTTGTGTCAAGAAAAACCCTCCCCCACCACTGCAAGGTCTAGCTCCTACAACAGAAAGCTCATTTAATTTCCATTTTGATAACTTCCAGGAACAATCTTTTTCGCTTAGCAAATCTAATTGAGCTTTTAAGATCTCTCCTGATCCATCCTTCCCTCTATCATGATTTCCAAGTATTACAGATGTGGGAATAGAGATTTTATTTATTGCTCGAACAATTCTTAAATCACCATC
>QCHY01000016.1 GCA_003216975.1 Prochlorococcus sp. AG-402-I20
TACTCCTTCTTCTAAGTCCATTGCTACAACTGAAGGTTCTTGTAGCACAATTCCTTTACCAGAAACATAAATCAAGGTATTCGCTGTGCCTAAATCGATCCCAATATCTCGGGAGAATTTGAAACGGTTAAAAAACACGGATTTCAATCATTTGAGCAATCATAAAGAGAGTTGAACTAAGATAAAGATATTATTTAGCAACCAATAAACATCGGAGGCAAAATGGGAATAAATTCAGTGACTCTTGTAGGCAGAGCAGGAAGAGATCCTGAGGTTAGATATTTCGAATCTGGCTCGGTAGTAGCAAACCTAACCATGGCTGTAAACAGAAGAAATCGAGAAGATGAACCAGATTGGTTTAATCTTGAAATCTGGGGCAAACAAGCACAAATCGCAGCCGATTACGTAAAAAAAGGTTCTTTAATTGGCGTAACTGGAAGCTTCAAAATGGATAGCTGGAAAGATCGCAACACAGGAGAGGATAGAAACAAACCAGTTGTAAGAGTTGATCGTCTTGAATTATTAGGGTCAAAAAGAGAATCAGAAAATAGTAACTTTCAAAACAATTCGTTCAATCAACAACCAAGTAATGATGAAATTCCATTTTAAAAATATTCTTTTAATTAATAATTATTTTACGTAGAGTTTTATAAATCAAATTTATTAGTGCAACAGAGATAATTAAAACAATAATTGTTTTAAAGATACTTGAGAAAGGACTAATCCATTGTTCAATATTTCCATAACTATCTCCTAGATAAAACCCTGTAATTGTTAAAAACAAAGTCCAAATCAAGCTCCCTGCAGTAGTCCAAATAAGAAAAGGAGTTATGGGCATTAATTCTACCCCTGCAGGTACTGAAATCAAAGTTCTAATTCCAGGTACTAATCTCCCCCAAAACACAAGAGATACACCATACCTATTGAACCACTTCCGACTTCGCGCAAGATCATGAGGATTAATTCCAATCCAACGTCCATGTTTCTCAAGCCATTGTTCAAGTCTTTCTTCATTAACTAATCTTCCAATTCCATACCAAGGCAAAGCCCCTAGTACAGTTCCTAGCAAACCTGCTAAAACAACGGGTAAAAGATCTAATTGACCTTGATGAACATAAAAGCCACCCAGAGGCATAATTAATTCTGATGGAATTGGGGGAATTAGATTTTCCAAAAACATTGCCAACAAAATGGCTCCATAACCAATCCACTGGTTAGTCTCGACAGCATTTCCGATTAGTACAGGTAAAGAAGATATGAATTCTGTAATTTGCATTGAATTAAATTTATATAACTAAGTTAATAGCGATATTGATCTGTCTTATAAGGGCCCTCAATTGGAACATTTATATATTGAGCTTGTTCTTCAGTTAACTTAGTTAACTTTGCTCCAATCTTATCTAAATGAAGAACAGCCACCATTTCATCTAAATGTTTTGGCAAAACATAAACTTTATTCAAATATTTAACTCCATATTTGAATAATTCAATTTGAGCTAATACTTGATTAGTAAAAGAATTACTCATAACAAAACTGGGATGACCGGTTGCACATCCAAGGTTTACTAATCTTCCCTCCGCTAAAAGAATGATTTTATTACCACTTGGTAGAGTTATATGATCAACTTGAGGTTTAATATTTTCCCATTCATAGGATTTTAACGAGGAAACCTCTATTTCATTATCAAAATGGCCGATATTACAAACTATCGATTCATTTTTCATCCTGATCAAATGCTCATGACGAATAACTTGGAAGTTTCCAGTAGCAGTAACAAAAATATCTACATCTTCAACAACTTCGTCCAATCTAACAACTCTAAAGCCCTCCATTGCTGCTTGAAGAGCACAGATAGGATCTATCTCTGAAATCATCACGGTAGCCCCTAACCCCCGTAAAGACTGAGCAGATCCTTTCCCCACATCTCCATACCCCATAACAAGTGCTACCTTTCCCGCTACCATTACATCTGTCGCTCTTTTAATCCCATCTACTAATGATTCTCGACAACCGTAAAGATTATCAAACTTACTTTTGGTAACAGAATCATTTACATTAATCGCTGGGAAAACAAGTTCCCCACTCTTTTCCATTTGATAAAGTCTAGCTACACCTGTTGTTGTCTCTTCAGTAACTCCTTTTATATGAGATTTAGCTTTTGAATAGAAATTTGGATCATGAGAAAGTTTTTTCTTGATAGAAGCAAATAATGCAATTTCCTCTTCATTAGAAGGATTATCGAGGACTGAGATATCTTCCTCCGCTTTGCTACCCAAAATAATCAAGCCAGTCGCATCACCACCATCGTCAAGAATCATATTTGCATGTTCACCATCGCTCCATTCAAAAATTTTGTGAGTATATTCCCAATACTCATCGAGTGTCTCACCCTTCTTGGCAAATACAGGTACACCTGAATTTGCAATAGCTGCTGCAGCGTGATCTTGTGTAGAGAAAATATTACAAGAAGCCCATCTAACTTTTGCACCTAGTTCAACAAGAGTCTCGATCAAAACTCCTGTTTGGATTGTCATGTGGAGGCTACCTGCGATAAAAGCTCCCTTTAATGGTTGTTGGGATCCATATTTTTTTCTAAGTGCCATTAAACCAGGCATTTCTGTTTCAGCTATTAAAAGTTCTTTTCGCCCAAACTCTGCTTCGGCTATATCGTGAACAACGTAATCAGTATTTTTCTCAATACTGTTGAGATTTGATTTGGTTGCTGCAAACATAAATTGAACCCTCTATAGGGAAATTGTGAAAAAAGTTTCTGAAAAACAATTCAAGGTTTTTAATTCATTTGCTCAGCAAACTAATAATTTCTGCTGGACTCTGGACAAACCTGAATCAACGATGTCATTAGGTTCAACATTAACAAAAAAATTTCCAGATCTAAGCATTCTTCTTTTAAATGGACCTCTTGGAGTTGGAAAAACCACTTTAGTTAAAGGAATTGCAAAAAGTCTTCAAATTCATGAGCCCATAACCTCTCCAACTTTTCCTTTGTCACAACATTATCCATTGGGATCTCCTCCACTGATACATCTTGATCTTTATAGAATTGAAAGCGCAAATTCGGCAAACGAATTTTTTTTACAAGAAGAAGAGGCATCCAAAGCTATGGGTGCTTTAATGGTCGTTGAATGGCCGGAAAGATTGTCGCTTCAAATGCCTGATGCCTGGAGAGGGGAATTGAAATATTCCTTAGAAAATCAATCTCGGTTTTTTCAACTAATTCCACCATTCGATAAAGATAATAAATTATCAATATCTTCCAGATAAGGTTGTGCATCTATCGCTCCGACACTTTTGCAAACATGTGAACCGCATGCACTTGCAAATTGAATAATTTCTTTAGCTGAACGATGATTTATCTGATCTAAGTCAACAGAGATGAGTTTATAAATTAATCCTGCCGTAAATGCATCACCAGCTCCAGTCGTATCGATAACAGAGGAGGGGGAAATAGCAAATGACTTTCCAGCGTGATCATTGAGCACCCACGAAATCGGATTCGATCCATCAGTAACAACGACAGATGGTCTTTGAGACAAAGATGAAGAAATTTCAATTGGATTAGAGGTGCCAAAGAACCATTGCGCTTCCTCTTTTGCAAGTTTAATTAATGAAACGTTTTTTAAAATAGAAATTATTTGATTTTTTTCTTGAATAGTTGGCTCTAAGACTGTTGAAACTTGGTTTCGCCAAAAAGATGGGCGCCAATTCAGATCCAATGCAATCTTTATCCCGGCACGAAAAGCATTTTCCATACACCACAAAAAAGCATCAGATGAAATCTCTGAAGCCAGGGGTATAGTTCCCACCACTAACCATTTCGCATTTTCTGTAACCATTGGCCAGTATTTAATAATTTGTTCCCGCGATATTGCTTGATCAGCAAATCCCAAGCCTTTATTTTCCGAAAACCCTTCAAAAAACCTTTCTCCACCAAAATCTCTGCGAACCAATACAACTCTTGTTGGGCGAAGGTTATCCTGCTGTAATCCAACGGTATTAATTCCTCTCTGAATCAATAACTCTTTAAATCTTTTCCCAAAGGCATCATTACCAAGAGAACCAATAAAAGAAACATTTACTCCTAGTCGACTTAATGCACATGCAACATTAGCTGGGGCGCCACCAAAGCAATCTTTTACTGGCAAGTCACATGAAGGATCCCCCCCAGGAGGACCAAGGCGATCTATCAAAGCTTCACCAAAAGCAATTACACCCTCAGCAATCATGTTTAATTCATTATTAATAAATTTAATATTAGTTATTTAAGGTTTTTTTATTTTAATACGCAGGTGTTTATGCAATTCAGAAATAATTTTAGTGTTAGCAGCAGGAAAAGGGAAATGAAAGAGCTTGTCCGGAGAAACCCAAAGAATTTTTTGACTAGCTAAAGGTATTGGTTTGCCTGATATCCATTCACAAAAATGGACCGTTAAATAAAGTTTCTTATGGGTATAGTTATGTTCAAAAGATAAAAGCTTTGCTCCAACTTTCACAACAATCCCTAGCTCCTCTTTTACTTCTCTCTCAATAGTCTTTTCAATAGATTCCTCTGAGGTTTTTTTCCCACCTGGGAATTCCCACATTCCTCCCATGCTAGAACTTTCCAGCCGCTGATCTATTAACAATTCACCATTGCTATTAAAAATCAGTCCAATGCCTATTTCTTGAAGAGGCTTTATTTTAGTCATCTCTTTTTTAGGGAAATTATCAGGATCGTACTTCTTATAAGCAACACAAAAATTTTGAAGTGGGCAAGACAAACAACTTGGTTTTTTAGGAGTACAAATAATTGCCCCTAGGTCCATCAAAGCCTGATTGAAATCTCTTGGAGTAAGCGTTGAAATCAACAAAGAACTTAATTCCCATAATTTTTTCTCATCTTTATTAGATGGTTGTTCTGTAGCTAACAATCTAGAAAAAATTCTTTTTACATTCCCATCCAATATTGGTACAGGCAAGTCAAAAGCAGATGAGATAATACTACCTGCAGTACTTCTACCAATGCCAGGAAGAGACATCCACTGATCTACTCCAACAGGCCAAGAGTTCGGATCCTGATCTTTATCTTTACCAACAAAGTCAATTAATATTTTAGATGATTGATGTATTCGAGTTGCACGTGAATAATATCCAAGACCTTGCCATATCAAAAGAACTTTCTCCAAATTAGACTCTGATAAGTGAGTCAACGTAGGAAAAACTTTCATCCATTTTTCCCAGTAAGGAATAACAACCTGCAACTGAGTCTGCTGAAGCATTACCTCCGCAATCCAAATTTGATAAGGAGATATACTTTCACCTGAGTGAGGAATAGAACCATCATTCTTTAATTTCCAAGGTATCCAATGTCTACCATTGCCCCTAAACCATTCCAGAAGTGAATTTTGAATATCTTGAAGAGAATCAATCATACTCATCAAGATAAAACTAAAATCTGAAAGTTAGTTTTTCAATAATATCATTATTCTGAAAATTTTATCGACTCAAATTAACACTATTTTAATGGTTAATAGATATTATTATATGAATAAAAAAGCTATTTACTTTACTAAACTTGTAACTTTCAGTAAAAATAATTTTATTCTTCTCTAAAATAATGAAGCAATTCTGGAATTGGAAAAATTATCAAATTGCATGGCAAGTAGAAGAAGCAGAAAATAATTCTGAAATCGCAATAGTGTTAATTCATGGTTTCGGAGCATGCAAAGATCATTGGAGATTTAATCAAAAAGATCTTAGCTCACTAGCGACATGCTATGCATTAGATTTAATAGGATTTGGAGAAAGTAGTCAGCCAAATTCACAGCTTTTATATGAAAAGAAAACCTCTAAAAATTTCAATTATTGTTTTGATAATTGGAGTCAACAAGTTTCTGATTTCTGCAACGAAATAGTTAAAAAGCCTGTCTTATTAATAGGAAATTCGATTGGGGGAGTCATTGCTTTAAATACATCAAAAAAATTATCTAAACAATGCCTAGGTGTAATTTTAATTGATTGTGCGCAGAGAACGATGGATGACAAGCGGCTAGCCGAACAATCATTATTGATGAGATTTCTTAGACCAGTTATTAAAACTTTTGTAAGACAAAGAATTTTAAGTTCCACCATTTTCAAAAATGCAGCAAATCCAACTTTTATTGCAAAAATATTAAAAGTAGCCTACCCAAGTGGAAGTAACGTTGATGAAGAGTTAATAGATATACTATTTCAACCAACCCAAGGCAAAGGAGCTCCGGAAGCTTTTAGAGGATTTATTAATTTATTTGATGATTATCTAGCTCCAACCTTACTTAATCAATCAAATAACCCAGTACATCTTATTTGGGGTGAGAAAGATCCCTGGGAGCCAGTTAAAGAAGCTCAGGCATGGTATGAAACTTTTGAATGTGTAAAATCTCTAGAAATTATTCCTAACGCTGGGCATTGTCCCCATGATGAGATGCCTGAAAAAGTTAATCCTATTCTTAAAAAGATAATTCAAGAAACCATATAAGCTTCTACTGAATCTCCAGCTTTTCTTAAGCCGCGCAATCCATCTCGTTCTAGGTTTCTAACTCTATCTCTACTAATACCCAAAACTCTTCCAATACCCGTAAGACTCATTGGGTCGTCGCCATCTATACCGTACCTCATTCTTAAAACGCGATTTTGCAATTCAGGCAGTTGTTCGAGCAATGTTTCTAAATCACCTTTCATGCAGTCACTCTCTATTTGTTCAGAAGGCATATCAATCTCATTAGATAATAAGTCTAGTAAAATAGTATCTTCGCCATCGCCAATCTTTGTTTCTAAACTAACTGGTTGGCCAGCTCTACTCATCAAATCTTTAACATCATTTTCAGGCAAATCAACATATTCAGCAAGTTCTTTTAATGTTGGTGTTCTAGATAGTTCTTGACTTAATTCTCTTTGACCTTTTTTGAGTTTATTAAGCATCTCAGTTATGTGGATAGGGAGTCTTATAGATCTACTTTTTTCTGCAATTGCTCTTGTAATGCCTTGCCGTATCCACCAATACGCATAAGTTGAAAACTTATAACCACGAGTTGGATCAAATTTTTCCACTCCTCGAACTAAGCCAATAGTTCCCTCTTGTATTAAATCTAATAATTCCATATTTCTTTTTGTATATTTCTTAGCGACACTCACTACCAATCGAAGATTAGCTGCAACCATTCTCTCTTTTGCTCGCCTTCCACTTTTCAACTTTTTTTTCAATTGAATAGGAGAAATTCCAGCTTTATCAGCAAAAAAACCGATTTCTGGCTTTTCTCCTAGATTGTTTTCTATTTCAGCTTCAAGATTTTCAAGAAACATAAGTTCCTGAACTTGTCTTCCTAATGTTATTTCTTGTTCGTGGGACAGTAACGGTACTCTTCCGATATCTCTCAGATAAGATCGAACTAAATCTATATCGACTACAGATCTTGCAGCAGGAGTAGCAGCAGATGGATTTTTAGTCTGGGTAGCCTCTACTGCCGTTGCCATAAGAATGTTTAGTTTTGTAAAGCTTACTACTAAGAATTGTAAAGATCAATTAGCTGTGGCTCGGCTTCCCGCACTTTGAGTAAAAACACTTATTCGGCTCCTACACCAATCTTTCCAAAAGCCAGGAAGCCGTTTTCAGATAAATCAGCACTCCAGCAACGTCTGTGGCGGTAGTAATAAAAGGAGCGGACATTAGAGCGGGGTCTAAGCCCATTCGATCAAAAAGCAAAGGCAAGGACGCTCCTGCTGTAGCAGCAAGAGTTGTAATAGAAATCAAACTTATTCCTACAGCAGTAGCGACTAAAGGCCCCTGTCCTTGCCACCAAGCAAAAGGCACAACGAATACAGCCATCAAAACTCCCAACAAAGCTCCTGCTAATGCTTCTTTTGCTATGGCTTTCAAAAGTCCAAGTCGTTGAATTCGTTGAGTACTTAATCCTCGAATAACAACCGTTGAGCTTTGAGCTCCAACATTGCCCCCTGCACCAATCAGCAGTGGAATGAAAGCAGTTAATAAAACTACTTGCTTTAAAACTTCGTCATTCATTGCAATAACTTGAGTTGTTAAACCATTTGCTAAAACCAAAACAGCAAGCCAAACTATGCGCCGTCTAGCTACAACGAATAAATTGCTTTGAAAATAATCATCTTCATCCCCAGCTTGAACGGCACCCGCCGCATATATATCCCTCGTTGCCTCTTGTTCAATAACATCAATAACATCATCAACGGTGACAATACCCACGAGTCTTTTTTCAAGGTCCACAACCGGTAAGGCTAAAAAGTCATATCTCTGAATTGCCCTTGCAACCTCTTCTTGATCAGTATCTGTTCTGACATTTACAACCTCTCGTGTCATTACCTCACCAATAAGGGATTCAGGGTCCGCAACCACTAAGTCCCTTAAAGATAGAATTCCTGTTAAATGCCTTTCTTTATCAGTAACATAAAGGCTGTAAATTGTTTCTGAAACCGTGGCTCTTTGTCTCACTAGTTTCAATGCTTGAGAGACACTAAAAAATTCTTTAAGGTCAATAAATTCAGTGGTCATTAATCTGCCAGCCGTCTCAGATTCATAACCCAAGAGCTGCGCAGTAACTCTTCTCTCTTCAGGACTAAGCTCTGCAAGTAAACGCCTGACAACTTTTGCAGGCAACTCATCAAAAAGCCGCACACGGTCATCAGGTGACATCTCCTCAACCAAATCAAGAACTTCATTCGATCTCAAGCGATCCAAAAGATTTTGTTGAACTGACGGATCTAAATATTCGTAAACCTCTATGGCTTCATTTTTGTTTAAGAGCCTAAAAGCCAAGGCTTGCAAGATCATTGGCAAGGTCCCAATAGCCTGAGCTATGTCCACTGGCTGAACAGGACTTAGAAGTGATTTCACACCATCGTAATTACCTGCAGAAAGCATTGCCTCTAATTGATGTGCAACTGCTTCAGCGACCAAGCTGCCATTCGTCAAAGATTCATTATCAGTCGATGCTCCTAATTCTTCATTCATAGTCAGAGCAGCAAGCCTATATTATTTTATTGCGAACATCCATTTTTTCTTACTTCCATATCCATGTCCATAAATATCAGCAAAGTTGAAGTCTTAACTTTCGAAAATAAAAAAATAACTTTTGATCATTTCAAAGGAGATGTTTTATTGATTGTTAATGTCGCTAGCAAGTGTGGATTTACCAAGCAATATAAAGGTCTTCAGAATCTTCAAGAAAAGTACGAATCAAAAGGTTTTAGAGTTTTGGGTTTTCCCTGCAATGACTTTGGCAACCAAGAACCTGGAGAGTTAGAAGAAATCAAAAAGTTCTGCTCAATCTCTTATGGAGCAAATTTCCAACTTTTTCAAAAAGTTCATGCCAAAGGTAAGACAACTGAACCATTTACAACCTTGAATAAAGTCAATCCAGCAGGCGACATTGAGTGGAACTTTGAAAAATTTCTGATTAATAAAGAAGGAGAAGCAATAGCAAGATTTAAAAGTTCAGTAGAACCTGAAAGTATCGAAATCACAACAGCAATTGAAAAATTACTTGATTAAGCAATTATTTTCTTAGCCAATAGATGTCCTAAACCACAAGCAAAACATCCAATTAATACCATCGATATTGAATTAACAAGAAATTGTTCATATAAACCTTGACTGATTAGTTCAAATAAATGTAAAGACCATCCACTAAATGTAGTAAGAGATCCACAAAAACCAACTCCAATAATCAATTTATATTTCCTCTCAATAAGCAAAGAATTGATAAAACCAAGTAAAAAGCAACCAGTTATATTTACTATAAAAATTTCATCAACTTGCCATCGCAATAAAGCCGCAGGAATTGCTCCAAGTGAGATCAAAAAGAAGGAATTAGTGTTCAGAAACTTATACATTTATTGATTACCCAAAAAATATCCAACTGCCAAAGCAACTATTCCTAATAACATAGAAATAAAAAATAGTTTTAATGCACTGAAAAATTCAAATTTTATCAAAATTGTAACTAGATCATAAATGAATGTAGAAAAAGTACTTAAGCTTCCCAACAAACCAATTAAAAAAAATAATGCTAATTGAGAAGAATAATCATAATAACTAATCTGGGGCAAAATAGCAATGAAAAGACCAAGAAAAAAAGAAGCAAAGGTATTAATAATTAAAATACGATAATCATTAATTAAGTGTTTATCTTCAAGTTTTTGATAAATTATAAATCTAAAATTAGCACCCAATAATGCTCCAAAAGAAACTAGTAAAATATCTTTCACTTCATCAAATCTAACTAATATTTACCCATCCTTTTTTATAAAAAAATTGATTAGAATCCTCACTAAGTACATTAACTAACAACCACTGCTCTCTATCATTGTTCTCCCAAGCTTTAATAATATTTACAGGAGTACCTGCTTTCACTCTAGTTAAAATAGATGAATTATTAGAAGTTGAAGAGAGCAAGTTAAATTCTTTCAATGCAATTATTGGCGAACTCATATTGTTTTTTCTATGCTGAATATTTGATTTTTGAGCACCTCCAGCAGGCAATGCGGTTGGAACTACCAAAGCTATACCTAAAAGCCATGTCCAAACTATAAAAGTACCAATTAAATTCATCAAATATCTAAAGTAGCTAAATCAAGTTCAACGCTATGAGTTTCAATAAACTCTCTTCTTGGTGCAACTTTATCGCCCATTAAAATTGTGAATATCCTATCAGCTTCAAGCGCATCTTCTATCTCAACCCTTTTCATCATTCTTGTTGTAGGGTCCATGGTTGTTTCCCATAATTGTTTTGGCATCATTTCTCCTAAACCTTTAAATCTTTGAATTGTATAATTAGCCTTTTCTCCAAAGTTTGAAAGAGTTTTTTGCAAATCTGATTCGTTATAACAGTATGTATGATTTTTCCCTCTTTCTACCTTGTATAAGGGAGGGCAAGCAATATAAATATATCCACCTTCTACAAGTGCCTTTTGATATCTATAAAAGAAAGTCAAAAGCAAAGTTCTAATATGAGCGCCATCAACGTCAGCATCAGTCATAATTACGACTCTATGATATCTGAGATTCTTAACTTCAAAATCTTCTCCCTTTATGCCTAAACCTAGAGCTGTTATTAAAGATTGAATCTCAGTATTTTTATATATCTTCGCATCATCAGTTTTTTCGATATTTAAGATTTTTCCTCTT
This sequence comes from Prochlorococcus sp. AG-402-I20, assembly GCA_003216975.1. Lineage (GTDB taxonomy): Bacteria > Cyanobacteriota > Cyanobacteriia > PCC-6307 > Cyanobiaceae > Prochlorococcus_B. The sequence goes on from QCHY01000016.1 coordinate 11,196, forward strand.
AAAGGTAAAATTGCTTGGAATTGTCTATCTCTTCCTTGCTTCGCTGAACCGCCAGCAGAATCACCCTCAACAATATAAATTTCTGATTCTGAGGGGTCTCTGGAACTGCAATCTGCTAATTTACCTGGCAATGTTGAACTTTCTAAAACACTTTTTCTCCGAACAAGTTCTCTAGCTCTTCGCGCAGCCTCAGCAGCATTAAAAGCTTGAATTGCTTTCTCTAAGATCAAGTCAATAACTCCTGGATTAAATTCTAAATATTGACTAAGAGACTCACCAACCAAACTATCAACAATTCCGCGTACTTCAGTGTTACCTAATTTAGTTTTTGTTTGACCTTCAAATTCTGGGTCTGGAACTTTTACAGATAACACTGCGGTTAATCCTTCTCTAATATTTTCTCCTGCTAAGTTAGAGTCTCCCTCTTTTCTCTTTCCTCTTTTCTTTGCGAAAGAATTTAAAGTTCTAGTTAATACTGTTTTTAATCCTTCAATATGAGTACCACCATCTATCGTTCGAATATTATTAGCAAAGCCCAAAATACTATCTGAATAAGCATCAACGCACCACTGCATTGCTGCTTCAACTTGAACTCCATCTTTTTCTGAATTTACATAAATAATTTCTGGGTGTAAGGAATCTTTTTCTTTGGTCATGTAGTCCACATATTCTTTAATGCCCCCCTCATAAAAATAAACTTCCTCATGAGGTTGCTGATCAGAATCTAAAGACTTCTTTCTCTCGTCACGAAAGACGATACGCACGCCGCCATTCAAATAAGCTAACTCTCTCAGTCTCGAAGATAAGATTCCATATTCAAAAGATGTTCCATCCGTAAAAATTTGATCGTCAGGTTTAAAACAAACCTTAGTACCAGTAAGATTTTGTTCTAGTTTAGAAAGATTCTCAGATTTCAAACTTCCAATTGATGCACCTCTTTCAAACCTTTGGAAATGAACTTTTTGTTGCCTCCTAACCGTTACTTCCACCCACTCACTTAATGCATTTACGACCGAAATACCAACACCGTGCAAACCTCCAGAAACCTTATAACCACCGCTTCCAAACTTCCCACCAGCATGCAAAACAGTTAGAACTGTCTCAAGAGCACTTTTGCCAGTACGAGGATGAATATCTGTTGGTATTCCTCTTCCATTATCTGAAATGGATGCTGATCCATCCTCACAAAGTGAAATTATGATTTGATCACAATGCCCAGCAAGCGCCTCATCAACAGCATTGTCAACTACTTCGTAAACAAGATGATGAAGTCCTTTAGACCCAGTTGAGCCTATATACATTCCAGGGCGCTTTCTTACAGGTTCTAAGCCCTCAAGTACTTGGATCTGCTCAGCGCCATAAGCCGCTTGAACTTTGGAATCTTTACTCATTCGAATAACAGCAAACAGGCAAGGTTGTCTTTGATACGAGCATTAGTCGAAACCTTTCCCGAAATTTCAATTTAACATTGGTATCAGGGAAAGTCTTAGGAAAAATTTCAAAACCAAATCAAAAAATCTAATTTCATGCAATTACTGATAATAAACCCCCTTAAAGAAACTTATGCAACCCAATAATAAGCCTCTTGTAATAGCCATTATGGGTCCAACTGCAAGCGGGAAAACTGAGCTTGCAATTAATATTGCAAAAAAAATCAATTCAAATATACATAATGTTGATTCTAGGCAAATCTATATTGATATGGATATTGGCACCGCAAAGCCAACAGCAGATCAACAAAAGCAAGTAAAACATTTTCTTCTTGATCTTTGCTTACCAACTGAACCAATCAATCTTCATGATTTTCAATCAATAGCCAGAGCATCGATAGAAAAAGATTTGAAACAACGAAAGTTAACTTTACTTGTAGGTGGTAGTGGATTATATCTTCAAGCTTTGATTGGAGGACTTAATCCTCCTGCTGTAGCACCTCAAAAATTTTTAAGAAATCAGCTTTTTAAAATCGAAAAAACCGAAAGACATAATTTATTAAAATGTTGTGATCCTGCATCTGCCAAGAGAATACATACTGAGGACACTATCAGAGTCATTCGTGCTCTTGAGGTTTTTTATGCCACAGGTAAAAAGTTTTCCCAACAAAAAAGCTTGGCGTCTCCTCCATGGAGAGTTTTAGAACTCGGATTAAATCCCGAAAATTTAATAACAAGAATTCAACATAGAACTGAAACAATGTATAAAAACGGTTTAATAGAAGAAACTGAAGATTTGATTATTAAATATGGAAATGATTTGCCTTTGCTTAAAACAATTGGATATAATGAAGCAAAATATATTATCAATGGAAAGTTTAATTATGAGGAGGCTTTAGAAATAACAGTAAAACGAACAAGCCAATTAGCCAAAAGACAAAAAACTTGGTTTAGAAATAAGCATAATTCTCAATGGCTAAATAATGAGAACCAATTCTCGGAAGCTTTAACTTCTATATATGAGATTTTGGGTTGATTAGTTCATATATGCTTAGAATTGATCCAAAGGAACTTTCCACGTCAATTAATTACTGAATGCCACCACGTCCCCGTTTTGATCGTCGCGCTCCAGAAAGGGAGCTTCCCAACATTAATGAAAGAATCAGCTATTCGGATTTGAGAGTTGTTGATTCAGATGGTACACAACTTGGCGTGATCAGCCGAGAACAAGCATTAGAAGTCGCTAAAGACAGAGAGTTAGATCTTGTTTTAGTAAGTGAGAAGGCAACTCCTCCAGTTTGCCGAATTATGAATTACGGAAAATTTAAGTTTGAGCAAGAAAAAAAAGCAAAAGAGGCTAAGAAAAAATCACATCAAACAGAAGTGAAAGAAGTGAAAATGAGATACAAAATTGATCAACACGATTACCAAGTTCGTATTAGTCAAGCAACCAGATTTTTAAAAGCCGGAGATAAAGTTAAATGCACTGTTATTTTCAGAGGCCGAGAAATTCAACATACTGCTCTAGCCGAAACCCTTTTGCAAAGAATGGCAAAGGATCTTGAAGAGAAAGCAGAAGTACAACAATCTCCCAAGAGAGAAGGAAGAAATATGATTATGTTTTTAACTCCACGGAAAACTCCTTTATTAAAAAAAGAGACAGAGACCTCTGAACCGCAAAAAGCTCTTAGAACAATAAATTAAGTTAAATTAACTTGTCCTGGGACAAACAAACAATTGTCACTAGCCATTCTATTTATTAAGGTAGCCACATTCACACCTGGCATATAAGAGAGTGAGATTCCACATACAACAGGACAGTGAAATCCCTGCATCAAGTCAGTTATACAATCAAATTTGCTTTGCCATAGCAGCAAGGCATTACCCCCCAGGCCACAGACTGCCAAGTACTAGACAACTTGCGATGCAAACAGGATTGCACCGGAATACTATAAGCAAAGTTTATAGACAACTAGAAACAGATGGAGTTGTGGAGGCTATTGCAGGATCAGGTATTTATGTTCGAAATCAACAAAAGCAAAAAGACTTAAGAAGTAGCTCTCAATCAATACGAAACAAAGTTATTAAAGATGTTGATCATGAGGTTCGTAAAAGTATTGATGAACTTTTAAATTCAGGATGCACCTTGCAACAAACCAGAGAATTATTTACTCGAGAAATAGATTGGAGGCTCAGATGCGGAGCCCGGTTGCTTGTAAGTACCCCCCGGGAAGATATAGGTGCATCATTGTTAATTGCAGAAGAATTAGCTCCTCACTTAGATGTTCCAGTAGAGGTTGTCCCAATGGAAGAGCTTGAAAGTGTCTTAGAGAGTTCAAGCAAAGGAACAGTCGTCACAAGTAGATATTTCTTGCAACCTTTAGAAGAATTAGCCAAGCGTCATAAAGTAAGAGCAGTAGCTGTAGATTTGAGCGACTTCCAAAAAGAACTGAATATTTTAAAAAAGCTGCGATCTGGCAGTTGTGTTGGAATAGTAAGTATCAGTCCAGGAATACTTAGGGCTGCAGAAGTTATCTTACACAGTATGCGCGGTAATGAAATACTTTTGATGACTGCAAATCCCGATGTAGGGAGTCGTCTCATTGCTTTATTAAGAGCAGCAAGTCACGTAATTTGCGATAGTCCTAGCTTGCCTGTTATTGAACATACTTTGAGACAAAATAGATCCCAATTAATGAGAATGCCACAAATTCATTGTGCACAAAAGTATCTAAGCGACTCTACAATTGAGGAGTTAAGTAAAGAGATTGGACTTCTCGAGTAAACATTGCATCTAGAATCAATGTTTCGATCACTAAAATCTGATTTCGCAATAATTAAAGAGCGGGATCCAGCTGCAAGAGGAATTTGGGAGATAATCTTTTGCTATCCGGGTTTTCAAGCCTTAGTAATGCATAGAATCAGTCATAGGCTTTGGCAATATAATCTTCCTCTCCTACCAAGATTACTAAGTCACATTACTAGATTTGTAACCGGAGTTGAGATTCATCCAGGGGCGAGAATTGGTAGAGGCGTGTTTATAGATCATGGAATGGGTGTAGTAATTGGAGAAACAAGTGAAATAGGCGATCGATGCTTGTTATATCAAGGTGTAACTTTGGGTGGTACTGGGAAAGAAAGCGGGAAAAGACACCCAACTCTCGAAGCCAATGTGGTTGTGGGTGCAGGAGCAAAAGTACTTGGAGGAATTTGCGTAGGAACTAATACAAGAATTGGGGCTGGGTCAGTTGTAGTGAAAAATGTTGACGCAAATAGCACTGTTGTAGGAATTCCTGGACGAATAGTTCATCAAAGTGGAGTCAAAATAAATCCCTTAGCACATTCTGCACTTCCAGATACAGAAGCCAATGTACTGCGAAATCTCATGGAAAGAATTGATCAATTAGAAAGTGATATTTTAGGCTTACAAGATCTATTAATTAAGATTCAGACGAATAGAAAAAAAGAAGATATCATTATCGGTGAGTCTCAAAGCCTAAGAGATAAAGAAATCATAGAATTTATTGGAGATAACTTTAAAGAAGAAAGTGGCTAAAAAATTAAGAACTCACTAAAGCAAAAAAGGTAGCCTTTTCCCTTCAAAGCTAAGTAATCTAATAGTAAAGAAAAGTCCAATGAAATTAAAAATTAAAAGTACAAGTGAATTCTGATAATTTATGGTGCCATTAATGATACTCACTCTTAGAGGATCTAATATCTGATAAATAAAATTTAAATTTGTAATCCATCCTAAAGAGCCTAGACTTTCTTTCCGATACAATATCGGTGAAGTAAGAAAAACTAACTGAAGAACTATAGGAACCAATTGAGCAATATCAGTAAAGCGAACACTAATCAAACAAACTATTACAGGAAACCAATATATAAAAATAAATAAATTAAGTAACGGTATCCATGAATATAATAATAAATTACTTATCAATTCAGATTGAATAAAAAGGAATACAAAAAAGACTAATAAAAAAGACTGAAGAAATGTTTGTAATTGAAAAGACCACTCTTCTAAAGTATAAAAAATTGGTTTAAGATTCATATTCTTAATATTAGAAGAATTATGTAAAAAAAGATTAGGCGAATTAGAAATTGAGGCACTGATTGTATTCCAAACAACTAAGCCAAATCCCAAATATATAAAATAAGACTTAAAATCTTCAACTGAAAAAACTGTGCCATAAACAATTCCTAATGTTCCTATTGATAATAAATTTGAAAAGCCAAGCCAAAAACTTCCTAATGTAGTTCTTGCAAACCTTGCTCTTGATCTTGAGCTAGCTGTATACCACCAGGCTTTCCTAGTTTTAAAAGCAAATTTAAAATTATCCAATAACATTTTTGCGATAATAGTCATGAGTATGATAGTAATTCAAGGCAGCATCTAAAGGACCATCATATGCAATTGAGCCATGGCTAAAAACAATACCTCTATCACAAAACTGCTTTAAAAGTTCTTCAGAATGACTGGCTAAAAACAAGGTTGCTGCAGATTCCATAAATTCTTTCATTCGTTCTTCAGCTCTATCACAAAAATCTGCATCACCAGTTCCAAAACCTTCATCTATTGCCAAGCAATCATGTGGACTCGAAGTAAGAATTGAAAAAATTAATCTTGCTGACATTCCCTCACTATAAGTTTTTATAGGTAATGAAATATATGAACCAAGACCAGAAAATTCTATGATTTCATTCAAGAAAGATTCGAATCCTTTTAAATTATGATTTATGAGTAAATAATGTGCTTTACAGGCGTCAATTCCAGAAAGTTCTGAACTAGTCAGAAAAGTCTTTTGAAGCATTGGATATACTTCTACTAAAACATTAATATTTCCAGTCGTAGGTAAATAAATACCCGAAATCAACCTTAAGAAACTACTTTTACCAGAACCATTATGACCTATTAATCCCACTCTTTCTCCTTTCATAATAGTCAAATTGATATTATTTAAAGCAATGATAGTAGTTCTATTTTTTGATTGATCTAATGCTCCACCAGTAATATTAATCACTTTATTTGTAAATCTCTTTGTTAATGATCTACTCTCTGACTGATAAATAGGAATAGAAAGTGAAAGGTCTTTAATTTCTATAGCTGGTTGATTTAATATATTGATTGAAGCATCAGACAATGAGAAAATCATATTATCAACCTGTTCAATAGATGCTTTCTCATCAGTAATATGATTCAGAAAATTAGATACTCTAATAAACGCATTACCTGATATCCAAGGAGATATTGAATCGGGTTTGTACAAATTAATCAAAGTAATACTCTTACTTATTTGTTTAGTAAATAGTTCTGCTGCTGAAATTTTATTTTGTAATACATGAATATCCCTTTTTTCTTGCTCAGATTGAACAAAATAGGGTTTTTTATTTGAAGAAACTAAATCATATACGATGTCTGAAATTTGATAGTTATGGTTGTTAACCATAACTATCCAATGATTAAAACCTTCAAAATCGGCTTTTCTATTATATAGATTTAAATATACTTTATTAATTTTGAAATCAAAAGACTTATCAAAAGAAATATATTTTGTATACTCATCTTGTCTGGATAATTCATTAGATATTTCTCTTAAAGTTAGTGAATCATTAAAACGTGAAAGCCAATAATTTATCCCCGATGGATCTCCTGGTCTTCCAAAATATGCAATGTATAATTTTTGCAAGTCATTCGATCCAATATTAATCATATGAATAAGTTAACTAGTTAGGTTTAAGCTTCTACTTCCTTTTTGGCTGGTTGAAACATAAACATAGAGTAAATTACATTTCTTCTCATATTTATCATCATATCTAAAAACATATCATAACCTTCATTTTTATATTCAATTAATGGATCTTTTTGCCCATATCCTCTTAAGCCGACTGATTCTCTTAATGAATCCATAGACTGTAAATGTTCTCTCCAAAGGGTATCTAATTGCTGAAGTATGAAGAATCTTTCAGCTTGCCTCATTATTCCTGGATGAGTTTGTTCCACTTGAGCTTCTTTAAGATCGTAAGCATTTCTTAACTGCTCTTTCAAAAAATCTTTTAATTCATTTTTATTTAAGCCAAGTAAATCTTTAGGATTAAGATCATCCAATAAATAGATAAATTCTTTTACTTTTGATACTAAATTTGTCAAGTCCCACTCTTCTGGTGGCAAATCCTCATTAACATAAGCTTCTACTATTTCCTCCATGGTTCTTTGCCCATATCCAATAACTTGATTTTTTAACTCTCTGCCATCTAATACTCTTCTTCTTTCTGAATAAACAGCTTTTCTCTGATTATTCATTACTTCATCATATTCAAATATTTGTTTTCTAATATCATAATAATAAGTTTCAACTTTCTTTTGAGCTCCTTCTAAAGAACGAGTAAGCATTCCAGACTCAATAGGCATATCCTCTTCAACGCGAAAAGCATTCATCATTCCAGCAACTCTATCTCCTCCAAAAATGCGTAGAAGATTATCTTCTAATGATAAAAAGAAACGCGTACTGCCTAGATCACCTTGACGACCAGCTCTACCTCTTAATTGATTATCAACCCTCCTAGACTCATGGCGTTCAGTGCCAATTACATGGAGACCCCCTACCTCACGAACTTTTGCTTCCTCTTGACTTAAGACCATTTCATATTCTTTTTTAATTAGTTGTATTGCATGCCTCAATGCCTCTATATTTTTATCCTTTGTAGGCGTTTTTTCAGCAGCAGTTGCAATAAAATCATCTAGCTCAATTGAACTAAGAGCTCTATCTCCCCATTCTTTAACTAATTTTGAAGATAATGAAACCAGTTTCTGTTCGGTATCATCAGTGAGCAAAACTGGAAAAATATTCTTCAAAGATACAGTTTGAATATTTTGTTTATTCTTGGAATTCTTATCATCAGTTTCCGCAAATCCAACTGACTGAGAATTCCGTTGTAAAGGTATTGGAGGTTTATGACCCTCTTCTGGTTTGATTAAACGGGAACTAAGAATCTCTTTGATTTTCAATCTTGCCATGTAGTCGCTATTACCACCAAGAATAATATCTGTTCCTCTTCCAGCCATATTAGTAGCAATAGTGACAGCTCCTGATCGTCCCGCTTGAGCAACTATTTCAGCTTCTCGTTCAACATTTTCAGGTTTTGCATTGAGTAAGTTATGGGGTATTTCTTGTTCTGACAAAAGAGTACTCAATAGCTCACTTTTCTCAACACTTGTAGTACCTATAAGAACAGGTCTTCCTTTTTTGTGAATGTTAGCTGTTTCTTTTGCTACTGCTCTCCATTTCCCTGATTCAGTTTTAAAAACTTGATCAACCCAGTCCTCTCTTGAAATTTTCCGATTAGTAGGAACAACGGTAGTTTCTAATTTATATGTTTTTTCGAATTCAACTTCTTCTGTTTTTGCAGTTCCTGTCATCCCGGAAAGTCTGGGATAAAGAAGAAAGAAATTTTGATATGTAATTGAAGCTAAAGTTTGTGTTTCTGGTTGAATAGGAAGATTTTCTTTGGCTTCAATGGCTTGATGTTGGCCATCACTCCATCTTCTACCAGGCATAACTCTTCCGGTAAATTCGTCAACAATTACTGCTTCATTTTTACGAACTATATAATTCACATCTTTAATGAAAAGCTCTTTAGCCTTTAATGCATTAGTGACATAATGAGCCCAAGGATCTTTAGGATCGAATAAATCTTTAACCTTTAAGAGTTCTTCAGTTTTAGCAAAACCTTCATCAGTAAGAATACAACTTCTTTGTTTTTCATCTACTTCATAATCTCCCTCAGGATCAATTCCATCTTTACTTGTATCAAGCGCTTTTTTTAATTTTTCCACAACTGCAGCCGCTTGTTGGTATTTTTCTTGAGGACGCTCTACCTGTCCAGAGATTATCAAGGGAGTTCTAGCCTCATCTATCAAAATTGAATCAACCTCATCAATTACACAAAATTGAAAATCTCTTTGAACAATTTCGGATTTATCAGCAGCCATATTATCTCGCAAATAATCAAAGCCCAATTCAGAGTTAGTTGCATAGGTAATATCACATTCATAATTCTTTTTTCTTTCTGAGGGTGACATTGCTTGTTGAACCAAGCCAACACTGAGTCCAAGAAAACGATGTATTTGTCCCATCCATTCGGCGTCTCTGCGTGCGAGATAATCATTCACAGTCACAACATGAACACCTCTACCAGTTAAAGCATTTAAATAACTGGGCAAAGTAGCGACTAATGTTTTACCTTCTCCGGTTTTCATCTCAGCAATTTGTCCTTCATGTAAAACCATTCCGCCTATAAGTTGGACATCAAAATGCCTCATACCCAACACTCTTCTTGAAGCCTCTCGAACTACTGCAAATGCTTCAGGAAGTAAATCGTCTAACAATGACAATTGTTCATCAAAAGAACTGGTCTTCTGTAGCTTGCTCCGAAATAAAGTGGTTCGAGATCGCAAATCTTCATCACTTAAAAGAAGCAAGTCCTCTTCAAAAATGTTCACATCAGATACGAGGGGAGAATATTTTTTAAGCTTCCTTGTATTGGGATCTCCTAGTAACTTTGCAAACATCTATGTTTATATCAGTTCACTGATTATATAATATTGCATTAAAAGCTACGATATTAATAGAATTAACAAATCTAATTTAGAATCTGATTTATATTATTTCTAATTAAATAGAATAATAATCGCAGTTGCATTAATAGATATTCTATTTTTTAAAATCACACAAAGGGAAAAATCTTTTTAAATAGATGATTAAGCTCTAAATACCTCGTACAGTAAGATTAACCTGCAACGAGATCAGAAAGGGTGAGTCAAAGCAAAACAGCACTAATTACAGGCATTACCGGTCAAGACGGAAGCTATCTTGCCGAACTACTGATTAGCAAAGGTTATATTGTTCATGGAATCATAAGAAGATCTAGTCAGTTCAATCAAAAATTAATAAAAGATTTAGTTAAAACTTACGAAAATAAGCAATTATATCTTCATTATGGAGATCTTACAGATAGCCCAAACATACTGAGAATTATTAAAGAAATTAAACCAGATGAAATATATAATTTAGCGGCACAAAGTCATGTCAAAGTTAGTTTTGATATGCCAGAATATACTGCAGAAGTAGATGCTCTGGGGCCTCTACGAATTCTTGAAGCAGTAAGGATATTAGGAATGAGTGAAAAAGTTAAAATTTATCAAGCTAGCACGTCAGAACTTTTTGGAAAAGTTCAAGAATCACCGCAATCAGAAACAACTCCTTTTTATCCAAGAAGTCCTTATGGAGTAGCAAAGTTATATGCTTATTGGATTACTATTAATTATCGAGAAGCGTATGGGATGTTTGCTTGCAATGGCATCTTATTTAATCATGAGTCTCCCCGAAGAGGAGAAACATTCGTAACTAGAAAAATTACACTTGGGCTTTCTCGTATTGCTGTAGGCAAGCAAGAATATTTAAGTATGGGAAATTTAGATTCTTTACGTGATTGGGGGCATGCAAAAGATTATGTAGAAATGCAATGGAGAATGCTTCAACAGGAAAAAGCTGAAGACTATGTCATCGCAACTGGTCGAATGACATCTGTTAGGAAATTCATTGAAATGTGTGCAGAAGAACTAAAATGGGGAGGTATTTCCTGGGAGGGGGATGGGCTAAATGAAATAGGTAGAAGAAAAGATACTGGAAAATTAGTAATAAAAATAAATCCTAAGTTCTTCCGTCCCGCAGAAGTTGAAAACTTACTAGGAGATGCTTCTAAAGCAAAGAAAAAAATTGGTTGGGAACCAACTAAGACATTAAAAGAATTAATTGCTGAGATGATTGAATATGATCTGAAAATAGCTAAGGAAAAATTATAATAATAATTAAAATGAGAAAATATCTATCGTACACACACAATCTAATTTCATTTATGGTAACAACAGTATTATCATAATAATGGAAATAACCTATGAAGGAATTATATCTAATGATTTAGTAAAACATACACAACTTGTTATTAAAGAAGAAGAGCTTCTAACTTTTTATATTGATAAATCAAAAGGTTATGAAACACATCAGCATTTAAATATTGGAAATAATGGGTCGACTCAATTAATCAAAATAATTAATACTAAAAATGTTGGTCATGATGAATTAGAAACAGAATTCCTAAGAAATTCATTCAATAAAATTGATAATATAATTGATTTAGACTTCACTGAAATGAATCACAATAACGGATCTATGTTAGATATTTATCATATCAATTACTCAACGACATTCGGAGAAGGTGTCATTGGTCAAGCAATATCTCAAAGCGCAAAAGAAGGATCTTGGTGGGATATATTTTGGAAAGATAGCCCCATACTTGAAACAGATAATAACAATGCTAATTACAATACAATGTTGCATGAAGTCGGCCATATACTTGGATTAAAACACCCTTTTGATGATCCATTTAATCCATCATGGGATTCTGAAAAGACAATTATGTCTTATAATATTGGCCCCAATGGATGGAATACATGGTTTTCAAAAACTGATTTAAATGCTCTTATTAAAATTTGGGGAAGGGAAAACGATCTAGGAATAATTAACTATGAAAATAGCAGTGATCACTATGACTTCAAAAAGTCATTAACTGACAATTATTTTATTAAAACCGAAATTGGCTATGAAGATATTACTGGAGTAAATGAACTACAATTCCAAGATAAGTTATTAAATGTAGAAGAAGACATTATTGGAGTATTCAATCTTATACAAGATATAAATAGTATAAATAGTAAAATTTATCGACTATATAATGCAGCATTTGGAAGATTTCCAGACAGATCAGGGTTGGAATACTGGATCGAGAAAAATTTATCTGGGCAAGATGATTATCAAATCACTGCTGAATCTTTCATACGCTCATCTGAGTTTATTAATTTATTTGGAGAAAAGGATCATGACAACACAACATACATCAATAATTTATATAGCAATATTCTTGATAGAGCGCCTGATCAGGATGGATTTAACTACTGGTTCAATCAAATAAATGGAGGTATTGAAAATAGAAGTGAATTACTAATGGGATTTTCAGAGTCAATTGAAAATAAAGCAATATTTAGTGAGGAGACGGGTATCTTTTGAATACAAAATAAAAAACAGCAAAGGTGAAACGTCTTGAAACAATTACTAATATAAGCTAATGATCAACTACAATACATCAAAATATGAATTCAAATGGCTAAATTCTCAATTGATGGGAAAGAATACGATTCCGACGATTTAAGTGATTCTGCAAAGAATCAGTTAAATAGCTTGCAATTTGTTCAACGCGAAATTAATAGATTAGAAGCTCAAATAGCTGTTTACAGAACTGCTTCTAGCGCTTATACGCAAGCATTGAAAGATGAATTACCCACCTAAATTCAATGAGGCAAATATAAAATCTTTATCAGACTTAATATTTATAACCGAGAGTATAAACATCAGGTTTGATTGCTATTAATTATAATGGAATCACTAAATTGCTTATCTGTAGATAGTATTAAATTGATTCGTAGAAATCAATTACTACTATCCCTAGTTAGAGGTGAACTCATTTACTTAACAATTAAAGACGTATATCTAGAGCCAAAGATTAAAGATAGCCAAATTGAAGCTTATAGAGAAACATTAGGTATTTCTGATGAAGAAAAAAAAGATCAATGGCTCAAGCAAAACGACCTAGATTGGCTTTCATTTGAAGACTTAGCATTGGAAGAAATGAGAATTAAAGAATATTCGAGAATTAATTTTGATGATAAAGTTGAATCTCATTTTTTAAAAAGAAAAAATGAATTAGATATTGTTATTTACAGTCTAATAAGAACCTCGGATCCATTTTTAGCTCAAGAATTATACCAAAGGGCCCTGAATAATGAAGAGGATTTTGGAACTTTAGCCACACAGTACTCAGAAGGTATTGAAAAGAAGACTCGCGGTATAATTGGGCCAATACCAATTCAACAATCTCATCCACTATTGGCTGAGTTCCTTAAAAGTACTACTCCGGGAAAAATCAGTCCTCCTATCCAAATAAACAATTACCACTTAGTGGTAAGGTTGGAGTCCTATGATCCAGTAAAGCTTGATGACCACATGAGAGAAAAAATGAGCTTAGAACTTTTCAAAATGTGGGTGAACAAAAAAGCAGTTGATCTAATGCAAGAACTACTAGATAAAACAAAAGAAACAAAAACTTTGGACGAATAAAATGACAGAGAAAGTATCTATAAACTTAAACTCAATTGTTGCCTTTAAAAACATAAGTCCATCTGCGATAAAAAATATAGGTGAAAATAGTGAACTTCTAAAATATTCATTAGGACAACCAATTTGTGACAATATTATTCCAAATAAAATTTTAATTATTTTAAGTGGAAAGGCAAGACTACTCAATAAAGATAATGTAGGAATAAATACAACAGCCATAATTGGTCCAAATACATTTATTGGACTTGCATCTATTTTAAATGCTAAAGGTTGTGAATTAGTATCTGCAAGTGAAGAGGTTGTGGCACTTGCTATACCAGATAAATTAATCCTTAATCTTTATAAAGAAGAAATAAATTTTAAGAAGTGGTGTAATGAAAATATACAACCAGCAGAAGTTCAAGAACTTGCCATTAATTTACACAAAAGATATGCAAAAAATGACTATGATTTAAAAAAATGTATTGAACTAATTCATACAAATTTACAGTTAGAGATCTTTGAAGACAATGCTTCATTCAAATCAAAAAACAACTATATTCATATAATTGGAAGTAGCAATGTTATAGAAAAAGATTCTGGAGACATAATTAATAACGAACAGTCAATTAGACTTATAGGGGAACTGCCAGCTAGAGTTTTTAGTCTTCCAAATGAAATATATAATATTTTAACTTCAAGTGTTAACGACTCACATTCTGATGATATTGAGATTAAAAGTATTTCATTAAATGCAAGCGAAGGTTTAAATGTAGTATCCAAAAGTGAGGAAAAAATTGGCAAATATAATACTCAAAAGGAATTTAAAATCATCAGGGCTCAAGGTGAAATTCAGGAGAGTGTTGCTTGTTTACAAATGCTATCTAATTCCATAGATATACCTTATAGAAAAGACACTATTGAAAAAATGTTTAGAGAGATTTTTAGAAGAGGTAAGAAAGTAAATATCCAACTTATGGGTGAAATTATTTCAACAATGGGGCTTCATGTATATAAAGCAGAATTCAACCCAAGTGTCGCTGGCAGATTACCTATTCCATCGCTAATTGTTTGGCGGGAAAGCTTTGCGATTGTAAAAGAAAGTTATAGCAATAAATTAGAGCTCATCTCACCCAGTGAAGGTCTAATTGTTTTACAAAAGGAACAATTTGAAGAGAGTTTTGAGAAGGGAGTTATTGAAGTACTTACAGTAGAAAAGAGCAATCAAACACCTGAAAAAAAGTTTGGATTGCAATGGTTATGGCCTTCAATCAATCGCTATAAAGGATCATTATTATTAGTGCTTCTAGCATCTTTTGTAGTCCAACTTTTTGGACTTGCAAATCCATTAATGATTCAAATAATCATTGATAAGGTCATCAGTCAGAGAAGCTTAGATACCCTTCAGGTGCTTGGCCTAGCCATAGTGGTAATAACTATTATTGGTGGAATTCTAAGTAGTCTTAGAACATTTTTGTTCCAAGAGACTACCAATAGAATAGAT
Source organism: Prochlorococcus sp. AG-402-I20 (assembly GCA_003216975.1). Classification (GTDB taxonomy): domain Bacteria; phylum Cyanobacteriota; class Cyanobacteriia; order PCC-6307; family Cyanobiaceae; genus Prochlorococcus_B. The sequence goes on from QCHY01000016.1 coordinate 26,342, forward strand.
ACTAGACTTGGTTCAGAAATTATTGATCATCTATTACGTCTCCCATTAAATTACTTTGATCGAAGACCAGTCGGTGAGCTTGGTAGCAGAATTGCTGAATTAGAAAGTATTCGTAATTTCCTAACTGGACAAGCCTTAACAACAATATTGGACGCAGCATTTTCAATTATTTACATCATAGTAATGGTGATTTACAGTTGGTTGCTTACTTTAATTGCATTAGGGGTAGTACCTATTCAAATACTTTTAACGTTACTTGGCAGTCCATTAATTAGAAGGCAAATTCGTGAAGTTGCTCAAGAGAATGCCAAAACTCAAAGTCATCTAGTCGAAGTTTTAACAGGGATACAAACAGTGAAGGCTCAAAATGTTGAAAGTGTTAGTCGTTGGAGATGGCAAGACTTATACAGCAAATATATTTCAAAATCTTTTGAAAAAACTATTACTGGAACGGCACTCGGAGAAACCAGCAGTGTTCTCCAGCAGTTATCTCAACTTTTGGTACTTTGGGTAGGCGCCTCACTTGTACTAGCTGGCAAACTTAGCCTTGGTCAATTAATTGCTTTTAGAATAATTTCTGGTTATGTAACTCAACCTCTGCTTCGTCTCAGTACTATTTGGCAAAACATCCAACAACTAAGAGTATCATTTGAAAGATTAGCTGATATTGTTGATACTCCTGAAGAGACTACGCAAGAAGATAAAGCTAAGATTCCATTACCCGCAATTAAAGGTTCTGTAAATTTCGAAGAAATTTCATTTAATTTTTCGCCAGGAACACCTAAAGTTCTTAATAAAGTAAATTTAAATATTAATGCTGGTCAATTTGTAGGAATAGTTGGCCAAAGTGGAAGCGGGAAAAGTACTTTAATGAAATTACTACCAAGGCTTTATCAACCAAGTTCTGGAAAGTTACTTGTTGATGGCTATGACATTGATAAAGTCGAGCTATATTCCCTACGCAGACAAATAGGAATAGTACCTCAGGAACCATTGTTATTTAAAGGAAGTATAAACGAAAATATTGCACTTACTGATCCAGATGCTGACAGCGATGAGATCGTGAAAGCTGCAAAAATTGCGAATGCGCATGATTTTATTATGAATTTAAAGGACGGTTACAGCACAACAGTTGGAGAAAGAGGAGCAGGACTCTCAGGAGGTCAAAAGCAAAGAATTGCCATTGCAAGAACCCTTTTAAGTAATCCAAAATTGTTAATAATGGATGAAGCCACAAGTGCTTTAGATTATGAAACTGAAAGAAAAGTTTGTGAAGGACTCAGACAATCCTGTAAAGGCTCAACAGTATTTTTTATTACTCACAGATTAAGCACTGTGAAAAATGCCGATTTAATAGTCATGCTTCATGAAGGTTCCATTGTTGAGCAAGGAACTCATCAAGAACTCATGGCTATAAAGGGAAGATACTTCGCTCTTTATCAACAACAAGAATCAATTTAAAATGATAAAAGAAAAAGCAAAAAAAGAATTAGAAATGAATAATTTAATTAATTATTTATTCAAAACTATACCTTTAAAACCTCTTCATTTGATTAAGAATGGAAAGGATAAATTCTACACAATAATTAAAAATCAAAACAGTAAACCATCAAAAGATAAAATTGAATCTCTAGAAAAAACATCAAATACTTATTTGTCAAATTTACTTAACCTCAAGAATAAGAGCTATCTAAAACCAACTCTAATAGTTCAAAATATACAAGATAAAATAGAAAGAAACACTATTGGTAATAATAGTGTTCTGTTAAAACAACCAAAGTTTTGGGCAAAGGCAATTACTTGGGTATTAATGAGTGGAACCGGTTTTGGAATTGCATGGCTCTCATTAGCAAAAACTGATGAAGTAGTTATATCAAGAGGAAAGCTTGAGCCAATAGGGGGAGTAGTTGAAGTTCAAATGCCAATAGCAGGGGTAACTAAAGAGATACTCATAACTGAGGGTGAAGAAGTTGAGAAAGGACAACTTTTAATTCGGCTTGATACTGATATATCCAATGCAGAAAATGAAGCAATTAAAAAAGCCATATCTATAAACGAAAATATACTTGAAAAACTACGTTTTTTAAGCTTAGAAGGAGCAGTATCAGAATTACAAGTGCTTCAACAAGAAACTAAAGTTATTGATCTTAGAAGTCAAATGAAAACAAATTTAGTTAAACTTAAATATCAAGAAATTGTTTCTCCAATAGACGGGATCGTGTTTGAACTCAATCCTAAAGGTCCTGGATATGTTGCACAGACAAGTGAACCGGTATTAAAAATCGTGCCAATGGAAAACTTACACGCAAAAGTTGAAATTGACAGTAGAACAATTGGATTCGTAAAGACCGGAAAATCTGCTGAAATAAGCATAGACTCGTTCCCTGGAAGTGACTTTGGAATAATAAAAGGGAAAGTTACGAGTATAAGTTCCGATGCACTCGAACCAAAACCTTCTGAAGGTAAAGGATATAGATTTCCGGCCGAAATTAGCCTTGAGAATCAATATCTAAAAGTAAAATCAGGGAAAAAACTGCCACTACAGGCAGGGATGAGTTTAACTGCGAATATAAAACTTAGAAAAATTAGTTATCTTAAACTCCTTTTAAATAAATTTAGTGATAAAGCTAATTCATTAAAATCAATTTAAGACGAAAAAAGGGATAGAAATAAATATAAAAATTAAAGAATAAAGTTTAAAGATAAAAAACAAATAAATAGGTAAAGCGATCAGTGTCAAAGATTCTATAAAGGAATGAAAGAAGAGTATCTCTCAATGAACAAAACAAAAGTAAGTAATAAGAAAACAGACACAAACGTACAAGTTACGTATAAGAAAAATAGGGAAAAGTAAAGGGATCAGAAAAAATTTCTATCAATAAAAATTTAGAACAAAAAAAAACCCCATCATATGGGGTTTTTTATTTGCTTTATCTGATGAGCTCAGATCAAAGATATCAAAATCAAAGGAAATCAGCTGCAACAAGGTTATCTGCACCAACTCCTTTAATAATTGCAAGCTGTGTAACTGTGTCACCAGCGGCCAGAGTCTTAGAACTATTAGCAACGGTTTCGCCTGCAAAGTCAACTTCGAAGATACCAGCATCAGCATCTGTACCTGTACCGCTGTAAGCGATAAAGATGAAGTTACCTTGGTTAGCATCAGTAGTTCTGAATGAAGACATACCAGTTCTAAAGCCAGATTCAGTCAAGGTCGCAGTACCAAGACCTGAATCAATTTCAATCACAACACTAAGATCATGGGCGAATGTAGCGTTCTTAACGTTAAGGTTCCAATCATCTAGTGTAATGAAGTTAGCAGCTACAACTGCATTAGTAGCACCGAAACCAGTCTTGTTAACTGCTGTTCCATCATCATCGTTCTTAGCGGTAAAGCTTAAGTCAAGGACATCGGAAGCAGATACGAAACCAGTAATAGTATCGAAACCTTCACCAGACGCAATTTGAACAGTGTCAACTTTAGAAGCAGCAGTTAAGTCAGTGGAAGCATCAGTAATTGTGATGTTATCTTCACCAGCTTTTGCGTTGATGACGTCAATACCTCCTCCAGCGTTGATGATGTCAGCTTTTGGAGAACCAGTAATTGTATTAGCATCGGTACTTCCTGTAACAACAGTTCCATAAGTACCGGTAAGACCACTTAGATCTATGCTTTCAATACCTGTCTGAACTGCAGTGTCAACAACACCGTTCATTTGAGTGATTTGGTCTGCTTGTGATAAATCTATGTTTGTAATACCTAGATTCATAGCGCCAGTAAGATTCAACGTGTCGTTGTCACTGGCCTTTTCACCCATATCTAGGGTTGTTGATGTATTGACAGTTGATACCAAATTAAGGGTGTCATTACCTGTTCCTAAAGCGATATCGGAAGTTGTAGCAAAGTCAGCTGATGTTCCAAATGTGATTGCTCCAGTTGCTGTTGAAGCGTTTACATCATCTAGAAGAGTAGTAGTTGAACCTGATGATCCTCCAAAAGCTACTGTCTTATCACCAACAATATTTAAGGTAGTAAGTTTAGCTGCACTAAGAGCTGTAGTACCAAATGAGATGTCACCAGCGTTTGAATCAATATTTAGAGTTGTTAATGCGGCAAATGTAGTCGTCTTAAGATCCATATCTGCATCTGTAAGAGCAGTGCCATTTGTTAACGACTTAGCTCCACCAATGTTCAGAGTAGTAACTTTTGTTCCTTGAGCTGTTGTAAAGACTGCGTTTGCCTCAGCTTCCTGATCAATGGTGACTGTTGTGTAAGTCGTTCCGAAAGTCAAATCGTAGACAGTCAAACCAGATGAGTGATTGCCTTTGTTAGTGACGGTTACAGAAGAAGCACCAGAGATTGCTGCGTCAATAGTAGTTACATCACCAGATCCACTTCCAAAGATGGTTCCATGGGTATCAGCACCAGTAAGTGCAATAGATGCACCATTAGCCATGTTGGAAATGGTGACAGCTTCATCAGTAGTACCTGCCTCACCGCCTCCATCAGTAAGTACAGCAAGCTCAAAGCTAGTCAGACCTACTGCATCTCTCATGTCAAAGGTAACTGCAGCAGCAGTTGCAGTGGTGTCATCAACAATATCGAAATCGAAAGTTTCAATACCGTTTGTGTTAGGTCTTATAGCAGTTTCATTAGTAACACCAAGTGATGTAGCAGCCAATATATCTGTACCACCAGCATCAGTAATCTTGATTTCATCAGCAACTAAATCAAGACCGTCGACAGTCAAAGTGTTGTCAGTTGAACCAAGTTTGACAGTACCTCCAGTTTTAATAGCAGCTGATACTAGATCCAAGTTTGCAGTAGCTCCAGTTGCATCAATTGTAGAGATATCTACATTTGTACCAGCAGTAATGGTGTGAGTACTAGCATCCATTTTTGCTGTCGTTGTATCTGTATCACCACCACCAGTAATTGTTAAAGATGTCAACTTTGCTGTAGCTGCAGTACCAGCAACTTCGTAAACATGGTCTAGGTAGTGATCACCTGTTGCTGCATTATCAACAGCTGTGTCATTGATAGTGAATGCACCAGAGTTTGTTGAGAAAACTGTTCCATCTAGTGAAACAGCATCGTTCAACTTAGAAGTCAAGCTGTTTGAAATCTCAACAGTTGTATTAGTAACTCCAGTAGCGGCATTAAGAACCATCGCGTTAGCAGAGAAGTCTGTTGAACCCCCTGCATTAGTCATGAACTTAATTGCTTGACCGTCAATATCACTAATTGTTGTTCCAAAACCAGCGCCAGCTGGATCTGTGATTTCAACGGTAGTTACACCAGTTGTATTTTTGAGTGAGGTTGTTTTTGCACCACTAGTGATAGTTTCAACTTCAATTATTTCTACTCCAGTTGTTGATGGGTAGAAAGTCGCAGCTGAAGCTGAGTCAGCAATAGTTACTCGGTCTGTAGTAGCTGAACCACCTGTAATAACATCCGCTAATGTAGTTGAACTTGTTGTTGCAGTACCTCGTAGGTCTACATCTAGAACTCCACTACCACCAGTAATCTTAAGAACGTTTGTCTCAGAGTTAACTATAGAAACAGCACCAGTAGATGTAGAAGCATCAAAAGTGATTACTTCTTTTGCTCTGTCAGCTTCTGCTGTAGATGCACTGTTTGAACCACTAGCTTGAACAAGATCTAAAGCACTAATTGTAATTGCATTACTACCAACAATATTTACGGTAGTAAGGTCATCACCTGTAAGGGTTGCAATAGTAAGAGTTTTAGCTGCACCAGTAGATGTGACGACATCAGAAGATGAAATTGTAAGAGTTTCAACGTCACCTGTTTCTGTGACTCCAACTGTTGCTGTGTCGTCAGCTGTATTAACCATTGTCAAAGCAGACAAGGTTCCATCACCATCAAAAGTCAATGCATCAGCTGTTCCAGAAGCATTTTCCAGTGACATCTTGACAACGTTTAATCCTTGTCCAGCCACTGCAGAATCTTGGGTGGAGGAAACGTCTACTGTTCCAGCTGATGGTAAGCCAGTAACCTCGAAAGTAATTTTATGATTTCCATCTGTATCTGAGTTTGTAAGGACACCTGTAGCCTTATTAGCACCAGTAATACTGCCAAGATCTAAGGACGGAGTTAATGACGCAGCACCAGCAGCAGCAAGTGTTTGATCTGCATACTTGACTGTCTCTGCACTAATGGAGTGCTTACCACTGTCCTTAGCATCTAGATCAGAAGCGGCTACATCAGCAGCAAAAACTACCGTATCTGTACCTCCTCCACCATCGATTGTTTTTGCTGGTTGTGTATTACCGAAATCAGCAATTGTAAGAGTGAATGTATCGTCACCTGAACCACCCTTTAGAGTATCAACAGTGGCATCAGTTGTTATAAGTAATTTACCAGTTGCTGCAGAACCATCAATTTCAGAAGCATCCTTCAATACAGTTTCACCTAAAGTGAGCTGACCACTTCCAGTAATAACAATTTTAGAAGTCTCACCCAGATCATCACTTGCACCATCTTCAATTTCGGTGATTGAGTTCTTACCAGTTCCTACAGCAATATTGATTGTTTCAAATTCATCATCTCCATCACCAATATTAAGAATGGCAGTAGATGCATCATTCTTAATTTCTACATTTGCGACATCAGAGGAACCAACAACAACTGGATTAGCAAAATCAGCTGTTACATCACCCTTAGAACCATCAAGAATAACTGTTGCATTAGACTGAAGATCGCTAAAAACAACATCTCCAGTTAAGGAGGAAAGATAAGAGCTAACAGAAGTGACACCAGTTGCAGAGGTGAAAGTATAAGTCTGACTTGCACCAGAAGTAGCAGTGGTGTTAGTTACCTGGATATTTTCAACACCAGTACTATTTAAGATAGTTGAAGCAGCAGCTGAAGGTGATACTGAGATTTTTAATGTATCTGTTCCACCTAAGTCAGTAATAACATCATCTGAACCAAGTGTTGCACCTGAGGCATTAATGGTGTCGTTTGATGATGTAAGAGTCTTAAAGTCTGTAGATGTAGTTAAAGCAATATTTGTTGTAGAAGTGTCAGCTGGAACACCATTAGTTTTTATTGAATTAACGCTTGTAGTTATACCTGCAGCTGTATAAGCTGTATCTTTGTCAATACCTGCTAAGTAAGCTTTTGCAGCAGCGATATTATCTCCTGCTGAGAAATCAGCTGAACCCTTACCATCGTTAAGTGGAGTATAAGCAAGAATACCTTCAGTAGTTAGCCTGACTTCAGCTGTGTAAGCAGCAGCTGCTTCGGTTCTATTTGTTAATGCGGTTTTATCGTCAGAACTTCCAGCATTATTTTGAGCAGCCCAAATAAGGTGAACTGCTATTTCAGCTAATTGAAGATTTCCTAAGTTGATTTCTTTAGTCCAGTATGTCAAACCAGTGACATCAGCAGCTCTATCAAAAAGGTTTTTATAGATCTGATTAACCTGAGCTTCAGTAGTTAGGCTTCCATATACGCTTTTGAACTCAGGTGCTGCATACATATCAGCAGCGAAGGCAGCTGTGGTGATCCCTTTTTCTTTCCAGTAATCTATACCGGTAGGGTCAGCAGCGCGCCCGAAGTAAGCAACGTAAAGTTCTTGGAGTTGGGTACTAGTCGCGTTGGCCATTGGGTGGAAAACAGAATGTAGGTGCTTTAGGGATCCCCGCAGAGTAGCGGTTATCGTGGTTGGCCCAGCAGTATATAGCCTGACCAAACAGAGACTGGCGAAATCATAAGCTTTTATGACTAATACGCAAGACTGCTAGACATCAAAACAAGGGAATCCAAACATTTATAAAGCACCTTCGATGAAAATAGATTCACTATTTCCATGATCAAATTGGTAAAGTTCGAATGTTAGTAATTTCTCTCAAATAGCTTGCAAACAAAGGATTCATAACTAAAATTATAGCGTAAATCTACGTCAAAAAACTAAGATTGAGTTCAAAAAAATTCAGGAATAGATGACTAGAGAAAAAAATAAAAGGCTAACCAGATATAAAAGTGCACACCATATTTTGGTGTCAAATGTTTCATTCAAGCTAAGAATCAATATCAAAGGATAAAAAAAACGGTCAAGTTATTGAATAATTAGCCTTTTAGAAGATAATTGATTTTGATATTTCTAAAATATTGGAAAGTAAAAAAGCTCTTGTATTAGGTTGTTATGGACAAGATGGATCACTTATTTGTAAATCTCTTTTAGAAAAAGGATATAAGGTGATTGGCTTAGCAAAAGCTAAAATCAACAATAATCAAAGGCATGTTGAGTTAAATATTCAGGATGACTTAGAGATAGTAGAAGCTGACTTAAGAGATTTATCAACTCTCACAGAAGTTTTTAATAGCAATATACCTGATGAAATTTATAACTTTGCTGCACAATCATCAGTAGGACTTTCTTTTGAAAAACCTATTGCAACGATTGAAAGTATAGTAAACGGCACATTAAACATTTTAGAAATCGCAAGACATTCATCTTTTGATGGCAAATTATTTTTCGCAGGGAGTAGTGAAATGTTTGGTGATACTCAAATAAGAGCAACAATTACTCATTCTCAAAATCCAAAAAGTCCATATGCAATTGCGAAACAGGCTAGCTATAATTTGGTAAAGTTATATCGAAATATATATAATATAAAATGCGTCACAGGTATTTTATTTAGCCATGAATCGCCATATCGTAATAAAAACTTTATTACACAAAAAATAGTCAACGGAGCGATTAAATGTAGTACAAATAAAAAAACTCAAATCCGAATAGGTAATATGAATGTTTTTAGAGACTGGGGGTGGGCTGCAGAATATGTTGAAGCTATGCAGTTAATGTTAAAAGCGGAGACAATGAAAGATCAAATAATTTGTACAGGAGAGCTCAATAGTTTAGAAGAATTTATAAAGTTAACATTTGAAAAATTAAATTTAAATTATAAAGATCATATTACATCCGAAGAAATACTATTCAGGAAAACAGACATTAAATATAGTTGTGGTGATCCTGAGCCAATTACAAAAGATCTAAAATGGAAAGCAAAATTTCACATGAACGAAGTTATTGATAAATTACTAGAGTATCAAATAAAAAACAACTAATTATTAGTTTATTTCTAAGCTTTCTATTAAAGAGTAAAATCTTTTCGAAAGGACAGAGAAACGTCTATTATCAATAATATTTTTTCTATTGATAAATCCATCATCAGCATCTGATTCGAAAAAACTTTTGATACCTAAAGCAATATCTTGAGAAGAGAATCCATTCGTAAATTTAACTATTTCTGATACATCCGTGAAAATTGATGATGGAGTTGCTAGTACTGGTTTTAATGTAGATAAGGCATATCTAATAGATGCACTTGAAGATTCACCAGAATCTTCATAGGGAAAGGTAATCAAATCATTCAATGATAATAACTCAAGTAATGATTGATCTGAATAATAATTAAAATCAATATTAATTATATCTTGAAGTTTCAATTCATTAATTAAATCAAGATATTCATTACGAAGATAATCGTATTCTCGACTATAGATCGAGGTATACATATTTAAATAGATATTAATATTATCATTTTTTAGAAGCCTCATTGCTTTGATGAGATTTTTAAAACCCTTATTAGGTAAACAAAAACCAAAAGTAGCTACATTTTTCCTTTTATTATTAAAAATTTTTTTAATAATATTTTGAGACGGTGTCGAGTTAGTCTTTACATCAAAATCAATAATAGGATGAGGAAATAAAGTAACATTATCAATTAAACCGATTTTTTTTAACCTGTTCAAATCTTCAATCGTATGAACAATTAATCTAGTACACTTATTTAGAATATTAGAAAGAGAAGAAAGAGATTTTGAATCATCATTTACAGGATCATTAGTTGAATGAAATAAAATTAATATGTTAATATTATTTGCAGTAAGAGTAGTAAGGAACTGAGAGAATATATTAAAGTCGAAAAAACCATAATTAAACTGAATAATTAATGTAGAAATATTCCTGGTCATAATTTCTGATTTTAAAAGATCTAAATTTTGATCATTGCCATCTAGCCGCCATGAAGGAACTAAATAGTCATCGGCCAAATCATTTTCATCATTAAAAGGTGAAAATACAAAAAATCCTTTTGGAAAATAATCTAATAGATTTTTTGAATACGATGCAATTCCACACCTAGAATTCCAAGTAGTAACAATTCCAACTTTGGGTTTTAAAATATTAGTATTCAGCATCAGTGAGTTCACAAAAGAGATATTTTTATTTGTAGTAATATTCCAAGTAAAATTACTGATGCCAGATCGAGCTCGATCTAGTTTTTCTTTTAATTGATCCTTTGAAGCATTAAAAACATTATTCATTTGAACAATTAGATCACTTAATAAAGGTTCAGCCCAGTAAGAATTATCTAGTTGAAAGTGTGATTTTGAAGGAGAAAATTTATAATCTACTAACCAACTGTTATCATTATTACAAAAATCAATTTGACCTCCCCAATTAGTAGTAATTACAGGTAATCCTAGCAACATCGCCTCCCCAATAGGCAAACCAAAACCCTCTCCAAAACTAGGGGCTAATAAAGCATTTGATTGCAAATATAAAGATTTTAACTGACTATTATTAAGTTCTTCCAATATTAAAATAACATCAGGAAAAGATGTATTATGAGTTCTTAATTCTGTCAAAAGATTAGATATATTATTATGTGGATTATTAAAAGTTTTAATTATCAAACTGACATCATCTTCATTAGTAAATAATTCACTGAATGCTTTAAGTAGGATATCAATACCTTTTCTTGGAAAACAAGAAGATATATGTAAGAACCTAAAACTCTTTGCTTCTAAATTAAATTCTTTACAAGCTTTAATTTTTAAAAAATGATCTACACCTAGTCCTGAAACATCTATAGGTATTTTAACACCATTATCTATTAAAATCTTTTTTACTTGATTTGACATTACAGTAATACCATCTAGATATGTATTAAATTCTTCTACCCATATCCTTGGGAATTCTGACTCTTCCCATCCATATGAATGTAAAAGATTATATTTAGCATTCATATCATGAACTCTAGGAGGATATAAATTCCTACTCAAGACATTAAAATGTGAATTATTGTTTAATGATTGCTCATAAATATTATATATATTAGTATAACTTTTTAAAAAATTATAGTTGACTTCATAATCACCATGGCCCTCTGTAATATGAAGAGATAGATTATCAATCTTCTTACTTAAGGCATCAGTAAAGTATCTATTAAGAATAGCGAGACTATAACTTGAGTCAAAAGGACCCTCTACCCTCCAAGACGAAATACCTTCATTATTGGTAAATATCTTAGAAAATTTATCAATTTGTATATTGATACGATCTAATGAAGCACAAAATTGAACCAATAAATTATTATTTAACTCCTTACAAATAGATTTTTCAGATTGAACCTTTTTAAAAAGAAGATCAAATAAATCTTTATTATGTATCTTTATTTTTTCCCAATTAGATACCTGACATCTTTTTGGATTCTTAGCAATAATTTTTTCACAGGCATCAATAGCTAGATGTGCACAGTTTTCCCATGAAAACTTATTACTTTGCACTTGAGCATTCTTCTTCAAAACCTCAGAAAAATCATTATCTAAAAGAGATTGTTCAATTAAATTCTTCATCTCTAATGGTTTTGAAGGATCAAACATAGCCCTCTCATTACATATAACCTCTGGAATACTTGTTCTATTAGATGCGATCACAGGAGCTCCACACGACATAGCCTCTAAAACAGGCAAACCAAATCCCTCATGAAAGGAAGGGAAAATAAACAATGAACAATTTTTATATAATTCTGCTAATTGCTCATCACTAACAAATCCAGTCTTAATAACTTTAATAGGATTGATACTAAATATTCTTATCCATTCATCAATTTGATTAACCTCGGGTTGAAGTAATTTTCCTGCAAGTACTAATTTATATTCTTTTAATTCAATGGAGAGTAGACTATAAGCATGGAGTAACCCTCTTAAATTTTTTCTAGGGTCTCCTGCACCTATATAAAGTAAATATGGAGATAAATCTTGAATTTCTATTGAAGGTTTCTTAATTGTGTTCGTATTGAATATATTTCTATTACAAGCAGAAGAAATATTATAAATTTTAGCCTTATCATAATCTAAATTAGTTTCAATTTCTTTTGCGGCAGATTGGGATATTGTTAATAGTCCATCAAGTTGTACAAGTTTATTTAATTTAAGATTATAATATTTTTCAAACTCAGGATTATTATTTAAATATGTTTTATGGTTTAATAAAGGTATTAAATCATAAAATATTGATACCGTAGGTGTAGAAATTAAATCTAAATCGAAGTCATGCAGACAGTTATCTGAAAAACCTTCAAAAAAACTAGTGATTAAAATAATATCTGCATGAAGACAACTAAAAGAATATGTTCTTAAATAAGTAGCTAGCTTTTGATATGAAGAGTTTTTAGAAAAATAGTCAAAAGGTGCTGGAGCAAACCATTCGAAATAATGAACATTGGAAAGTTTTAATTCTTCCCAAAAAAGAGATGTTAAATCTGTTAAAGAAGCATTTGCACAAAGAATATATTCATGTTCTCTAAAGTGAGCTAATATACTTTTAAGTAATTCTATAGAATATCGACCAATACCCCTCTTTCTACTACCATCGCTTTGTATACCTTGCAAATCAATAGCTATTCTCATCTAGATACTATCTTTTTTTATTCTTTAATATGTTAATATACTGATTAGACCTTAAGGAATATTTATGGTGATGAAGTAGATATTGATTAAACTTTTTAAATTTTTTATTATTACTATACTTATTAATTCTGCTAACTATATGACTTTTATTTAAAACAAAGCTACTATTAAAGATATATTTCAAAATAAGATTAGAAATTTGAATTATAAATCTATTAGTTAAAACTTTCCTAAAAACTTTAAAAATAAGAAGAAAGTCGAAAATATTACTACATAAAAAAAGAGATGCTTTGCGAAATTTATGAAATAGAAAAATAAAAGGTTTTAATAAAAATCTTAATACTTTTGCAAAGAAAAATACATGTCTTAATTCTAACTTTAAATCATTAAATTGAGTATTTAAAGAGTTGGCTAAAAGAGTATTATTTTTGGTTTTTTGATTAATTTGTTCTTGCATATGCAAAACTTTTTCTTGCATCAAGTCATAATCTATGGCAGTTTGCAAAAGTGATAAACCAATATCTAATTTAGATTCCCATTGAGAAGTAGATTCAAAGATATTTTTTGAAAATGGAATTGACTTTGCGGCTACAAACATTACGTCCTGTCCTACTCCATTTAATATCCTAGTAACTTTTAAATGATTATCATTTTCTAATGGGCCACCGTGGATATAATAATACTTAGATTTCGCAAAACCAGCTTGATCTAAATAAAAGAGGAAAGTATCTGGATTAATAGGGTTAATATGCGTAGGATCTAAATAGAATAATCTAGAAGAAACTAATAAGTTATCAATACTTGGCGTTTCCACTAATAGAAGACCATTATGGTCTAATACTCTATAACATTCACTAATTAATTCACACAAATATTCATATGGCAAATGTTCAATTATGTGAAACATTGTAACCAAATGAGTCGAAGCACTCTCAATCTTTTTAAGAGTATTTAGTGCATCACCATTAATAACATCTAATTTATTATCTAAGCATATTTGAACCATATTTGAATTAGACTCAATGCCAAAGCAACTAGATACACTGTCTTTCCATTTCTCTAGCCACTCACCCCTACCACAACCAATATCAATAAATTGAGCTTGAGGAGTTGATTCTAGTAATAAATTTACTAAAGAATCATACATAGACAATTGCTCTAAAATAGAATCACGCTTTCCTCTAAATTTATTTTCAAATTGCAAATAGAAATCATTCCGCATAATCTTATAATTTTATTATCAAAAGAGCTAAGAAATATATTTAATAAGAATAAATAAATTTTAGCTATTTCTTAGAATAGGTCAACCAATGGATATCAAAAATATAATTAAGTTATTGAAATAGTCAAGAAAAAATTTCAACCGATACTAAACATTAATTAGAATCATCAGTACTTCACATGGATTACAAAGAAAAACCGTTCTTAAAGTTTCTATAAAATTTACATTGAAGAAATAAAACATGCTAATATGGTAATGAAATTCAAAAAACAATGAAAATAACGACTAACTACTCAAGAAAGTGATAAACACATACATATCATGTAAATATTTTATAAAGTTCTCGTCAATCTAAATGACAGGTTTCAGAGAAAATAATGTCAAAGTTTATACTATTCCAATACAGGATTTAAATTCATATAATAATGATTTTCAAAGTAAAAATCATATAAAAGCTAATGATACTGCAAACAAAAAAAAAGATCCTATCAAAAAACAAAGAATATTAGATTTAAATGAATCAAGTTTAGTGGAAATTTTAAATATCGGAAGTGAGCTTGAAAAGAATGGAAGTCCACTTGATGCAATAAAAATATATAGACAATCAATAAAAAAATTCCCAGATAGTAGTGACTTATTCTTCAGGATTGGAACTATTTCAATGCAAGAATCTCAATGGATTGATGCAAAAAAGTATATGCTAAAAGCAATTTTATTAAAAAACGATTTTGTAGAAGCGTATGCAAATCTAAGCATCATTTTAGAAAATAGTGGGGAGCTAAATGAAGCAAAAAATGTCGCAATGAAAGCAATAGAAATAAATCCAAACTTTGTAAATTCATATTGTACTTTAGGAAACATTTTTAAAGCGCAAAGTGAGCCTAAAAAAGCAGAGGAATACTATCGAAAAGCAATTCAAATTGACAAAAATTTCTACATCGCCTACTCAAATCTTGGTGCCATTTTAAAAGATTTAAATCAAATTGATGAGGCTCTTGAAGTAACTAAAAAAGCAATTAAAATTAATCCAAGATACCCCTCAGCATATTCTAACCTTGGTCTAATTTTTAGACTAATGGATCAATATGAAAATGCTATTTCTGCATTGGAAAAAGCGATATCTTTAAAACCTAATTATTCTGACGCTTATATTAATCTAGCATTAGTTTACAAAGATCAAGGCAACCTTAATCAATCATTAAAACTCATAAGAAATGTAATTAAAGTAAATCCCGATCTAGCAGTAGCACATAATAATTTAGCAGAAGTCTTATTACTTATGAAGAATTATAATGAATCAATAAAAGAATATAAAAAAGCAATTACATGCCAAGAGGAATATACAAATGCTTATGCAAATCTTGGCGCATTATTATGCGATCAAGAAAAATATTTAGATGCTATTTCAATAGTCAGAAAAGGGTTAAAAATGA
>QCHY01000017.1 GCA_003216975.1 Prochlorococcus sp. AG-402-I20
TCTAGCAAACAGCATCAATGGCTTCCAAATCAATATGGAAAAATCAGTTTATCTATAAAAGATTATATAAGAGAAAAATATGCTACGTGGATAATCTCTTCACAACCTAGTCGAGCAGTTTCACTCTTAGAAGAACATGAATGTGTCTCAAAATTCATACCCAATAATAAGGATTTTCATGCAATAAATGATATTATACTTGATAATATACCGATAGCTATTAAAAATAATAATGAAGGTAATATTGAAGGGTTTTATCTACCTGCTTGGAAAATCACATTAATTACAGATAAGGAATTTTTTGGTCAGCATAATATTTCTAGTACTGGATATATAAGAAGAAGAAAGCAATCAGAAAGTAAGAAGATTGACCCTAATAAGATGAAACCTGGTGACTATGTCGTTCATAGAAACCATGGTATTGGCTTATTTCAAAATATTCAAAAGTTAAATATCAACGGAGAGTCGAGAGATTATCTTGTAATAAAATACGCGGACGGAAAGCTAAGTGTTGCGGCTGATCAACTTGGTAGTTTGTGTAGATATAGGAATTCATCCTCTAAAAAACCTTCAATTAGCAAATTAGGAGGCACAAATTGGAATAAAATTAAGGATAAGGCCAAAAAAGCTGTTAAAAAAGTTGCTATTGATCTAATTAAACTATATGCAGAAAGAAGTAAAGAAAAAGGATTCAAGTATCCCACTGATGGTCCTTGGCAAGGTGAATTAGAAGACTCATTTCCATACGATCTAACACCAGACCAGGCAAAAGCTACAACTCAAGTTAAATGTGATATGGAAAGTGATAAACCTATGGACAGATTAGTTTGTGGTGATGTTGGTTTTGGTAAGACTGAGGTCGCAATAAGAGCAATATTCAAAGCAATAACATCTGGAAAACAAATTGCATTGCTAGCACCAACGACTGTATTATCTCAACAACATTGGAGAACTATTTCAGATAGATTTGCACCTTACCCTATAAAAGTATCTTTACTTAATAGATTTAAAACTAGTAGTGAGAGAAAACAAATATTAAGCGGACTTAAAGATGGTCAAATTGATGCTGTTATTGGTACACATCAGCTTCTGAACAAAAAATTAGTTTATAAAGACTTAGGTCTTTTAGTTATAGATGAAGAACAAAGGTTTGGAGTTAATCAAAAGGAAAAAATAAAAGAGCTAAAAAAAAGTCTAGATGTATTAACTCTATCTGCTACACCAATTCCACGGACCCTCTATATGAGTCTTTCTGGTGTACGTGAAATGAGTTTAATAACAACACCGCCACCATTAAGAAGACCAATTAAAACTCATCTAGCACCACACGATAATGAAATAATTAGAAGCGCAATTTCACAGGAGATTGATAGAGGTGGTCAAATATTTTATATTGTTCCTCGGATAAAGGGAATAGATGAAGTAGCAGAAAAAATAAAAATAATGATTCCTAATGTTAAATTATTGATTGCACACGGGCAAATGGAAGAAGGAGCATTAGAAAATGCAATGTTAGCGTTTAATGCAGGAGAAGCAGATATTTTGCTTTGTACAACTATTGTCGAAAGTGGATTAGATATTCCTAGAGTAAATACTATTTTAATTGAAGATTCTCACAAATTTGGTTTATCTCAACTTTATCAATTGAGAGGCAGAGTTGGCCGCAGTGGGGTACAAGCTCACGCATGGTTATTTTACCCAAGCAATGAGAAATTAAATGAGAATTCAAGACAACGGTTAAAAGCCATAAAAGAATTCAGTGATTTAGGAAGTGGATATCAATTAGCAATGAGAGATATGGAAATTAGAGGCGTAGGAAATATTCTAGGCATCGAACAAAGCGGTCAAATGGAAACAATAGGATTTGATTTATATATGGAATTATTGCAAGAGACGATCGCAGATATACAAGGACAAAAAATTCCATCGGTTGACGATACTCAAATAGATCTACCTATTACTGCTTTTATACCTGGCGATTGGATAACTAATCCAGATGAAAAAATAAATGCTTATAGATTAGCTACACAGTGTGAAAACAATGAAGCCTTAGTTAAATTTGCTAGCAACATGGTTGATAGATATGGAACATTACCAAAGGCAGTTGAATCACTAATAGAAGTAATGAAATTAAAAATTATCGCAAGAAAGTGTGGTTTCTCGAGAATTAAGTTAACTAAACCTAATGTTGAGCTTGAAACAATGATGGATGAGCCAGCTTTTAAACTACTAAAAAAAGGACTGGCAAACCATCTTCACGGAAGATTTATCTTTAAAAAAGGAGATCGGTGCTCCACAGTGACCATTCGAGGTCTTGGTATATTGGAAAGTGATAAACTTCTAGATCAACTTACTGAGTGGTTGAACTTAATGAATTCTGAAATAGATAGTCCATAAAAGAATTGTTCAATTTCTAAATTAGCGTGTCAATCCTTCAATTGGTTGAACTAAACGCTTTTAAAGTAAAAAATTGCTATAGTCACCAAAATTTGATTATTCGTACCTTGGGTGAACTAATAGAAATCAGTTCTAACCAATATGGTCTAAGTTTTTTTAGCGGAATGATAAGTCTTTTAGCATTAGGGATTTATACAATTTTGACTGTAGACACAGGAAACGATGATGATGATTCAGACTCAGGAAGTGGTGGATTAATGCAACCAGTAAATTAATTACAATTTGAATTAGAAATAAGCTTTGCAAGTCTTTCCCTAAAATCACCCTTAGCAATTCCACCTTTTAACTCACCAATAATTTCAAATTCTCCCTCAGGGTCATTAACCAATAAATAAGTCGGCCAGCCCATACCTTCTTTTGTAGGGTATTGTTTTAATAGAATTGGTCTATATTTCCTATAAACCACAGTATCCTGTAGTTTTACGCTAATAAATTCAACACCTAATTGATTTGCAACTTTAGAATCAAAGAAACTCATTCTGTGACAAGTTCCACAATCCTCAGAACTAAATTTAATCAGAGAACAGGACATAAAAAAATACTATTTTAAACTAATAATAAATATATCTATAAATAAAAACTAGTTCAGTTATTAGACTTATTGTTTCTTGCAATGACAGAAAAGAAAGGATCACTCTCTGATGAATAAAACCCTAAAAGTTTTTTTTCATGGGTTTTTTCATTGTATATTTTTTCAATCCTCCATCCATTAGCAGTAAGAATACTAATTACGTATTCAATTCTTTTTTCTTCTGAGGAATAAGTCCAGATATTTGGAGCTTTGGTCCAGAATGCACGATTAGTGAACGATATTATCAATAATGAATCAGATTTGATAATCCTTGAAAGTTCTAATGAAACCTTTTCGGGATATTGAAGATATTGCCAACCAGCAACAATGAGACCAACATCAATAGAAGAATCTTCTATTGGCATAGTTTGTTTTTTATTAAAATTTTGGATCCAATACCTGTCAAGCCTTTTATTAGCATTCAACTCAGCTTCATTCAGCCCATGCCCAATAACTTTTTTATATCTAATATTAGATGGTAAATGGCTTACCCAACTACTCATTAAATCTAAGATCACGTGATGATTAACTAGATACTCTAAGTATAAATTTGTAAGTCTAGATCTGAATGAATCGCTAAGATGATGAACATATCTCGGCTTTTGATAAAAAATTTGATCATCAGCAATATCCAATTTATCTCTATCATTACTTGAAAGTTTCATCTAAAGAAAATATTTATATAATATTAGACGATTTTTATTTAATTAGTGCCAATCTTCAATGTAAAATATAATTAAGATAAAAAAATACCATTAAATATCTCTATTAATTAACTATAATTTTGTCATGCTAATAAACTATAGTTATAAAATAAGAGTAAAGGAATTAGATCATCTTTTATAATCATCAGATAAAATCGGAGAAGCTTTAGTATTTTCTCTTAACTCAAACTTATTATTAGTTGGGATAAGTAGTAATAAGGAACTAGTAAATAGAAACAAAACTAATGCATAACAAAAATTAAAGTTCCACTTTGAATTAGAACTATTAGTGATGATGTATCTCTTACTAAATGGAATTTCTTGATTTATATCCCATGTTATATTAAATCTGGTATCAAATCTCAATAGGTCAAAACATCTTGTTAGATCAGCCAATTCAGAATCATCTAATTTAATCTCTAAAGGTTTAACATCTTTTTTGGTACTATTCAAGAGCAATTTATGGTAAGTTCCAAAAGGAAAAATTGTCGCAATGTTATCTTTAGATATAAATTTCTTTCTAATTCCAGAGATATAGGATCTAGAATATAGAAGTATTACTTGCATCAAATTATCAAGATGCTCCTTCTCTCCTTCTAATATTGGTGAACCGATAATTTTTAATTTCCATGAAGACAATATACCTATGGTGGCTTCTGAATCTCCATTTGAAACATCTGGCATCCCTGCTAATTCGAGGGAAGATGAGTTTTGATCAAATCTATAAGATAAATTAATCATTTATTTATTCTATTTAAGATAATACAAAGAGGCTTTTAATCGATTAGCACCACCCTCTCCAGAAGAAAGAGAAAGTATAACTAATAAATCTCTAAAAAATTGATTATTATCATCAAGTAATAAGGTGGAAATATAACTACGATTGGTATTCATCCTTTCCCGAATAAGTGATTTAAGACGTTTATTGAATAAAGACCATCGTTCTTGATTAAGTGTCTTAGATTCTTTTGAGGAAAGTAATTGTCTGATAAGGGGATAAAGATTATCTGCCATAGATGAAATAAGAAGAACAAGTGAATCAATTTGCTCAGATGATAAAGAATCAAAAGTATAAGTATTCCTCAAAGGGTTAGAACATCTCATTTTCCAAAATTGAACTCTACTAGAGAAATCATTCGATAATCCAATATCCTTAGCCTTCAAAAATAAAGAATCGGTTGCATTGATTTGAAGCGTTTCAATAACTAAAATTAAAAAATCTAGTTTTTTTGGGGTATCAATAGCAATAACGCAATTTTCAAGCTTCTTATTAACAGTTGCTTCGTGATCTTTTTTAGCAATTATTGAGCTATTCATTATGCGTAGCAACTAAATTGGATTTCATCATAATTTTAATAATGACAGGTGATTGAAGATTAGCTAGCTTTATTGTTAGTTTTATAAAACTGCACACCTATAATTGTGACGAATGGAAAACTTGAAGAAATATATAAATGAAATAAAGAATTTTCCAAAGGAGGGAATAGTCTTCAAAGATATAAACCCCATATATAAAGAGCCAAAAGCATGGAATGAATTAATGATCCCCTTACAAAGGTTAATATCTACTACTAAACCAGACTATATAGCTGGCATAGAATCGAGAGGATTTATACCTGCATCCGCTTTAGCGTTTAAACATGAGGTTGGTTTCATTCCTATAAGAAAACCTAATAAACTTCCTGGTAAAGTAATAGGTGTTAATTATAAACTTGAATATGGCGAAGATAGATTAGAAATCCAACAGAATTCATTTAATAAAGATAGTAAGGTAATTTTAATAGATGATTTACTGGCTACAGGAGGTACTGCAGAAGCCGCAGGAAACTTAATAAAGAAAGCAGGAGGTAATTTAATTGGTTACGCTTTTCTTGTAGAACTTACTGAACTCAATGGCAAAAAAAAATTAGATACCAACTTATTTATAGAAAGTCTAATAAAGTATTAATAACCTTTTGACCACATAAGTATTGTCTTTAATTGAAAGAGAGTGATCAAACCATAACTCCACATAACAATTGGCAATGGAGAATTTTCTAAACGTGCTCTTTTAATACCTAATTCTAATGCACTTCGGCTTATTCCAAGTTTATCAATAATAAAATTGCACAATTCATCCGATGGTGGATTAATAGAATTACTAGTATTATTTATATGCATAGAATACAAATTAGATTCCATTTGTCATTATATGTAGTATATTTTTTCTAATAAAAGATGATTTTTTTAAAATAAAGAAAACTAATTTCCTAGGGAGTATAAAAATATTAATATTACTTCTAGAATACCTAACTAATGAATCGGTTAACAAAGATATAGACAAAACATCAATGAATCTCGACAATGAATATAAGAATGGAATAATAGAATGATTATTCCTTAATATTGGTAAGGATATCAATTTCGCAAGACAATCAACATCTCGCCAACATAAATTTAAACCTTGTCCTCCTACAGGGTGAAACTTATGAGCGGTTTCACCTAAAAAAATATATTTACCAGAAAAGAATGAATAATTAAGAATAAAGTTAATTGGGAAAGATTCTGGTACACCAATAATAGTGTCTGGCTGAACTCCGTTTGGGAGAATTGTTGCCAAATAATCTAAAAATAAAGCCTTTGACAAAGACATATTATAATTAGCTTTTTCAATAGGTTGACTACATATTATTTGAAACAAATCTCCTCCTAGAGGTAAAACGGCAAAAGGTCCATCAGAGTTTAATATTTCAAATGCTTCATTGGATTTGACTCCTCTTAACAAAACCTTCGCGGTAATACACATTTGATCATAATTAAAATTTAAAGAGTGAGTCTTAAGTTTCTTCTTAGTATTTGAATTTGATCCATCAGCAGCGAGTATTAAGTCATAATTATTAGTATTAGGTATAACCGATGTAGGAATTTTATTAATATTATCGATATTTGATATGAAGTCTAATATTGATAACATAATATTTTTATGTTCTGCAATCCAACCTACTGCTGAATACTTTTGGTCAGAATTATTTAAATCATTAATAAGAAATTGAAATTTTTTATTTAATTCATAATCTATTACATTTAAATATTGAAAAGGAACCAAATTGGATACAAAATAAGACCATATTCCAATTTTTTGTAAAATCCTTCTAGAAGAATGTGTAAGAGCATATGTTCGATCTCTATTTATAAGTTCTTCGTCAGACAATCTTTCATATAGATCAACTCTACAGCCAGCATTTGCTAATGATATTGCTGCCAAGGATCCAGTTAATCCAGAACCAATAATTGCTATATTCATAGACAATATTATACCAAAAAATATTTAGTTTAAAACTCTCATATTAACAAATTCTTCAAATGCAGGACGAAGAAGAAATGGGTAAGAACCAATCCATAAATTTATTTCTGGACACCATGCATCACTTATAGCTTGTATCCTATCAAAATCTCTTCTATTACTAAAAACAACACAGTGAATTCTCATTCCTTTAGTAAGTATATTGAACTTACTTTGTAATGGAAAACTTATATTACCTATAAAGCCGTCTTCATCTTCTATGTCCAAAACCACCCATGTTCGTTTTTTCTCTAATACCTCTAACCTTCCATCGTTATTTGCTTGTTCCAGTTGATTTTCAACCCTATCTTCAACATAAACATCAGAAATATATCCATCAACCAATGCTGCAAAAGAAAAACTTTTAAACTTAGAATTTTTTCTACTTGCTTCAAGAATTGGTCCCCATAAAATATATAAAAGAAAAATTACACCTAAAACCAACCACAATGAGTAAAACTGACTTGTTACTTGACTTTGGCTAATGAGCAATGTAATAACACCTCCAATGGCGGAGATCATAATCCGTTGAAAAATCTTCTGAGGATTACCCAAGGCTGAATTAAATTGCTTCCCGGTTGCTACATAAGGGATCAATTTATTTATCTCGTTTTGCTTAATCGGAAATAACATTTATATAAATAACTATAGGATTTTCTCTAGTCCATAAACCAATTTATTGAAAGATCTAATTTTTTTAACCACCAGTAGAACTCCTGGCATGTAAGCAGAACGATCAATAGTGTTATGAGCTAGCTCATAAGTCTCTCCATTGGAACCAAACATGACTTGTTGATGAGCAACAAGCCCAGGTAGTCTTACAGAATGTAGTCTCAAACCACTGGGACGAGATCCGCCCCGAGAACCTTCGATAGATTCCTCTTCATTTACTAAAGGTTTATTAAAAGCTGAGCGTTGCTCCTCCATCAATTGGGCCGTCTTAATGCAAGTTCCACTTGGGGCGTCAGCTTTCTTATTGTGATGCATTTCTGTTAATTCAGCGAACTCATAAAAACGAGCAGCTGCTGCGGCTGCTTGCTGCAGTAAAACCATCCCTACCGAAAAGTTAGGAATAATAGCTGTACCAAGGGAAGCCTTTTCTGCAAATTTAAAAAGATCATCTAATTGATCTGTGGTAATTCCAGTTGTACCAATTACAGGATGAACTCCATATGCAATTGATGTCCGAGCGTGCTTATAAGCAACTTTGGGATGAGTGAAATCAACTAGTACAGCCCCATTATTCGATTCATTTTTAGGAACATTCTGACTTGCAGCACATAAAGAACCTTCAAAATCACTTGAAAGAAATACATCCAGAGGTCCTAAACCAATTAATGATCCTATATCTTGGCCTTCTTTTTCCTTTTGATTATCAATTGCACCAACAAGCTGATAATCAGCGGATGAATTAATTGCTTTAATAACCTCAGATCCCATTCGACCTAAAGCGCCTGCGACTAAAACTGGTATTGATTGATTAGCAGAACTCATAGAATTTCTTTTTTTACAATCATATTTGATATCCCTTGTAACACGCATTAACTAAATAACACACTAAAGGGCCACTGAACACTAGGCTTGGTCGAATTCCATTAGAAGAAAAAGATGTTTACACAGGTTCGCTCAGCCAATCGCAGAGTTTCACCTGTCGAGAATCACAAGCATAAAGCAGTGATGAAGGCCGTTTATGTGGTTCTTGAGCCTCAATATCAAAATGCCCTTACACAAGCTGCAAAATCATTAAATTCTCAAAATGGTCCTATTGGAATCGAGCTTAATGGATATCTAATTGAAGAACTAAGAGATACAAACAATTATAAAAGCTTTAAAAAAGATATAGAAAATGCTGATTTATTTGTAGCTTCTTTGATTTTCATTGAAGATTTGGCGCAAAAAGTTGTTGAAGCAGTCGAACCACATAAGGAAAAGCTTAAAGCGGCAGTGGTATTTCCATCAATGCCAGAAGTAATGAGATTGAACAAATTGGGAACTTTCTCTATGGCCCAGTTAGGCCAAAGTAAAAGCATCATTGGCGATTTCATGAAGAAAAGGAAAGAGGCAGGCGGTGCTGGCTTTCAAGATTCAATGCTAAAGCTTCTAAATACTCTTCCCTCAATTCTTAAGTATCTTCCGGTAGACAAGGCACAAGACGCTCGTAGTTTTATGCTCAGTTTTCAATATTGGTTAGGTGGAACTCCAGATAATCTAAGAAACTTCTTATTAATGCTTGGAGACAAGTATGTATTTCCAGAACTCAATGTAGAAGAAGAGAAAATTGAAGTTGCAGAGCCAGAAGTTTTTCCAGATTTAGGAATTTGGCATCCATTAGCGCCAAATATGTTTGAAGATAAAAAAGAATATCTAAATTGGACAGCTTCTAGAGATGATTTATCAAATAAAGCTAAAGAAGGCCCAGTAATTGGTCTCGTTCTTCAAAGGAGTCATATTGTTACTGGAGATGATGCTCACTACGTAGCCGTAATTCAAGAACTGGAATATCGTGGAGCAACAGTCATCCCAATTTTTTGTGGTGGATTAGATTTTTCTAAGCCGGTAAACGAATTTTATTATGATCCAATAACCCCTGACAAACCAATTGTAGACGGTGTTGTATCTCTTACTGGTTTTGCACTTGTTGGAGGTCCTGCAAGGCAAGACCATCCAAAAGCAGTCGAAGCCTTAAAGAAACTCAATCGACCTTATATGGTTGCTCTCCCACTAGTTTTCCAAACCACACAAGAATGGGAAGGTAGTGATCTAGGTCTTCATCCAGTTCAAGTTGCACTTCAAATAGCAATTCCAGAATTAGATGGTGCTATTGAGCCAATAGTTTTATCTGGTCGGGATGATGCTACAGGCAAAGCTCATACACTCCAAGACAGAGTAGACGCAATAGCTGAAAGAGCTATTAGATGGTCCTCACTGAGAATAAAAAAAAGAAACAAGAAGAAATTAGCGATTACTGTCTTTAGTTTTCCACCTGATAAAGGAAATGTTGGAACAGCTGCATACTTAGACGTCTTTGGCTCAATTTATAGAGTTTTAGAAGAAATGAAGCAGAAAGGTTATGACATAAAAGATATGCCTAAAAATCCCAAAGAACTGATGGAGACGTTAATAAATGATCCTGAAGCTTTACAAGGTTCTCCTGAACTATCAATCGCTCATCGAATGAGTGTAAAAGAATATGAAAAATTGACTCCCTATTCTGAAAGGCTAGAAGAGAACTGGGGAAAGCCACCGGGAAATTTAAATAGTGACGGACAAAATCTTCTTATATACGGGAAAGAATTTGGGAATGTATTTGTTGGAGTACAGCCAACTTTTGGATATGAAGGAGATCCTATGAGATTACTTTATTCCAGGAGTGCTAGTCCTCATCATGGTTTTGCAGCTTATTACACTTATTTAGAAAAAGTTTGGAAGGCTGATGCAGTTTTACATTTTGGTACCCATGGATCACTTGAATTCATGCCTGGGAAACAAATGGGTATGAGTGAGACTTGTTATCCAGATTCATTAATTGGAGGTCTGCCTAATCTTTATTACTATGCAGCAAATAATCCGTCGGAAGCGACAATCGCAAAAAGAAGAGGATATGCATCAACAATTAGTTATTTAACTCCCCCTGCTGAAAATGCTGGACTTTATAAAGGTCTAAAAGAACTTGGTGAATTAGTTGGTTCCTATCAACAGTTAAGAGAAAGTGGAAGAGGAATTCAAATTGTAAACGCCATAGTTGAAACATCAAAAAAATGTAATTTAGATGAAGATGTAAAACTACCTGAAAAAGATGCTTCCGAATTGGAAATAGATGAAAGAGATTTGGTAGTAGGAAATGTTTATAAACAATTAATGGAAATAGAAAGTCGATTATTACCTTGCGGCTTACACACTATTGGGAAACCAGCCACTGCTGAAGAAGCTATTGCAACATTAGTAAGTATCGCATCTATAGAAAGAGAAGATGATGGAATCAGATCTTTACCAGGTTTATTAGCTGAATCAAAAGGCAAAAGCATTGAGGAAGTCTATGAAGGAAATAACAAGGGAAAATTAGAAGATGTTGAACTTAATAAATTAATTACTGAGACCTCAAGAGAAGCAGTTGGTTCAATGGTTAAGTCCCTAACAGGAAGAGATGGGAGAGTGAATATGAAGAAGAATATTTGGACCCTAATTGTTGAATTCTTAAGAGGAATAGGTTTCTCAATCCCATCACCATGGCAAGCATCAGCGAAGAAAGCCGGTTTTGAAAATGTAAATGCAAATTCACTGGATAAATTATTTGACTATTTGAGATTTTGTTTAGAGCAAATATGTGCAGATAAAGAAATGGATAGCCTTTTAAAAGCTCTAGATGGTGATTATGTTATTCCTGGCCCAGGTGGAGATCCCATAAGGAACCCTGGAGTATTACCAAGTGGGAAAAATATTCATGCCTTAGATCCACAATCGATACCAACAGTGGCGGCTGTGGCTTCCGCTAAAGGGGTTGTTGACAAGCTTATTGAAAGACAAAAAGAGGAGCAAGGTACATGGCCAGAAACTATTGCTTGCGTACTTTGGGGTACTGACAACATTAAAACCTATGGAGAATCACTTGCTCAAATCCTTTGGTTTGTGGGTGTAAAACCAAAGCCAGACTCAGTTGGAAGGGTTAATAAATTAGAGCTCCTATCTCTTGAGGAATTAGGAAGACCAAGAATTGATGTTGTCGTTAATTGTTCTGGTGTATTTAGAGATTTATTTATTAACCAAATGGCATTGATTGATCAAGCTGTAAAAATGGCTGCTGAGGCAGATGAACCACTTGATCAAAATTTCGTTAGGAAACATGCCCTTGAGCAGGCAGAAAAGGAAGGGAAAAGTATTAGAGAATCTGCAAGCAGAGTTTTCTCAAATGCAAGTGGAAGTTATAGCTCGAATGTCAATTTGGCAGTAGAAAACTCAACATGGGAAGAAGAAAATGAGTTACAAGAAATGTACCTATCAAGGAAAACTTATGCTTTTAACGCAGATAATCCAGGAGAAATGAATCAGAACAGGGATGTATTTGAATCTGTTATGAAAACAGCCGACGTTACTTTCCAAAACCTTGATTCTTCAGAAATATCACTCACCGATGTAAGTCATTATTTTGATTCTGATCCAACAAATTTAATTAAAAATCTTAGAGATGATGGTAAAGCTCCCAGCAGTTATATAGCAGACACAACTACAGCTAATGCTCAGGTGAGATCATTAAGTGAAACTATTAGATTAGATTCTAGAACAAAATTACTTAATCCAAAATGGTACGAAGGAATGCTAAAATCAGGTTATGAGGGAGTAAGAGAGGTATCAAATAGACTTAATTATACATTAGGTTGGAGTGCAACTAGTGGCCAAGTTGATAATTTCGTATATGAAGAGTCAAATGAAACCTTTATAAACGATCCAGAGATGAGGAAAAGATTAATGGAATTGAATCCTCATAGTTTTAGAAGAATAGTCGGTACATTATTGGAAGTTAATGGTAGAGGATATTGGGAAACATCTGATGAAAATATAGAACAATTAAAGGAACTTTACCAAGAAGTAGAAGATAGAATTGAAGGTGTTAATACAGAAGATTAGTTATATATTAAATAATTGACTTGGTCATTTTTATAACCTGGGAAATTTCTTTAATATCATGAACTCTTAAGATATCAACTCCAGCAATTACACATCGAGAAGCCACTGCTGAGGTTCCAAATATTCTTTTAGTAGGGTCAGGTTCATTAATAACTGAACCGATAAATCTTTTTCTAGAAGCTCCTATTAATATTGGATAATTCATAGAAACAAATTCATCTATATTTTTAAGCAAAATTAAGTTTTGATCAACATTCTTTGCAAATCCTATTCCAGGATCAATAATAATTTGTTCATTTTTTACACCTTTCGATATAGCTAAATCGATTTGATTTAATAATTCATTTTTCACATCTTTAACAACGTGTGAGTATTTAGCTAAAGAATCCATTGTAATACTATTTCCACGACTATGAGTCAAAATATAAGGACAATCTTTTTCAGCAACAACACTAAATATTTCGGGATCATGCCGACCGCCACTAACATCATTAATCCAATCGGCTCCAAAATTTAAAACTCTCTCAGCGACAGAATGATGAAAGGTGTCTACAGAAATTGGTATCTCGGGATGTAATAATTTTAATTCTTTTATTAAAGGAACCAATCTTTTAATCTCAATTTCGGCTCCTAATTCAGATGCACCAGGTCGTGTACTCTGAGCCCCAATATCTAGAATGTGTGCTCCTTGTTTAATACATAATGACGCATGATTAATTGCAGATGGTAAGTCAATATAAAGTCCACCATCACTAAATGAATCTTTAGTGATATTAACTATTGCCATTAAGTGGGTTTCTCTTTCCCAATGTTCAGGCAGATAATTATTATTATTTTGTTGTTTGGTAATTGGCAATTCTAGCAAAATTTGTAGGATCTAAAGAAGCACCCCCAACTAATACACCATCAATATCTGACATAGACATAATTTCATCAATATTATTTGATTTTACTGATCCACCGTATTGAATAATTACATCTTCGTAACCTGTCCATTTACGAATCAATCCACATATTCTATTTGCTTCATTGGCTTCACATGTTTTCCCAGTTCCTATTGCCCAAATTGGTTCATATGCGACTATTAGCCTTTTTACATCAATGCCTTCAAGACCCTGATCAACCTGCCTTCTAATAACCCTTTCTGCTTCACCCATCTCTCTTTGTTCAATAGTTTCCCCAACACAAACAATTGGAATTAATTGATGTTCTTGAGCCGATTTAGCTCTCTTATTAATTTGTTCATCACTTTCACTGAAATATTTACGTGGCTCACTATGTCCGACAATTGCATATTGAACAGAAAGCTCGTTAAGCATGAGAGGAGAAACCTCGGCTGTATAGGCCCCACTATCCTCCCAGTGAACATTTTGGCTAGATAAAGAAATATATTCGCTTTTGTCCTTAATTAACTCAGAGAGAGGGTATAGCGCTGTAAATGGGGGTGCAATAACAACTTCCCTACCTTTTTTTGGTATATCTTTCAATAATGGGATCAATACCCGCATGTAGTCTGTCGCCTCTATACAAGTCATGTTCATTTTCCAATTCCCTGCGATGACTGGTTTACGCACGCTAGCTCCTCATTTTTCGCTTCTTGCCAACTTACGGCCTAGAGGATCAGAATTTGGAACAATGTATGTTTCATTTGCAAAAATAATTTGATCACCATCAATTAATTTTCTACCTCTTCTGTTTTCAACTATGCCATTAACTGATATTTTTCCTGATTTTATAATCAATTTTGCTTCTCCTCCAGTCTGTACGACCCCAATAAATTTTAGAAATTGATCTAATTTCATTTACGTGCATTTAAATTAAACATAGATAGTTTGATGGAATGAAACCAAAAAACAAAATAAATTTTATTTACCTGATAGAGAGACTTAAGGGACATTTGTCAATTTTGCTTCTGGGTGGATTAAGCATGTTTGTATACGTAATTTGCTGGCCAATACTCGCATGGCTTTCAGGAAAGTTAATACCTGCGATTGGTCAAGGAAATACAAAACTTGTTTTAACAGTAATTTTACAAGCACTAATTATTTTTATAATACAAAAAACTGCACAATATTTACAAGATTCACTCCTTGCAAAACCCGCATTAGCTTTAAGCCAAGATCTTCGAACAACACTATTTAGAAAACTCCAAAAAAGTAATATTCTTTTCATAGAGAAACTCTCATCTGGAGATATTGCGTACAGACTTACAGAAGATGTTGATCGAGTTGGAGAAGTTATTTATAAATCTATTCAAGATACGACACCATCAATATTTCAATTATTAGCTGTATTTGGTTACATGATCTTTATTGACTGGAATTTATCACTTGCAACAATAATATTAGCTCCATTAATTGCATTATTAGTCAGTGACTTTGGGGGAAGAGTATTAAGAGCATCCGAAAAAAGTCAAAACAAAATAAGTGCTTTAGCTGGTTTGCTTTCAGAAGCAATTCAAGGACTACCCATGGTTAAAGCATTTGCAGTAGAAGAATGGTTGCAAAAAGATTTTGACAAACAAGTTGAATTTCATAAAGATGCTAAATTTAATATGCTTAAACTTGTAGCCCTTCAACATCCCATCGTTGGATTAATAGAAATAATAGGTATTTTGAGTATCCTCTCAATTGGAACTTACAGAATACAAACTGGAGGTATGTCTAACGAAGAATTTGGTAGTTATTTTACAGCACTATTAATGTTAATTGATCCAATA
Source organism: Prochlorococcus sp. AG-402-I20 (assembly GCA_003216975.1). Lineage (GTDB taxonomy): Bacteria > Cyanobacteriota > Cyanobacteriia > PCC-6307 > Cyanobiaceae > Prochlorococcus_B. Next base: position 15,396 of record QCHY01000017.1, read on the forward strand.
AGCCACATAACTACTAACTATAATGAATTAAAGCAAGGTCAAGCCTCTCTTAGAAGATTAAATGAAATAACAAATAATCCACAAGAAATATCGACATCAGATGGAGGTATTATACCTAATAAAATAAATGGAAAAATAACGTTTAATAATGTATTCTTTTCTTATAACAATTACAATGACGTAATAGAGGACATAAGCTTAGAGATAGATAGTGGTAAAATAATTGCTTTAGTTGGTCCTTCAGGTGCTGGCAAAAGTACAATCTTCTCTTTAATATTAAAATTCATAGAACCTAGTAATGGATCAATATTTATTGATGAATACAATTTAAATAGAGTAAATACCAAATATTTAAGAAGATTAATAGGTATAGTTCCTCAAAAAACATTTATATTTTCAGGTTCAATTGCAGAAGCGATAAGATTTGGAAGGCCGACAACAAGAGAAAACATAGTAAATGCTGCAAAAATAGCAAATGCTCACTCTTTTATTGAACAATTCCCTGATGGCTATGAAACATTTATAGAAGAAAGAGGTTCCAATCTCTCTGGTGGGCAACTACAGAGAATATCAATTGCAAGAGCCTTATTAGGAGATCCAACAATTCTATTACTAGATGAAGCTACTAGCGCCTTGGATGCAGAAGCAGAAGAATCTGTTCAAAAAGGACTTAAACAAGCAATGCATAACCGAACAGTCTTGATAATCGCTCACAGATTATCAACCATACAAAAGGCTGATAAAATAGCTGTGATTGAGAAAGGCAGAATATGTGAAATAGGTAACCATAATGAATTGATTAACAGGCAAGGAAGATACAAAGAATTTTGCGATAAACAATTTATTAAGAGCTTATAAGAATGTTATCAATGCTATAATATATATAAATTATTGAATAATAATGCCAAATAGCACATCAAATGAAAGGGAAGCTGTTCTAACATTTGAGGATAAAAAATATGATCTTAAAAATTTGCCCAAAGAAGTTCAGGAACTCGTTAAAGGGATGCAAGTTGCAGATGCCCAATTAAGGATGCATGAAGACACTTTGAAAGTATTAGCAGTAGGGCGGCAACATCTTGCAATGCAATTAAAAGCAAAACTTGAAACAATAAATCCAATAAATTAATCAATTAAATACATCAACCAATAAACAAATTTAATTTAAAAATATATATCTATCTTTATTAATATTTAAAATCAACCAATTAAAATGGTACCTTTCATAATAATTAGTAAATATACTTATAAAGTATAAACATTAAAGAATTTGCGTTATTGAACAAAAGAGCTCTAACGCATGAGAGAATCTAAAGAAAAAATAAAGAGATGGGACCCAAAGGCTATTGGCTTAAGCAAGCCAAGATTGAAAGCACCGCACAATTCATAGAATATGTAAAAACCGTGGTTCCATGGCTAAGGTCAGTTGGTGGAACAATAATTGCTAAAGATGTAAATCAAAATTCAGATTTAAACGAATGGGATGGTGGACAGTTAGGGGTAATAGTTGAATTTGAATCTAAAGCCGCTGCTCAAAAGGCATTTAACTCATCAGAATTTCAAGAATATATTAAATATAGTGGAATTGAAAATCAATTATCCCTATCAATAATTGGATAACTTAATTATCCTAATAGCTGAATAAATAGAAAATTAATTATGATAAAAGATTCAACAAATCTTAAAAAGGGACAAAATTTAAGAGTAGATATTAATGAATTAAAAGATCGACTTCCAGACTATATTCTTGAAATAATAAGAGAGGAGCCTGTAGTCAAACTAGTTGGATATAAAATGGTTGATGGAAATCAATTTGGTCTTGTGGTTAAACTTACGAATGGTGAGATAAACTGGTTTTTCGAAAATGAATTATCTGAAATAATGTAATTTATACCTAAGTAGAGTCTTTCTATATGACTAAAAGATACATATTAAGATTACAAATGATAAATAACCTATATTGATAATAACAATTGACAAGATTATGCCTTACAACCAAATCACCGTTGTGCTTGGAGGACTTATGCATATTCCTGTAATAATAATAGGCCTAAGATTTATTGAAAACAGATTTAATAATAGAAACTGGACTACGGAAGAACTTAATTACAAAAAAATAAGCTAGCCCTTTATCATTAAGATAAAATTCATAATTAGACTAAATAAACATAAGTAATAAAGTAGATAATGAAAACTATCGTAATCACAGGACCATCGGGCTCTGGAAAGACCTATTTAAGCACTAGATTATCTAAATTATTTAGAGATTCAATAATTATAAAAACAGATTCTTTTTATAGGGATAATTTATTAATCAGATTTTTATCAATATTTCTTTATGATATTTATGATAGGCCTTTGAGTATCAACAAAAATAAAATAAAAAATATACTTAAATCAATATTTAATAAGGATAAAATCATTTCATTTTATAAATATGACTTTAAGAGGAAAAATTCATCACAAGTAAAAACCTGTATTAACTACACAAGAGGTAACCAATTCATAATATTAGAAGGAATATTTGCACATAGGTTAGATATAAACTACCAAGAAACTGTAAATATTATCTGTGAAGAAGAAAAAGAAATTTGTCAACAAAGAAGACTTAATAGAGATCAATTAGAAAGAGGGAGAGAATGTAGAGAAGTCAATAGAAAATTTTGTAAATCATGGTATTTATTTTATAAAAATATTCAGAACTTTATAAATAGGAATGAAGTAACGACATTAAATCAAAAAGACAATATATCATTCGATAAATTAGTTAGTAATTTAAATAAGATAAAACAAACTAAGAAATACTATTAATTTATTTCTTAGTTTGTTGGAAATTAAAATTGATAGAATCTACTTTTTGACCTCTGGAGCATTCATTCCATCATAGTCTGGACCAACCATTAAACCAACAATTGCAAACAATGCAATAGACGCAACACCAACAAGAACTGCCGTTGGAGCTGGAGTTGAAGTAAGACCAGCAAATAATAAATTAGCCATAAAAGGTAAATAAAGATAATTATAAATAACAGAAAAAGCAATAATTTATTTAGTAACTAGTTTTGAATCAAAAATGGAAAAATAGTAATTATGATACACAAATAAGAAACTAATGGTTAAATGTCAGAAGATATTCTATACATATTAATTTAGTAATCGAACACATAACAGAAAAAACCAATCAGGTATAACTCGTTTCTTCAAAATGTTATTCGTTATGAGACAAAAAAAAAATGGGTAAACATGTAAAACATATTAACCCACTTGATTTAGATAGATAATCTAATTATTTAGATGTATTTGGATCATTAAAACCATCGTAATTTGGGCCAACAACGACAGCCATAATTCCAAATAAGGCCATAAAAGCGATACCTACGATTGGTGCAGTAGGAGCTGGTGTACTTAGAAGTCCAGCGAAAGTTAAAGGAAGCATGTTCTTTAGTAAGACCCAATATAAATACCAGTCATCAGGGAATATGACCATTGATATTTTACTTTGTAACATTTAACCATAGCCAAAGTAGGCTATGACTGGGTTTAGAAAGAGAATCATGAAGAAATCGTGGAAATCTCTAATTTATCAAAGGTGACCTATCTGATATTTGTCGAACAGATTGATTTTTCAAAAAAAAATAAAAGATAAAAGTGTAAAAATATAATTTAATATCCGATAAAATTGGAACATAATATAAAAAAATAAAAAAATTGGTAATATAAATGAATAAAAGATGTTCTAAAGTTTCCAAGTGATTTCTAAGTTTCGCCCAATAACACCCGTTGAAGAATTTGAAAAGGCATGTATAAAAGCTAAGTTAAATAATAAAGAACAAAAGATTATTGATCACATTAGATATGTTGGTGTATTTACTCAACCGTCACTTACTAAAGATCTGCATTTAGATTCAAAGCCACCAATATTATCAGTGCTATGTGAAATTTGCAGAAAGATAGGTAACTATATGCCTGAACACTTTAATAGTGTCAGAGATTGGTCCAGGGAAATTAATGAACACAAAGTAAAATGGGACGCAGAACTAGTATGTTCATTGGCATGGAATAAAGATGGAGAAAGATTATCGCCAGAAAATGGTACTTGCCTATACCATACATTTGCAGTACACAAAGAATTATTCCAAGGACTAGATTAAAATACTAATTTAAATAAACAATTATCCCTGACTGAGGTACTCAAACAATACATTATTAAAACCTAACTCTTCGGCTGAATATTCAAGTAACAAATTATCAGATTCTATTTGAGTGCGGAAGGATCTAATTTCATCGGATTCATCTCCTGATGGAGGTATACCGTCAACAACATCAAAGATAACGTTTTGTCGATCAATTTCTGCAAGAACTTCATTTGCCATAATGATCAAACTAAGTACTAATAAATACATAGCCAAAATTTGGAAGCTAATAAAGCAAATAAAACAATCCTTTACGAATATAAAAACAAGAAAAAAATACTGGCTGGTCGGTTAAACCAGTAATTGAAAGTGATCTCAAAACACTTGAGTACAGAAAAGCACAACAACTGTACATAAATTCACCTATGCTTTACATTCCTTAGTAAAAGGTATTAAATCGTGCTTGAACAAGGAGCAATTGTCGAATCTGATACAAAAAGAAATACCGTCATAGCAGTAACTATGGCGACAAGTCGTCAGGGTGCTGGAGTAGTCAAGGAACTAAGCAAAACAAACAAATATCAAATACGTGCCATAACTAGAAATACTAAAAGCGCTAAAGCACTAGAGATTGGAAGCCTGAACAACGTTGAACTAGTTAAAGCGGATTTAATGGATCCTGAAAGCCTTAATAAAGCTTTTGAGGGAGTAGAGGTGATTTTTGGAAACACAACCCCCACAAAAGGATGGAAATTATTTAGAGGAAGTATCGTCAGGTCATATGAAATGGAACAGGGTTATAACTTGATAAATCAAGTTAAAACTGCATACGAAAAAGGAAAACTAAATCATTTCGTCTTTAGCTCTATTAGTAAAGCAAAAGATCCATTAAAAAATGAACCTGCGCCAGGACATTTTACGAGCAAATGGGATATTGAAGAATATATAGAAAAATTAGATCTAAAGAAAATTACTACGGTCTTAAGACCAGTTAGTTACTTTGAAAACTTTGAAAATAAATTGCCAGGCTACAACATATCAAAAAAAGTATTCCCTGGAATTATTGGCAAGGATTTCAAGTGGCAAACAATTGCGGTAGAGGATATAGGTAAATGGGTAAGAGGTATTCTTTCGAAACCAGAGAAATACAAAACTCAATCTATCAACATTGCCGGTGAGGAGCTTACAGGGCATGAAATGGCTATGACTCTACAAAGAATAGTTTCTTCAGAAGGACTTCAAACCAATTATATAAAGATACCCAGAGTAGCAATTAAGTTTTTGGAATACGACATCGGAGTTATGGCAGATTGGATTGAAAGATCAGGTTATGGCGCAGATATGAAGAAACTTAAAATAATTCAGAAAGAGTTAAACATAGTACCTACATCTCTTAAAGACTGGCTTAAAGCAAAACTAGAAAACAAGAACAAGTCACAAATTGAATGGTCTAGGCACTGGAAAAGCTCACAATGGAAACTACTATGGGACAAGTGATTAACTTGATATAGCCAAGTATATATACTCATAAACCATGTGATTCAATTGATGATGCAATATGTCTGAGTAGTTCAACTATTTCACTATCATCGCAACTTGTATCCTCTTTAAGCTCTAAACATATATCTCTAATAGAAACATTAGTTGACCACCAAATTCCTGAGGTTTCTGTATCGTCAAAGTTAAACTGGGACATTTGATTAAATCCGATTGCAAACTATGAAAATTTCTGTGGATCAGTAGAAGAATTATCTAAAGCTTTCAATTCATCAGGTAAATCCAAATCTAAACTTTCTAACAAGTTCTTTAAAAGAATTTTATTGCTTACTACGTTTTTACCAACTCTAAGATTGAAGAAAAAATAAATTAGAGTAGAAATGACAATGAATATAAAAAAAGAATATAAGTAAATACTGTTAATCATTCAAAAAAATAATAACAATATATATTCTTACCAAATAGTTAAAAAAATCAATAAAAATTAAAAAATTAATAATAAAATGATATATCAAACACTATGAGCGCTAAAGAAAAAAAGCAAAATAAGTATTTATAACTAAGAAAAAGTGAGTATTTGGCTAGGGTCTTGCTTAAAAGAGTAAAAGGTAGTTAAAAAAATAAAATAATTTAGATAGATTCAAAGCAAGTAGATGTTATTAAAATATAAATAATAATTTATGTTTGGCTACACAATAAAAAAACTATCAAAAAAAATCTTAAAATAGTAATTAATAATTTTTAGCTTTATGGTTACTAACATAACTTACATATTATTAATCTCTGTACTATTAATTTTCGGTGGTTGGTCATTTAAAGCTTTGATCTCATTAGCACAAGGGAAACCTATCGAAATAAATCCCAAAAACCCCCTAAATTTGAAGGCAAGATGGCCTAAGGAAAGTAAAGAGAAGTAAATAATTATCTAAGAAGTAAAACACAAATTTTCAATTGCGTAATAAAGGCTTTTGTTCAATTATCATTAAAACATTATTTTAAAGTTTAAACCAAGTAAAAATGCTTGAATCATTAGACCCATTCCAACAACTATTATTAGGTGTATCTAGTGTTGGCTTACTAATGATAGTCTTAGTAATTTTTCTTACAGCAAGTCCTAACTATGAAAACACAGATAGATTAAAAAAAATCTTAGACTTTTTTGAAAAAAAGAGTTAACTCTTAAATAAAGAATAAAGTTAAATAGGTAGCCGACAAGTTGCTAAACACTAAATTTATGGAAAAGCCAATATTTTCAAAAGATAACTTAATCGGATCAATCTCTAAATCATAAGTAGTGTTGAATTAAATTAATCATTTCCAAATATGCTAAAAGAATTATTTGACAATAACAAATACTTGATATGTGTAGGCATAAGTACATTATCACTCGTATTCACTTCAATTTCGATTATTTCCGTATCAAAATCAATTAAGGAATTATCAAATGATTTGAAACCGATTTCTACATGGGCGGACTCACAAAATGAATGCATAACGAAAACATTTCGCATCGACGGGCGGAATACACAAGGAATCCCATCAAAAGTTTGGAGCTGTAATGGCGGAGGACAGTAGCTTCTCTTCTTTTATTGAAAACTTAGGATTCTCCCCATCTCTTTCCAATTTCATATCCCCATTTTTTTGCAAGTTGTACTACATCATCATGTGTTTTACAACTAATGAATAATTTATACTTATCAGGCGACTGATTAATTAATTCAACCAATTGATTTAATTGATCTATTTTATATAGAAACCTTTTATAATCTTTTTTTGTCATTATAATTTAATATAAAAATTAAAAAAAAAATAATTAGAAGATAATCATTTAATGAATTAATAAAATTAGTTAAATTAATAATTAGGATTGATTGTATTTTGGTTGTTTCCATACATATCTATCAATAGAATAATCTTTCTTTACAGCAACACAATTTGTAGCTATGTGCCAAAGAGACTTGTGAATTGGAGTGGGATTAAATAAATATACTTTAGGAAATTTATTTTTTAATATTCTAGTAGCTATTCTTGCATAATAATGAGGTATTGTTGGCTCAATATGATGAATAGCATGCGTTGAACCTATTGAGTGATGAAGAAAATCTAATACTCTTCCATAGGGTCTATCAATAGATAAAAATGCTCCTCTCATATATGAAAATTGACTTGCACCTAGATGGGGCACATCAGTATCAGTGTGGTGTAGCCATGTATAAATCACCAACCAAATGTTAACAACAATTAAAGGTCCTAAATATAGACTAAACATTGAATTTAGACCAAAAATTAAAGACCAAAAAGTCAATAAAAGCAACATTAAAACAATTCCCCAGTCTGAAATCCATACCTTTCTTGCCCATACAGATGGCCAAAGTTTTTTTGAGAACGGGGCTTTTGGCCAGAAATGATTACTGGTCCCATAGCGAGGTCCACCTGTTTTACCAAAAAGTAAATAAGCTGGCCATCCAAGAATCAAGTGAAGGAATAATTGATTAATGCCATACAAAATCTTCCCAAGGAATAATGATGACTCCATTTCATTTTCTCCTCCCTTTTTTTCAGTTTTACCATCCCCGGAAATAACAACTGGAACATGGGTCTCACCATCAGTTATGTGATTGGTAAAAGCATGATGAACAGCATGTGACCTTTGCCATGAAAAGTATGGAACTAGTAAAAAAGAATGAAGACAATATCCGACAATTGTTTCTAATTTACGATTATCTGAAAATGCCCCATGGCCACATTCATGAGCTAAAACCCAAAGGCCCATTGAAGTTGTACCAGAGAGTATTGCATATATGATCCAAACAGGAATCATCTCTTTAGTTAGTGGAATAGATAGACCTAGCAAAACAACCAAAATCTGAATTATTACAGTCCTAGAGAGATAAAAAAGAGATTTATTTGTCTGACGAGTAAAACAGTGCTTGGGTATTGCTTCTCTAACTTCTTTTCTAGTGGGGATATCATCTAGTGAAAGTTCCAATGCTTTCCCATTTAAGCCAGAAGGAAGAAAAGCCCTATTGTTATTTTCGTTATTGACTCTCTCGAAATTAGTAAGCAAACTTTGTTCCAATTTTTATAAGTTGATTAAGTATCATATACGACGTTACTCTTCAAGAGTGCTATGAGGCTATAGGAATTTCTAACTTTCACAAAAGATAGTCCCTGGCGCAACAATAAAATCCAATTAAAGTCAATTTATTTTCCTAAATAAACACCGGTAAATTGAAATATAAAATTAATATCAATTACTAATATGATAAAAATTAATTATTCCTACTTTCTGGATACTCAACTGATCCATCAGCCTTCCTAACCGGTTTTGAATATAGAACTCTTAGTAAACCTTTTGTATCCATATTAGGACTAGTAATAAAAAAGCTAATAAGAAAGAAACCACCAAAGATAACTAATATAACTACGAGAGGTAAACTTAGACCCATCTCTGAAAAAGATAATAAGAATAGAGTCATTCTAGGTAGTACTAAATATTTTAATTATTTATAATACTAATAGATTTCATAAAGAGATAAACAAATGTAACTGATTACTAAAAACTATAATTGAATATAATCAAAAGGTTCCTCAACAACATCATTATTGTTATTTAGAAATACATTATATGAGTTCTTATTATTTTTAAAACATACATTTTTAAATGGTTTGCCATCAATAAAGTGCAACGCGGCACCTCCTTCAATAGAAATGCAATTAGTTATAGCTTTTTCAATAAGAATTTTCTTTACATAAGGTATACGTGAAGGTTCCTCATCATAGTGAGGGCAACAAGTTCCTTTAATAAAATCTAAACAAGGTAAGATCCTTAATTCATTATCCCATGAGTCTGTAATACCTCTTGTAAACCAACAGATTGCCCCTGCACTTACACCACTCATGATTACACCTTCATTGTAAGCATTATTAAGTAATTGACTCATCCCCCAGTCATTCCAAATAGCAATCATGCTTTTTGTATTTCCACCACCAACAAATACAATATCTTGTTCCATAATATGACTATTTATGTCAGTAGTTCTTTTAAAGAATTCAATATGACTTGGTTTACAATTTAAACGGGTAAAAATTGAATAAAACCGAGCTATATAGGTGTCATTATCTCCAGTTGCTGTGGGTAAAAAACAAATTTTTGGACAAGATTTTTCAGAAATATTAAGTATATATTTTTCGATTAAATAAGATGAATTGTTTCTATCAAATCCACCACCTCCAATTGCGACAATATTTTTTTTCAAGGCTAGAGTATAAAACTTTTTATATACTACAACTAAAAAATACTTAAAAGAAAATTTTTAAATCAAATTGTATAAATAAAAAAATTTAAATTAAAAAATTCCTAATAACTACCATGGAATAACACTCTTATCCCAGGCTAAAAACATACCAGAATCACAAGGTTTTTGCTCAGAAATAATATTAATCAAATATTCTGTTGATTTTTCAGGAGTAAATAATTTACCTTTAGGGACTGATGATTGAAAAGGTTTTGATAATTTAGTATCGCAAGTACCTGGATGCAAAATAGTTACAATTGATAAAGGAAATTTTCGACGCCATTCGATACTAAGGGTTTTTAAAAATTGATTTTGAGCTGCTTTAGAAGCTCTATAGGAATACCAACCACCAAGTCTATTATCTCCAATACTACCAACCCTGGCGCTTAAACTAACAAAGGAGAAGGGTAGTTCAGGACTAATAAACTTCTCAATACTTTTAGCGATCAGAATTGGGGCAATGGCATTAATAGAAAAATTTTTAATAATATTAGATCGTTTAATATGTGAAAGTCTTTTTTCAGGTTTTACAAGATTTGAGTGAAGAAAACCACTTGTATTGATAACTAACCGAAGGGGCCTATTAAAAAGTGAAATTTGATTTTCAAAAGAAGTAAATGAAGAATCATTATTCAGATCTAAATATATACCATTTTTATTAGTTAGATTTCGACCACATACAAAAACGTCCAAATTTGGTGAAAAAGCCATTAAATGATCAGAAATACATTTACCAATACCTCCGGCGCCAATAATTAGAGCAACTCCTTCCCATTCTCGAATTGTCATGAATATTTTTAGATATAGATCAATACTAGAGAAATATTTATTTAAGTGAGAGATAAAAAAAATGACATATATCTATATTAATTATCTATTTTAATAATTCCGAGTATATAATCTAAGAAAATATTGACACCATGGAAAATGATTGGTTATATGAATTTCAGAAATATATTAAAAAATTTGCACTTCTAATAATTATAATTTTTATTGTATTATTAGTTATATTAATAATATATTAATAAATAAATAATTGAACACATTCGAATAATCCACCATATTAATTAACATTAGTTATATTACATAAAAAAACTATGGCAATAAAAGCGACTTACTACGGAGCGAATGGTTGGCTTATTGAATTGGATAAAACAAGAATTTTGATTGATCCGTGGTTGAATGGCGATTTGACTTTCCCTCCTGGAGATTGGCTAATAAAAGGGAAATTAGGTAACGAAATCGAGGTTCCTAGTGATATTGATTTTTTATTACTAACACAAGGCCAACCGGATCATGCACATCCTCCAACACTTGAAAAAATAAATAAAAGAATCTCAGTAATTGCATCACAAGCAGCAAGCAAAGTCGTGAGCCAGATGGGTTATACCAAAATAAACACACTAAAGCCTGGACAAACCTTTAAAAATAATAATTTAAATATTCAAGCTACATCAGGTGCATCGGTACCGAATATTGAAAATGGCTATATTATTGATTCAGGCTCATATTCAATTTATATTGAGCCACATGGTTTTCTCGATAAAAACATAAAACCTAGAAATATAGATTTATTAATAACACCCGTAATAGATTTTTCATTACCACTTGCAGGTAAATTTATCAAAGGTAAAACGGTATTACCTCAATTGCTAAAGTTATTTAATCCAACAACAATTTTGGCAAGTACAACAGGTGGAGATATAAAGTTTACAGGTTTAATAAATAATTTAATCAAAGTTGATGGATCAGTTGAAGATTTTAGTTTGTTTAAAGATACAAGCACCAGCTTTATAAATCCTGAACCACTTAAAGAATACAATTTGACAAATAATAAATAGGTTAAGTAAATTGTTAGTTATTTTTTTCTTGTTGCGTAATATAAAATTCAGAAACTTCATTTAACATTTTAATGACAACTTCGTTACCACAGTTTGATCTTTCTTGAAGTCTCATGCATGCCTCTTTAATATTAACAAAAGCATCTTCTCTCATTTCAGATAGTTGTTCTTCAGTATATTCAGCTTTAATCATTGGGAATTATATAATTATTTTTGATAATAGTACATTTTTAGAAAAAAAAAACAATATTAATCTAAGCATTAATTAAATCTGATAATGACTTAAATTGCTTACGATATTTTATAAGGGTTTTTAAATCTGGAAAACCTTCTCCTGTAAGTTTAGATAAAAATAATTTCTCAAATCCAAGTATTAGCTGAGTAGATGCATTCTCGTCATCAGAGCTAAACAAAGGCTTGGTCTTGTCATATAGATTCTGATATAAGTCAAGATCAGATTGAGTATCAAAGATAGAACCATCTTCTGCTGTAAAAGATTGTTTATTAATACTTTTAAACAAAAATAGTGCAAGAAAAACTATTGCAATAAAAATGAAAATAGCTATAGCTATTAATGTGATATCCATAAATTTAGTAAGAATTAGATTAGATTCTAGTAGAAAATGATTAAAAATGGGAAAATACTATGATAAAATGACTATATAACTTCATAGCAAAGAAAGTTAAAGTGAATTAAAGTATCTCTCACATATTTGATAAATTTCTATATAATAAAAAAATATGAATAACAATCAAGATGAACTTTATTCTAACAATAATAATCGGCTTTATATTAATTACCTACCTTTATAATTTATTAGTGAATAAACGAAAAAGAGAAACTTTTATTCAAGCCGGTAAGAAGTGGGACGGAATAGTTAATGAGCTTAGTAGAAGAAAGTAGATTTTTTAATTATATTCTCCTGGCACATCGTTTTTTTTGCACTGTAATTCTTCCTACTTTTTTACCTGAAAATCGGAGCAATTCATCTCCAGAAAATTCATACCCTTTCCTTAATGCGATAAGGGCAACGTCATCTGCAGTTGATGATGAAAGAACTTCGTCTTTTAATAACTCATCATTCTGCATTTCCTTTAAAAAACTCCTTAATTGATCTAATGACATTAAATAAAAGAAAATTAAATTATCACAATAATTACTTTAGATTATAAAAGACATCAAAATTTAAATTTTAATAAATCAACTACAAATCATAACTAATTTATAATTAATAAATTTGAAATGAAAAAATAGATGTATAATTAAATAGTAACTAAACGTAAAAATGAAAAAAATTCTAATTATAACTATTCTATTGATTTCATTTGCCAGAACTGCCTACTCATATCCTGAAAGTCAAATGAAGGACTGTGTTTCAAGTGCTATAAATAATCCAGCAACTAAGTCGATTTCAAAGACTTCAATAACTAATTATTGCGATTGTGCTCTCAAAGCAATTATTGATGAAAATAAGGATATTAGACAATCAGGATACGATTGTGCTCAAAAAAACTTTAATTAATACACAATTAATATGAATTAGCAATGATTTCATTTTAATGTATTAATCAAGCTAATAAAAATTAGCATCAGACTTACCCCAATCACTAGGCAATGCTAAAACCCAATCATCAATAGAATTTCCTAACCATTCTTTATATTCTTGAAATATGCACCTTCTCACATTGGGTTCTGAGGAGGTTTCCATACGCATCACCGCATATTTGACAACCTTGTGAAGGGTCAACTTTAAATCATTATCATCATTCATTTAATAAAATTCAATTCTGTTAATTACACACATAGCAATAAAATAAAAAAAAAAAACACTAGATCTTTATAAGATCATCAAGAACAATGGTTTTCAATGTGGCTAGATTGAGAGTAAAGGAACTCGCTGATGCCCTAAGTGTGGACGCACCAGAGATAATTGCAACATGCTCACTTCTAAAAATACCTGCTACATCGCCTCTGTCATCATTATCAGTAGAGCAGAGCAAAGAAATAATAGACTATATTCAAAGCACAAATTCTAACAAAAATATTGATTAGAAATAATAAGAATATATCTATAGATCATTAGCTTCTCTAAATAAAGCATCTTGATAATCAGATTCTTTTTTTAAATTGTCCATTTTTATTGGATCAAAATGATCAATGAGTGACTTGCCAAACTCAAAGATCTCCAAATCAGATAAACCCTGATCGCGTAAGCTTGCAAGAATTGCTGATATATCTTGAAAAGCTTCCTTACATAATTCTTTTTTATCTTCAGATGTAAGAGATTGCATATTAGATAATTACTAATTCATTTAATTAATCATACTATAAGTAATGATATAAGACGAATAATTTTATAATAGGTAAGATTTATATTTATAGTATAAAAGAATAAATAAATAATTAATTCAATCATCACTATAATGAAAAATATGACTACTGAAACAAATTGAATCTGATAAAAACAAATAAATTTAAAGGCTATTTTAAAGTCTGGGCAGCACCAATATCATTACTCATATTTTTATTTTTTTTCGGTGCCTTGGGATACCGGATTACTGAAGGGTGGGATTGGGGAGATTGTTTATGGATGGTACTGATAACAATTACAACAATAGGTTTTGGTGAAGTTGAAGTATTGAGTTCAGCAGGTCGAATAATAACCTTTTTAATCATCGGAGGAGGATTATTTGTTGTTCAATTAACTCTTCAAAGATTTATTCAATTGTCCGAACTAGGATATTTCTTAAAATTAGAGGAGTTAAGATTAAGGAGATTAATTAGAAGAATGAAAAATCATGTAATTATATGTGGGTATGGTCGTACGGGGAAAGAAATTGCAGACCAATTGAAGTCTGAAAAAATATCTACCCTAATAATTGAAATAGACTCTATAAGAAAAGCCGAAGCTGAGGAAAAAGGTTTCAACGTCCTATTGGCGGATGCCACAATGGACGAAACATTATTGATAGCAGGAGTAAAAAATTGTCGCAGTTTGGTAGTTACCCTTCCAAATGACGCCGCAAATTTATATGTTGTTCTTAGTGCGAAAGCACTTAATGATAGTTGCCGATTAATCGCCATGGCTGCAAACGAAGAAGCTGCTAATAAATTAAAACTTGCTGGAGCTGATGCGGTAGTAAGTCCGTATGTTGCGGCAGGAAGGACTATGGCTGCTTCAGCATTAAGGCCCATAGCTGTAGATTTTATAGATTTACTAGCGGGTTCAGATTGCGAAATAGAAGAATTCAAGCTCACTGAAAATTTAGAAAAAATTGAAATTTTCAATAATCAAACAAAAAATGTTTTCGACTTTTCGAAAAGAGGCGAAGCACTGCTTTTAGCAAGTAAAGTTTCAGGCCAGTTATTGGGTAATCCTAAAGAGAAAATAACTATTTCTCCAGGTATGATTCTGATATTCCTTGGAAGTCAAGAGCAATTAAACAGAATTAGAGTTCATTTGAAAGACGTTCTAGTAAAAATCACATAGTTTATCTTTGAAATAACATCTGCGAGGGTAAACACTACAAGTAATAGATAACGGCTTAAAAAAAAAGTGACTAGAACAATTAAAGTCAATATCGAAAAATGCCGCTAGAATCGAAAGAAGAATTTTTAACCAAATCAGGTAAAAGTAGAAAGCAATCAAAAATTAGTGAAAGCATATTTTCAAAAGACTACGTAGACTTTTTGAGCGATGCTGGATGGAGGCTAGAAAAGAAACTTCCATCAAACACAAACAATTATTCCGATCTTCTAGAAGATACTGATTGGAATTCAAATGTTATTGATTTCAAATGTTTAAAACATTACAGAAGAGATCTTGATGCTTTGAGTTGATACTTTTAATATATAGGAAAAGCTAATATTTATTTATAGATCTCTCAAGAGATGTATAAACAATTAATCTCTAAATATATGGACACACAAAACAAATCGTTGAAAGTATGGATTTTTGTTCTATGCCTTAACATAATTGCTATTGGAGGAGCTTTTTACCTTAAATCAATTGGAATCGATCTTTATGCATTCAGAGGTTCTGCATAATTAATCATTTACAAGACAATTTTAATAATAAAAAATTTATTTTCATTAAACAAAGATGAAAAAACCAGTCGAAGGCAAATGGAAAAAAGCTATTGATAATATTTTAATTTACAATCTATATATATTAATAATAGGTTCTATATTCCTTGGCATAAGTTTTACGTTAAGTGTTAATGGAAACTCCTATTTGTATAATTTATTCCAAAAGCTTTGGTATCCAATATTTATTCCCTCATTAAGTCTGTTCTTTACAGCAATATTGCTCGAAGCTATCTTTAATAAAATTACAAACCGAAATAACAGATAAAATCCTTTATTGTTAAAATTTCCACATTTTAGACTAAGGAATTGTTTTTAAAATTAATTGGCATAAAATAAAAAAAAATTTATTAAAAATGAGATTTAAAGTTTCCATGATTAACGAATTAAGTAATGGCTACGAAGAAACTGCTATGGCTAAGAATGAAAAAGAAGAAGAAAGGGTTCTGCAGACTCTTAAACCTAAGTCAAAACTCTCAGAGGCGAAATGGGTCAATAAGTAGTATCGTATCGGATCATAAGAAAATGGAAGAACTTACTTTTAAGGATCTAAGCGAAAAGGAATTAGACACTCTTAAAGATATGTATATATCAAGCCGAGTTAATTCTATGACTGATAGTGATCTAAGAAAATTTGTAAAGGAAATCATCATAGATCAAATTAAAGGAACTGTAGGTAATGCTGAAGAGAAGGAAGCATGGGAAGAGATAAAAGATCATTTCTCAGAAGATTTACGTCAAAAGATTATTGAAGTGAAAGAAAAATGCAATAAAAACCACAAAGTAGAACAAAAAAGTCCTGAAGAGATTGAATTTGATAGAAGGCTTGATCTTCTAAAGCAACAACAAGAGGAGCAATCAAGCAAAGACATGTGGTAGAGAAACCTCACAAAACAACTTCTAAGAATTAGCATTAACACAAAAATTGAATATATTTATTGTAAAAAAACAGACAATACCCTAAAGAAGAAGGCCAATAAAATAAAGACAAATAACCTTATACATCTATATTTTAATTCACTTAAAAAGCTTAAATATTTACCTGAGTGAAGAAATAAAGTAAGAAAGGAGTATACAAATAAAATACTCTCCATCCAAATAACCGACTGAATAATTATAATATTTATCTCATTAATAAATAAAGATAAAAATAGTAATATAAGAAAAAAAATATAATTGTAAATAATAGTGATTTTATAAAAATCTCTGTAATAAAAATCAAGGGGAAATCGAGTTTTGATATCCTTTGAATTATCTCGTTAAGGTGATAATCTTCTAGTCGAAAATATTCAGTTTGTGGGATTCTAAACCTTTTGTACCTATTATGTAACTCTCTTTCTAATTTCAGAAAATCCCTTGAATACAATTTAGCGACAACATTATCTGGCTTCAGTTGCCGCATTCTCTTTTCAAAGTTTTTTGTTATTCCAATCTTATATAAATCTCGATTCCTAATTAAATAAAGCCAACCACTCATATTCATTAAAAATCAAACAAATTAAAAATAAATAAATGATTTATGCAGCCTGATTGTTTGTTATTGAATTAAATTTATCTCTCATAGTGGGATTATTTCTAGTCAATCTTTTAACCGATACTTCTTGAGCTTTATCATTGGCTAACCTAAGATTTCTATCAGCACCTAATAAAGCATCTTTTGTTTTTTGTAAGTGATTAATAGACTTATCAATCTCCAAAATTGCTGTATCAAAACGTTTTGAAGCTAGCGCATAGTTTTTACCAAAAGAATCCTTAAATAGTTCAAGACTATTTTCAAAATTTGTGATATCAATATTCTGCTCTTTAATAGTTGCTAGTTCTGATTTATACTCAAGTGCCTTAAGCGAAGCATTCCTTAATAAAGAAATTATAGGTAAAAAGCATTGTGGACGTACAATGTACATTTTTGGATAACGATATGAAAAGTCAACAATACCTGAATTATATAAATCATTATCAGATTCTAATAAGGAAACTAACACGGCATATTCGCAATTTTTTTCTATGCGATCTTTGTTTAACTCTTTAAGAAAATCTTCATTTTTCTTCTTGCTAGTAGTACTATCACATTCATTTTTCATCTCAAACATTATAGATACAATTTCATTTCCTTCATTATCACTATCACGGAAAATATAATCACCTTTACTACCAAAACTAGCATCATTATCTTTATCAAAATAAGCATTGGGAAAAGCTGTTGCTCTTATACGATTAAATTCATTTTCGCAATGTTGCTCAAGTGACTCACCTACCATCTTTGTGGACAATCTTATTTTCATATCACGGAGTCTCTCAATTAAATCATCTCGTTCTTTTAACTGATTTTCATATCTCATTTTTATAGATCTCTCAGATAATTCCTTTTGTAATTGAACTTTATCTAAATTATTTTTGATTTTTTCATAACTTTCTTTTAATTCAGTAACTGCATTAGAAATTGCAAGTTTTTTATCATATTCACTCTTTTCTCTTGTTTTTTCCAATAAATATGAGAATGAGTCTCTCTCTTTTTCGAAAGTATGCTTAATCTGATTAACGGCTAAGGTTTTTTCTGCACGAACAGCCATCAACTGAGACTCAAGACCTTGCAATTTTTTTTGATTTACAAATGCGGCTTCTTGCATTTGTAATTTGATATTTTGAATAGCGAGATCAACGGATTTCTGTTTATCCTTTTCAAGAAGTTCAATTCTTTTTCGCATTTCATCCTCAAATTCCTGATCTCTTACCTGCTTAATGATATTTGAGTAATTATCTTCATCAATGCTGATCGTACTCCCACATTCAGGGCATTTGATTTCATTCATATCTGAATTAAAGAGACAAACCAACTATTCTCCCTTTTTATCTGTTTTGACTTCGACAAGCAAGAATTATGTCAAACCCAAAAAAACCTATAAATAAAGCATCAAGCTAACACTAGTATTTAGAGAAACTGTATTTCTAATTTATTATTTTTTTGATGTTGGATAAATTCCAGACAAATCACCTTTGTTTGCCTTAATAGCCGAATCTTTCCATTTATACCATTTTTTATTTCTTGAATAATCTTCCTCCTCCCAAATCTGATTTTGAAATATTAAGATTCCACAAATTATAATAAAGATTAGCGCGCCTAGGATGAAATTCCAATCAATCATTATAGATGCATTTGAATATCGAACATAGGCAACGACATTTAACATGATTTACCTATCAGAAAAAGTATTCCAAAGAAAAATATACTAGAAATAGTAAACGATTTTCAAGACGAGTGAGGTTCACCATCTAATCCTGATTAAAGGGTAAAATATGAATGACTAATTATATAGTTATCAACTATTAGTAAAAACATATTGTGTTTGAGTAATAACTTTTACTACATAATATATATTTATATACAAAATAAAATAAAATTAAATTGCTATAGAAAAAAAAATGTCATTACTAAACTTTGCTCTTGCACACTCAGAACTAGGTATAAGCCACTTCACAATGGATTTGATCCTTGTTCTTTCCTTCGCAATAGTAACAGCACTACCAATGTCTTTATTACGACCTCAGATTCAAGAAGATAATGTAAAGAGTAGCGTTTTCAAAAGCTGACCATAAAAATCATACCTATATTTAATATGAATTAGCTATTGGTTTATATGAAAAATATATTTAAATATTAATTCAACTCTGAATCTTCAAAAGTTTTATTATTTTTTATAATTTATAATCTGTATTAAGGCCAAAACTACTTAAAGGAAATAGAGATGTATAGTAATATCATTAGAAAATAAGATATAATAACTATTATGTTTAATGCTAGCTCTTGATTTTTTGATTATTTCAACACCTTTTAGACAAAGTATATGTACACTATCTTTACCAATAAATGATCATGCAAGGCAAAAGTTTATTTATATATGATGGTGAATGTCCATTTTGCAATCATTTTGCGCAATTACTTGAATTAAAAAGCAGTCTTCCTGAATTCGAAATATTAGATGGAAGAAAAAATCTACCCCTATTATCACAACTTTATAACCAAGGCTATGATTTGAACAAAGGAGCAATTCTCCTCAGTAATGAAAAGATCTTGCATGGAGCGGATGCAATTAGTTTGATTTGCTCGGAGATCAAGGAGCCAAGCGACTCCCTGTTAGAAGTACTTCGAGTTATTTTCACCTCCAACAAAAGGACTAAATTTTTATTCCCATTCCTTTTATGGGGTAGAAGATTATCTTTGATATTGAAAGGTAAAGCATGGAAACCAATTAGAGATAATAGTCATTTTTACTAAATTTGTCTTAAAAACTGAATTTATACTTTTGGTGTTTTTAAACTTTAAGAATTAGATATCAATTCCAACTATAATTTAATGAGCAATTTTTAATCAAAATTTTATACTAGTGTCTACGGTTAAAAAATAGTATTGAAAAATTGAATTCAATCATCAGCTTCTCTAATTATAAAAATCTATAAGTGCATTGGTTCGACTTTGCTTAAAAAGCGGAAGTCAATTTTTTGAATAAAGTCTTTTATTATTTAATTTGTAACAGCAATTAATAAGAGAAATAGATCAAATAGGTAGTACGAGTGAAAATATGTAAAATAAGACTTTATATATCTAAGGTAAAGATGCTCATAGAAATCTTTGGTAATAGCAGTTCATTACTAGTAATTCTTTTGATTGGTTTATCCATATATTTCGGAATCCAAGCTAAAACGAAAAAATAAAATGATGTTTATTAATTTGAATAATTACGTAGGAAGGAAATAAACAAATTAGGTTCTTAAAAAAAATATATTTAAAAATTAACTTATTCAAGTATATGCTTTTTAATTTCCTCAAGACTATGCCCCCTCATACGCTCAAAACTTGAAATAGGTATCCAGCTCCAATCAACATACAGAATAAGCGTTACAGCAACAAAAATAGACAATGGCAAAATAAGCTCAATAAAAACATGTCGAACCACATACACAATTAAGTCCGAACTATTAGTAACAATTTCTTCATAAAGCGGGTCAAACAAGAATCTAAGAAACGTACAAGGTCATAAGGATAACTAAATTAGATATCAAACTGTGAATATAAATAATTAAAGACAAGATAAAAACGAGTGTTTAACTGACCAAATAAAAGCTGTATAGGCCTAAAAAAAGAATCCTAGACGAGGGTTAATCTAAAATGTAATGATCGAAAAAATTAAAGACCAAAGATTGAATCAAGACTGACATGAACAATCGTAAAAAGGATCATACTTAAAATTCACAACGATAAGATTGATGAAAGTAGAAAAAATCACTAATTCAAAAAGAAAAATGTAATTGGTATTTGAGTGTAACAAAGCTAAATTCAAGAAAGATCAAAACAACAGAGGTCTACTAAGGGAGAGTCAGTTAAAGGAAAAACAGATAACACTGTGAAAAAAACAGGAAAGATCTCACTCAGAAAATAAAATATAGATGAATAATCAGACAAATTTAACTAGGAAATTTATTGAATAAAAAAGCCGAGAGGCAAATATGCTTCTCGGCTAAATCTAAATTATTTGGATTCAGTTATTTAGAGATTAACCTTCTCCTTCTGGAACCAAACGGAATCCTTTACGTCCCATCTTAATCTCAAAATTATCTCCAGGCTTGAGATCTAAAAGAGCTGTATAGGCCTTTCCTATCAATAGGTTTCCGTTTCCTTGAACGGTAGCCACATAACTAAGCTTTCTTCCACCTTTACCAATTCCACCAGCACTTTCTGCTGCTAGGTTTACACCTTTAGCCTCTAGAAGTGCTTCGTAAAAAGCAGTGTAGTTAAGACGCTCTCCGCCTCCTTTTTTCGTGGAAACATATCCACAAGCTTTAACAAGATCAGATTTTGAGACATCTCCCAAGTCTTTGACCTTGGCTAATAAATCCTTACCAGTGAGCATGATAAATAAATGGTTGTACTTATAATACTAACTTATAATTAACAAACTTACAATATTTACATTAGTCAGAGACATTAAAGCAAAAACTGTGGGAACAAAAGCCTCTTGATTAAACTAAGTAATTCAAGGTTATAAGGAAAATTGTTCAAGGTTGAAGGTTTTGATTTATAGGAAAAATCCTTTTTGGCGCGTTATAAAATAAATGATTTGGTAGATCATTTATCTATTAGAAAACCCTCAATCGCCAGCAATAGCAAGATAATTTTATAAAATAAGGAAAAATCTATACATGCTTATAGACAGCTATAAGAAAATTGGTAGCCACATACAATCAATTCATTCCATATATAAAGGCGTACTTTTGAATATTTGTTAAGGAATGAATGAGAACAAAAATACTTATTACAACAAAAAATGAATCTCTCTTAAATTCCTCTGATTTGCATTGTATCTATATTGATGATTTAGCATTTCCTGGATTATTTGGAACTCTATTAAATTCCTAGTATCAACAACCAAATAATTATATTGACCATTTCCATGAGACTTATTCTCCTTAAATCAGCATAAGAACTATAGAACCAAATTTATTAAAAATGGCTGAAAATCAAATCATCTAAAAATAACTGCCAATACTTTATTGGATATTCGCCTTGAGTTTGGGTTCAAATACAGCACCATTACATATCATGACTGATAAAACTTCTTTACTCTCATCATTCATTTTTTTAACAGCATTAACTTGATTCAATGTATCCGACGTTTTTCTTAAGCATCGATTCCAGATTGAGGCTTGCTTCGAGATAGGGAATAATTGAACAGATAGTGTAGTAAAACAAAGAACAAAAAGTCCTAAATAAATTTTTGAGTAAAATTCACTCATCTTTGTACTCAATAAACATAACAATAAGAACTATTCAAACAGATGAGGGAATAGTTCTACTAATCATTTACTAATAAATGTTTTATGTCAGCTTAAGGGATAAAAATTAAAATTTAAAGATTAAACCTTTTGACAGTTGCAGTTATTGCTAAAAACATAACAATGATTATTTTCAAAATCAATTTTCCCATTTTCCTATTACAAATTCAAGAAATTGATCAACATCATCATTTGGGCAACCAGTCTTGCTTTTTAATTCCCTACATGCGTCTGAAATTTTTTTAAAACAATCTTTGACATCCACATTTGCCTCTATTGCTGCAATCATTTGCTTATCAGTAAATGGCATATTAAAAGAAGGAGCGGTTCATCAAAGAATATTTTCATTGGGCTTATTTGGCAATCTTAATAAGGAAAACTGAATGTAACCTACCAACAAACAATACCTACATAAAAAAATCATTGATGCTAATAGAAAGCAAACCGCTATCTAGTTAAAGCTAAAGCCCAATTTGGAGAGGAGGTGCTAACACCTAAAATATTTTTAGTTAAGGAGGAATTGCATTTAGCGACAATTCCATTGGTAGGAAGATTCGAAAACAATTCTTTCTTGATCCATTGAGAATGCCATATCATGACTTGCCTAGGATCATCAGTTCGTAGAGTGATAGGAACCTCAAATCCCCATTTTTGTAGTTGAGTCAAATCTGACAACTCGTCGCTTCTGGAATAAAAAATTTGGAATGCTAAAAATAAAAGAGAGGTATTAGTATCAGTGTTAGAGGCTGAGTTCGACAACAATTGCTCTATTGAAATCTTGGAATTAGAGAAAGGAGAATATAAAATGCCCTCCAACTCAACTTCAACTTTTAATGAGTCATCAATAGTCAAAGGAATGGCATTGATATTCCTAATATTTTCAACAATCTCACTATCTTCACGACAATAAGCATCTACTAATTGTCCATATCTATATCTAAGTCCTATTGCACAACCCTCGATTTTGGGTTGCACAATCATGGTTGATCCCTCTGGTAACTTTGCCCACCAGCTTGAGAAACAATCCTTATCAAGTCCAAGTAATCTCATATATATATCAATAGGAAAATGTTTAGCCAAGTCGCTTCATTAACTTCTTTTCTTAAGGAATCGACGAGAGAACAAAGAGAATCGAAGGTATTTCAAGAAGAGAAATACAGGGAAAAGCAAATATAATTAAAATAAATAAACCAGTTTATAAATATTTGACATAGAAGAGATAAAAGTCAAGACCAATAAGTTTGGTAGCTGAATTAAATGAATACCTATAGTTAGATATGAGAGTGAGCATATCATCTAGATATATTTTCCGATCTTGAAGCTAAAACATTGATTTGTATAAATTGAATAAATCATCGTCAGATTGAAATCTTTTCAGACATGAACAGTATTTATTCTCTTGTCGATAAGATTTTCATCCCATAACTTTAAAAAACACATCTTTTCGAATGACCACACAAGAGAAATATCCGGAGAATATTCCATGGGATTTAACAACATTCGAACAAAGTAAATACAAGTCAATTCAATGGATACTCTCCAAGGCAGAAAACGTTTATACATTCAGAAGGAGTCGTATAGACGGTAATTATATATACATACAAAAGAATGATGGTAAAAGAAAAGCATATAAAGAATATGAAGCTAGATTTACTTACCAAAGATTGTTTGACGATGGATATTCATTGTCTGCCTTTTCATGATTAAAAAACTAATTCTTGACGTTGAAGATCATAAGTGTAGGCTTAAACATATAGACACTTTCATACATGCCAAGGGTAAAAAGAGAGAAGTATCCAGAAAAGGCTCCATGGGATCTAGGACCACTATCTGAGTATAAAGATAAAGAAAATTGGAGGCTAGTAAGAGGATCTGAAATAGTCATTTTTGCTAGAAAAGGTGATGACAACCACTATTTCATCATGCAAAGAGACGATAAGGAGCCTATTGAGATTCTCGCATTTCAAGCAAGACTCACATACCAACAACTTTTAGATAAAGGTTTCAAACTAGAAGTCTCATAAATTTATCTTTAGAGAAAAAAAAAACCTAACTATTTCTGAAAAATTATGACCGAATTAGAAGAACTAGAAGACATAGTTGGAAGTTTGGAATTCATAGAGCCATTCGGAATAGAACCAGACTTCAGTTCACTAGGTTTGGAGCCAGCAGAAGTATTAGGATTTAAAACAGAAGAAGAATTGGAAAATGCTATTAAACTTCTGATAACTGACGTCACACATTCTCAATTTGTCCTATTTGACTTTTAAAAGATCTATAAAAATCCGAGAATTGATAAGAGTCAGATTTAATAATTAAATTTGAATAATTTTCTAGAGCTGACTTTCTTCAATAAGTTCCGGCACAGATTGAATAACTGGAGCATTCCAAATAGACCACAAGAAAACAATTGTGACAGGGCAAAATAAAAAACCAAAAATTGGATTAAGAAATTTAAACCAATTCATCACATTCTCCATTTTTAATAAATCTATCAAATATAAAGAATTTAAAAATTTATAAATAAAAATTCTAACTATTAATTACTCGAAAATAATTATTTAATGAATAGATTGAATTAAAAAACTTAGGAATTGAATGAGAAGAAAAATTCAAAACTTTTAATTGATTTCAATCTCGGAAGTTTAAAAGTCAAGAATAATATTTTTAATTGTTAGGTCAACAACTAGGAGAATAAAGCTATAAGACTACTTCTGCTGGAGTTTTTCATAACATTGCATGCAAATAATCAATCCTTTCCATCTCCACCATAATTCGGTTGATTGTTTTTTGCATAATTGACAATGAAAAAATACTGTATCCATTGTCAGATCTTATCAATACCTATGCCCAGTCTGTATCTTCTAATAAACAAGAATAATCTGAACTATCAAAGAAAGTATCTTCATTAAGAAGATCGTCGACTTCTGCTCGAAGCCA
>QCHY01000018.1 GCA_003216975.1 Prochlorococcus sp. AG-402-I20
TCCTGAAATCGAAATTGATATTGTTGGTTTTTCAATGGGTGGATTAATTAGTAGGTTTTGGCTGCAAAAATATGATGGTTTTTTAAGAACTAAACGTTTTTTTAGTATTGGTACGCCTCATTTTGGTACTTATACAGCTCAAATGATCCCTTCATTTTTGATGCCAGGTATTGCAGAGATGAAAAGAGGAAGTAGTTTATTATCTCAATTAAATAATGACTTGACTTCCTTAGAAAAGGTCGAATGTACTAGCTTTTTTACAAAATGGGACTTGATGTCATTTCCAGGCTGGCAAGCAAAACTTTCTATTGGTGACTCTTATCACTTACCTGTGTTGACCCATAAAGAATTGATTACAAATTCTACTTCTCTAGATATTATAGTCAAAAAGATTTTTAATTATAGCTAATTAAGTCCACTATGTCTTATTAGAGCTTCAGTAGAGGGAAGTCTTCCTCTAAATTTTTTGAAAACCTTATTGGGTGAACGACTACCACCAAGACTAAGAATTGAATCACGATATCTTTTGCCAATCTTTCGGACTTCATCTTGATTAGCAAGCCCTGCCTCTTCAAATGCGGCAAATGCATCAGCGCTGAGCACTTCAGCCCATTTATAAGAGTAGTATCCAGCAGCATAGCCACCGGCAAAAATATGACTGAAGGCACATAGAAATTGATCTTCTGGAATAGGCTCCATCACGGTTGTATTTTTTGCGATTTCTCTTCGTAACTCATCTGGGGAAATTTCTAAATCTTCACTCCATTGACTATGGAGTTTTAGATCAGTAAGAGCAAAATGTATTTGCCTTAGAGTCGCAAGCCCAGAATTAAAGGTTCTGCTTAGTCTCAATTTATTGATTTCCGAATCTGCTAATGGCTCTTTTGTCTTCCAATGTATTGCTATTTCAGAAATTGTTTGATCCTCTAAGCACCAATTTTCCATAAATTGGCTTGCTAATTCAACAGCATCCCATTCAACGTTATTAATACCGGCTGCTTGAGGGTAATTTACAGTCGTCAGCATATGTTGTAGTCCATGGCCAAATTCATGGAAGAGAGTTTCTACTTCTTCGAAACTCATCAGACTGGGTTTTTCCGCAATAGGAGGCGTTTGATTGCAGACTAAATAGGCTACTGGGAGAACAATATCTTCTTTTGTTTTTTGATTTCGGCACAAGCATTCATCCATCCAGGCACCTCCCCTTTTTGTCGCTGGACGACTGAAGGGATCGAGATAGAAAGATGCAATTTTTTCGCCATCAAAATTTTTAATATTGAAGAAACGAACATCTTCATGCCATAAAGGAGCTGCATGCCTTGCTTCTTCAATGTCAATTTCAAAAAGTCTTTTGCACAAATTGAATAGACCATTAAGAACTTGATCTAAAGGAAACCACGGCCTGAGTTTCTCTTGGTCAAGATCGTATTTCTCTTTGCGTAGAACTTCAGCCCAAAAACTTATATCCCATGGAGATAGCTTAAAATTTTCGCTTTCTCCATTCCTTTTGGCACACTCTCGAAGATGTATAACTTCTTTTTTTGCATGAGGCATTGCAGCCAATCGTAATTCTTCGAGTAACAACTCAACAGATTCTTCATTATCAGCCATCTTTGTGGCCAAACTAATTTCACACCAGTTTTTATATCCCAATAGCTTTGCCTGTTTATGTCTGAGGTCTAGAATTTCTTCAATTATTTTTTTGTTATTAATCTTTCCATCGCTAGCTCTACTTACAAAGGCTCTATAAACTTTCTCTCTGAGACGTCTATCTTTTGCATAAGTTTGGAAAGGTATGTAACTTGGCAAATCTAAGCCAACTCTCCATGGGCCATTTGATGCTGATGGATCATTACCTTCTTCGTCTTTGTCACCAGCTTCCTTTGCAGCAAGAGCCAATGTTTCAAGAGCTCTTTCAGGAAGCCCTTCGACTTCTGATTTGTTTTTTAATAAAAGACTCCAATTCTTAGTCGCATCTAAAACATTATTACTAAATGTAGTTGATAATTCAGCTAATCGCTCACTGCGAGAATTAAATAGTGCTTTTTCATCAGCTTTTAGACCAATTCCTTTGTTTTTCATAGTTATTAGCTCTGTATCAATTATTCTGATTTGTGTTTCATTTTTTATGTTTCCATGCTCTTTTAAATTTGAGAGCGCCTTGAAAATGACTTCGTTTTGAGCAAGCTGATTACTAAATCTAACGATTGTAGGTTGCTGTTTTGAATGAACCTCACGGAGTTCAGTGGAATTGCATACAGCATTAAGATGACTTACAACCCCCCAACTCCATCTAAGCTTTTCACCTATTTCATACAGCTGAGGCATTACATCTTCCCAACTTAAAGAGTTTTTGGTTGGAAATTGTTTTTCGAGTTGTCCTTCTAGTTTATTTAATTTTTCATTTAGTTGTTTTATAAGTTTGGGTATATTTTCAGTGATCTCGTTAGGGGTGATTTTATCGTAATCAGGAAGTCCTTCACCTTTTAATAGTGCTGTTGGCTTAATTGAAGTCATTTTTTAGATTCAAAAACTAACTGATTGGTATAAGGTTATTGGTAATTAATGATTGTGCGAGAGCATTTGTTGACACCTCATATAAATCAATAGCTATTCTTGGCCAAAAACCTATTACTAATGTAGGGACTAAGAGGCTTAAACCTATTGAAAGCTCTCTCGCATCCATTTCTTTTACTATCGATAAAGCAGGTATCCGAGGACCAAAGAATACTCTTCTACACATTGAAAGAAGATATATAGGAGTTAAAACTAGTCCAATAGCTGCTAAAAGGATTGTAATTGCTCTAAATAACGAAGTGAATCCTTCTTGACTCGTAATTCCTAGAAAAACTGTGATTTCACTTATAAATCCACTCATCCCTGGTAATGCAAGTGACGCTAAAGAACTTGCCAAGAAGAATGCAAAAGTAATTGGCAAAGCTTTTGCTAGACCGCCCATGTTGGGAATTGAAAGAGTGTTTGTTCTTTCATAAAAACTTCCCGTGACAAAAAACATTGCGGCAGCAATCAGTCCATGGCTAATCATTTGGAGCATCGCTCCACTGATTCCAAGTGCATTGACTGCGCCAATACCAACTAGAACAAAACCCATATGACTTACAGAACTGCAAGCTATACGTCTTTTCACATTGTCTTGAGCAAAAGCATTTAGAGCACCGTAAATAATATTTACTATCCCAATGATGATTAGAGCTGGAGCTAGTATTAAATGAGTATCAGGTAAAATTTGGACATTAAATCTTATAAGAGCGTAACCTCCCATTTTTAATAAAACACCAGCTAATAACATTGAAACCGGCGCATTTGCCTCCCCATGAGCATCTGGCAGCCAGGTATGAAGAGGGAAGATAGGAAGCTTTACTCCAAAACCAATTAAAAAACCTAAATAACAAAATATTCCAAAATTTCCAGTAAAAGATTTGGCTGCGATTTCACTTAGATTAAAGGTGAATTGATCTCCAGAAAGAGCTAAAGCAAGCCCACTAATTAATATCAAAAGGGAAGCCAGTGCTGTATAAAGAATGAATTTTGTTGCTGCATATAGTTTCCTTTTTCCACCCCAAATAGCAATCAATAGATAGACAGGAACAAGCTCAAGCTCCCAAGCTAAAAAGAATAGTAAGAAATCTTGTGATAGGAAAACTAAAGCTTGGGCTGAAGCTTGAATCAGTAATAAAGCAAAGTAAAGCCTTGTTTTTTGTTTTACTTTCCAACTTGCAGCTGCGGACAAAAAAGTTATTAGCCCGCTTAGAACTACTAGCGGTGCAGATATCCCATCTACTCCTAATGACCATTCGAGGCCTATGGAAGGAAGCCACTGAAGTCTTTCTACTAATTGCAAACTTTCGCTACTTGGATTAAACAAATTGGCAAAAGCCAAAACAATTATTAGAAAATCGGCTAATAAAATAACTAGGGCTATATCTCTTGGCAGATTAGAATTTTTACTTTCTTTCGTTGGGAGGAAAGGCATTATCAATGCTCCAAGTATCGGTAGGAGCACAATGAGTGAAAGCCATGGAAATACTGTCTGAGAATCAATACTCATAGGCAGATTGGCATCCATAATTTGGGGCAAGTCAGCCATAAAGCTATCAGTTTTTGTTCGTTTTCATGAGTAGAACTACCCAAAGGTGTTTGAAATGCATTCGCTTCCTCTGAGTTGGAGGCTCATTAAGGGAGCACGACTTGCTACACCAGCAGCTTCCCAGGCTTTGACCATTGCGACACTGACTGCTCGGCCTTTAGTCGCTTTGCACAAGGCAAGAATGCTTGGTCCTGCTCCACTAATTGCACATCCTAAAGCTCCGGCAGCCTTTGCTGCTTCTCTTACCTCTAACCCACCTTTAATCAATCCCCATCTGTAGGGTTCATGCAGCTTGTCATGCATACCATCTGCAATTAGATCCTCATTCCCTGTTCTTAGACCTTGAAGTAGAAGAGTAAGTGCACCTAAATTGATTACTGCATCATTAACTGGAATATTTTCGGGCATTACACGTCTTGCTTCGCTTGTACTAAGGCGAATAGATGGAATTGCGACTACAGCTTTTATTGATTGATCCCAATCACAACGAACTACGCGCCATCTGTCGTTTGCAGTTTTAGCTGTTACGCAAAGACCTCCTATTAATGATGGAACGACATTGTCTGGATGACCTTCTATATCTATTGCCAGCTCTAATAATTTTTCCTTAGGCAAAGGATATCCAGCAAGTGCATTTGCTCCAACTAATCCTGCCACGATTGCTGTAGCACTGCTTCCAAGTCCTCTTGCAGGAGGCACAGCTAATTTTACTCTTGCTTCAAGAGCGACAGGTTCTACACCTGCAGTTCTCCAAACTCTCTGGGCGGCTCTATAGAAAAGGTTTTCAGGCCCCCCTCTTAAATGATTGCCTTCAGTACTTTCCATTATTAATTCAAACCTTTCAGCATTGCCCTCAATTCTTTTAATAGTGAACTGATTGGAAAGATCCAGTGCTGCACCAAGGCAATCAAACCCTGGACCAATATTGGCTGTAGTAGAAGGAACTTCTACTACGACAGTTTGTCCTATTTTTGGCGGCCCCATGTTTTTATCCTTTAGCTAAGTCTCCCATTTGATTCGGCACTTAAGAGTGCTCTGCAAGCTGAACTGAATAATGTCGCTTCTGGATCTTTGAGAATAATCAATGGGATTTCCTTTAAATAAGATTGAAAGCGACCTTTATTACTAAATGCATTAAGGAAGTTAGAAGAGTTTATTCCATCGAGGTTTTTGGCTGCTGTTCCACCTGAAATCCATAACCCTGAAGAGCAAAGTTCTTGTAAAGCAAAGTCTCCAGCTGCAGATCCATAAGCATTGAGCCATATTCTCAAAGCTTCAGACATTAATTTGTCTCCGTTATTTGCTTTTTCCCAAACAAGTGCGGGTAAATCTGTCAAAGCTGATTTGTCATTATCTATTTTTTTTAAAGTTTCCTGAAGTGGGTGGTTTTCATTTGATCGATTATCCAATTTCCATCTAGCAATCATTCCAAGGCCAGTCCCACTAACTATTCTTTCAATCGAAATTCTTTGAATACTTAGCTTCTTTTTTAGCCATTTGACTAATTCCCATTCGTTTTCTGTTCTTGGGGAAAATTCCCGATGCCCCCCTTCACTTGGAAATATAAAAATTCTTTTAGGTGTAATTAATCCTCTGGACATCCCTAAGCCAGTTCCAGCTCCGATAATGGCAACTAATTTTTGATTTGTTTTGTACTCAGGATTTAACGTTCCTTGGATGACTTCATATTGGGATTTTTTGAAAAATGGTATTCCATATATTAAAACTGAGAAATCATTTATTAATTCAATGTTATTTATATTTGAAAGCTTAGATAATTCTTCTGTTTCGATATTCCATCCTAGATTTGTAATCTCAACTTTCTGGCCTTTTATTGGGCCTGCTACTCCAATACAAACATATTTAGGGAGTGATATATGATCTGGTAAATGTTTGATAAAATCTTCAAATATTGAGTAAAAAGATTTCCATTCTGAGGAAAAATAGTATTTTTCATATAATTTTTTTGGATAGTTCTCGCTTGAATAAACAGCTAATATTGTTTTTGTCCCTCCAAGGTCTCCAGCAAGTACATTCATTAGTTATTAAAATCGTTTTTGATTTAGGATTGATTAACTTGTATACCTTTTTTGCTAATTGATTCGTCAATTATTAATTTAAACTTGTCTATACTCATATTTCCAAGATCTTTACCTTCTCTTGTCCTTACTGAGATTTCATTATTCTCTTCTTCCTTATCTCCAATAATTATCAAGAAAGGTATTCTTTGCATAGTATGTTCTCGTATTTTAAAACCGACTTTTTCATTTCTGATATCAATTTCAGCTCTGAACCCAAAGTCAACTAATTTATCTTTAGCACAAAAACATGCTTCATTATTTCTATCAGTTATGCCCATAATCATTATTTGAACAGGTGATAACCATGTAGGAAAATTTCCTGAATAATTCTCAATTAAAATCCCAATAAATCTTTCAAAAGAGCCTAAAATAGCTCGGTGAAGCATTACAGGTGTTTGTTTCCTTCCTGTAATATCTATATAACTTGCATTGAGCCTTTGAGGCATGGAGAAATCTACTTGAATTGTTCCGCACTGCCATACTCTGTTGAGACAATCTTTTAAGGAGAATTCTATTTTTGGACCATAGAAGGCACCTTCTCCAGGGAGTAGCGACCAATCTAATCCTTTTGAATCAAGTGCCTTAGATAAAGCTTTTTCTGATTTGTCCCAGATATCATCACTCCCAACCCTTTTCTCTGGTCTTGTTGAGAGCTTAATAAGAATTGAATCAAAGCCAAAGGTTTTATAAACCTCAAATACCAAATCAATAAAATTTTGGACTTCTTCTTGGATTTGTTCATCGGTACAAAATATGTGTGCATCATCTTGAACAAAATTTCTTACCCTCATTAATCCATGCAGTGCACCAGAAGGCTCATTGCGATGACAAGAACCAAATTCAGAAAGTCTAATAGGAAGATCTCGATAGCTTTTTAAACCTTGATTGAATATTTGTATGTGGCATGGACAATTCATAGGTTTTATTGCATATTCCCTGTTCTCTGAAGTTGTAGTAAACATATCTTCTTTAAATTTATCCCAATGGCCTGATTTCTCCCAAAGAGTTCTATCAACTACTTGCGGAGATTTAACTTCTTGATAATCATATTTTGTAATGGTTTCCCGAATAAAATCTTCTAAAATTCTATAAATAGTCCACCCTTTAGGGTGCCAAAAAACCATACCGGGTGCTTCTTCTTGTGAGTGAAAAAGTGAATATTTTTTTCCTAATTTTCTATGATCTCTTTTCTCAGCTTCTTCAATTCTAGAGATATATTCTTTTAATTCTTTAGAGCTTTTCCAGGCTGTTCCATATATTCTTTGTAGCATTTCATTATTAGCGTCTCCGCGCCAATAAGCCCCGGATACTTTCATTAGCTTAAATACTCTTAGATGCCTTGTATTTGGCACATGAGGACCTCTGCACATATCAATATATTCTTGATGTCTGTATAACTTTATGATTTCATTTTTAGGGATATTTTTAACTATGTCTAGTTTGAAAATTTCACCTCTATCAGTAAAAACTTCCGTTGCTTTCTTTGGACTAACTATTTCCACACCTACATTATAATCTCTATTAACTAACTCTTTCATTCTTTTCTCAATTTTGAGAAGATCATCAGGAGTAAAGGTATCTTTATAAGAAATATCATAATAAAAACCATCTTCAATTACTGGCCCTATTGCCATTTTTGCTTCGGGGTATAATTGCTTTACAGCATGTCCAAGCAGATGAGCGAATGAATGTCTGATAATTTCTAGTCCTTCATCATCTTTAGATGTAATTATCTGTATATGAGAATTTTGAGTTATAGGAATACAAGTATCAATTAATTCCCCATTCACTTTCCCTGCTAGCGCTGCTTTTGCTAAACCAGGACCAATTTCTGATGCTATTTGGTCAATTGTGACAGCGGAATCATATTTTTTTTCAGTTCCATCAGGTAATGTAATTATTGGCATAATTTTCTACAAATTTGAAGTAAATCCTAGAGCTTCTTTGACTCTATTTAATGTTAACTTAGAAACCTCCTCGGCAGTAAGTTTGCCTTTATTTAGTATTCTTTTTAACTCTTCTGGATCATTCATTAGTTCTTTATATTTTTCTTGAATAGGTTGAAGAACGTTAATCATTGCCTGTGTAAATTCTGGTTTGAATTTACCCCAGCCCATTCCTGCGCAATACTCAGCTGCTTTTTCTCTGCCTAGTCCGGAAATTATAGAATAAATTGTTAAAAGATTATCAGCTTCAGGTCTTGAAGGATTTCCGAATTCTAATCCTAATTCTGAGTCGGTTTTTGCACGTTTTATTTTTTTAGTAATTACATCTGGACTGTCTAATAAAGTAATCCTACTATTTTCATTTGGGTCGCTTTTACTCATTTTCTTTGTTCCGTCTGTCAGACTCATGACTTTGGAACACTCTTTCAAAATTAAGGGATTTGGAACTTTAAGTATTGGATTCTTTTTTGTTCCGAATTTTGAATTAACTCGTTGAGAAGCAATATCTCTCGCAAGCTCTAGATGCTGCTTTTGATCTTCTCCAACAGGAACCAAATCAGCGTCATAGAGAAGAATATCCGCTGCCATAAGGACAGGATAATCTAATAATCCAATAGATACATTGTCCCCTTGTTTAATTGACTTTTCCTTGAACTGAATCATTCTCTCCATCCAGTTTAAAGGAGTTAAGCAATTTAATATCCAGCAAAGCTCGCTATGTGCGCTTATCTGACTTTGAATGAATATTGAGCATTTATCAGGATTCATCCCACAAGCGATATACAAAGCCGCTGTAGATAAAGAATTTTGATGAAGAGATTTTGGGTCATGCGGAGTCGTTATCGCATGAAGATCAACAACGCAGACAAATGTTTCATAATTTTCTTGTAATTCAACCCAATTTCTTATTGCTCCAAGCCAATTACCAATATGAACATCTCCTGTGGGTTGAACACCAGATAAGACTCGCTTCTGATTCACTTATCCTTGCTCGCTTGTATTTGTGGAATCATCGTCATTTGAACTTGCTTCTGTTGCTTGATCATTATCTTTTTCTGCAGGATCTTGAGCAACATTGTGTGCATGATAAGTATCAGCTACCTCTTGTTCTTTAACTGGCTTTTCTGGTCTTGCAAAAGGGTTGGGCTTTGTGTTGGCTGAGTTGTTATTTTCACCGTTATAGTTTCCCCTGTTACCCCTGCCTTTTCTTAGGTCATTGGCGGGCGCTTGAGACCTATATTCGTTGACTAAATTTTCAAGACTTCCATCTGCAAGCATTTGGGCAAGCGTTCTTACTGCGAAACCTAAAACAGCAACAGTAGAACGAAGATTAAAGGCTTCTTGTAATGATCTGGCTGCGCGCATTTCATTATCACTTAAGCGAATACGAAAGCCTCCCTCTCTATTGTTAGGACCTCGGCCACCTCTGAAATTATTACGACCATTTTGTCTTTGGTTTTGGAAATCGCCACCACCTGACTGATTATTGGTGTAAGAGTCACCCATGAACATATTTGCCAATAGGGGCAAGTGTGACGCATAGCCGGTACTTTTGCGACATATTTGAATATCTTGATTAGCACTTTCACATCTAACGACATTGATACTAGTCGAATGATTTGATTTCTTTAGGCATAAATTTTTCTTCTTAAAACGTAAAACCTTCTTTCTTTGCGGTTATTAAGGGAAAATTTGCTTTAAAATGAAAGTTAGCTAAGAAGAAACTGTATCTATTGAAATCGTGGAAAATCATTCATTAACAAAATCTCCTCTCTCCTTACCTTCTTTTTCGATTCCGAAAATTAGTCTTTTTATTGGGCTAACTATTACAGGTCAATGGGTTTTAAGTGATGTGGCCCATATCCCTGGGGGTGGAATTGGATTGCTATTAGGACTTGGCTGTATTTTTTATTTTTTAAAACCAGGAAAGGTTTCATTTGATGCTCCCTCTACTGTTCAAGGCTGGGTAAGAAGATGTCATGACGTTTTAGAGAATTTTGAGTACTTACTTCAGGAAGGAGAGCAAAGTGAAATAAAAAAAGAAAGAATTAATTCCTTACAAAAAATTATTGATAGAAGCGAAGATCAAAGCATTGGTTTCTTGAAAACAAAAGGCGTAAAATTACCTGATAAAGATCAATTGGAAAAA
This sequence comes from Prochlorococcus sp. AG-402-I20, assembly GCA_003216975.1. GTDB lineage: Bacteria > Cyanobacteriota > Cyanobacteriia > PCC-6307 > Cyanobiaceae > Prochlorococcus_B. The sequence continues at coordinate 10,285 of QCHY01000018.1, forward strand.
GTTTTAGGAATAAATAATCAAATAAAATTTTCTTTTCCACCAGCTCTTCCTGTAAGAGATAGAAATTGGATTTTGCCAGATTTAATCCAAGAGCAAGATTTTATTGTTTATTCTTTGGCACTTCCAATGAGCGCAGCAGATCTTTTGTGGATTAAAAATATCCCTACAGATCAACCAGCCTGGTTAATGGTTGTCAGTAAAGAATCTACTGATTGGTCTGATGAGCGAAATGCATTAGAGGCTCAATTACCAGACAGATGGACTAACAGAGTATTGAAATGGGATGGATCTCAAACAGAAATGGAAACGGTTCTTTCTCCAATTAAGAAACTTCTTGAAAATCCAAGGAAGAATACAGACATTACTAAGCAAAGACTTTTGTCTCGATTGCATACTTCTTGGCAAAAAGATTTAGAAAAATTAAGAAGAGAAAAATTCAAGGTTATTCAAACAAGATCTCAGTGGATAGTTGCTGGTATCGTTTTTGCCTCCCCTGTCGCCTCAACTGATTTGCTTGCAGTTGCAGTGGTTAATGGCTTGATGATCAAAGAAATGTCGAAAATATGGTCTTCCAAAATGAAGCCAGAATTACTTGAGGCAGTCTCACGACAACTAGCAATGGCTGCAATTGCTCAAGGAGTGGTGGAATGGAGTGGACAGTCCTTGTTGAGCCTGGCAAAGCTTGATGGCTCCTCTTGGGTTGCTGCTGGAACAATTCAGGCCTTGAGTGCTGCTTATTTAACAAGAGTGGTTGGGAGATCGATGGCTGATTGGATGGCTCTCAATAATGGAGTAACTCAACCTGATTTAGAACTTATTAAGCAACAAGCTCCTCAACTAGTATCAAAAGCTGCTGAGCTAGAAAGAGTTGATTGGGTGGCTTTTTTAAAGCAATCAAAAGAATGGATTCAGTCTCAATCTATTAATTACAAAGTTAAATCAGTTTAAGTTTATAACTTTTCTTCTGGTAGATCTTTGACTTATATTTAGATAAAATATTAATATTTTATAATTTCAAATACATGTTTAATAAAAAGTTTTTTTCTGATTATATTTATAAGAAAAAAAAGATACTTAGTCTATCTGTCTTCCTTTCTTTAAATATATTATTCTTTACAGGATGTGTAAATAAAAATACTTATAGATTAAGTAATGATAAGCCTTTCGTCTTAACTACTTTTACAATTTTGGCCGATCTTGCTAGAAATGTTGCTGGGGATAGACTTCTAGTTGAATCAATAACTAAACCAGGAGCTGAAATCCATAGTTATCAATTTACACCCAGTGATATTGTGAAAACTAAAGGAGCAAAACTGATTATTGAAAATGGTTTAGGTCTTGAATCATGGTTTTCAAAATTTATGACTAGCACGGGCGATATTCCCAATGTGAAATTAACCGAAGGGATTAAGCCATTATTGATAGAGGGCGATGCTTATTCAGGGAAGCCAAATCCTCATGCCTGGATGTCGCCCAAAAGAGCTATGAATTATGTTGATAAAATAGTCGATGCTTTTATCAAAATCGATCCTGATGGAGCTCTTGAATACTCATCTAACGCTTCAACCTATAAAGCTAAACTTGAATCTCTTGATAAAGAGCTAAGAGATTCTTTATCCTCTATTCCTAAAGAAAGAAGATTTTTGGTGACATGCGAAGGAGCCTTTACTTATCTGGCCCGTGATTACGGAATGAAAGAGGCATATTTGTGGCCAGTTAATGCTGAAAGTCAAGTAACACCAAGGAGAATGGTGAATCTAATAAAAACAATTAAAGAAAATGGAGTCCCAACAATTTTTTGTGAAAGTACTGTGAGTGCAGAAGCACAAAAAGAAGTTGCAAAATCAAGTGGGGCTGTTTTTGGCGGCACCTTTTACGTTGATTCACTCTCAGAACTAAATGGTCCTGCTCCTACCTATATAGATTTATTAAGGCATAATGTTCGTTTGATTACTGAGGGGCTATCCATTGCAGCAATGAAAAAATAATGAATCCAATTTTTAAAAGTCATGAGAAAGATTTAATGCGTATTGAGGCAGACCAAGTTTGTGTTGACTACAACGGCACAGTTGCTCTCTATGACGCAAGTTTAAATTTAAAAGCTGGATCTATATGTGGCCTTGTAGGGATGAATGGTGCTGGAAAATCAACCTTTTTCAAGGCTCTAATGGGCTTTGTTAGGCCATCAAGGGGGAAAATAAGGATCAATGGTATAAAGGTAAATCAAGCCCAAAAGGAGCAATCGGTTGCATATGTTCCTCAAAACGAAGGAATAGATTATTCATTCCCCGTGAGTGTTTGGGATGTTGTGATGATGGGGAGATATGGCGCTATGAATATTTTACGAATACCAAGAGAATCTGATAGGAGAGCCGTTGTTCATGCCCTTGAAAGAGTTGATCTTTTGGATCTCAGAGAAAGACCAATAGGATCTTTATCAGGAGGACAACGCAAAAGAGCTTTTCTTGCAAGAGCAATTGCTCAGCGGGCATCAGTACTTCTTTTAGACGAGCCTTTTTCGGGAGTTGATGTTCCTACGGAAAAGCTTATGTCTGAGCTATTTCTTCAGTTTCGACAAGAAGGACACACTATTTTGATCTCTACTCATGATTTGAATCATGTGAGAGATTTTTGTGATTTTGTTGTCCTTATCAATAAGACTGTTCTTGCGTATGGTGAGACCTCGGAAGTTTTTACTTCGGAAAATCTAAATAAAACATTTGGAGGAATTCCACCAAATCCTTTATCAGGTCCAACTTCAAGTAAAGATTTTGTAAATGAGTGAATTTTTAATTTCCATTACGCCAATTGATTGGCTATTGGATCCATTAACTCATGACTTCATGAGAAGAGCTTTAATGGTTAGCGCGTTAGTGGGAGGTGTTTGTGGACTTCTATCTTGTTATATGACCTTAAAAGGTTGGGCATTAATGGGTGACGCGGTTTCTCATGCGGTTATGCCAGGGGTGGTTGTTGCTTATGCATTAGGGCTCCCTTTTTCCTTAGGTGCTTTCGTTTTTGGAGTTGGTTCAGTTGCTTTGATTGGATTTGTTAAACAGAAATCTAGAATTAAAGAGGATACAGTAATAGGACTTGTTTTTACTGGCTTTTTTGCATTAGGCCTTGTATTGGTTTCAAAAATTAAAAGTAATATTGATCTAATGCAAATACTTTTTGGAAGTCCTCTAGGGATTTCTCGTTCAGATGTTAACCAGACTTTAATAATTTCGTTTATTGTGATATCAATTTTGCTTATATTTAGAAAAGATTTAATGCTTTATTGTTTTGACGCCAAACATGCTAGATCTATAGGAATTAATACAGGTATACTTCATTATTTATTATTAACTTTATTATCTCTATCCGCAGTTGTTGGTTTGCAAACTGTTGGTATTATTTTAGTTGTTGCAATGCTTATTACACCTGGTGCTACAGCCTATTTGCTAACTGATCGGTTTGATCAAATGACTTTATTAGCAGTTATTAGCAGTTCATTCTCAAGCATTTTAGGTGTTTATATAAGTTATTGGTCAGATATTGAAACAGGTGGATCTATCGTTTTAGTCCAAACATTAATATTTTTAATAGCTTTTTTATTTGCCCCAAGATATGGAATATTTAAAAACCAAACTTTTATAAATAAAAATTAAATTAAGCAAACAATGAGTAAACTTTCTACTGAACAAAAATGGAGTTGGTGGCCACTTTTACCACTCTATCCTTATGGCAGAAAAAGAACAATATTCAAGGAATTAGTTCCAAATCAGATTTGGAGTTTTGAACAACTTCAGGGTATTTATTATGTAGCTGTCCCAGTGAGGCTATTAGTTGTCAAAGTAAAGAATGGATTGATGATAATTAACCCTCTACCTCCTACGGAAGAATTGCTAAGGGACATAGATGTACTTGTAAAAAAAATAGGTCCTGTAAAAACGATTGTCTTACCAACGGCCTCAGGTTTGGAACATAAAATTGCTCTTCCTGCTTTGGCTAGAGCTTTTCCTGATTCAAAAATATGGGTTTGCCCAGGGCAATGGAGTTTTCCTTTCCAATTGCCTTTTGATTGGTTGGGAATTCCTTCTAAAAGAACAAATATTTTATTGGCTGATGGATTCCCTCATAGTGATTATTGTGAATGGATATCATTGGGACCAATTGATATTGGTCTAGGACGCTTCCAAGAAATATCTTGTTTTCATAAACCATCAAAGTCTTTGTTGGTTACTGATGCACTTGTAGGTATTGAAGAGAATCCTCCAGAACTCTTTGATTTAGACCCTACCCCTTTATTGTTTCATTCAAGAGAGAAGGGGTCTGAAGAGCTAATTGATACTCAATTTGCGAGAAGAAAAGGATGGCTTCGTTTGGTTCTTTTTGCTTCTTACTTAAGACCTGAAAAGTTGGTGATACCACAAATAAAAGAAATTTTTGGAAACGCTTTTAAACCAAATTTAAGAAATAAAAGAGCACATTTTGGTGTCTATCCTTTTTCTTGGCAGAAAGGCTGGGAGTTGTCTGCTAAAAAACTTGTTGGAAAAAATATACCTTTAGTACAAATTGCTCCTGTAATAGAAAGGCTCGTTTTCCCTAGAGGACAAAAAGCTCTATTAAATTGGTTGAATAAAGTTGAATCCTTACAAAATATTTCTTGGTTAATCTCTGCTCATTACAGCGGGAAAGTTAGATTTTCAAAATATGAAATAAAAGTGTTAAAAAATAAAATTAATAAACCAGATTGGGCTAATAGCAGAGGTGATTTTGGATTTTTAGGTTGGTTAGATCAAAAACTATTAAAAATTGGAGTAGTCCCTAGCGAACCTCTGAAAAAATTTATTGATTAAATTTTATCTGGGTCGACTGACATTTCTTCGTCGGATAAAAGTGTTTCCTCTAATTGTTTCCTTTGCTCCATTTGCCTGAGGAAGTACCCTGTCATCATCGCAGAGGCTAATAGACTAGCCAAATTATCCTTGCTAGAAGTTACTTTTACCTCAAATTGCTCTCCAGGAAGCATTCCAAGTAAACCTTGAACATTGTGTCGGATTATTTCTTGAATTTCTGGACTGGCAGATTTTGCGACTCTTTGCAAAACGTCAGCAGGTTGATCTTGTAAGTACTGAATTAGAGCATTTGCCTCATGGCCCTCATTATTGTCTGTAGCTAAAAATTCAGGATTAAACATCCAGTTTTTTCCATGTAATTACACAATATCGCAAAACGTACTCTAATAAAATTTAATTTAGGTTATGGGAACCGAATAGGTCCTATTTTTTTTAATGGCCAGTACCTTGCAAGCGCCGTACCTATAAGATTTTTTTCTGGGAGAGCTCCCCAAATATGTGAGTCTAAACTGTTATTTCGGTTGTCTCCTAAGACCCAAAGTGAATAGTCAGGTACATTTATTGCGTCCATTTCATATTGGATAGGTTCTTTAATCCAAGGTTCATTTATTTCTTTTTCATTTCTATATAGTTTCCCATTAGTAACTTCTATTTTATCTCCAGGTAATCCAACGACTCTTTTTATTAGTGCTGAACCATCACTGTAGCCTGCTTCTGTAAGAATTTTTGGAGGTTTGAAAATAACAATCGTATTTAAATTTAAATGTTTATCTAGTTTATTATTTAGTCTTGGAGTTATTTTCTCTATCAATATTCTGTCTTGAATTTGCAAAGTTGGAATCATTGATCCAGATGGAATCCATCTAGGTTCAACTGCTTGCCATCTTAATAAAAGCGCAATTAATATCCAAACCAACAATCCTTTCCAGCTATTTTGGTTTTGATTCTTTTTTGATCCAGTAGATGTCATGAATTTTCTTTGTTTTAGTTACTTGTTCGAAAGTTTTTTACAAAAATCTAAGTAGTTGTTCTTTTGGCAATTTCACTAGCACGTTCCAATTTTTTTATCAGCTTAGAGCTCCTTAAAACTCTTGTAGCTAAGGGAGTGAAATATTTTGTCCTTTGCCCGGGGAGTAGATCAGGCCCTCTCGCTTTAGCAGCAGCAAGCCTCTCTAAAAGAAAAGAATTAACTCTCATAACATCAATTGACGAAAGGTCGGCTGCATTCCTTGCTTTGGGAATAAGTGCAGCTAGTGGGAAAGTAAGTTGTGTCATTACAACTTCTGGAAGTGCTGTCGCAAATCTTTTGCCGGCTGCTGTTGAAGCAGATAGGTCATGCCATCCTCTCTTGTTTTTAACTGCAGATAGACCTTTGCGATTAAAAGAATGTGGAGCCAATCAAGCAGTTAATCAACAGGATTTTCTTAAGTCTGTTTGTAGACATTTTGATGAATCTCCAAAAGAAGGAATTCATTTGATTTCTAAAGAGAGACTGACATCTTTAATTGGAAAATCATTCGAAATGGCTTCTGATCTGCCTGGACCAGTTCATATTAACCTTGCTTATGAAGAGCCTTTGCATCCTTGCGAAATTGACCAGAATAAAGTTCTTGATGGATGGGGAATTGAAGGATTTTTAAAGGAAAAAATCACTACAAATAAGGTTGAGGTCGCTAAAAATTTTCTTTCTTTAAAACTACCAATATTAGATCCATTTTCGTTAGGAATAATTATTGTTGGGCCATGGAGAGGAAAATTAAAACAACTTGTTTCTTTTAGGGAAGCATTAAAGAAATGGCAAAAATTAACTGGATGGCCAATTCTTGCGGATCCACTCTCTGGGGTTGAAAATGATCAAGAGGGTTTAATAAATCACTGGGATCTTTTTTTCTCAATAGGTTTTTTTGAAAAAATCAAAGAGATTCAAGTTTTACGATTGGGTCCAATATCTCCAAGTAGAGAATTACAAACTTGGCTTAAAAAACCTGGAAAAGATCAAGTACTTATTACTGAGGGAGATTGTCGAAATCTTGATCCCATAGGTGGCTCGTCACAATTTAGTGAAGGGTTTTCTTGTTGGGTTGATAGATTGCTTGAGGGTATTCCAGTAAAGCCAGCAAAGGATAAAAAAATTGTTAGTCAAAAGTTGACTAAACAGCTTATAAAATATGATTTATTTATCAATGATTGGCTTGATAAAAGGTTATTCAGAAATGGGTTAATTACTGAACCTGCTTTGGCTAGATTGCTTCCTCGCTTGTTACCAGAATCTATCCCTGTGATGCTTGCTTCAAGTAGTCCCATAAGAGATTGGTTGAGTTATTCGGGAGAGGGAGCTTTCCTGAGAAGATGTTTTGGTTTTAGGGGGGCATCAGGAATTGATGGGACACTCTCAATGGGTATGGGATTATCAATAATTATGGGGAGAATGGTATTGGTTACTGGTGATTTAGCACTTCTTCATGATACAAATGGTTGGCTATTTTCAAAGGATAAAAATATTAGTTTAATTGTAATCATGATTGATAATGGTGGAGGGGGTATATTTAATCAATTAAATATAGATAGAATTCAAGAAGGCGATTTTGAAGAAATTTTTCTTATGCCTCAACAAGTTTGTCATCTAACACTTGCTAAAGCCTATGGATTGCAATCTAAACAAGTTGCTTGCTTGGATGATTTAGAACAAGCAATTGAATGGAGTTTTTCTTTGTCAACAAATGTATTAATAAGAGTTTGTACTAACTCTCTTGAAGATCATAGATTGAGAGTAAGTTTAAAGGATGATCTAAAAAAAACATTATCTGAGTATTTATCAAGTTTTGACTAAATTTAATTTAAAAAAAATGAATTTAAAACCTATTACTCCTAACAATATGTCTAGAAGAGTTCTCCCTGGTGAAATCATTACCTCATGGACTTCTGTTGGTGAATACAAAGATATCTTGCTTGATAAAAGTCCTGAAGGAATTGCTCGTGTTGCGATAAATCGTCCTGAGAAAAGAAATGCTTTTCGACCTCAAACAATTTCAGAACTTTGTGATGCATTTATTAGAATAAGAGAAGATCCAAAAATTGGAGTCGTTTTATTTACAGGGGTAGGACCTTCCAAAGATGGAAAATTCGCTTTTTGTTCTGGCGGAGATCAGGCTATACGTGGAAGTGGAGGATACCTTGGAGATGATGGAATCCCGCGTTTAAATGTTCTTGATTTGCAACGTATAATTAGGAGCCTTCCTAAAGTAGTTATTGCACTTGTCCCTGGTTTCGCTATAGGGGGAGGACATGTTTTACATTTAATTTGTGATCTGAGCTTGGCTGCAGATAATGCAATCTTCGGTCAAACTGGACCTAAAGTTGGGAGCTTTGATGCAGGGTTTGGTTCCAGTTATTTAGCAAGGGTTGTAGGTCAAAAAAAGGCTAGAGAAATTTGGTTCCTATGTAGGAAATATGGAGCAAAGGAAGCATTGGATATGGGGCTAATAAATGCCATCTCACCAATTAATTTGCTTGAGTCTGAAGGTGTTAAATGGGCGAGGGAAATACTTCAAAACAGTCCAACCGCTATAAAGTGTTTGAAATTTTCTTTTAATGCTGATACAGATGGATTAGCAGGTATCCAAGAGCTTGCTGGCCAGGCAACACATCTTTTTTATACTACTGATGAGTCAAAGGAGGGAAGAAATGCTTTCATGGAGAAAAGGGATCCTGATTTTTCCGAATCAAAATGGCTTCCATGATTTTATTTGGTTTTTCCAAAAAATAAATCTTTCTTTTTCATGAATTAAATGCGAATACTTTTTGCTGCTGCCGAATGCGCCCCAATGATAAAGGTAGGAGGTATGGGTGATGTTGTTGGTTCATTACCTCCTGCGCTTAAAAAACTTGGACATGACGTTCGATTAATAATTCCAGGATATGGAAAATTATGGACGTTGATGGATATTGCTCCTGAACCTATCTTTCGAGCCAACACAATGGGTGTTGATTTCGCTGTTTTTGAAACAAGGCATCCCTCTAATGGGTTGCCAATTTATTTAGTTGGACATCCATGTTTTGATTCTGAGCGTATTTACGGAGGAGAAGATGAAGATTGGAGATTTACTTTTTTTGCTAGTGCAGTCTCTGAATTTGCATGGAACTCATGGAAACCACAAGTCCTCCATTGTCATGATTGGCATACTGGAATGATCCCAGTTTGGATGCATCAAGACCCCGAAATTAGTACGGTATTTACTATTCATAATCTCAAGTATCAAGGCCCATGGAGATGGAAGCTTGATCAAATAACTTGGTGCCCCTGGTATATGCATGGTGATCACACCATGGCATCAGCAATGTTGTATGCAGATAGAGTGAACGCAGTATCTCCAACTTATTCAAGGGAAATTCGAACATCTGAATATGGAGAAAAATTAGAGGGACTTTTAAATTATATTTCTGGGAAATTACGAGGAATATTAAATGGAGTTGATCTCGATGAGTGGAATCCGGCAACGGATAATTCACTGCCAGCTAAATTTAGTGTAGATAATATTTCTGGTAGAGCAATAAATAAAAGAGTCCTGCAAGAAAGAATGGGTCTTGAAGTGAATCCAGATAAATATCTAATGGGAATGGTTGGTAGGCTTGTTGACCAAAAAGGTATTGATCTTTTACTACAAGTAGCTAATAGGCTTCTTTCTTATACTGACTCTCAGGTCGTTGTCCTTGGGACTGGTGATCGCTATTTAGAGTCATCTTTATGGCAACTTGCGATTGAGTATCCTGGCCGTTTCTCTGTTTTTCTTACTTACGATGATGCATTGTCTAGGCTCATTTATGGAGGCGCTGATGCATTCCTAATGCCTAGTCGTTTTGAACCATGTGGGATCAGTCAGCTATTAGCTATGCGTTATGGTGCTATTCCGATTGTTAGAAAAGTAGGCGGTTTAGTGGATACAGTAGAACCTTATAACCCCATAAATGAAACAGGTTCCGGATTTTGCTTTGATCGGTATGAACCAATTGACTTTTATACAGCATTAGTTCGTTCTTGGGAAGCATATAGACATCAAAAAAGTTGGAAGGAGTTGCAATTAAGAGCAATGTCAAATAAATATAGTTGGGATAGATCCGCTAAGGAATATGAATTAATGTACAAAGACGTTTGTGGAATTAAGGAACCTTCTCCTGATGCGGCAGAGGTTGAAAAATTTTCTTACGGCCAAGAAGCAGATCCTTCAAGGAAAGGCAAAATAAAAAAAATATAGTTTTTTTTAGTATTTAGATTACTTTGTTTCTATTCAAATATTTGTATGGATATTGCTTTTAAGGACTTAATTGAACTGTGGGGGGAGCCAGTTAATCAAAAGGAAATAGATCTTAATTTACCTATTAGTCGTATATCTACAGATTCGAGGACAATTGAAAAGGGTGATTTCTTTGTCCCTTTGGTAGGTAATAAATTTGATGGTCATAATTACTTGGATATGGCTTTTGATCTTGGTATACAGGCAGCAGTAGTTTCTGAAAAATATAATGGTTTGGTACCAACTGACCTGCTTCACTGGGTGGTTCCAGATACTCTGTACGCCTATCAACAGATCGCGTTGCTTCATCGAAGAAATCTAAGTCTTCCTGTAGTTGCTGTTACTGGCTCTGTGGGTAAAACAACTACAAGAGAGTTGATTCGAGCAATATTGTCTCCTCTTGGTGAAATTGTCTCTAGTAGAGGGAATGAAAATAATGATGTCGGTGTTCCAAAAACTCTGCTTAGAGGGTCGCAAACAGATGCTGCATTTGTTCTTGAAATGGGTATGCGTGGATTCGGTCAAATTGCACGTCTCTCTCGAGTCGCTGAACCTGATATCGCTGTAATTACAAATGTGGGACAAGCGCATATTGGCATTCTTGGTAGTAGAGAAAATATTGCAAAAGCTAAGTCTGAAATCACCTCAAACCTAAGACCTGATGGTGTTGTGATTATTCCTTTTGGCGACTACCTCTTAGAAAAAGCTTTGTTAGAAAAATGGTCAGGACGTATTGTTCGAGTAGAGATAGAGGGCTTTTCATTGAATTGGTTAGATTGTAATAATGAGCATTTTGCTTTTCAAGCTATTGAACCAGATTATATTTCTCAGATTGACATGCAAAATAACTTCATTCTTTTTGAGGGAAGAAAATTCAAATTGCCCCTTGAAGGAAGACATAATGCTATGAACTTTCTTCTGGCATTAACTGTCGCAACAGAATTAGGACTATCAATAAAGAATCTTGATCAATTAAAATTAAATATGCCAATGGGAAGAAATAGATTGGTTGATTGTGGACAATATTTAGTTTTAGATGAGACTTACAATGCATCTCCTGAATCCGTTATTGCATCTCTAGAGTTATTGGTAAGCAAGCCTGGCAGACATTTTGCAGTTTTAGGTACGATGCTTGAGTTGGGCTCTGAGAGTATTTTACTTCATCAGAAAGTTCTCAACAAAGCCATTGAATTAGGTCTTACTGGGATTGTTTTCGTCTCTTGTGGGGAGGAATCTAATATCATAAAAAAGACAATCAAAGAATTACCAAATCATGATGTAGTAAGTACCCCAAAAGATGCTGCTATGTCACTATTATCATGGCTTTCGCCGGGAGACAATATTTTAATTAAAGGTAGTCGTAAGTTGGAATTAGAAAAAGTATTACCTTATTTACAGAAATAACTTCGCTGTTGTAATTAATCAGTCTTAGTTCTAATAATAGTTTTTGATCTTTCAACTACTAAACTTTTATCAGGAATATCTTTACTTATTGTTGAGCCTGCACCAATGGTTACATATGCCCCAATCTTGATGGGCGCAACAAGTACTGAATTCGCACCGGTTTTTGAATAATCATCAATAATTGTTCTATGTTTATTTTTACCATCAAAATTAGCTGTGATAGTACCTGCTCCAATATTAACATTTTTTCCTAGAGCTGAATCTCCTATATAGCTTAAATGATTGATTTTTGTTCCTTCACCAATACAACTTTTTTTTATTTCTACAAAGTTCCCTATTTTAGAATTTTGTCTTATGTTTGATTCCGGTCTTATGTGGGCGAATGGACCAATTGATGTGTTATTTCCAATCGTTGCCTCATTGATGAATGAATGAATGGCTAATACATTTTCTGCAAGAGTTGAATTTGTTATGACACTACCTGGCCCTAAATGACATCCATTGCCAATACTGCATTTACCGCGAAGATGAGTTTGTGGCTCAATAATTACGTCTGTTCCAAAGTTTGAATCCTCACTTAGAGAGCAACTAATAGGATCAACAAAAGAAACTCCCTTACTCATCCATAAGGATTTAAGCTTTTCTTGGATGTAATGTTCGCATTCAGATAGTTGAACTCTATCATTAATTCCTTTAATCTCAAATGGATTATCTACCTGGAAATGCAATGCTTTTTTGAGTAAACTTATAGTATCTGTTAAATAAATTTCTTTTTGACTATTTTGGTTAGATAATAAGTTTAAAACATCAGATAGTTGTTGCCAATTGAAGCAATATATACCTGCATTGATTAATTTATTTTTTCGCTGTTCATTAGTGCAATCTCTCTCTTCGATGATTTTTTTTACCAATCCCGATTCATCTGTAAATACTCGCCCATATCCTTTTGGAGAGTCTAAACTTGCAGATAAAAAAGTTACACTCGCTTTGGATTCTTTATGAAATTTTAAAAGTGAACTTAGAGTTTCCTCTTTTAGCAGTGGCACATCTCCATTTAATACTAAAAGTTCTCCATTAAATCCTTTTAATCTAGGACTTAATTGCTGAATCGCATGTCCTGTCCCATTTTGAGGTTGTTGAAGAACAAAATCCAAGTCTTGATGATTTTTTAGAGAGTCTTCTACTAAATTAGCTTGATGTCCTATAACTATTAATTTACGGTTTGGCTTGAGCCCATGAGTACAAGACAAAACCCTATCAATAAGTGATTTTCCTGCCAAAGGGTGAAGAACCTTAGGTAGCTTACTTTTCATTCGCGTACCTTTTCCAGCCGCTAAAATTGCGATGGCAAGCATTAGAGTACTTTTTTGAAGAAATCTAATTGCTTTATTGCTTTTGCGCAGTATTCCATCGTTTTCTCCATGTTGAAGTGTTTATTAATTGACTTTTAGATTGCTCTAACTTTCTTGTTGCAATAATTTCTTTAGAGTTTCCTTTCCCTGTTGGATCCCTGTAAGGAATGGATGAACGCGTGGCAAGGTGTTCTGCTTCCCTGGTGCTTAAGTCTTTAAAATGACAATTATTTGAAATGAAAGATCGCTCTATGCTCTTCTTCATTGCGACTGTCCCTACACTCCATTTGTTTTGGTCATCGATTGAGGGAACTATTGAATAGATCTTTAAACCAGCTCTTATAAAACTCGCTCTGATTGAGGCAGCAGTTGAATATGTAATCAAACGGCCTTCGTAAGACAGCCTTTTGATTAATAAAGAAATGAATTCTTCGCTCCATAGCTCGGGACACTTTTGCGGAGAAAAAGGATCAAGAAGAATTAAATCAAAGGTTAGAGAATCTTGTATTTCGTAAATTTTTTGTCTTGCATCTCCCCAGTGAATAGTTCCTTCGTTAAAACCTTCAGACCATTTCCCTGATTTGTTTAAGCAATTAAAAAAATGCAATACTTTAGGAGACCAAATTCTCTGAAATGTTGTTTCATTAAGAGCTATTTTAAGAGGCCTTTGATCAATCTCAAGCCCATGCCATTCAATTTTTATATTGCTTCGAATTAACTTTTCGAGAATACATCCTGTGTTATACCCCAAACCCATGCAAACATCTAAAATAACAATTTTTTCTGTGTTACAAAATTGTTCTAATTGAGCAGGTAAGAGATATTTAGTAGTTGATTCCCTAAGTGCTCCGTCCTTATCGTGGAATCCTTCTTTATAGCAAAAGCTATAGAGACTTAAACTCCCATCATTTGTCGTATGTTTTTTTAAATCATCCAATCCTAGAAAAAGCTAACTTTTTTGTTGAAGTCTCATAAGATCACTCCAGAAATCAGGATATGAGATTGCTGCAGCTTCGCTACGTCGTAATGTCGAATTAGAATTAGCCATTATTGATGCAATAGCTAAACTCATGGCTATACGGTGATCATCTTCGCTGTCAAGCTCGCATCCTTTTAAATTATTTCCTCCATAGATAGTTAGACCATCTTGATGTTCATCTACTTTGGCTCCCATTCTTTTTAGTTGCCTGGCCATTACAGCTAATCGATCAGTTTCTTTTACTCTCAATTCACTTGCTCCTTTTATTTGACTGATACCACTACAAAAACAAGCTGCTACAGATAATATAGGTATTTCGTCTACAAGACGAGGCATTATCTCTCCATCAATTTTAAATGGTTTCAAGCTTTCGTTGTAGAAAACTTCAATGTCACCGACAGGTTCACCGGCCACATCTCTTTTGTTTGTTACGTTGATATTTGCTTCCATTGCTTCTAATACGTCAAGTATTCCAGTTCTTGTTGGATTTAAACCGACATTTTCTACAATCAATTCTGATCCGGGTATGATGCTACCTGCAATGAGCCAAAATGCAGCGGAGCTAATATCACCCGGAACAATAATTGATTGACCTTGTAGCTCTTTGCCCGGGGATACAGTGATATGTCTACCCATTTCACCACCAACTTCTAGATTAGCTCCGAAGGCTTTTAACATTCTCTCGCTATGATCTCTTGATCTAGCCGGTTCGATAACAGTCGTTGAGCCCTCTGCATTAAGAGCAGCCAGTAGAATGGCAGATTTTATCTGAGCACTTGCTACTGGAGTACCAATTACGGCACCTCTTAATTTGTTCCCAATAATCGACAGAGGAGCTAAGTCTCCACCGCATCTCCCAGAAACTTTAGCCCCCATCATTTTTAACGGCTGTCCTACTCTTTTCATTGGCCTGTTTCGGAGTGATTTATCCCCTGTAAGGATGAAATGATGATCTTCTTGACCGGCCAATAATCCCATTATTAATCTCATAGTTGTTCCTGAATTTCCGCAGTTCAAAATATCTTCAGGTTCTTGGAGGCCATTTAATCCAACGCCTTCAATCTCAACAATGTCTCCTTTTTGAATTGGACTAATCTTTACGCCCATTGATCTAAGGCATTCAGCAGTACTTAATGGATCTTCAGCAGGTAAAAGGCCCTCAATTATTGTTTTTCCCTTAGCGATAGCCCCAAAAAGTAATGCGCGGTGGGAGATTGATTTGTCTCCCGGTACTTTCACTTTTCCACAGAGCTCCCCTCCTTTTTGAAGGCGTCTTAACGACTGATCTTTAGTGGGAACTTTCAATGAAAACAATTTATTTTTTTATATTTTATTTATCGATATGCTTTATTCCTGATTTATGAATTGTTTATTTGTTTTTGACGCATTAGTTCATCGATAACGTAACCAAATAGTTCTGGACTTGGTTGCTTGTTTTCAAGCTCCGATAATCCTAGTTCTGCCCATCTTTCATCCACTTTGTCTTCAAGTTCCTTAGGCCTTGTTAATGGCTTTCCCCAATCATGATTTTTCTCTGGACCAATCTTTGTTGTTGCATCTATAGCCAATCTCCCTCCTAACCCTATGTTTTCACTAGCGAAGTCAAGGGTATCAAAAGGTGTATTTTCTAGTATAAATAAATCTCTTTGAGGGTCAACTTGACTAGATAAAACCCAAACTACCTGTCTAGGATCTCTTACATTAATGGTGGAGTCGACGACGACGACAAATTTTGTATACGTAAATTGTGGTAAAGCACTCCAAAAAGCCATTGCAGCTCTTTTCGCTTGACCTGGATATGCTTTATCAATAGATATAATTGCTAACTTATAACTCAAAGCTTCCATTGGAAGGAAAAAATCAATTATTTCTGGTATTTGTTGTTTAAGTATTGGTGTATAAATTCGATTTAATGCTATGGCCAGCATGGCCTCTTCTTTTGGAGGTCTACCGCTAAACGTTGTTAAAAATATTGGTTTTTTCCTTTGAGTCATGCAATGGAATCTAATTAAAGGTGAGGACTCAGCTCCCCCGTAGAAACCCATATGGTCACCAAAAGGACCATCGATCATCTCTTCCCCAGGAGAGATAGATCCTTCCAGAACTATTTCACTGTGACTAGGCACCTGAAGATCGATGGTTTTGCATCTGGTTAATCGAACACCCTCTCCTGCATATAAGCCTGCAAAAAGCCATTCGCTGAGCTGTACTGGAATAGGAGTTGCTGCAGCCATGACAAGAAGAGGATGAACACCAATAGCAACAGCAACTTCTAACTTTTTATTCATGGCAGCTGCTTTGCGAAGATGCCTGGCTCCTCCTCTGACACTTAACCAATGGACTGTCATGCTCTTAGTAGATTGTCTTTGGAGTCTGTAAACACCAACATTTGGCACGCCTGTTTCAGGATCTTTCGTTATTACTAAACCCAAAGTGATTGCACCTCCAGCATCATCTGGCCAGGGACGTAAAAGTGGTAAATGATTTAGATCCAAATCTTTCTCACCAATTACTTTTTGATGACATGGTGGTAATAGATCAATATCAGGACGTGCTTTAAGTAGATCCCAAGCAACTGAAGCAAAAGCTTTTGTTTCTTTAAATCCTTTCGGAGGTCGTGGTTGCTGAAGAAGAGCTAATTTTCTCCCTAAATCTTCCAATTCTTCTTGCTTCTCTAAACCCATACTCCAAACAACACGTTCCATCGTCCCAAGTAAATTCACTGCAACAGGCATTGATGACCCTTTTACATTTTCGAAAAGTAGAGCAGGACCTCCCATTCCCAGGACTCTGTCACTTATGGCAGCAATTTCTAAGTCACTATCAACAGGACTGCTTATTTTCTTCAATTGCCCTTTCTTTTCTAGAAGAGTAAGAAAATCTCTAATGTCCCGTGTAAGAGGTTCTTGACGAAATAATTTCATGAAGGTCTGCTCGATTAACCTATTCATCTATTTACTGTGGCGCAAGTTATCAGCCTTTGTGGAAATGAAACTTTCTTATTTTTATGTAGCGGCCGATGTTCCTGATGGAATTATTCCTGAATCATCAGTAGTGATTGATGTTCTGAGAGCTACAACAACTATTGCCTGGGCTCTGCAGAATGGAGCTGATTCAGTGCAAGTGTTTGCAGATGTTGATGAACTTAAAAATCAGGCAAAGACTTTCGACTCTAAAGAAAAAATACTTGTGGGAGAGAGAGGTGGAAAAAAATTAGAAGGATTTGACTTGGGAAATTCTCCATTAGGGGTCTCAGCTGAGAGAGTAAAAGGGAAAAGAGTTTTTATGAGTACTACTAATGGAACAAG
Organism: Prochlorococcus sp. AG-402-I20; assembly: GCA_003216975.1. Classification (GTDB taxonomy): domain Bacteria; phylum Cyanobacteriota; class Cyanobacteriia; order PCC-6307; family Cyanobiaceae; genus Prochlorococcus_B. The sequence goes on from QCHY01000018.1 coordinate 27,460, forward strand.
GTCACTACATCGTGTTAGAGAATCCAAAAGTTTGTACACAATGGCACTACCAAACAGAAAAGCTATTGCTGAAAGATTGAAAAGTGATAATCCCAAAGAAGTTTGGATTGTTGGTAGTGGGTGGGAAGGTTCCTATTCTCTAGAAGACTCTTTAGCTGCCGGGGCTCTAGCCTCTCTTTTAATGGATCAATTAGAGTCTGTTCAGTTATTAAATGATGAATTAATGGCCTCCGTAGCTCTATGGAAAAATTGGGAGAATGATGTTGAAGGATGTTTACGTATTGCAAGTCATGGACAAAGACTTGCAGGAATAGGTAATCATGACGATGATTTTGCTTGTTGCGCTTCCTTAGACAACCTTTCTATTATTCCAAAACAGATTGAGATGGGCGTACTTCGCTCAAACTAACTATTAAATTATTTTTCTTTTTAACTCAGTGTCCGATTTTTTGGCTGCGGCCTTACAGCTAACAAGTACCTCAGATATAGACGCAAATCTCAATGCAGCAGAAGAACAAATTGAGTTAGCGGCAAGGCGTGGGGCTGATCTTGTTGGACTTCCTGAAAACTTTGCATTTTTGGGTGAAGATCAGAAAAAATTAAAAATTGCATCTTCCATATATGAAAAATGCAATAGTTTTTTAGTCACAATGGCAAGAAGATATCAAGTTGTTCTGCTTGGAGGTGGTTTCCCTGTTCCCGCTGGCGATGGAGTAAGAACTTTAAATAGAGCGGAGTTGTTTGGAAAGGACGGTCAATCCCTGGCAAGATATGACAAAATTCATCTTTTCGATGTTGATCTTCCTGAAGGTAATACCTATCGCGAATCTGAAACAATTGTCTCGGGAAGTGAAGCTTCACCTGTTGTTGATGTGCCAGGTCTTTGCAAAATAGGCTTATCTATTTGTTACGACGTGCGGTTTCCTGAACTTTATAGGGATTTGGTAGATAAGGGCGCAGATTTATTAATGATTCCAGCTGCTTTTACCGCTTTTACGGGAAAGGATCATTGGCAAGTATTGCTTCAAGCAAGGGCTATTGAAAATACAGCTTATGTTGTTGCTCCGGCCCAAACTGGTTGTCACTATGGCAGAAGACAAAGCCATGGACATGCGATGGTGATTGATCCATGGGGGACAGTTTTAGCAGATGCAGGGGTTGTGCAAGGAGCCGCAATAGCTCCTGCTGATAAAGCAACAGTTGAGAGAATTAGAGGCCAAATGCCTAGCTTAAAACATCGAAAAACAGAGCTTTTTATTTGATGTTTAAGGATAAATCTTTAAAGTCAAAAGCTGCATTTTTTGCGGGATTTATTTTTTGTTCCAATCTCTTTATTCCTTTACCTCTGAGGTCTGCTAGCGCTCTTGCAGCGTGGGCCTTAACTAGTAACGGTAGCCTTAAATTACGAACTTCCTCTGGGGCTAAATTAAACGCTTTTTTTCAATCCCAAACCACTGATAAAGGTGAAAGAGTATGGATTGACTTCCCAGGCGAATTAAGTCGCCCTAGAACTATTAAAGGGAATGGATCAGTGAAGGAAATCAGACTAGGTAAACCCTCTAAGGGTAAAACAAGACTTGTTATTGAGTTTCTTCCCTCAGTTGAATTAGAAGCCTCAAAATTACAATTAATTGGTATTTCACCGAATACATGGGAGTTGAAATTTATAGGCTTAGAAAGTAATTCTTTTAGTTCTATTGAAGAAGGTAATATTTTAAGAAATTCAATAAAAAGAACTTTTGAAAAAATAAAGATTCAAGATTTAGATGTTTCTTCTTTGCCCAATGTTCCTTATGGCAAGTATAAAGTTGTGATTGATCCAGGGCATGGTGGCTCAGATCCTGGTGCCGTTGGAATAAATGGATTAAGAGAGACTGATATTGTTTTAGAAGTCTCAAAGAGTGTTTCGGTATTTCTAACAAAAAAAGGAGTGAAAACTATTTTAACTCGTAATAATGAGAGAACATTAGACTTACAACCAAGAGTTAATAAAGCTAATAATTCAAAAGCAGATGCTTTTGTCAGTATTCATGCAAATGCAACGAGAGGTAAGCGAAAAGATGTTAATGGCTTAGAGACATATTATTACTCTGGTTATCAAGGCTATTCTTTAGCTCAAAATATTCAAAAACAAATTTTAGTTGTTTCTCCGCAGAGTCCTGATAGGGGTGTTCGTAGATCACGATTTTATGTAATTAGAAAAACATCCATGCCTGCAGCTTTAGTAGAGATTGGCTTTGTTACTGGTATTTATGATGCCGATTTATTACGACAAAAAGGATACAGGGATAAAATGTCTTTTGCTATCGCTAAGGGAATACTGAATTATCTAAAAGTTTCAAATTAGTTATGCGTATTGGATTATTTGATAGTGGTATTGGAGGCTTCACTGTTCTAAAAAAGGTTATTGAGTTATGTCCCAATAATTCATTTATATATTTGGCTGATACAGCAAGACTTCCTTATGGAGAAAAGACAATTAATGAGATCAAAAAAATTGCTGAAGAAATCTCAGCTTGGTTTAATTATCAAAATATTGACGCTTTTTTGGTCGCCTGTAACACAACAAATGCTATTGCCTTGGACATACTTAAAAACAATTTAGACATCCCTGTTTTTGACTTAATTGGGTCTGCTGCCTCAACCATTCAGGAAGCTAGAGTCGGTGTTCTCGCAACTCCTTCAACAGTAAAAACCAAGGCTTATACAAATGCGATTTTAGAATTCAAGCCAAAAACTTTTGTAATTGAGCAACCTTGTCCTGAATTTGTTCCAATGATTGAGATGGATAATATTTATTCAGATGAGATTATTGATGTTGCGACTAGATATTTACAACCTCTTTTAAAACAAAAAATTCATTCTTTAATTCTTGGTTGTAGTCATTATCCTCTCATAACTCCTTTGCTAACTGAGGTCTTGCCCTCTAATGTTAAATTGATTGACCCCGCAGAAGCTCTTTCTATGAAATTAAAATTGTTTATGGATTTAAAAGCAACCAATTATTCAAAGAATAACAATATAGTTGATTTAAAGTTTTACGTAACATCTAATCTGAAAAATTTTCCCAATAAAGCTAAGCATTGGTTAAATGTTTTTCCTGAAGTTAAGCTCGTTTCACTGCAGAAGAAGGGCTGGGTCTCTTAATATCAAAAAGTAGAGCGGTTTTATGACCACAGCAACGGAAATTCTTCAACCTGTAGAACTTGATCTGGAAGCGTTGCTTTTGGATCTTCGCAGCCTCATAGGTGCTGGACACCCTATTTTGCAGGCTGCTGCAGAACATCTTTTTAGTGCAGGCGGTAAACGTTTAAGACCTGGAATTGTTTTATTAATTTCAAGAGCTTTGACTTCTGAAAAGGATCTTCCTTTGAAGCATCGAAAATTGGCACAGATTACTGAAATGATTCATACCGCTTCTCTTGTGCATGATGATGTCGTTGATGAAGCTGATACCCGAAGAGGCGTTGAAACTGTCCATAGTAGATTTGATCCCAGGATAGCTGTTCTTGCTGGAGATTTTCTATTTGCCCAAGCAAGTTGGCATTTGGCAAATCTTGAGAATTTAGATGTTGTTAAATTGTTAAGTAGGGTGATTATGGATCTGGCTGAAGGTGAAATAAAGCAAGGTCTTAATAAATTTGACTCTAGTCAATCTTTTGAGAGTTATTTAGAAAAAAGTTATTGTAAAACAGCCTCTCTAATTGCCAATAGTTCCAAGGCTATTGGTGTTTTATCTGATGTAGATCAAGAGAGTTTAAATTCACTTTATTTTTTTGGAAGACAATTAGGATTAGCTTTTCAAGTAGTTGACGATATTCTCGATTTTACAGGAAATGATGAACAATTAGGTAAACCAGCAGCTAGTGATCTTCAAAGTGGTTATCTTACCGCTCCTGTTTTCTATGCTCTGGAAGAGAATCCAACTCTTAGCGAACTTATTAATGGTAAATTCTCAAAAAAAGATGATCTTGATAAGGCCTTATCTCTAGTAAGAGATTCAAGTGCGATCAAAAAATCAAGAGAATTAGCCGAAAAATTTGCTTCTGAGTCAAAAGATTCAATTTCTTGGTTACCAGATTCACCATCCAAAAAAGCATTACTTGAGTTGCCTGAATTTGTTATTAGTAGGCTTTATTAATTCTATACTCGTTTAATTTTTCCTCAATTTCTCTTAAATGGTTAATTTCATTTAGATTTTTGTGTTGATCAAAAACTTCTTTTTTTTGGGGGGAGTCATGTTTTTCTTTTAGAAAGAAAACAAAACATCCTGCCTTCAAGGCTGAAGATACTCCAGCAATTGAATCTTCAACAGCCCAGCATTCTTGAGGAGCAAAATTTAATTTTTCAGCGGCTAATAAATATGGATCTGGGGCTGGTTTGCCTTTCCCCAGTAATTTGTCATCGCCAAGAACCTTTACAGAAAATAAATTCATCCATTTATGAGGCGCAGTTTTTATTTGGCAAGATTCAAAGCTGCTACTGGTTACTAACGCCATTGGGATATCGTTTTTATGACAGTTTTTGATTAAACTCTCACTACCTGGCATCGCTTGTGCGTTGAGGATGAGTTTTCTTGAGATGGGCTTGTGAAGATTTAGTAATTCTTCTGTCTTAACCTCTTGAGGAATAAGTTTAACCAGTTCATTAGCACAATCAATTCTTCTTCTGCCTTTTAATAGTTTTAGTTGGCCATAAGTTAGATTTAGATCAAAAAGCGCGGCGGTTTCTTTCCAAGCTTGTCCATGCAAGGGTTCTGAATCAATCAGAACTCCGTCAAGATCAAATAAGAATGCTTTAGGAAAATCCCAATTTTTCTTCATTATGAATTTGTTTTAAAAAAGAGTTTCACTATTCAAGCCTTTTGTTCAGAAATAGCTTGAATGCAATAAATGAAAAGTTGTTTTTATCTTTCATGAATTCAGACAATTCTAACTCTATTGAGTCTGTTCTTCAGGAGCAGAGAATTTTTACCCCCTCTGATGACTTTGCTAGTAAAAGCAGAATCTCATCTTTTTCTAAGTATTTGGAAATGTCGGAAAAGGCTAAATTAGATCCAAATAAGTTTTGGGGTGATGCAGCTAGAGAAGAATTACATTGGTTTAAGTCTTTCGATAAAGTACTTGATTGGTCAAATCCACCATTTGCTAAATGGTTCGATGGCGGAAAAACGAATATTTCCTTTAACTGTCTAGATAGACACTTAAATAATTCAACAGCTGAAAAAGTCGCCTTGATTTGGGAAGGGGAGCCAGGTGAACAAAAAAAATATACATACAAACAACTACACAAAGAAGTTTGCAAAGCAGCTAATGCACTCAAGTCTATAGGTATAGGCAAAGGAGATCTTGTTGCTTTGTATATGCCTATGGTGCCTGAGGCTGCAATTGCAATGCTTGCTTGTGCAAGGATTGGAGCACCACATTCAGTTGTGTTTGGAGGTTTTTCCTCTGAGGCTCTAAGGGACCGACTAATTAATGGAGAAGCGAAAGCAGTAATTACAGCTGATGGCGGTTTTAGAAAAGACAAAATAATTCCTCTTAAAGATGCTGTTGATCAAGCATTAGAAGGTGGTGCTTGTCCAAAGGTCGAATCAGTTTTAGTTGTTCAAAGAACAAAAAAACTGATTTCTATGGATGCTGGTAGAGATTATTGGTGGCATGAAATTGTAGATAGTCAATCAGAAGAATGCTTGCCAGAGCAAATGGATAGTGAGGATTGCTTATTTGTTTTATATACTTCTGGGTCTACAGGGAAACCAAAAGGAGTTGTTCATTCTACTGCTGGGTATAACCTTTGGTCTCATTTAACTTTTAAATGGATTTTTGATATTCGTAAAAATGATGTTTATTGGTGCACCGCTGATGTGGGTTGGATAACTGGACATAGTTATATCGTCTATGGCCCACTATCTAATGGTGCCACGACTGTTATGTACGAAGGCGTTCCTAGGCCCTCAAATCCAGGTGCTTTTTGGGATGTAATTCAGAAGCATAAAATTTCGATTTTTTATACTGCTCCAACAGCTATAAGGGCCTTTATGAAAGCGGGAGAAAAAATCCCCAAGCAATATGATCTATCTAGTTTGAGGCTTTTAGGAACTGTTGGAGAGCCAATTAATCCAGAGGCTTGGATCTGGTATAGAGATGTTATTGGAGGAGGGAGATGCCCAATAGTTGATACATGGTGGCAAACAGAAACTGGTGGAGTAATGATTAGTCCTCTTCCAGGAGCGACCCCAACCAAACCTGGCTCAGCAACTTTCCCTTTGCCTGGAATTGAAGCTGATGTGGTCAATTCATATGGGGAACCTGTTGCCAAGAATGAGGGTGGATATTTGGTAGTTAAAAGACCATGGCCTGGAATGATGAGAAACGTCTATGGTGATGAAAAAAGATTTAGAGAGAGTTATTGGGAGTATCTAAAACCTTCAGACAATAGCTATATATATTTTGCTGGGGATGGGGCTCGAAGAGATGATGAAGGTTATTTTTGGGTTATGGGGCGAGTTGATGATGTTATAAATGTTTCTGGTCATAGGCTTGGAACAATGGAAATAGAATCAGCTTTAGTTAGCCATGAGCTCATTTCAGAAGCTGCAGTTGTAGGTAGGCCTGATGATTTGAAAGGGGAATCAATAGTAGCCTTCATCACTTTAAAAACTGGTGCAGAAGTAAATGAAAATATAGAGGCACAATTAAAAAATCACGTAGTGAGTGAAATAGGACCTATAGCCAAGCCTGATGAAATTAAATTTACTGATTCACTTCCAAAAACAAGAAGTGGAAAAATAATGCGCAGAATTTTAAGAGCACTGGCTTCGGGCGATGAAATAAGCGGAGACACAAGTACTCTTGAAGATCGATCTGTTTTAGATAAATTAAGAAGTTAAGATTTCCCAATGAGTTATTTGATCGACTATTAAATCAATATTTTTGTATTTTAAAGAGTTTTGAAGATTAGCCTTATTAGCCTTCAGTAACTTTTCTCTTAGCCCCACGCTTACGGGAGTTAGATGATTACCGTCTAGCTTAATAATTTTTGATTTATCAGCGAATCTCTCCTTTAATGATTTAAGTAAAAAATCATTTTGATCTAAGTTATCGTTTTTAAATTTAATTAATAGATTATTAATTTGCTCATAGTGTTCTCTAACAAGATTTAATGTTTCGCTAGGACCTGGACTGAATTCAGTTTGAAAGTTAAGCTTTTGAGACATCTTTCTAAGAAGAGGTATAGATTTATCTGCCTTAAAATTATTAAAGCTTATAGCTACTAAACCATCGCAATTTCTTCCTCCATCCGGTGCTAGTAAATGTAATTTGCATCCAAGACTATGACCCAGCCTTATTAATTTTGGTATTGATCCGATTCTTTTTTCAAGAATTTTTCGAGATTGACGGAATTGTTTCCACGCATGATTTGCTTGAAGTTGATGATCAAAGTTAGGGATATAGCTCCATGAATGAACTGCAAAATTACTTCGTAACAGACTAGAAATAAGTCTTTTGTATGTAACTTCTGGCTTGATTGAAATATAGCTACCTCCAATTAGTTCTATAAGACCAACTGGTCTTGATGGCCATTGACAAGAAACATTGCTTATACGCTTAAAAGAGCTCATTGATGAATAATTACTCTTTAAGAGAACTAGAAAATGATTATAAATTATAAAATTAGTATCTTTTATTTCTAATGTTCTACTAAGTTTTTATTCAACTATGCTTTTTTGATGATAATAGAAGTATGACTAATTAATTTTGAAGTGAAAGAAGAGCAGAATCACCAGAAAGCTAGCGAACAGCTTGACTTTCTATATGAAACGACTAAAAAAATTTCCAATGAAAAAGAAAAGAATTTTGGAGAAAAAAATTCTTTTCAATCAAAAGAAGAACAGGTTGAAATTTTAAGTAAAGAACATTTTCCTGAGAATATCTTGATTTTGGATACTGAAACCACAGGTCTTGATAATGAAAATGATGATTGTCTTGAAGTAGGTTCGATCCTTTTTAATGTAAAAAGTAGATCGGTGCTAGCGCAGCAATCTTTTCTTTTACCAGTTAAAATTAATAAAGCAGAAAAAATAAATAATATTCCTGCTGAAATAACTAGATTGCCTCAACCTCTCTCTGAAGCAATTATATATTTTGAATCTTTAGTTCGAGTATCAGATGTGATTGTTGCTCATAATGCAGAATTTGATAAGAAATGGTTTGGTCTAAATAAATTGCCTCAGATTAAACAACCATGGATATGTTCTATGGACGATATAACTTGGCCAGCCGATAAACAATTGAAGACTCGTCCTTCTGTAAGAGATCTTGCATTGGCTTATGGAGTTCCTGTCTGGAATGCACATAGAGCTTTGACCGATTGCATATATTTGGCAGAGGTTTTTATAAGATGTAGCGAACTTGAAAAACTATTAATACGAGCGTTAGAGCCAAAAGTTCTGGTTCGCGCTGAGATTTCCTATGAGGACAGGTATTTAGCTAAACAAGCTGGCTTTAGGTGGAATGATGTAATTAAGGGCGCTTGGTCTAGGAAAATGAGTCGTAGGGATATGGAGAAATTAGAGTTTCCTGTTCATGAGGTTGACTTTCATGGTTGAAGAGGAATTTTCATAAAGTACTCATTTCAAATCTTTGCTATTTGTTTAATGTATTGATTAATGAGTTTTTCTAGAGTTTTCTCCATGATTGATTTATGAGAAAATATTTCACTAAGAAAAATGTAGTTGGTCAGTGTCTCCTTGTTAAAAGTAAGCCTGACGGTAACGAATTAAAAAAGCGTCTCAGGCAATGGCAGCATTCAAGAAGTTGGGCGCGTTTAATATGTGAAGCTGAGAAAATGTGGAGTCTTGAATCAAGAGAATTAAAGAGACTTGGAGCTATTGAATTAATTCAACTCCAAAACGAAATGCCTTTTAATGTGAGAAGAAGAGTTAATTATTGGTTGATTAAATATTCAGGCGCTACTCGATTAGAGGATTAGGCTTAGTGACCTTCCTAAATTGAGGCTTAATAATTTGGTTTAACAAAACTCATGTATTAAATATGATTTTTCAGTTTACGTAAACAATTACTATTAAACAAACAACAAATAATTTTCTGAAGCTACTTTGACCAATCTCAAGAATTTAAGAGGAATGTTAGATCTTTTACCTGCTCAGAGTAAGAGCTGGCAGAAGGTTGAATCAATTGCACTTGAACATTTTAGTCGAGCTGGGCTTCAAGAAATTAGAACACCGATTATTGAACAAACTGAATTGTTTGCAAGGGGAATTGGCGAAAATACTGATGTCGTAGGCAAAGAAATGTACAGTTTCGACGATAGAGGTGGTCGTTCTTGCACTTTGAGACCTGAAGGTACAGCTTCTGTTGCGAGGTCAATTGTCCAGCATGGATTATTAAATAATGGTCCTCAAAGACTATGGTATAGGGGACCAATGTTTAGATACGAGCGCCCTCAAGCAGGAAGACAAAGACAGTTCCATCAAATAGGAGTTGAATTTGTTGGATTAGCTTCTGTTATTAGTGATGCTGAGGTTATTTCAATCGCTTGGAACTTTTTAAAGGATGTTGGTCTAAATGATTTGACTTTAGAAATTAATAGCCTTGGAAGTAATGAAGATCGAAATATTTTCAAAGAGGAGCTGAAAGATTGGCTTAATCAGAGATTTGATTTATTAGATGCAGATTCTCAGAAAAGAATTAATACTAATCCCTTGAGAATATTAGATAGTAAAAATAATTCTACAAAAGAACTTTTATCTGAAGCTCCTTCTTTAAACGACTTTTTATCTAATGAGAGTAAATCTAGATTTGATTATTTACAGGAGTTACTTGTTAATTTAAAGATTCCATATGAAATTAATTATAATTTGGTTAGGGGACTTGATTATTATTCTCATACAGCCTTCGAAATAACAAGTAATCACTTAGGTTCCCAAGCAACTGTATGTGGCGGAGGACGTTACGATGGCTTGATAAGGGAACTGGGGGGGCCTCAAACGCCCTCTATTGGTTGGGCTATTGGGATGGAAAGGTTGATAATTTTAGCTGGAGATAAAATTTTACAATCAAAATCTCCAGATGTTTATGTGATTCATAAAGGTGAAAAAGCTGAGAAACTTGCTTTGGAAATTACTTGTCAGTTAAGGTCATCCAACTTAATGATTGAATTGGACTACTCAGGTTCATCTTTTTCAAAACAATTTAAGCGAGCAGATAAAAGTAGGGCCAAATGGGCCTTGGTGATAGGCGAGGATGAAGCATCTAAAGGTCAGTTATTGATGAAGAAATTAAGGGATAAACAAAAGGATGAGGAGAGTAGGGAATATATTTTCTTAAAGGAGGATCTAGATCAGTTAATTAAAAAGTTGATTATTAAAGAAAATGATGAATTGTTTTAAATGAGCTCTATTAAAATCCAAAAAATATGTTGTATTGGCGCTGGTTATGTTGGTGGCCCAACGATGTCTGTTATTGCAGATAAATGTCCCGATTTAGAAGTTAGGGTTGTTGATATTAATAAAGATCGAATTGAGGCATGGAATGATTCAGATCTAACTAAATTGCCAATATTTGAGCCTGGATTAGATCGAATAATCTCAAGAACAAGAGGGCGAAACCTTTTCTTTAGCTTAGAAATGGAAAAGTCAATATCTGATGCTGATATGGTTTTTATATCCGTTAATACTCCAACAAAAACAAAAGGTCTTGGGGCAGGGCAGGCAAGTGATCTTAGTTGGGTAGAAGCTAGTGCAAGGCAAGTAGCTAAATATGCAAAAGGTCACACTATAGTTATAGAAAAAAGTACTCTTCCGGTTCGTACTGCACAAGCAATAAAAGAGATACTTAAGACAACAACAAATAGAGAAAATCAAAAAAATGACATATCAAAAACTTTTTCTGTTTTATCTAATCCTGAATTCTTAGCTGAAGGTACTGCAATTAATGACTTGGAAAAACCTGATAGGGTTTTAATTGGCGGGGAGGATCCTGAGGCTGTAGAAGCATTAGTTAATATTTATCTGAATTGGGTACCTAGTGAACAAATAATTTGTACGAATTTATGGAGTAGCGAGCTTTCGAAGTTGGCTGCTAATGCATTCCTGGCCCAAAGAATTAGCTCCATAAACTCTATTTCAGCCTTTTGTGAAGCTACTGGAGCTGATGTTCAGGAAGTTGCAAAAGCAATAGGAACAGATAAAAGGATAGGCGATCAATTTCTTAGTGCAGGACCTGGTTTTGGTGGGAGTTGCTTTAAAAAGGATATATTGAATTTAGTTTATTTAAGTGGATATTTTGGTTTGCCAGAAGTTGCAAATTACTGGAATCAAGTTGTTCTACTTAATACTTGGCAACAAGATAGGATTTATAAAATTGTTCTTGAGAAGCTTTTTGGTACAGTTAATGGAAAAAATATTGCAATACTTGGGTTTTCTTTTAAGGCAAACACAAACGATACGCGCGAATCGCCTGCTATTCGAATTTCTTGTGACCTACTTGAAGAAGGAGCTAACTTATCAATTTATGACCCTAAGGTTTCAGTCGAGAGAGTAGAGGAAGATTTAGAAAAAACTTCATTCAATAATCAAGGGACTTGGAAAATGGTTAATTCCATACCAGAGGCATTAAAAAATGTTGATGCAGTTTTAATTATTACTGCATGGGATGAATTTTTTGGACTTGATTGGAATTATTTGGCTTCTTTAATGAGATCACCAGCATGGGTTTTTGATACAAGATCTGTTATTAATCGCCAAGAAATCGAGAATACAGGCATAAATCTGTGGAAGCTTGGTGAGGGGAGCTAAAATCGCGTTATAAAAAAATACATGGCTTTTATTTATTTTTAAATAAGCTAAATTTACTCTACATTTTTTATTAATTAATTTTACAAAACCTAATGCTCTTTAAATTTATTTTCAAAAAGAAGAAAAAGAAACTTAAGGAAAAATTTCAGCAAAGATTCGAAATGAATAATTGGATGAACTTAACAAAAGAACAAAGACTTGAAATAGATTTTAACGAAAAGGATAAAGTAATGAAAAAGAAGAAGGCATTGTTAAAGTCAATAAGAGAA
>QCHY01000019.1 GCA_003216975.1 Prochlorococcus sp. AG-402-I20
GGTTCATCAGGTATTGGTTATCAAGCAGTATTAAAATTAATTGCCCTTGGTCATAATATAATTTTACCTTGTAAAAATGTACATAGAGCAAATCAAGTATTGACTAATATATTTAACCAATCTCCAGTTGGGTTATCTAAGAAAGGTGAGATTGATACTCCTATAATGGATCTTTCTGATTTGAAGAGCATTGATTCTCTTTGCTCTGACCTTAAAAAAAAATGCATAAATATCGATGTTTTAATTTTGAATGCTGGTCTTCAATATACAGGATCAAAAACACCTAGAATCTCAACACAGGGGATTGAATTAACTTTTGCAGTCAATCATTTATCACATTTTTATTTGACACAAAAGATTTTACCTTTAATAGATAAAAATAATGATCCTAAAATAATTATTACCTCTTCAGAAGTTCATAATCCTAAAAGTTCTGGAGGAAAAATAGGAGCTAAGGCAAGCTTGGGAAACTTAAAAGGATTAGAATCTGGTCCAGGTTTTGAGATGGTTGATGGAAATAAATTTAATGCTGATAAAGCATATAAAGATAGTAAATTATGTAATATTCTTTTTGCAAGAAAGTTAAGTGATAATTTGATATACAATAAATTACCAATTCCTGTTATCGCTTGGGCTCCAGGCTTGGTTATCTCTAGAAATAACAAAGGGTTTTTTAGATATAGCAGAAAATATAATCAATTAGGACAAATATTATTTGCTTTTTTAGCTAGAGATATTTTAAGAATCACCACATCAAATAAAAATGCAGGTAAACTTTTAAGTGATTTAGCTTGTTTATGTAAATATAGAAAGCCTGGTTTCAATTATTATAGTAATAAAATTATTTCATCAGGTAAATTTATTTTTGAAGAAACTGATATCAGTGATGATGCCCAAAGAAGAGACTTATTAGATAATTTATGGGATTTATCTCAATCTTTAATAGATAAGATACTTAGATAAATATCTCTTATTTATTTACATGAATTGTTTGGGTTGGATATGCGAAGTTAATATTTTCATTTTGGAACTTCTTCATTATTTCTAGATTAATTTCTTGCTGAGCTGACATTGCTTGAAGATAATCACTTGTAGGGATGTAATAGACAAGTTCAAAATCAAGACTGCTATTTGCGAATTCGATAAAATGACATCTGTCGAAGATCGCATTTTCAGTTTTATCAACGATATCTTTTAGCATTATAGGTATGCTTTTTGTTTGTTCATATGTAGTTTCATAGACCACTCCTAATTTATGAACCAGTCTTCTTTTCTTCATCTCAGCATAATTTGAGATTACTCCATTTGTGAGTCTGCTATTGCTCATTACTATTGCTTCTCCATTAATACTTCTTAAGCGTGTTGATCTGACACCGACACTCTCAACTTTTGCCCAGATCCCATCAATATGAATAAATTGCCCACTTTGAAATGGTTTATCTAGGAGGATTGTTATGTATTCAAAAAACTCTTGAACAGGCTCCTTTAAGGCGAGACCAGCACCTATACCTCCTGCACTTAAAAGAGCCCAAATTGCTGCCATTTGGACACCCATATTTTGAAGGTAAAAGATAACTCCTAGACTCCAAACAGATGCCCCAACCATTGGACTAAGTGAACGAATCATTTCACTGATAGATTGATCATTGATTTTGCTTGCCCATCTTTGTATTATTTTTAGAAATACTCTATTTAGAAATCTGACAATATAAATAAGGCAAAGAAACTTGCTAATACCAATTAATGTCTTATCTACTATTCCACCAATTAGTAAGACTTTCCATGCAACTATGAAACTTAAGATAAATCCCAAAGGTTTAATAGTCTCAATTAAAAGAGTAGCTATGTAGTCATCAGTTTTGCTTTGTGTCGCAGAAGTTATTCTCCTTAAAACCTTTTTTAGAATTTTTGGACTCACCAGGGAAATAATGCAACCTATGCTAAAAGTAAGTAATGAAATAATTATGTTTTTATAAAAATCATTCATGATGTCAGATCACTTTTCTTCAGGTTGCCGGAAAAAAATTTTTTGTCTAGATACTTTCTATTTATTTAATTTGAAAATGAATTTTTTAAAATTCTACTAACCTCCCTAAATTCTTTTCTATTAGAGGTCTTACATAATTCACATATTAGACTCTCAGTTGTTGAGGCAACTGCACCAGATAATATAAGCCTTAAAAAAGCAGTATCATTATCTATCTCATTTCTACTTCCAATAGCATCTCTAGGTATTAGTATGTTTAAACCTTTTTTTAAGAGATCAATCGATGTCTGAAGAATACATATATGACTTTCAATTCCACAAACTATTATGTTTTTAAAATTATATTCATTTATATAATTTAAAAAGTTCTTATTCTTACTACAACTAAATTCCATTTTTTCAAATTTAGGATATTCATTATTGTCTTCAATTGATTCTAAAGTTTTTCCAAGCTTTAATGGATTTTGTTCAGTAATAGCGATACGAACATTAAGCAAATTACATGTATCGATAAGCTTTTTTATATTAAATATTAATAGTTTACTGTCTTTAATATTGTTTATAAGCTTTTGTTGTACATCTACTATAAGCAATAATGTTTCATCCTCTAATAATACTTTATAATTATTAATTAAATTATTTGGTGTTGGATTTTTTTTTAAAAATTGATCCATTTGAGATTTTCTTTTTGTTTATTTAAATATAAATCATCTAATAAACTTATACATCATTCCTATCGAAATCACCTTTAGAAAGCCCTCGCATTATTGCAGGCTGTTCTCATTACGCTAGACTATTGAGAAAATAAAGCTGATATTGATTTCCCCTTCTTCCTATCGTACCCATCCTTCTCCTTTTGAGTCTGGTCTTCATTCAGATGGAAAAAGAATGACTCCTCAAAGGAAAAAGATCCTTTCTTTGTTTGAAGAGATTGGCTCTGGAATTCATCTCAGTGCAGAGGAGGTACATTCTAAATTGACGATTTCTGGAGAGAAGGTTTCTCTAGCGACTATTTACAGAACTTTAAAACTATTGGTCAAGATGACCTTCCTTAATGAACTTGATTTGAGCGAGGGAGGTAATAGGTTCGAATTGCTAAGTCATGATCATCCCGATCATCATCACTTGATTTGCATTCGTTGTGGAAGAACAGAAGAGTTCGAAAATAAAGATGTTATTAATGCTGGTGAAGCAGCTGCTAAAAACTTCGGATTTAAATTATTGGAGTCATCGTTAAACGTTAGAGCATTATGTCCAAAGTGTTTTAACAAATAAATTTAGTCTTTTTAAGTTAATTCTCCACCACAACTTGAACCGGCTCCAGCAGTACAGCCAAAACAATGATTCCCTATTGAAATAGGAGTATTTTTTAAAGAGTCAAAAGGAACCAATAGATCATCCAAATGCTTAAAGTTACCTTTTTTCTTCATTCCAAGTTGCTGGTTGAAATCACAATCATATAGATAACCTTTCCAATCCACACTAAGAGTTGTTCTACACATTACTGAGTTAAGATTTCCTGGATTATGATTATCTATTAGTAATTTATTATACTCTTCTAGTTTACCAATTATCTTTAAATAGTTTTCATATCTATTAATTGGCATATTGGCTAAAACAAATAAATTCGAGAAATAAATGCCATACCTTTTTTTTAGTTCTATTCTATAAGTATCTTCTAATTCTTTTTGGGATGGTGGAAGTTGTGGACCATTTGGATTATAGACTAGATTCAAAAGTAGACCTTTATCTTTTATTCCGTAGCCAAAATTGTTGAGAAGTTTAAGAGCCAATATACTTTTTCCAAAAACACCTTTACCTCTTTGTTTGTCTACATTGCTTTCAAGATAGCAAGGTAGTGATGCAGTTATTTGTACTTTGTTTGATGCTAAAAAACTTGCTAAATCTTCATAGCCTGGCTCTGTAAGTATAGTTAAATTACATCTGTCCATTACTTCAACATTAAGACTACGTACTTCTTCTACTAATTGTTTAAATTTAGGATGAAGTTCGGGGGCTCCTCCGGTAATATCTAGCAGCTTAATATTGTTGGCTTTTATAACCTTAGGTATAAGGTTTATAACATCATCGCTCATCATTTCTGTTCTGCTTGGACTAGAATCAACGTGACAATGACTGCAGGCTTGATTGCATTTATAACCTATATTTATTTGCAACGTATCAAGATAGTCTCTTTTGATTTTTGGGAATTTTGTTTTACTTATCTCCATAGTGATCTATCTATATATATAACATAATTTATTATTATAGTTAAATACTTATCTAAGTGCAAATATTTTATAATTTTTTTTATTAATAAGTTAATAGTTACTAGCTAATTGCTTAAACCACTCTATATATTCTTTTGGACCATTATTAATAATCATATTGAATTTTAAATCATCATTAGGATCACTAATGCCTGTCATATCAGTTCCTTTAATTCTTGGTCTT
The DNA here is from genome assembly GCA_003216975.1 of Prochlorococcus sp. AG-402-I20. Taxonomy (GTDB): domain Bacteria; phylum Cyanobacteriota; class Cyanobacteriia; order PCC-6307; family Cyanobiaceae; genus Prochlorococcus_B. Next base: position 4,442 of record QCHY01000019.1, read on the forward strand.
AATACCTGATCATTGCTGCTGTTAACAAATACAACTTGATTATCTTTTTTGTATAATTCCCCCAACCTTTGTATCAATGTTAAGAAACCTCTATCACTGCCGCCTCTTAACCAAGAATTATTTTTATTATCTTTAACCGAGGTTACTGTATCGCCAACACCTATTAGTAGTGGCATTTGATGACTAGGAATTTTATCTCTGCATAGCTCTATTAATTTATTATGCGTTTTTGGTGCATTCCTGACGTTGAAGTTTTCACCGAAAGGATAAACGCCAGTTTTATTTGCTATGTATTTATTTAATAGCAATAAAAGACCTGCTTCTTTTATTGCACCCTTGATAATGAACTGGATATCTGTTGTCCCAAATTCATTTTGGGTTGAATATTTCATTATTTCTCTACCATCTCTTATGCCTAGATTTGGCATCAAATGCAGATAAAAAGAGTTATCTAAGCCAAATTTTTTAGAATCTTCTAGTAAATTATTCATTATTTTTTCCATAATCAATTGTAATTTTTTTACTTTTTGAAAATCACTTTTTACGTAGCTAAAAATTTCATTAAAGTTTAAAGTTGGAGTAAAGCGCGTATCACATACAGCTACATCAATTAGTTTATTTCTTAATTCATTTGAAATATTCGGTAAGATTTTTTTTAATTCATTAGTTAACATTAATTGCATCTTCTTTGGAACTTCTGCTAAAAAGTTAATCTCATTATCTTTGAGCCCTGGATGGGACAAATTACTAAATCTATCTTGATATTCAACTCCACAAGCAGCGAGGCCAGATAAGTAAAAGCCATGTTTTTTTGCTATTTCTTTCGAATTAAGTGCCTTCTCTACTAAACGATTAACGCCTCTTCTGCCTTCATGCTCCCCGCAGGTTAGAACTGCAAACTTCTCTTTTAATCTTGCAACGTCTTTTACATATTCTTTATTTATCTCTCTTGTTAGTGGGTCTTGAACTAGTGGAATACAAACGCCGTCAAGATCCTGAATTATTAGGATATTTTTTTCATTTATTATAGTATCAATAACTTCTTTTTTCGTTTTCAGCATTTTCATAAAAGAAGCCTTTAAATATTATTTTACTCTAATTCAAAAGAATATACATTTTATTGTTAGTACTTATTCTCAAATAAGTATATAGAGATATATTCAATATAATAAAACTATTTTTAAAAATTTCTTATTATTGTATATAATATAATTGAATGCAAATAAACTGTGTTTGATAAGAATTTAAATAATAGCTTCTTTGCTGAGTCCTATTCAAGTGAGCCTGTAGCGATAAGAATTAGAGAGGTTTTAAATGGAAAAGTAGGATTTTACAGTGTCGGCTTGTATCCTGCCTCTCTTGCCTATAACTGTGCATTGCAAAATGAAGGCTTCAACATTCTTTTAGCCCCTAGAGATGACAGAGAACTTTTTGGAGCTTTTTCTGCAATTGATCTCTCTGAAATGGATAACGGTATAAAAAATAAAATTGAATCTATGGCAATTTCAAATGATTATAAATCAGGAAGATATAATACTCTTAAGGATTTAATAATTAAGTGTGAATTAGTTGTTTTGAGTTCAAATAGTAAACATATAATAAACGACGTTAATTTAGCATTTAAACTCAAAAAAGAACTTAATCGAGATAATGTTTTAATTGCATGCTTAGTCGGTTCATTTTGCCATGATTATAAACTGAATGAATCGTTTGTGTTGTGCGAAAAATTAAATAACTTAGCTTTCTTTTCAGGGTTTCATCGACATGGAGCTCTTCGAAACCCATTAGATAGCTTTACTGCTAATTTTTGTCATCCAGACGCTATGAATGCAATATTAGGTGCTAAATTATTAAATAAAATTTCACCAAATATTCAAGTTTCTGCTGGCATACATAATGTTGAAGGTCAATATATAAAAGCTGCTAAAAATATATCTTCAATATTAGCGGGTTTTGGTCATACTTTTCATAAGAATAATCCTGGATTGCTGCCAACCTTATTGACTCTACTGTTGGATCAATGTCTAGATCAGGCAGCCTACGTTTCCATGAGTCGAGCAGATAGGGAGAATTTATATACGAAACAACCTTTTCCAATTACTGAACTTGGATATAGCGTCCAACGCATAGAGGCTTCCTATCTTAAGGATGGAAATCTTGTTCAGGTAAGAGACCATACTTTTACTCAATTGACAGCTATGGTTGCCGATGTTAGAGGCAGTATGATGTTGCCCGTAAGTGGTAAACCAACTAGGAATTTTCAAGCTGGTGAAGTCCTTGCTGAGAAGATGATTGAATATAAAAGATGTCCAAAAGATGTAAATGAGTTTATAGAATGGTGCGAAAGATCTGGTCTTAAACGTGGAGCTTTAGAAGGTATAAATTCTTTAAAATATTGGCCAGATATCTTAAGAAAGTATTCAATACCTTTGAATAATTCCTCAATGATTAATCTTTTATATATGTGTATAATGGGACCTGTCGAAATTAAAAAATATATTTATAATGTTATGTCAAGTAGCCGTGAATTAGCTAACTATTGTCAAGAATCTGTTAAGTCATTACAGAGCAAGAAAATATCTGACGCGTTAAATAATTTCCATTTGAAAACTTCTATAGAGTTTATAACGAATTCACTAATTCAAGAAAATCAATCATCTTTCGATATAAACGAGATTGACTTTGACAATCAACTAGGACCAAAAGACAAGCCGATTTATAATCAAGTTATTGATTTTATGGAAACTTATTTAATAGAATCTAAGCTATAAAATTAACTATATGGATTTTGAAAAGTTAAATCTAATTACTTCCAAATTTTTTGATAATAGTAAACTTTTAAATATAGAACATATAGATTCAGGCCTTATCAATAAAACTTATATTATTGAACATTTAATTAATGGGAAAAAGTCTAAATTTATTTTGCAGTGTCTTAGTAATATATTCGAATCCTATGAGCAAGTTAATTTGAATCATAAATTAATAACCGATCATATTACTAATAAAATAAAACGAAATTATCTTAATTCTGATAAAAAAAGATGGGAGGTTCCATGTTTAATTAAGTGTAATTCTAATAATCTTTTTGCTCTCCCTTTTTGCTCAGATTTTTGGCGAGCCATGGAATATATAGATGATACCCTTAGCTTTGATACTTTAGAAGATAATAAAATGGCTTTCCAAACAGGACTTGGACTTGCAAAGTTTCATCAAATATGCTCCGACTTTGACCTTGGAAAATTAGAAAATACTATTAAAGATTTTCATAATACAAAGCATTACATAGAAAAATTTAATATGATTATTAGAGATTATAACTTTAGGAAATTAGATGATAACATAAAAAAAAGAGTTCAAAGGTTGATTTTTAGTTTATCTAATCATATTTTATATGTTGAGAATTTATTACTTTCTTTAAAGAGAAAATCAATAAAATTAAGTGTTATACATGGTGATCCGAAGTTAAGTAATTTTCTTTTTGATAATAAATACAAATATGTTATTTCATTGATAGATTTAGATACTGTATCTTCAGGTTATCTACTTACAGATTTGGCCGATTGTTTACGTTCAATTTGTAATTTTGCTGGGGAGGATCCTGATAATATTGAGAATGTATCTTTTGATATTAATTGTTGTAAGTCTTTTCTTAAAGGATATTTCTCAATACCTAATCAAAACCGTGAATATGGATTTGGACTCCTTCCAGAATTTATTTATATGATAATAATTGAATTAACTATCAGATTCTTGAATGACTTTTTGCAATCAAATAAATACTTCAAAATAAAATATCAAACTCAAAATTTATATAGAGCAGAGGTTCAATACCGAGTTCTTTCTAGTTTCGTTACTCAAATACCCATTTTATCAAATTCACTTTATGAAATTGGGATTCCTTCAAACCCAAATTTCGTCTCAGATGTACAAAATCTTGTTTAGGGTTTCACATAACCCAACTTGTCACTAAAGTAAAACTGATATTTATTTTTTCTTGTGGCAAAGGAATTAACCCATAGGGCCGAGGAGCTTAAACAATTAGGTTGGAATCAGGAAGATTTGTACAAATATATTGAATTATGGGATTACAGGCAAAGGTGGGGCTCCATTAATTTAGAGAGAGAAGATAGGTTGTTTCTAAGGAAAGCAGAATCTTTATTGCCTGAAATTTCTAAAAACAAAGTTTCAGTTAAAAAACCTCTCAAGGAAAAGTCATATTATTGCTGGATTAAGTTTTTTTTGAATGAAATGAATGATTTTGAGTTAAATGCAAAATTAGATATTGGTATGAAAGGGGTTTGGCCTATTTTCCTAGAGGAAGAACTTCGAATAATTGATTATTTTGAACCAGTCCTAGGATTACCGGATACAATTAAAGCTAAATTAATTTGTCCAATTAGAGAGGATTTAGTCAAAACAGCTTTGGAAATCTACAAAGAATCGGTTATTACAAAGCAATTTGATTTTCAAGGTGCTTTGGCTAAGGCGAAATCAAGTGGCGAAAACTCTAGTTGGCGGCCTCTTAGAGAGGTTGACTATGAAAGCAATCAAGACTATCAAATTATTAATAAAGAAAACGTTCTGGAATTTCGTAAAAAAGTCAATGAAAAGCTTTTATTATTTATAAAAGACAATTTACCTTCTCTAGCAGAGTCAGATAAGTCTTTACCTCCTAATGATTGGATAAATAATTAGCCAATTCTCAACTTATGTGGCTAAAAAGAAAATAGAGATAATTAATTTTTTGACTTCCCAACGTTTTGAAACTCTTCAATTGCATGCAGGTCAAGTACCAGACACTGTTACCAATTCTAGGGCGGTTCCAATTTATCAAACTAGTTCATATGTTTTTAACGATGTAGATCATGGAGCGAATTTATTTGGTTTGAAGGAATTTGGAAATATTTATACCCGCTTGATGAATCCGACAACAGATGTTTTTGAAAAAAGAATTGCAGCACTTGAAGGAGGAGTAGCTGCTTTGGCCACAGCATCAGGACAGTCTGCACAATTCATTGCGATTACAAACTTCCTTACTGCAGGTGATAGCTTTGTATCAACTTCGTTTTTATATGGCGGCAGCTATAACCAATTTAAAGTTCAATTTCCACGCTTAGGAATTAATGTCAAGTTTGCGGATGGCGATGATGCAGAAAGCTTTGAAGCACAAATTGATTCATCTACAAAAGCAATTTATGTTGAGTCAATGGGGAATCCTAGATTTAACATCCCTGATTTTGATGGTCTATCGAAATTAGCTAAATCGAAAAACATCCCTTTAATTGTTGATAATACTCTTGGCGCTGCTGGCGCTTTAATTCGTCCAATTGAACATGGCGCAGATGTGGTTGTACAAAGTGCTACAAAATGGATAGGAGGTCATGGAACAAGTCTTGGAGGAGTGATTGTTGATGCAGGAACTTTTGATTGGGGAAATGGAAAATATCCTTTAATGAGTCAACCCAGCGCTGCTTATCATGGCTTGGTTCATTGGGATGCTTTTGGATTTGGGAGTGATATTTGTGGAATGCTTGGAGTCCCTGCTGATCGAAATATTGCTTTTGCTTTAAGAGCTAGGTTGGAGGGGTTACGAGATTGGGGCCCTGCAATCAGTCCATTTAATTCATTTTTATTGCTTCAAGGATTAGAAACTTTAAGTTTAAGAATAGAAAGACATTGCTCTAACGCTCTCTCGTTGGCTAAGTGGTTAGACGATCATTCAAAAGTTGATAATGTTAGTTATCCAGGATTACCATCGGATAATTACCATTCAAGAGCCTCTTCTTATATGACTAATAGAGGAAAAGGTTCCATGTTGATTTTCTCTCTGAAAGGTGGTTTTGATGATGCTGTAAAGTTTATAAATTCTTTGAAGCTTTCGAGTCATCTAGCAAATGTAGGCGATGCTAAAACATTAGTAATCCATCCTGCTTCTACAACTCATCAACAATTATCTCCCGAAGAACAGTTGTCTGCAGGCGTCACCCCGACTATGGTAAGAGTGTCTGTTGGCATAGAACATATTGATGATATATTAGAGGATTTTGAGCAGGCCCTAAATTTAATTTAATTTTCCAAAGAGATGTATAGATATGGCTTTAATACTTCCTCGTAGTTATCATAAAATTTCATCAATTGAAAAAAATCATATCTCTTGGATTGAACCTGAATTAGCAGAAAGACAGGATATTAGACCTCTAAGGATTGGGATATTAAATATTATGCCTTTGGGAAAACAATATGAATTTAATTTATTGCACCCGTTAGGACTTTCTCCTCTACAAATAGAACCTATATGGATAAGATTAAAATCCCATTCATATAGAACTTGGGATCTAGAACATCTAAAAAACTTATATGTTCATTGGGATGAAGCAATGTCTCCAACTCCTCTAGATGGATTGATTATTACTGGAGCACCTGTGGAGCATCTCCCGTTTGAAGAAGTTAATTATTGGAAAGAGTTAGTAACTCTAATTGAGGAAGCGAAATTAAAATGTGCAAGTACTTTAGGATTATGTTGGGCTGGTTTTGCAATGGCATATATGGCTGGAGTTGAAAAAAATAATTTCAATAAAAAACTTTTTGGTGTATATCCAATGAGGAGTCTTGTCCCTGGTCATTCTTTAATGGGAACGCAAGATGATGAGTTCCTTTGTCCACAAAGTAGGCATGCTGGTTTGCCTGATATTGAAATGGAAAACGCTGAACGAAAAGGTAAGCTAAGATTATTGGCCCATGGTGAAAAAGTAGGTTATACAATTTTTGAAACACCTGATCAAAGGCAATTAATGCATTTAGGACATCCCGAATATAATGTTGATCGATTGAAATCTGAGATGGAAAGAGATAATAAAAGAGGTGACGTACCTCCTCCAGAAAATTTTGATTTGTGCAAATCAAATACTTCATGGCGATCACATAGAAACTTATTATTTCAACAATGGTTGTGGTTCTGTTATCAACGCGTAAGCCTAAGTGTTTAATTTCTTAGATTTATCAGGACTTAGATTTTCTTGTAAAATTTTTGACTATTTTAATGGGGGCATTATATTTCTTGGATCATGAATGGCTTTGATTTCTTGTAATTTTGGAAGCCAATCTTTGAATGCTGATGATAATTCTTTTTCATGCCACTCCAAATGTGGGTGTATTTGCGCAAGATGCACGCCAGGGCATATAAATTCAAGATTATTCCAACACTCCTTCATCCATTCGAGGGATCTTTTTCTTTTGGATTGATCGTAGGCTTCCCAAGCTCCATTAATCCACGGTTTCCAGATCGCATCTCGATGAATAAATGAAGTATCAAGATCATTTAAATGTGTTAAACCTCCTAGTTGCTGAGAAGCTATGTAGCAACTTTTGTTAGGTCTTTTATTAATTAATTCTTTGAGTATTTTTAATACTTTTGGATTTTTCCCTTGCCAAGCAGGACCCAGTAAACCAAGTACTTCGGAATGGTTTGAATGACTATTGTTATTATTTCCTAAGCTTAAGTTTGGTAAAGAGTTCATATCGGAAAATTTATTAATAACTCTATTTCGCAAGAAGGGTAATTTATCTAATAAATTAATTAAAAATGGCTCATCATTGGTATTGGTAACTTCACCTATTGCATGAGCAAAGATGTCTTCTCCATATATCCATTGAAAACTAAGTGAGTTAGGCCAACTTTCTGCTTGATTAATACATTCAGATAGCTGAGAAAATGAAAGATTTGCTGTCCAACTTAATAATGGTCTTAATGGTTGAGTCTTTAACTTTAATTTTGTGATTATGCCAAGGAATATAGCTGCTCCACAAAGGGCTTTCCATTCAGAAGTTGATTCTTTTTTTGTATTTGGTCTTAATAAATGAAAGTCTTCTCCATTTCCCCAAAAACCTTTAATCTCAATGATTTGATCTATCGCTAATCCCCTGCTTCTACTGAGTGGACTTATTCCACCGGTCAAGATGTATCCCATTCCTGTCTTCCCGGACAAACCAATTGGAAAACTTCTTTTATGTTTTTTTAAGAAAGAGGATAACTCTCCCATGGTTACCCCAGCCTCAATTTCTACATACTTTTTTTCTAAATCAAAATATAAATTTTGGTAGTTTTTTCTTAGGTTTAAAATCCAATGATTATTTGCGGCGGCTCTGCTTGTAGTTCCCCCACTAGATACTAAAAATGGTCTGGAGGTTGGTGTTGTTGATTTTAGTGATTGGAAAAATTCTGAGTTTACAACTTCAAAAACCCCAAGGACTTCACTATCATTGGAATTTTGATTTTGTAGTGATATTGGATTTTTAATAATCTCCTCCTTTTTCTATAATGAATTTCTTAAGTTGATATTTTATAAAACTATATTCAATTAAAGTAGATTATTGGCTAAAAGCAGTTTGAATTCTTTGGCATCAATTAATTTCAAATATCCATCTAATATTGGAATCGTTTTATGCGGACATGGAAGTAGAGATTCTCAAGCAGTAGAGGAGTTTATTAATGTAGTCAACAAAATCAAATCTAGAATACCTAATATTCCAGTCGCATTCGGTTTCTTAGAATTTAATCGACCAATAATCAGCGAGGCTTTAGATCAACTAAGAAATATGGGAGTGGAAAGAGTAATTGCTTTACCCGCTATGTTATTTGCTGCTGGTCATACTAAAAATGATATCCCTGCTGTTTTGAATAAATACTCTGCTGAAAATGGACTTCACATTCAATATGGTAGAGAGCTTGGCCTGAATTCTTTGATGATTGGAGCAGCAGGTGCAAGAATCCAAGAGATAATTAATAGTAATCCAATATTTCCTATTTCTGAAACATTACTTGTCGTAGCAGGGAGGGGGTCATCTGATCCAGATGCTAATTCAAATGTTTGTAAGATTACAAGGATGCTTGTTGAGGGATTTGGTTTTGGATGGGGAGAAACAGTTTTTTCAGGAGTAACATTTCCCCTTGTTGATCCTGGCTTGAGACATGCTCTTAGATTAGGCTTTAAAAGAGTAATTCTCCTACCTTATTTTCTTTTCTCTGGTGTTTTAGTAAGTCGTGTTAGAGATCATTCAATTAGAGTTGCAACTGATAATCCTGATGTGCAATTTTTAAACGCAAGTTACTTATCAGATCAAGATTTAGTTATTGATACTTTTTTGGAAAGGATTCAAGAGGTATTGAATGGAGAGAATTTTATGAATTGTGCTTTATGTAAATATCGCTCTAATTTATTAGGCTTTGAAAGCGAGGTTGGGTATGAGCAGATCAGTCGCCATGATCATGTAGAAGGTTGTCTAGACATTTTTCAAGAAGATAAAGTTCATGAACACTCTCATGAACATTTTCCTTATCCACATGCAGAGCATCCTTTAGGACCTGTCACGCTTCGCTCTTTAAATAAAGGCCAAATCTAAAATAAATAGGTTTAAAATACAGAATCATTTGTCTCTTTCTTGCTTGGGACGCAAGGGACTCGTTATTTATACATTTTTTTAATGTTTAGTTTCGGACCTTTTCCCCAAGTTGTTTCCACAACTACTGAAGAGTTTTCCACTGAAAAAAATTAAAACTCTAGTTTTCGTGGAGGACTTGTGGGATTCAGTAGAAAATTTAATAGTAATTTACACTTAGACACCTTAAGAGGATATACGATTTTTATTTATTGAGACTCTTCGAAAAGCATTGATATAAGATGAGTCTATCTACGTCTCGGTTTTTTCGTATAGCTTTTCTTTATCGTTGACGTTTCGTTGAAAATTTAAGATCCTTATCTCATAGATATCGAACTTTTAAAAAAGGAAATGGAGTTTAATCAAATTGAGACTCGCATTGATGAAATAAAAAGTGATGAGGCTAGCTGTTATGAAAATGAATTGGACGTAATGTTCATAAGTCTAGAAGCTGAGGTTCCTGAGGCTCTTTATGTAGGCATGAAGGATTTTATAAGTGGAAACAATAATTGGGATCAATCCAAGCTAATTAGCTCAGCTATCGCAAACTTTCTTTTTCAAAATGGTTCTGATGATAGGGCTGTCACTGAAAAATATTTAAATGATATTTTTAACCTTTAAAGTCAATTATTGCCTTTTCGCAAGCCCTTTTAGTTATTGCCATCATTGTTAAGGTTGGGCTTTGCCAGGATGAAGTTGGCCAGCACGCTCCATCAACTACTAATACATTGCTGCATTCCCATAGACGATTCCAATTATCTAAAACGCTTTTTTCTTTGTTATTGCCCATTGGTGCTCCTCCTACTTCATGTATGTAATATCCAGGTGGTGGGGCATCGTTTTTCGTGGCGACTGATTTATTTAAAATTTGTTTAGTGAATGGAATATTTAGGATTTCACTCACTGGAATAATATTTCCATTTCCAGAATTGATAATTAGTTCAATCATCCTTGTCATTTCTTTGACCATTCGCTTTTCATTTTCACGCCAAATTATTGATATATGTGGAATAGCGATATCAAATAGATCTGTTTCCCCTGAGAGAGAAACAGTGTTTTTATTATTCGGGAGTACTTCTCCATGTCCAATAAGGAATCCCGTTTTTGTATCTTTATATTTTTTTAGAACATCTGGCGGTTCAAATCTGTCGATTCCTCCCCAGATTCCATAGCCTCCAACAAAGTTATTTTTTGATGATCGGTCTCTGCCGATGGGGATAAAGAAGCTGCCAGCTCCTGTTAAGAGATGATTTTTATTTTCATTTGAATAATCAGTTAAATTCTTATCGATTGGGACAGTAAAAAACCTACAGGTTGATATGTGATCCATTAAGTTCTTTCCCAATGAGTGGGATGGATCAATTAGACCATTTGAATTATTGCTTTCTTCGGAACTTAATAGAATTCTAATTGTTTGGATTGTTGATGAACATAATATTATTAATTTACTTTCTAATTCACTTCTTTCTCCATTTTTTTGATTTACTATAATTACACTTTTAGCAGACTTTCTATCCTTACTCATTATTAATTTATCTACAATATGATCTGATAGTATCTCTACTTTGCCTAATCTATAGGCTTCTTTTAACGTGCTGCCTAAACTACTATATCTGGCCCATTTTGCTTTGTCTTCATTGGCTCCAAAGCCTCTAGAGTGTATGAAGGGAAGATTTAATTTGTCCTTTATTTTTGAGGCGAATCTTTCTTCGCTTTCTGTGAATGGAAGTTTGCCAATATATTTACCATTAGGTAATTGATTGAGATCGTCTTTGTTTCCATATATTTTTAGAAAATTCTCTACTTCTGAATAATGTGATTCAAGATCTTTATATCTAATAGGCCATTCAAGGTCGTATTCTTTATCTTCTGAGGCTTTAAAATCTTCGTCGGCTAATCTTAAAGTTATTCCTCCCCAAGTAAGGCTCCTACCTCCAACTTGATTGCCTTGTGTCCACATGAATGGGGCATTTATTGGGTGAGTGTAAGGATTCGCTTTTTTATTCGCATACAGTAAGGGATTTGATTTCCAGAAACCTGGATGTTGAGGTTGATTTTGATAATTTCCATTTGCAACTCCTATCAGTCTGCGAATCATATTGCAAGGCTCTGTTCCATTTGCCTGCTTAATTTCTAGTTCAGGCCCTCTTTCAATTACCAATACTCTTATGCCTGCCTTAGCCATTGTTAGAGCAGCCATCCCTCCGGTAGCACCGGAACCGATAATTATAACTTCATATGGCTTGTCAATCATTTCTAGGAAATTGTATTTTTTAAGTTTGGTGGATTTCGGGAAATATTTTTTATATATAAAATATATATTAGATCATAGGGTTAATTCTATGATAGTTAGAAAATTTGATTAATTTATATCATTTTTATTTTTTCTAATAAAGTCTTTTCATTGAATATTTTTTATTAGATCAATTTGAAATCACTTATGTAATTATTAATATCAATATATTCATCTTAATAATTTTTAAGTAAATAAATTATTTATTTACTTTGATTTGTTTTTTTATGATTTAGCAGAGGTTATAGTAGTTTTTTTAAGTCTAATATAGATTAAATCCAAAATTTAACTTTTAGACCCTTTTGAATTAAAATATAATTATTGGCAGCCATTAGAAAGTTATGTTGAAACGTCTTCTTTTTTTTGTAAGCTCGGTTATATTTTTCTTTTATTCTTTGCCAGCTTATGCAGCATTGGACTATGGAAAGCAAACCTTGATAGGCGCTGATTTTTCTAACATCGATTTGAAAGGTGCGACTTTCTATTTGAGTGATCTCCAAGATGCTGATTTTTCAGGCAGTGATCTTCAAGGAGCTAGTTTTTTTGATGCAAAGCTTGAAAACGCTAATCTAAGTAATACAAATATGAGAGATGTAACAATGGATGCAGCCATCCTTAACGGTGCAAACCTTTCAAATAGCATATTAGAAGGTGCTTTTGCTTATAATGCGAAATTTGAAAACGTTATTATTGAAGGTGCCGATTTTACTGATGTATTGATAGCGAATGATGTTAAAAATAAGCTATGTATCATCGCAGATGGGATAAACAGTGTTACCAATAAAAAAACTAGTGAGACATTGGATTGTTAGTAAACAGTATGATTATTAAGAAAAATATTAATCACGCTAAATATATTTTTTGGATTTCAGTTTTATTTATATGGATTATCTCCACATTAACTGATCGGATTTGGTGGAATTTATATAGTAATACTCCTTCATGGGATCAGGCTGATTATCTCAATAGTGCCCTTGACCATGCTCGTGCACTCTCTTTTCTGGGTGGAGATGGGGCTTCAGGCTTTAGTTCTTTACTAGATAAATCTCCAAAGATTCCTCCTTTGGCATCAATAATCAATGGAGCTTTAATTGCATTTGCTGGTGATGCCCCTCATGAGGCTGCCTGGTCATTAAGTTTTTGGAATGGATTTTTGATTTTTAATATTGCTTCATGGGGACTATATTTGAGAGGAGAAAAATTTGCGATTTTTTGTGTTCTTATTAGTGCTTTTTCTCCTTTCTTATTTCATTTAAGAACTGATTATGTATTAGAGCTACCTCTAATCTCCGCTATTACATTTTATTTGTTTCATCTAGGAAGATGGACTGATAAATCAGTTGGAGGTAAATGGATTCAATTGATAATCGCTTCTTTTGCATGCGCTTCTTCTTTATTGATTAAGCAGAGCTCATTATTAGTTGTAATACCTTCTTTACTATTTGTTTTTATTCTTTCTTTTAAAAGAGATCACAAATTTCGACTACAATTTTTATGCTTACTTTTTATCAATCTTTTATCGATTTTACCTTGGTTTTATCACAATTGGATCATGATATTAAGTGGAACTTATAGAGCTGTATTTGAATCAGCTGCAATAGAAGGTGATCCATCTGTTTTTGGCCTTAAAAGTATTTTCTGGTACTTTCCATATTTAGATAATCAGTTTGGAATTATCATTTTCTTTTTTGGTTTGTCGGGTATAATTTTTGCTTCTTTGACCTATTTAAGAACTCTTGGATCTTCAGAAAAATTAGTGGACATTTTTAATCAAAATAATTATAAATGGACATGGATTTATTTTAATTTGATAACAAGCTGGACTTTTACGACTTTCATTCCTAATAAGGATGAAAGATATATTGCATGTACTATACCATTAATTATTTTACTCTTAGCCCTTGGATTCTCAAAATGGAGTGATTGGCTAGATAATTATTTTAAATTCAAATCTTATGGTTTATTATTAATTCCTCCTATAAGCTTTTTATTTTCCAATTCTATTAATAAGTTTGCCACCTTAGAAAATATTTCAAGAAAATATTATCCTGTTAGAGATATTATATCCACCGTCAAATCACATCAGACTTTTAATGAAAAAGAAACAGTTATTGTTGTTCCAAGCACTCCTGATATCAATCAACATAATGTAAGTTATTTTGGGAGAATGCAGGGTGGGAATATTTTAGGTAGACAACTTGGTCAATCTCTTTTACATATAGACCCTGTTCTTAAATATTCTAAATGGATTATTTTGGCTGATGGAGATCAAGGCTCAGTTTCAAGTAATTCAATAGCTCTAGATAAAGCTATTAGAGATAGTTCTCTTTTCAAAAAAGTTCGAGAATTTCCTAGAGAAAGTCAAGGAAGCTATTCTTTATGGAAGCGAAGTTCAATTTCGCTTAAGCAAAATGAATTTCATAATAGATTTATTGAACTAGCAAATGGAATGGAGCTAGGTCCCTTAGGTATCAAATTAATTTTTGATGAAATAGAAATAGAACATATGCTTGATGGGCATTTCAAATATCAAAGTATAGTCAGAGATAAGGCTTTATCTAAAATAAGTTCAGACCCCGAAAATGTTGAATCTTTATGGTCCCTTTCTCTTCTCAAGATATTAAAGAATAGACCTGCTGAAGCAGATATTTATCTAAGAAATTTAGAGATTTTGTTGCCGAATAATCCTTGGCCAAGTGCTTACAGGACTATCGTTAATATTGCCTCTTGGAATCCTTGGAAGGCATCCTTAATAGCGGATAGAGCTCAGAAAAAGAATCCAAATTACCTTCTAAAGAGCTTGGGTGATACTAGTGCACTCTTTCGAGGGGCTTTTTGGCGTTTGAACTCTGCTAAAAATAGTGTTCCGAATGCAATAAAAAGTATTGATGAAGCTTTAAAACCAATAAAAAAATAGAAGTTGAAGATAAAAATTTAATCTCGACCTGCGAGATTTAGAGCTGGTCTCTTTCAAATGTTTTTGTTATTTCTTTTAGAAATTCAACTATTTGGATATTTGTATACCCAAGTTCAGTTCTAAGCCCTTTGCATGAAGAGGTAATCTCTTTCCAAATGTCGGCTCTTACAACTGCCTCTCTGTCTTTTAAGTAACGCTCTTCTTTCATTTTGATTTAATTATGTAAGTTATGGGTTCCTTATTTTTTTAAGAAAATAAACCTGGGAAATCTTTAAGAGTTGCTAGGTTGATTCAATTGATATCAGATCATTATCTTAAAAATCTAAAAAAACCTATTTTCGAAAATACCATAACGAAAAAATTAAAGAACCATGAGAATTTGGGCGTTCTTTTAGGCATTTAATATTTGATTTACTTATCTTATTGGACCAAAAAAATCATTTCTAAGACTCTTTGATTAATTGACCTAATATTTTGCCTTATTTATCACATGGTAGGGATTAAGTATTTTATTAAACACCTCCAAGCTCTCCGAAAAAGAACGGAGAGTGGGGGATTCGAACCCCCGATGGAGTTGCCCCCATGCTAGTTTTCAAGACTAGAGCCATAAACCACTCGACCAACTCTCCACTTAAAATTTTACCTTATTAACTTCTGAAATCTTAAAAAAATTGCTCAAACAACAATTTCATCTCTATTTGCGCTGAATTCAGTTTTAAAGAGGATCCTTCTAGACCCTTTAAAAATTTCAGAACCTATAGATTATTTCTATGCATAAATATCAATGAGGTTATTTGTGCAATAATTTCTTACATTGGTTAATCACATTCATGGCAAGCAACAAGAGCCCACAATCTCGTTTTCTAGGAGACCTTCCTATGGAGGGAGGTATTAGTCAAAAAGAGAAATATCGTTATGTAGCTCATTTGATGTTTTTTATTGGATGCGCACTGTTTTCCTTTGGGATTTGGGCTCTTTCTGGCTTTACCGCATCAAGTGGGGCAACAGGACCTTTCCCTTTCTAAAGTGAAAGGGAAATACAATTGATTTTGATTGGTAGACCTAAAAAAAATTATTAAACCGACAAATTATTTATAGTATTTTCTCTATCTTCAATAAGTGTTAAGAGCCATTTTGACCCTAAAGCTCTAGAGATACTCCTGTTTTTAAGTAGTTCACAAATTCTTTTATAAAGTTTATCTGATTCAATATTGGCATTGAACCATTTCTCGAATTTAAGAATTTCATCTTGATTTTTACAAGCTCTTAGTTGATCGATAAGAGCATCATTAGTAGTTGTGCTATTTATCTCTAATGGTTTATTTGTCGTAGTCATTAAAATTTAAGGATCACAAGACCTATTTAATAGTTAGCTAATTTTTCTCATTTGGACAATTATCTTTAAAACTTCTTTGGAAAGTAAACTTTTTTCCGGTTGACACAAAATACACCCATTAAAGTTTGAATGATTAATATTAAGATGGCTTAGCAAGTGGAAGTAAGCATTTATCAGAATCGCAACCTGCTGGCCCAGCTTCCGTAAGTTCCCCTTGATCATATCGACAAAGAGCATCAAAGAAATCACAATTGTCTCGTCTTTTTATGACCTCTGCTTGCAGTTTTGTGTAACATTCTTCGTCTATAGGTTCAAAAGGAAGTCTTGGGAAGGTTGCATTTGCATCAAACCTTGCCAGCAATGCAGCTGAAATATAACCTTTATTTTCTTTGATTGAGCTATGAAGGGCTTTAGCTAAACCCTCAATCTCATTTTCTCTGAATTCAATTGTGGCCGAGGTGTTGTGGTCTGTGTAGTTTGTTTGAACTTGCATATAAAAATCAAATTGTGCAAGAGCTGAGAAGCTATTGATATCTATTTCATCCGCACCAGGTATGTTTGCCCAACTTACTTCTGTTGGTATTTCAACTAGCCACTCAGTACATTTTGGATCAAATGGATTGTTTAGTAATTTTCCATTTTCATCTTTATCTGATTGAGAAGGAACGATTGTGTACCCATAATCCATGCAAGCTAATGCGACTGGATCGTTCTTCCTAAAAGTAATTCTTCTAATAAAACGCTGAGCTTTTGGAGGATGCCATCCTGGTGAAGCCCCTGTTAGAAGACTTTTTGTACCCGCAGGTTGAACTGTTGTACAACGACTTGGACGGAGAATATTATGTCTATCACAATAATCAAATACTGTATCGTTGACGATCTTTCTCCATCGACTCAAGAAAGTAGCTTCTTTGAGTTTAAAGTCCTTTCCTTCTTTTGTCTCAGGTCGTCCGGCTTCCCACCATCTTAACCATGGAGTACCAAAGGCATGGACAAAAAAGTCAAAAAGTCCTGTGAAACTGACACCAACAATTGGATCCCATTCACGACTTTTCCTGTATCGCTCCACTTCGAAGCGATGATTAAGGAGACATGCCACTGACAAAGCTGCTGCTTTGAAAGCATCTTCTTGCTGATTTATGTCTAATGGATCAATTTGATTAAGATGGATTTCTGCAAGATTACAGTGAAAATCTGAACCTAGAATTTCTCCGCAAGGGTTAAGACCATATCTACTAAGTCTGTGAAAAAGTTCTTTTTCATTAAAGGGACCGTAATTTGATTGAATCCATTTGGAGGCTTCTTCTTTGCCTTGGTCACAATAGATATCTATAAATTCATTTCTGAGTTCTCCTGTTGAAAGTATGTCAGCATTTGAGCGAGCAATTGCTTCTGGTGCAAATTGAATAGCCCCCTCCCCTGAATGAAATTGCTTAGTAACGGCATCTACAAGCACCTCTAATTCAGGTTTTGTATGGTAAACACGAGTATGGTTTGCCATCCTTAATGCATCCTTTTCTGGGTCAATACTCCAATTACCATCAGAGTCTTGCTTCCATAAATTTTCTTTAGCACCAGCTGCTTCTATATCTAGCGAAGAAAATTGGCGCATACCTGCACTTCTTCTGATATTACCAGCAACGATTGTGACAGCTGCTTCGTCGATGAGTAGACAACATTCAATTGAAGTTAGTTTTCTTCCAACTGCTTTGTTTAAAAGATTTGCTACGCGAGGGTATAAATCTTTAAGTTTTACAGGGTTCGCCATGCCTCCGAAACCTTTGAGTGATTCACCCGCTGGCCTTACATCTTTTAAATCAATAGATACATTGATGATTTTAGAATTAAAACTATTGTCACTGCTTAGTTCAAGGATTTTTTGATAGCTATCAACCCATCCACGTCTACTATCACCAACTTTGATTAGTACATTATTATCTTGAATAGAGAATGTAGTTTTCTCTTTTCTTTCTTCAGAAGGGGTTAATCCAATATCTGAAACATTTTTAATATTAATTCTATTTGTAACCTCTGGCAGTTGATCAATTAAATGAGGCTCAATTATTGCACCCGTTCCGCAACCCATCATGGCTAAATCCATCATAAGTCCAAAGGCTTGCCAATCAACAAGATTTGTTGAGGTGCAATTGTAGGCTCCAGAAAAATTCTTCTCTTTTTCAATCCATTCTGTTCCACCTATCCAAAGCCATCGGCCAGAGGGAAGAGCTTTTTTCTCCTGTTGCATTCTTTGCATTAAATTTATTTCAGCTTCGTTTAATCCCCCAAGCTCCTTTAGGCCATCGAGGTTTCGTGTATTTACTTGTTCCCAGCTTTCACGACCTGCTGGAAGTTTCCTGCTATAAGTCCTATAAAAGACAGGATTAGCTGCAGGTGCAGTTATTGGAAAATCAGTTGTAACATTTTTTTTACCCGATGCTGAATTATTGGTTTCGGGCTGGCTTGTTGCGATTGTCAAAATCTTTGTATCCCTTGGTAAGTACTACGGTAACGCCATGTATAGCGTTAGCAAGTTTTTTTAACACCATCTACAGGGCTCCAAAGAAAAAGTAAATTATTTCTTTTAGTAATGAAGAGAACACCGGAACCAGAACTTATGCAAATCCCTTCGCAGGTAAGGGCTTATGCGGATGCGGATTTTTCTAGAAGTGACTCTATGGTGGTTAAATCCCTTGAGAAATATTTAAAAAAAGTAGGAAGAACTCTTAATAAAACTGATTTAATTTTTGATATGGCATGTGGGCCAGGAAATATTGCTGAGAGAGTTGCAAAGAATTGGCCCTTTGTAAATGTTGTAGGAATTGATGGCTCAAAGGAAATGTTGAATGAAGCAGAAAACAAGCTTTCCAAAAATCTTACTAAGAATCTTTCTTATCAATTGATTGACATTAATTCAATAGCCATAGGGGAAATACATTTTCCTTTTAAAGCTGATGTCCTAGTAAGTAATAGTGCTTTGCATCATTTTCATGATCCTTGTAGGTTTTGGGGAGCATTAAAAAACCTAGGTAAAACCAAGTGTATTCATATTCATCGTGATTTAATAAGGCCTACTTCTGTTGAAAAAGCATTTGAGATAAAAGAAAAACATCTTTCAAATTCACCAGAAATTCTAAAAAAGGATTTTTATGCATCTCTCAAGGCATCATTTACAGTTAATGAAGTAACTCAACAGCTAGTTGATGCAGGCTTATCTCAATTAGAGGTTTTTCAAGTTGATGAGCTTTATTTTGAGATTATTGGGTGTACTTAATCTTTTCCTTGAACAATTGAACAACCAAAAACAATAATGAAATCAACTCCTCAAGACAAGACTAACTTAGATTCAAACTTAGAAGAAGAATTAACTGTATCTTTAAGTAAGGAGGTTGGTAAAAGAAGAAATTTCGCAATTATTTCCCACCCTGATGCAGGGAAAACCACTTTGACAGAAAAACTTTTACTTTATGGCGGAGCTATTCAACAAGCCGGAGCAGTAAAAGCACGAGGAGAACAGAGAAAAGTTACTTCTGATTGGATGGAGCTTGAAAAACAAAGAGGCATATCAATTACATCAACTGTTTTACAATTTGCTTATAAAGACAAGACCATTAATTTATTAGATACCCCTGGCCACCAAGATTTCTCCGAAGATACGTATAGGACACTTGCCGCAGCTGATAATGCTGTAATGCTTGAGGATGCAGCGAAAGGACTTGAACCTCAAACAAGAAAGCTTTTTGAGGTTTGTAGAATGCGTCAAATACCAATTTTTACATTCATCAACAAGATGGATAGGCCAGGTCAAGAGCCGCTGGAATTATTAGATGAGATAGAGTCTGAATTGGGATTATCAACCTTTGCAGTCAATTGGCCAATAGGAAGTGGTGAGCTTTTTAGAGGTGTTGTTGAGCGTGCAACCAAAGAAGTTGTCTTATTTTCTAGAGCGGAAAGAGGGAAGCAATCTAGTGAAATACGTTTAAAAATTAATGATCCGGAACTTGAAAATCTAGTAGAAGAAGAACTATTGACAAAAGCTCTTGAAGAGATTGAGATCCTAGATGAGGCTGGTTGTGAATTAAATCAAGAATTAATATTATCTGGCGAATTAACTCCTGTGTTTTTTGGATCTGCAATGACCAACTTCGGGGTTAGGCCATTTTTAGATAATTTTCTTGAGCTATCTCAGGGACCCGTTGCTCGAAATAGCTTCGATGGCCCAATCGTTCCTACAAGAGAATCATTTAGTGGATTTGTATTTAAATTGCAAGCAAATATGGATCCAAAACATAGAGATAGAGTTGCCTTCGTACGTGTGTGTAGTGGGAGGTTTAAAAAAGATATGACAGTTCAACATGCTAGGACTGGTAAACAAATCAGGCTCTCTAGGCCCCAAAAGATTTTTGGTCAAGATAGGGCCGTTGTTGATGATGCTTACCCTGGGGATGTTATTGGTTTGAATAATCCAGGGATGTTTTCTATTGGAGATACATTATTTATTGGACCTAGAGTTGAATTTGAGGGGATTCCATGTTTTAGCCCCGAGATATTTAGCTGGTTGAGAAATCCAAATCCTTCAGCTTTTAAGAACTTTAGAAAAGGGGTCAATGAATTGAGAGAGGAGGGAGCAGTCCAAATTCTTTACGATAAAGATCAAAGCAAAAGAGATCCAATTTTGGCCGCAGTTGGTCAGCTTCAGCTTGAGGTGGTACAACATCGACTTGCTAGTGAATATGGAGTGGAAACTAGGCTTGAACCAATGGGGTTTCAAGTCGCTAGATGGGTGAAAGGGGGATGGCCAGTTTTAGAGGAGGTTGGGAGAATTTTTAATTGCAAAACTGTTCAGGATGCTTGGCTTAGACCAGTACTGCTTTTTAAAAATGAGTGGAATCTAAATCAGTTAAAGGAAGATCATCCTGAAATGGAATTAAACTCAGTTGCTCCGGTTGTCAGTGGGGTTGATCCTGTTTCCCTTTAAAGTAGATTAATATCTAATTAATAAAGAGAGTTCATAAATCTTTTTTTGAAAATCTATGGATCCTGGTACTAATTCACAATCAAATTCAAACTCACAAGATCCATATTTGATACTTGGTATCAATGAGGGTGCAAGTTTTGATGCTATTCAAGAAGCAAGGGACAAAAAGTTAATTGAGGCAGGAGAAGACCAAATCACTAAAGCAAAAATAGAAGCTGCTTATGATTCGTTGCTTATGGTAAGTCTTAAGTCAAGACAACTTGGTAATGCAAGTA
Organism: Prochlorococcus sp. AG-402-I20; assembly: GCA_003216975.1. Classification (GTDB taxonomy): domain Bacteria; phylum Cyanobacteriota; class Cyanobacteriia; order PCC-6307; family Cyanobiaceae; genus Prochlorococcus_B. The sequence goes on from QCHY01000019.1 coordinate 25,676, forward strand.
ACGAGGCAATAACTGCATCAAAGAAAGAAAATGAAGCAAAGAAAGTCAATGACACAGGACCTGGCGCTCTTCTCACTAGATTGAAAAATTTAAATCTTCCAAAATATGAGGCATCAAAATCTAATTTTATACCAAGTTTAGAGTTGCCCTCTGGACAAGAATTAAATATAAGAATTTCTCTTGGAATATTGGCTTTTTTACTTGTTTTAATTGTGCCTTCTGAAAGTGTTGAATTAATACTTTCATTCTCAACAATAGGCTTATTTATTAGTCAGTCTCGTAGAGGTAGGCCTTTCTTTTCCTCTATCCTCTGGTGCATTCTTCTTCTGAGTGTTGGACTTCTATCTGGTGCATTACTTTTGGGTGGTGCTCAATCATTTATTGAAAACGCTGGATCATTGTCCTCAGATAAATTTGAAGCGATACCCGCAGTATTTTTACTTTGGTTGGGAGTGATTTTCCTTGATTAATCCTCTAATCGATTAAAGATATCAATTCTTCCTCTCTAACAAGATAAACATTTTTGCAGAATTGACATGTAAGTTCTGCTTTCCCATCCTCCTTTATCATTTCTTGAAGCTCTTTTTTCCCCAATATCTTCAATGCTGATAAGCTTCTTTCTCTTGAGCATCTACATTTAAAACGAACTTCTTGAGATGTACTAAGAATATCTGAATGTGATTGATCAAGATCAGGAAATATTTCCTCAATTAGAGAAATAAGGTTAGTCCCTTTTTTGTTTAATAATTCACTAAAAGAGTTAATTTCTTTACATCGATCCTCAAGTAGGGCTATTAATGAATAGTCTCGTTCTGCTTTAGGTAGTATTTGTGCTAGAAGTCCTCCGCTGCAAACTATTCCATCCTGATTAATTCTTTCACCAACAAATACAGCTGATGGAGTTTGTTCAGAATGTAGTAAATAGGAAGCTATGTCTTCACCTATACCCCCATTAATTAATTCAACTGTACTGTTGTGCGGCTCCCCTTTCCCTTCGTCTCTAATAACGTGAAGATAGCCAATACCTGTAGCTTTTTTAAAATCAAATGTATAGTGATTGCTTTTATTTTTAATTAGGTCCAATTCAAGACTTGGATCGCCGACGTAACCTCTCACACTTCCATCTCTACCCGCATCAATAGTTAATCCTTTTAATGGTCCATTTGAGCTTACCCTCAAAGTCACCCTTCCATGATTTACCTTCATTGAGCTTGCAAGTAAGAGGCTTGCACTCATGGCCCTACCTACAAGTGCAGAAGTTAAATATGAAAGAGAATGTCTTTTTTTTGCTTCTTTTGTTGATTCAGTCGTTGATACGGCGACTAGCCTGATCCCTCCTTTCGCAGCAGTAGCCCTAACTAGTAAATCTGTCATTGATTAGTTGAAATGTTTACTCAGGGATAAGTTGACCGTTGTGCAACTCATAATTGTCGGTATTCAAATTTTTAAAAAGTTCGGGTTCATGAGTAACTATTAAAATAGTTTGCTTGTCTTTAAGCTTTGAAAGTAATTCTATAATTCCGTTTCTCACCGACCAATCTAAACCTGCTGTTGGCTCGTCCAATAAAAGTACTTTTGGACTCCTTAATAGTTGAACAGCAATAGCTAGTCGTCGTTGCTGTCCTCCACTAAGAGATTCTGGCGGCTTCTTTAAATCCAAGTTGATTAACCCCACTTTTCTGAGAGTTGAAATTTGTTCTTCAGTCGTTAATCTCTTATGACCAAGACGTAATTCTTGAGCTACGGATAATCCAAGAAAATATCTTTCTGGGAATTGAAAAACTAATCCACATAAACCCCTGCGCTGACGTGCATTTAGAGTTTTGTTGAACCATGTGATCTCTCCTTCTTGAAATCCCGATAGACCGCTAATTATTTCTACTAAAGTAGTTTTTCCACTTCCACTGGGTCCTCTCACTATTGTGATTTTTCCACTATTTGATTTTAAAGACAAATCTCTAAGGATTGGGTTCTCTGCTGTTGAGGGATGGTAATAAATATTTTTTAAACTAAGCATTCTTTTTTATTGAGACTTTGATCAATTAAATAAAGAGTTTTCAATTTTCTTTAATCAATTTACATTAGATTATGTTTGATATCTCTTAGTTTTTCTTTTTTAAGATCTATTGTTTATGGAAGTTCGATTTCGTGAAGTTGATCCTTTCAATTGTTGGATATGGCTTAGATATTCAGATGTCCCAAGCAAGGGAGAAAAAGAATATGTCGATGGTATTTTTGATTCTTGGTATGTACTAGGCAGACTAGGGGGATTTAATTCTGAAAATTTGCAAACGCACGAAATGGGTTCAGATGTCAGTTGGATGAGCTATGAAAATGACGATACCTCCTCTAGTCTTCCCTCTTTAATGCATAATCTTGGAGAATTTGAATTTAATGAGTGTTGGTCTAGATGTTGGGTCGATTTAGGTACTTCTGACCTCATCGCAATTGATATTTTGATAAATGTACTAAAACAAATGGATGTTGATGTTGTAAAAATAGAGGAACTAATTATCGGAGGAGTAAATCAAGATTGGCCAGTAGAAGAACATCCTGATGCAATTTTTTCTTCAACAGATTAATTTTCTATGGCTGAGAAAAGAAGATTATTTATAAATCCAAATCGATTAAGTGATGAAATCGATTCAAATGGAGAGTTGATATTGACCTCTAATGAATCACATTATTTATCTAGGGTTATGAGGATGAGATCTGAAGATCTTTTAGAGGTTATTGATGGAAAAGGTCATCTTTGGAATGCAAAAGTTGTTGGTAGAAAAACTATAAAACTTATCAATGGTTTAGATAAACCTCTTCAAGTCGTTTCAAGAGAGAGACCATTAATAGGCATTGCTGTAGTTATTCCTAAACAGGGGTTTGAAAACTTTTTGCAAATGAGTTCTGAAATAGGAGTTGACATTATTCAACCATTGATTTCAAAACGATCAGTAGTTAAAGAATGCAATAACGAAAAAATTATTAGATATCAAAAAATTATTCATGAAGCCGTTGAGCAATCTGAGAGACTCTGGAGTCCAGAACTAATGCAGGCATCGACATTTCCCAATTGGATAAATGATTTGCCTTCCGAAGCTCAAATAGGATTTGCCACAACTCGTATTGAAGAATTGCAAGATTGTGTGAATTGGTTAAAAGAAACATCACACAAAGTCAATCAAGTTTGGTTAGTAGTTGGCCCAGAGGGCGGCTGGAATAAAGATGAAGAGGCATTAGCTTTTGACTCTGGCTTGTCTGGGGTGTCTATGGGAGAAAATATTTTGAGAACATCAACAGCTGCCGTAAGTGCATGCCAGCTAATGATTTCATGGAGAAGACTTAAACCATCCCTTTAAGATTGAATATTTTTAATCATAAAACCGTCTATTGTTTAGAAATAGGCATGCTGATTAGGAACGATGGCTAACTTCTCTTTTTTTAACGGTATTTGGATTAATGCTTTTTTGATTAATTTCTTGTTGATATTGTTGGGACATAGGCTTCCATTTTTAACTAAGAAAGGTTGGATTCATGCTGGAATACTTGGAACACTTTTATTAGGATCTATTGGTTGGAATGGTTGGATATCAGTCTGTGTATATCTCTTGTTGGGAACTTTAGTTACAAAAATTGGATACAAAAATAAGGCTTCCCGAGGGATTGCTGAAGCCAGAGGTGGTCAACGGGGACCTGAAAATGTATGGGGGTCTGCAGCAACAGGTTGCTCACTCGCTTTATTAAGTTGTCTTTGGCCGAATTTTTTAAATTTATTTATGGTAGGTTTTGCCTCTAGTTTCAGTGCAAAACTTTCCGATACTTTTTCAAGTGAAATTGGCAAAAGATTTGGTAAGAGAACTTTTCTAATTACTACTTTAAAGCCAGTATCACCAGGAACAGAGGGGGCAATAAGTATCGAAGGTTCAATAGCTGGTTTGTTAGGAAGTTTTATCATGACTGTTTTTATGCTGAATCTATCGATTATTTCTGGACTATCTGTTGCTTTTATAGTCTTCTTCTCTGGTTATTTAGCAACATTTTTGGAAAGTTATATTGGAGCAGTAGTTCAAAATAAGATTGATTGGATGACTAATGAATTAGTTAATTCTATCCAGACATCTATAGCCGCTATTATTTCTATCTTTTTATATTTGAAGTTTGTTTGAAATGTTTATTTTAAATCAGCCCAATTCTTCAGTGCTGGCCATTCGCTAATTTGGTCATAAATCCATTTATGACCCTTAGTATTTAGATGTATTCCATCTGATGAGAGTAATTCTTTAAATGATAATAGGTTGATCATTTTCTCATGGATAGATAAAAACGGAACATTTAATTCTAAGCAAGTTTCTTCAATTTTATTTTCATATTTAGAACAAGCTTTATTTGAATACCAAAGACATTCTGCAAAAGGCATTGAGTCTTCATTAACAGGTGTTAATCCAAGAACCATTATATCTACTTCATTCTTAATTTCGTTTACTAATTGTTTTAAGCCAAATTTAAAAGCATCTTCGGAGAGTTGGGGCCTGCCATCTTTTCTTCCAATTCTAGCTGTATCATTTAATCCAATTGATAGCAAAATACCTTCAGGAACTTTTCTCCTTAACTCTCCCCTTGATGCCCACTCATTCTTATATCTTATAGCAACTTTCTCCAATCCATCTCCTCTTATTCCAAGAGAATAAATGATAGGTGCACCATCTAAACTTAACCAGTTTTGTCTTAATCTTTCAGACCATCCTCCTCCCTCTAGATCTCCCCATCCGTAAACCCCACTATCTCCAATTATGATTAATTTTTTCTGATATTTATTCATAAGTCGATATGTTTAATAAAATAACTAATTAATGAAATTGTTGGTTGAATTCTTTAACCAATAATTTTGAGAAGTGTTAAATAAAAATTCTCCTGACATTGTTAATAAAGAGAAAGTAGCAGTTATTATCATGACTTGTGCCCAATCGAATGAGCTTAGTGATTCCTGTAATTGCCACCCTAATCCTACTCCTCCGACTGCACCTATTATTGCTGTTTCCTTTAGAATTACGTCACTTCTATATGCTCCATAAGCTAAGTAACTATTACTTTGGGGGGCTAATATTCCATAAAGTGTAGCTGATTTCTTGCTTGAACCATTGCTTTTAATTGCTCGATAAATATTTTTTTCTTGATTTAGTATATTATCTGTAAGTAATCTTCCCATGACACCCATATGTGTAATTCCTAGTGATAATGCGGCTACAGATATATTAGGATTAGTAAAAAGAAGAATAAGTATAGTGGTCAATGGAGGAGGTATCAATCTAAAGAAGATCCAAATAAGATTTTGAACTTTTAGAGGGAATTTACCTGGGAATAATACTAGTAAAAGAGGAGGTGTCCCTATTGCAATCCCAGAAGCGAAAAAAGTTATTAAAATTGTTGTAATGATTAGTTTAAAAAGAGGTAAGGTATTAAATCCATTTCTTATCTCTACGAATGAAGGTAAATTTAAATACGAAAAGCTTAATGGAGTAAATATCTCAAAATTTAGCTTATAAAGCCAACTAATACCTAACGATAGAGATAGTGAAAATATTGAGATTGAAATTAAGAAAGAATTTTTCAAACTAATATTTTCAGATAAATAACTTCTTAAATATCTTATAAATTTCTCTAATAAAATCATAACTAACCAAAGCATCCACAAACAAGTCCACATTTCATTGAACTCAAAGGATTTTAAAGTTAAATATAGTTCTGTTCCTATACCTCCTAATCCAAATATTCCAAGTAATGTTACACCTCTAATTGCACATTCAAATCTGTAACTTCCATATGTAGATACGATAGGTATTAACTTTGGTAGTAGAATAGTTATAAATGAGCTTATAACATTAGATCCAGTTTTCTTAATTGCTATTAGAGGTTGTATGTCAAAACTATCTAGTTGCGCTGAAATTACTCTTGCTGTTAAGGCTGAATAGGGAATTACTATTGATATAATTGCCACCCAAATATTCAAACCTAAAATTTGTATAAATAGCAGGCCCCAGACTACTTCATGTATTGACCTTGGAATTGCTAATGAATATTTTATGAATTTACCTAAATAAGAAAATTTAGGAATACTTTTCCAAAATAAATTTGTAGATAGTACACCTAAAAGAATTCCAATAAGCATACTTATAACCCAGCTAGTTAAAGCAGTAGCAATTGTTATTTGAAGTCCTTCCCATGCGCTTTTAACTACTTCTTGATTGAACGAAGGTTTTATTGCTGATCTTATGAATTGAAATATGATATTTAGACCCCCAATATGAAATCCTTTGATGATTTCTATGAGAATGGGAATATAAGCTATTGATGGGATTAATGTTATTAAAGTTGATACTGGTTTTATTAATTTCATTGAGAATTAAAATAGCCAATCAAGCTCTGATTGATTGATATTATGAATTTCTCTATCTATTACAATCTCTCCATCTTTTAACCCAATAACTCTATTGAAATTATTTATTAAATTAATTTGGTGAAGACTTATAAGTATGGTCTCAGGGATTTTAATTCTAAGATAATTTTTTTTATTAATAAATAAATTTAAGATATTTTTTGATAATAGAGGGTCTAAATTTGAGAAAGGTTCGTCTCCAAGAAGAATCTCTGGTTCTTGTCTTAAAAGACGTGCAATTGCTATTCTTTTTTTTTGCCCACCAGAAAGTTTATTTATATAGGAATAAATAGTTTCTTTTGGCAGATAGACAGCTGCTAGACATTCTTGGCATAAACCTATATCTAAGACTCCGAGGAGATTTTTTAAAGCCCATATGAAATTGTGTTTACCTAGTGCTCCGCAGTTTATATTCTGAGCGACATTTAGTTCTTCTATCAAAGATAAATCCTGCCATATAGTTCCTATTTTTGACGACTCAATATTTGAAATATTGTTAATGTGAGAACCTTTCCATATTACTTCCCCTTCGTTTGGGATTAGTGATCCATTCGCGATCGAGATTAATGTACTTTTGCCAGAGCCACTCTTGCCAATAAGCGCTATCTTCTCACCTTGATTTATTGTTAAATTAATATCTTTTACTCTAATATTTTCTTTATTTCTATGGCTTATATTTTTTAATTCTAGTAACTTAGTCACTTAATCTTTCCAATTTTTCTACCTACCTTTTCTATTTTATTATAATTCTCATTTTTTGAGATTATAAATTTCTTTGCGCTAAATAATTCGAGAATTTGTTTTTGTTTTTTTGACTTTTCATTGAAACGTAAAAATACATTTGTAAGCTCTTTCGTAAAGCCTTTTTTGAACTTTTTATCTAGGTTTCCTTGAGCAAGCCAATGATAATTATGATAATTAGGAGTCTTCCAAATCACAAAGACTTTTGAGGGGTCCACGCGTCCTCTATCAAGATTTCTCTTCCATACTTCTTCGCTAAGAGCACCTGCCTCATATGAACCACTTTGCACAAGCATTAATGTTGAATCGTGGCTACCACTAAAGCCTGGGCTTGCACCTTTGAAATCTTTAAGTTGAACACCTGCTTTGTTTAAAAAATATTGTGGCATCAATCTTCCTGATGTTGAACTTTCAGAGCCAAAAGTAAAACGCTTGCCTTTTAGTGTTTTTAAGTCATTTATGTTATTTATTTTTTGGATTGAACTTTTCTTGTTTGCAATAAAAATACTGTGGAATTTTTCATCAATATCTCTTTGTGCTATTACCTTGGATCCATTGCTTTGAAGTCTTGCTTGTACACCTGTTAAAGCGCCGAACCATACTAAATCTAAATTCCCGGTCCTAAAAGCTGTTACAGCTGCAGCATAATTAGTAACTGGTGTATAACGGACTTGAACATTGAGCTGCTCGCTTAATTCAGAGGATAATACTTTATATAGACGATTCAGGTGCTCTGGGTTTTGATCTGGTATCGCCCCAATGCGAAGTATTTCCTCTGCTTTTAATGAACCAATATTAGATAAATTAAATATTGATAAAAGAGC
>QCHY01000020.1 GCA_003216975.1 Prochlorococcus sp. AG-402-I20
GTAGCCACTAGAGAAATGGGTGAAGGTGCTTATTACATAAAAAGACAACTAATATGGCTAATCGCTAGTTGGAGCATTTTCTACCTAGCCATAAATATCAATCTCAAAAATTGGCTTAGGCTTTCAGGACCTTGCCTTTTCATAGGTATGGTTCTAATTGCATCAACAAGCTTTTTCGGTAGCACCGTTAATGGGTCTACTCGATGGTTAATTATCGGTCCAATCCAAATTCAACCATCGGAGTTAATCAAACCTTTTATCATTCTCCAAAGTGCAAAGCTTTTTGGTCAATGGGAAAGAATAAATTCAGAAAAAAAACTTTTTTGGTTAGCTATTTTTGCATCTATTATCGTATTAATCATAAAGCAGCCAAATTTAAGTACTGCTGCATTAATAGGGATATTACTTTGGATGATTGCATTAGCATCTGGTATTAATTTTCGCCATCTTTTTAACACGGCTATATCAGGCTTTTTTATTGGTTCAATAAGCATTTTTTTTAATGCCTATCAACAGAGTCGCGTTATGTCATTTATTAACCCATGGAAAGATCCACAAGGGAGTGGATATCAATTAATTCAGAGTCTTTATGCTATTGGTTCAGGTGGACTCTTTGGAGAAGGTTATGGTCTTTCAATGCAAAAATTACAATATTTACCTTACCGAAGTACTGATTTTATCTTTGCTGTTTTTGCAGAAGAATTTGGATTCTTTGGATCTATTTTACTTTTATCATTCCTGCTTGTAGTTGCATATTTAACTCTTAAAATATCTCTTAATTGTAGAAATAATTATTCTAAACTAATCTCTATTGGATCAGGTACTATTCTTGTTGGCCAATCAATTATGCACATAGCAGTTTCATCAGGAGCAATGCCTACAACTGGCCTTCCCTTCCCTTTGATTAGTTATGGGGGAAACTCATTGATTTCAAGCTTACTAATAGCTGCCTTATTGATCAGATCATCTATTGAATCTTCTGATTTATTAATTAAAAATCCCTCAAATAGACTTGTAACTAGATAATCTGGGGTAAGAACGTAGAGTGAAAAATCTCTTTTTGAACATTTCTTCTATAAGTTTAATTTTTTCTGATTTGACTCGTCATGGCGAGCAATTAATTAATAATGGGCTCAATAATCCAAACCCAATAACAATTCTGATAGTTTTCACGGGAGGTCTTTTGACTAGCTTGGGGCCCTGTTCATTATCACTTTTACCAATAACAGTTGCATATTTAGCTGGATTTAAAAACAACCAAAACCCTTTACAAAAAACAATTAGTTTCTGCAGCGGTATAGTTATCTCACTAGTGGTATTAGGAAGTCTAAGCGGTTTTTTAGGAAAAATTTATGGTCAATTACCAGGTTTCTTTTCAATTTTCATAAGCTTTTTAGCAATACTTATGGGTCTTAATCTGCTTGGGATTGTTAAATTCTCACTTCCATCTGGTCCTGACCCTCAAATTTGGACAAATCAATTTCCTCCTGCATTCGCTCCAGTTTCAGCAGGTTTTGCTTTTGGATTAGCCTCCTCTCCTTGCACTACCCCTGTTCTTGCAGTTCTTCTCGCCTGGGTTGCTAAACAAGGAAATCCTCTTACTGGCACAATTTTTCTTGGAAGTTTTGCGATTGGACAAATTGTTCCTTTATTTGTAGCAGGTACTTTTGCCGCAAGTATTCCAAAATTATTATCGTTACGACCTATTGGGAAATGGGTTCCACCTATTAGTGGAGTGATTTTATTAACAATAGGTCTGATGAGTCTTCTCTCTATTTGGATATAAAATAAATGAAAAAAATTAGTCAGATTTTAAACTGGCTTTCTAGCTTAAAGATTGCGATATTACTATTATTATTAATAGCTATTTCATGTGCAGCTGGGACTTTAATACCACAACAAGAATCAGATCAATTCTATTACGATAATTTTAATCAATATCCTTTTCTTGGGATAATTAATGGAAATATATTACTACTTTTTGGATTTAATCATGTCTATACAAGTTTTTGGTTTTTATTCTTACTCACTTGGCTTGGTCTGGCTCTTGCATTTTGTAGTTTCAGAAGACAATTACCTATACTTAAATCAGCATTGAAATGGATAGATTATAAATCCCCTCGTCAAATAGCAAAACTTTCTATTGCACAATCAATAGAAACTAATAATTACTTAGAAAGCTTAGAGAAAATTAAAATTAATTTAAAAGAACAAGGTTGGAATATAAAAGAAACAGATGGAAGAATAGCTGCTCGCCAAGGAGTGATAGGGAGATTAGGACCTATATTAATTCATCTAGGTATGATCCTATTAATGATAGGTGCAACATATGGTTCATTAAATGGGAAAACCATAGAAAAATTTTTAGCCCCTGGCAGATCAATAGATTTATTAGACAATAATGAAGAGAAAGGGTTAACTATTGAATTACAACAATTTCAAATCGAAAGAGACCCTCAAGGAAGAGCTGAGCAGTATAGGTCCAAAGTAAATATTATTGAGCTAAATGGAAATAATCAGTCAAGGGAAATTAGTGTAAATTATCCATTAAGATACAAAGGGTTAACATTATATCAAGCCGACTGGGCTTTAGCAGCAATAACTATTCAAATTGAAAGTAGTCCAAAATTACAAATTCCAATAAAACCTATTGCTGAGCTAGGTGAACAAACTTGGGGGACAATTATACCTACAAAAAAAGATGGTAAAGATCCGATTCTAGTAACCGTAAATAGTGAACTTGGACCAGTAAGTATTTATGATAGTGATGGTACATTACTAACAAAATTAAGTATCAATAAGGAAGCAAAAGTCAAAGAAACTTTAATAAAGGTAATAAATATAATTCCAAGTAGTGGGTTATTGTTAAAGCATGATCCTGGAGTACCCCTTGTATATACCAGTTTCGCGATAATACTTATTGGAGGTTCACTTAGTATTATTTCTACAAAGAAAATCTGGGTCTTGCATGAAAAGGAAAAATCTATGATTTATATAGGTGGATTAAGTAACAGAAATCTCTCTGGTTTTTCAAAAGAATTCCCAAAATTTATTACTTTCTTAGAGAATTAGCTCTAAATTATTTCTTTTACCATGACAGACTCTAATGATTGTATGAACATTACCTCTAGGATTAAAATCAGCTTCTAATTGCATCCACTTAGGATCAGAAACTTTAACAAAGTCATCGACTATTTTATTCGTAACCTCTTCATGGGATATTTTCTTTTCTCGATAACTATTTAAGTAAAGTTTAATTGCCTTTAATTCAATCACCTTAGTATTTGGTTGATATTTAATTCTCAAAGTTGCAAAATCTGGATAACCTGAGAAAGGGCACTTACATGTGAATTCAGGGAAATCTATTGAAATTTCATAATCCCTATTAATATTTGGATTTGGGAAACAAATTAAGCTTCCAGACTCTATATCCCTCTCCCCATACATAATTTCTTCTTTGATGACCTTTTCTTGTCTAATCACATTTTAATGGCATTTAAAACTAACACTACATACAAGCTTGATTAAAAATTCAAACTTTAAATAAATACTTCTAATCAAAAAATGGCGAAATGATGTTAAAAAGTTGATTTGTATCAACCGGTACAAAACTAATCAACGCTATCCCCCCTAATAGATATAGATCAAGTTTTTATATGGACATCAGTCTTTCTAACAAACGTAATGGAACTCAAATAGAACCAAAAAGTGTTCATGGAATCCTTTGGCTACAAACTCATTTTGAATCCGAGCATTGGGAATCAATCAGTAATGGTTTAGTCATAATTCCTACCAATGATGCAAAAATGCTTGGTGAAGATGCATATAAGGCGGGTTTAAATGTAAATTTCATCAATTCTCTAAGCCATATAAACAAAATCTGATAATAATTATCTAAGATTGTTTGAGTTACCTAAAGTGATATGAAAAAGATAGAAGCAATAATCCGACCTTTTAAGTTGGAAGATGTAAAAATTGCATTAGTAAATGCAGGAATAGTTGGTATGACAGTAAGTGAGGTAAGAGGGTTTGGTAGACAAAAAGGACAAGTTGAAAGATATAGAGGTTCAGAATTCACCGTTGAGTTTCTTCAAAAGCTCAAAATTGAAGTTGTAGTTCCTGATGAAAAATCTGAAATTGTTTTAAAAGCTATTGCTGATGCCGCCAAGACAGGAGAAATAGGAGATGGGAAAATCTTTGTTAGCCCAATTGATTCCGTGGTTAGAATCAGAACGGGCGATAGAAACGAAACAGCTCTTTAAACGCACAATTCACAAGCAGACAACATTTAACAATTTTTCGATTTCAATATTTCCCTCAACCTCATCACCCATCCAAAGAAGATATTCTTTATTACCAGCAGGGCCCTTCAGAGGCGATGCAATTAAGCCTTTTGGGTACCATCCATATTTTTTAGAATCGTTGACTACACCCTCTATAGCCTCAGCATGCAATCTATGATCACGAACCACTCCCCCTTTTCCCACTTTATTTTTGCCAACCTCAAATTGAGGTTTTACTAATACAAGTAACTCAGAGCGATTAGATTGAAGAAGAGATTTAATACTAGGAAAAACAATTTTAAGAGAGATAAAAGATAAGTCTGCAACTGCGAAGTCTGGTATTGGATCTCCATCATTAAATAATTTTTCAGGAGTTAAATACCTAATATTTGTACGTTCCCAAAGAACTACTCTTGGATCATTTCTGATACTCCATGCAGTCTGGCCATACCCAACGTCAACTCCGTAAACCTTTGCGGCTCCTAACTGCAAAAGACAATCTGTAAAACCACCGGTGGAAATCCCAGCATCTAAACAAACCCTATTCTTAATATCTATAGGAAATTGATTAAACGCTTCAGCCAACTTTTCACCCCCTCTAGATACATATTTCAAGGGCTGCGTAACTTCTATCTCAAGATCTTTTAAAACGTCTTGGCCTGGCTTATCTAAAATTTGACCATTAATTGTTTTAACTTTGCCAGCTCTAATGAGCTTTTGGGCCTCTTGACGTGTTTGCACTAACCCTTTAGTCAGCAAGTGAAGATCTAATCGCGATTTTTTAGTCATTTGTTTACAAAAACAAACAGGAAACGGAACAAAAACCGCAGAACTCGTGCTTATCCTCTTTTTCAATAGAGAATCTAGTCAACTGACCAAAGGTTTTGTCTAAAAAGCTCAGGCATCCAAGAAATGAAAATGAGCTATCTAGCCATGGTCATTTTCATCTAACCTCAAAAAAACAAACTGGTGAAGTGCTTGAACTTCTACCTCCAGGAAGTTTTGCAATATTTGCAAATCAACCAAATGATTTGCCTCCCTTTCAAGTAATTGATTGCAAAGGAGGAAGATGCAGAGTAAGACAGCAGGCTTGGGGAAGATATGTCCATTGGGAAGTTGAACACAATAGACTCAAGTCAGCTTGACCTTGACGATCTAAATTAAAGTAACCTTTAACTTTGTAGCACTTTGATTGAGCGTTACACAAACCCAGAAATGGGAAATATTTGGTCTGATCGAGCCAAATATCAAACATGGCTTGATGTTGAAATTGCCGCATGTGAGGCTAATTGCAAATTAGGGAAAATACCTCAAAGTGCAATGGACACAATTAGATCAAAGGCAAATTTCAAACCAGAACGCATCCTCGAAATAGAAGGGGAAGTCCGCCATGACGTAATTGCCTTTCTAACGAACGTAAATGAATATGTTGGGGATGCTGGCCGTTTCATACACGTTGGAATGACCAGTAGCGATGTCCTTGATACTGGTCTAGCACTTCAATTGAAGTCATCAGTCAAGCTTTTAAGAAAAGAGCTTTTCTTACTTGAAGAAGCTATTAGAGCATTGGCAAGGCAGCATAAGAATACCGTCATGATTGGACGTTCACATGCGATTCATGGAGAGCCTATTACTTTTGGATTTAAGTTGGCAGGATGGCTAGCTGAGACTCTCAGAAACAAAGATAGACTAAGTAGTCTTGAGAAAGATATCTCGGTTGGACAAATCAGCGGAGCCATGGGTACGTATGCAAATACTGATCCAGAAATAGAAAGAATAACTTGCGAACTTTTGGGGCTTGAGTGTGATACCGCTAGCACTCAAGTTATCTCAAGAGATAGGCATGCTAATTATGTGCAGATTCTTGCTTTAATTGGATCTTCACTTGATCGTTTTTCTACAGAAATTAGAAACCTGCAAAGAACGGATGTTCTTGAAGTAGAGGAAAACTTTGCTAAAGGCCAAAAAGGCAGCTCTGCGATGCCTCATAAAAGAAATCCCATACGAAGTGAGAGAGTAAGTGGTCTTTCCAGAGTTTTAAGAAGTTATGTAGTTGCAGCTCTTGAAAATGTAGCTCTATGGCATGAAAGAGATATAAGCCACAGCTCCAATGAACGATTAATGCTCCCAGACACATCAATTACTCTTCATTTTATGATCACAGAAATGACTGCAATAATTAAAGGTCTGGGTGTTTATCCAAATAATATGCTGAAAAATTTGAACATTTATGGAGGAGTTGTTTTTAGTCAAAGAGTTCTTTTAGCTTTAGTTGAAAATGGACTGAGTCGAGAAGATTCTTATCGACTAGTACAAAAGAATGCTCATTCAGCCTGGAATCAAAACGAAGGAAATTTCCAAAAAAACCTTGAGAATGATCCAGAAGTAGTGAAAAGTCTCTCAAAAGAAAAACTTTCTGAATGTTTCTCAACCGAATTACATCAATCCAATTTGAGTGTTATTTGGGAAAGACTTGGTATATAACTTTAAAAGCTAAATCAATTAATATAAGTCAATAGACCTTAAAAAGAGAATAGAACTAAATTCAACTAAAATCTATAGTTATATGTTTCTATTTACTTAGGAAACTTAAAATTCTCAACCAAAGATCAATGTCCAATATGAATCGACTTGAGAAAGATAGCCTTGGTTCAATTGATGTTCCAAAGGATGCGTTATGGGGAGCTCAGACTCAACGATCAATATTAAATTTCTCTATTGGAGATGAGGTCATACCACTCGAGATTATTCATGCAATTGCCCAAATCAAAGCTTCTGCTGCTCAAGTAAACAATCATCTAGGCCTAATAAATACAGAAACGACTCAATTTATTACCGAAGCAACTTTAGAAATTATTGAAGGGAAACATAATGATCAATTCCCGGTGAAAGTTTGGCAAACAGGCAGTGGTACTCAAACCAATATGAATGTCAATGAGGTGATTTGTAATATAGCTTCAAAACGTTTAAATAATCCTTTAGGTAGTCATAATCCAATTCATCCAAATGATCATGTCAATTGCTCTCAATCAACAAACGATGTTTTCCCAGCTGCAATTCAAATAGCCACAATAGTCACCTTAAAGGGCACATTAATACCTGAATTAAAAAAACTCATTGATGTATTCCATCAAAAAAGCAAAGAATGGAAAGATATTATAAAAATAGGACGTACTCATCTTCAAGACGCAGTACCTCTAACTCTTGGACAAGAAGTCTCTGCTTGGGCTGTTCAATTAGAAACTGCATTAGGACGTATTGAAATCAACCTCGAGGAACTTTATCCTCTTCCACTTGGAGGAACTGCTATTGGCACTGGTCTAAATACTCCAAAGAATTTCGATAAATTAATTGCTCTTGATATTGCTAAAAAAACAAATTTACCTTTTGAAACTGCAGCTAATAAATTTGCGATCATGGCTAGTCATGATGGTCTTGTAAATATAATGTCTCAACTAAAATTGTTAGCCGTCACTTTGCTCAAAATAGTTAATGATCTTCGACTTTTATCTTGTGGACCTAGAGCTGGATTATCAGAACTACAGCTGCCAGCTAATGAACCTGGTAGCTCAATAATGCCAGGGAAGACTAATCCTACTCAATGCGAAGCGATGGCTATGGTTTGTACGCAAATAATTGGTATGGACACCTCGGTGTCAATTGCAGGGAGTGGAGGACATCTACAAATGAATGTTTATAAACCACTTATTGGCTATAACATTTTAAAAAGTATCAACCTTATTCAAAATGCATGCAAGAGTTGCAGAGAGCATATGATTGAAGGTATTCAACCCAATAAAGAAAAAATTAAAGAGTATCTAGACAACTCATTGATGTTGGTAACTGCACTAGCACCATCAATCGGATACGACAAAGCTAGTAAAATTGCCCAATTAGCCCATGAAAAAAATCTAAGTCTAAGACAAGCATCTAGTCAATTAAATTATATTGATCAAGAAGAATTTGATAATCTCACTAATCCGAAATCTATGATTGAAGGTGATTAAAAAATAAGGTTTTTCAATCTAAATTATGTCTTTCAGTTGCTGGATTAATAAGTTCATGATTTATTGCTTTTGCTTGATTAATATCTTCAGCTTCACAAACTGGAAATCTATCCATTAGTTTCATCGCTGTCTTGGCATTATTTCTTAGTTGCCTACTCACAGACTCACAATAGGGAATTTGTGAAAGTAAATCATTTGTTCTTCTTAAAATTCTTACGACATCTCCCTCATCTAAGGAAGTATTTGAAATTAAATCTGTCCAAGTACTTCCTCGAGCCCAGGCTTCTACTAAACCCATTAATTCTGAACTCCATAAGATCGGGACTTCTATACCAAATCGTTCTTGAACTCTAAACAATTCTCTTCGAATATTTGATAAATCATTAAATGCTTCGTCTGCAACTACACTTGGAATAAATCCAGACCATAAATCTGGACGATTTACTTCAGTAGCAATTGACTGAATAACACCAGCTAATTCTACTGGTGTTAATTCATCAAGATGTCCACTCATCAAAACCAATCCTAACCATAACTCATTTTCACCTCTTAAAGATCCAATACCTCTACCGATTTCAGTTGGATTAAAATCATCCAAACACCCAAAATGATTTAGTACTTTAATTAGTGATAAAAAAGTTTCCCAGTGACGATTAGACCTGTCGTAGAGTATCTTCTCACGTTCATGTATTTCAATACCTAGTGCGTCCATTCTTCGTCTATGCTTCTTTAATTTTTTCTTATCCCCCCATCGATGCGCTGGGTGAATCAATAATTCATCATTAAGAGATTCAACTAATTTAGCTTGAGATAAAACTTCACTAGCAAGATCATATTGAGCCGTTCTCATATCATTTTTCTGAGCCAAATTTGAAATTTTTGAAGCTATTTGATTACTTAGTATATCGCCATAATATATTTCTCCTGATCTACTAATTTCAGGAGTTGTAAGATGTGATACGTCTAAGCAAGTCAATTCACCATAAAGGCTAACAACTTCCTTACAAGCGATAAGTATCCAAATATTTTCATCTGTTAAACATAACAATTGAGATTGTCTCTCTCCTTTTTGTATTTTTTCAACAATGACTGCAGGCGTGACTTTCCCTTTCAACCTTGATGTCTTAAGACTTATAAGGGTTCCATTATTTGCAAATTCTAAGGCTAAGATCAATTCATTAGATAAGGTTTCTGCAGATTGTTTTTGAAGAATTTTTAATAGTCTTCTTTCTTCCTTTAAATGACTTTTTATTTTCTCATATCTTTCAAAATCTGACCATGGTATATCTTCTGAAAAGATTTTATACTCTTTAAACTCCTCTTTTAATCTGAATAACTCTTCTTCATCTTCCACTAAATCCAAGCTTGCCAAGTACCTACTAAAGCTTCTTTCTATCAATTCTTTTGATTTGTCTAAATCATATCGCTGTAATAAATTCAGAACCATGCCATAGCTTGGTGTGAATTGACTAATAAGTGGGTCAGCTGGACTAGTCGCTAATTGACCAGCCTCGCGAACCCCTTCGAATCGAGTTTGTACAGTCACCACATAGCCTCTAGAATCAAGACCTCTTCTTCCAGCTCTACCTGCCATTTGTAAGAATTCACTACCCATCAGTTGCCGATGTCCATTATCTGATCTCTTAGACAAAGTAGATATAATTGTACTTCTTGCCGGCATATTGATTCCTGCAGCTAATGTTTCAGTTGCAAAAACAACCTTTATCAATCCTTCTTGAAATAATTCCTCAATTAACTCCTTCCAGGCAGGAAGAACTCCTGCATGATGAGATGCGATTCCATTAAATAAAGCTTTTATATGTAAATCATCTCGCAAACCTTCTGAATTTAAAATTGTATATTTTTCAAATCGATCTTGAATTGATTTTCTTTCTTCTTGGTTCACTAAACAAGTGCTAGCTATTTTTTTCACAGCCTTGTCACAGCCACGACGACTAAAAATAAAATAAATAGCGGGTAACATATTTCTTTCTGCCAACTTCGAAATCACAAAGCCCAGTGAAGGAGAGTCAGGTTGAGTAGGCTTGGATAAGCGACCTCTCTTCTTATGTGATTTTATTGGACGCCAAATCTTACAGTTTGGATGTAATCCAGTTCCTTTTTCATTGAGTAATGGATGAAGTCCTTTAGCACTACAAAAATTAAATTCCAAGGGAACTGGTCTTAAATCACTTGATACCAAATCTGTAGGTCCGTGAACTTGCTCAATCCAATCAGTTAATTGACCTGCATTCGCAACGGTTGCCGATAGAGCAACAAACTGAACGGATTTAGGACAATGAATAATTGATTCCTCCCACACTGTCCCTCTATGAGCATCATTCATGTAATGACATTCATCAAGAACAACAGTTTCCATATCAATTAGAGGGTCATCATTTCTATCTGCTGCTGCATAAAGCATATTTCTAAAAATTTCAGTAGTCATAACAAGAATTGAAGCCTCTCTATTCAGACTTAAATCACCTGTTAAAAGACCCACATTTCTTGAACCAAATTGATTCCTAAAGTCTCTTAGCTTTTGGTTAGATAAAGCTTTTAAGGGGGTTGTATAAAACACCTTATTTCCATGAGAAATCGCTCTATAAATTGCATACTCTCCTATTAAGGTTTTACCTGATCCCGTAGGAGCACTAACAACTACAGAATGCCCTTGATTGAGTGAGTCAATTGCTTTAAGTTGAAACTCATCTAATTCATAAGGAAAGATTTCCTTTGGATTTAAATTGTTTTTGAGGATTTCGTTCTCAGACGTATCTCTTTCTGATGAAGTCATTACTAAATCCTAGGGGAATATTCTATGACCACATGATTTTTGATGTGGATACATAATAAAATCAAGAAACCAAAGAAAAAATGTTAAGCCAACACCCAAATCTTTAAATGCAGAAAACAAAATAACAATATGCCTGCAATCCCTAACTCTAGAATTCGTAAACTGAGAACTTGGGTTCCAGGAAAAACATCCTCAGAATTGATTGGTGTAGATGAAAATCACAATCAAATCACCTTAATTGATCTAGCGAGTAATGACTATCTAGACCTAGCAAGACATCCATTATTAATTGAGGCAGCTAAACAAATCTTAGAAACCGATGGAGTTGGTTCTGGAGGATCAAGATTTATTACTGGTAGTAGAAATATTCATCAAAGACTTGAAACGAAGCTTGCCCAATGGCTTGATCGTGAGATTGTCCTCATTTACCCGAGTGGTTTCCAGGCTAATCTGGCTGCAGTTTTAGCACTTACTGATCGTCACACTCCTGTTATTTGTGACCGTCTGATACATCATTCTCTGCTCGTTGGAGTGAGAGCAAGTGGAGCAAAACTCACTAGATTTAAGCACAACAATTTATCGGAACTAGAAAAACTTTTAAAAAAATCCAGACAAAACAATCCTCACAAACAACCTTTAGTAATTACTGAAAGCCTTTTTAGTATGGAAGGTACAACAGCACCTATAAAAAAAATTTCAAAGCTATGCATTAAGTATGATTCAAAGTTATTGATAGACGAAGCTCATGCTTTTGGCGTTATGGGTTCAGAAGGAAGAGGAGAATCTTTTGGACTCAAAGAACCAATATCAATTATCAGTGGAACCTTCGGTAAAGCATTTGGAAGTGGGGGAGCATTTCTAGCAACAGACAAGAGAACAGGAGAAAACTTAATACAAAACTGTGGGGCATTTCGCTATACAACTGCTTTAGCTCCTCCACTTTGTGCAAGCGCTTTAACCGCCTTAAATCTAATTGAAAACAACCCTGGCTGGGGTAGCGAACTGAAAGAAAAATCAAGAACTTTAAGAGACAGATTGTCTCAAGTTGGGTGGCAACGGCCTGTTGGGGAAGGTCCAATAATCTCCATAATTCTAGGTTCAGACGAAATAGCCATGGATTATCAGAAGAGACTTGAGGCACAAGGCCTTCTAACTGTTGCGATCCGCCCACCAACTGTCCCTGAAGGTAAATCGAGACTCAGATTGGTGATCAGACGAAATACTCCAATTCAGGCCTTCGAAAGACTGATCGAAGTTCTTAAAAATAAATGAAAGAAATAATTGCTATGCATGGCTGGGCTGGTGATAGTCATCAATGGTCAAATTGGGAAAAGATATTTAAAAATTGTGATTGGGAGTGGAAAAGTTCTGAACGCGGATATAAAGATATAAGTCCTCGTACACCCAAATGGAATCAGAACTCAAATCAAGTCGAACTTAAAAGAGTTGCTATATGTCACTCTCTTGGTTCACATTTGATAGATAAAGAAGTTTTACACTCAGCTACTCATGTTGTCTTAATCAATAGTTTTAGTCGTTTTATTCCAATGAGCAAAGAGAATCGCCTTATAAAACTTGCCCTCAATAGGATGATGAATGCAATTAACACGCCTAATGAAGCAGCTATGTTAAGAAAATTTCATATCAAAGCTTATAAACCGAATTACATAGATGTTAAGTCATCCGAATCCAATCTCATTCATATATCAGATTCAGGAAGATTGAGACTGAAAAATGATTTAAAACTTCTTATGAATTCTGATTCTCTACCGATGGGCTTAAGCAATTCTGCCAAAGTACTTATTTTTAACAGTGAACAAGACTATATTTTGGCTAATCAAACAAAAGAAAAGCTGACTGAAGATTTAATAAACCACTTAGAAGCCGTGCCCAAAATAATCAACCTTCAAGACGAGGGGCATTCCATTACAAAAATTAAAAATATCAAAAAAGTCAAACACTGGCTAGAATTTGATCATGCAAAAAACATGGTCTAGCCAAGTTAATAAAAACTTTAACGAAGCTGCATTAAGTTATAACGAATCAGCATCAATTCAAAAAAGTACTGCTTTAAAACTTGCAAAAATATGTTCTCATCATTCAATCAAACATGGACTATGGGTTGACCTTGGTTCTGGCACTGGACTACTCGCTAAATCATTAGAAGATCTACATCCAAACCAATATGTAGTGAGATTGGATAATTCTCAAAAGATGATTGATCAACATTCAGAAAAGAATGTTAAACAACTTTGGGATTTAAATAATGGGTTACCTAAGTGGTCTAGAAAACCAGATTTATTAGCTTCAAGTTTTGTTTTACATTGGCTTAATAATCCACAAAAAAAACTTAAGGAATGGTTGAATTCTCTAAGTCTAGATGGATGGATTGCTTTAGCAATCCCAATCAAGGGAAGTTTCCCAGAATGGTATGAAGCTGCAGAAAAGGCAAATTTAACATGTACAGCTCTTGATTTACCATCATACGACTCACTAATTAGAGTCGTTCCAAAACAAAGTATTTTATATAATAAAATTGAAGTTATCAAACAAACAGCGAAGAAGGCGACTTCTTTATTAAAACCAATGATCAAGGTCGGAGCACAAAGTAGTCAGAAGGAACAATTAAGTGTTTCAGATTGGCGACATCTATTGTCTTTTTGGCCAATTTCCAACAAGGATAAACAAGTAAGCCTTAGTTGGTCAATTCAGTTTTTATTAATAAAGCGATGAGTCCTTTCTCAAAAAGAATTATTATTTGTGGTACAGATACAGATGTAGGTAAAACAATAGTTAGTAGTTTTTTCGTCCAAGGTCTTAAAGGTATCTACTGGAAACCCATTCAAAGTGGAACAGAGGAAGGTACAGATACCAAAACTGTTTGCAATCTCTTAAATCTTGAACCTAATCGCTATCTTTCTGAAAGATATAAATTTAAGGCTCCTGTCTCTCCACATTGGGCTGCCGAACAAGAGTCTGGTTTTATTGAACCAAGCAATTTAAAATTACCTGAATTAGATGAATTAATAATCATCGAGACTGCAGGTGGTTTGATGGTTCCTTTAAATCGGGATTGGCTACAAATAGACCAATTAAAGGTTTGGGGAGCTCCAATAATTCTTGTAGCCAGGAGCGGTCTTGGCACTCTCAATCACACCTTATTAAGCTTAGAAGCCTTGAAACATCGAAATTTAGATGTATTAGGAATAGTATTAAACGGCCCACCACACAAAGACAATCCGAAGACTCTAGAGCAATTTGGAGATACTAAAATTCTTGCAAGTCTTCCTATCTTTGACAAAGTCAGCGCAAAAGTACTTTCAAAAGAATGGAATAAACAGCTATTAGATCAAAAGCTTAAAAATTACATTCTAAATTAAAATTTTATTTTTTTCTTAACCAAAAGATTATTTTGACTTCAATCAAGTTAAATGAAACAAGAGGGAAAACTAAATTTGATGAATGAGAAAGAAAAGTCAAATCAAACTATTCAGAATCCTCATATATGGCCACCATTTACACAACTTACATCCTCTAAGCCTCAATTATTGGTTGAAAAAGCCAAAGGTGCCCTTTTACTTCCTAAAGACAGAGCTCCCATAATCGATGGTATAAGTAGCTGGTGGGTCACTCTTCATGGTCATGCAAATGAATATATTGCCAAAGCTATCGCAACTCAAGCAGAGCAATTGGAACAAATTATCTTTGCAGATTTCACTCATCCTCAAGCTGAGCTTTTAGCTAATCGACTAAGTAAATTAACAGGTCTAGAAAAGTTATTCTTTTCGGATAATGGCTCTACAGCAGTAGAAGTAGCTTTAAAAATGGCTCGACAATGGTGGAAGAATAAGGGTGACAATAGATCTCAAATCATTGCATTCGAAGGTGCCTACCATGGAGATACATTTGGAGCGATGGCAGTAGGCGAACGAAATATATTTAGCGAGCCTTTTGATCAAATGCTATTTCCCGTTAGTAGAGTTCCTTGGCCTGAGACATGGTGGGGCGATGAAGATTTTGAAAAACGAGAAAAGGAGGTTTTAGAAACTCTTGATCACCTCCTAAAGAAACCAACTATTGCAGTAATTCTTGAGCCATTAGTGCAAGGGGCTGGAGGGATGCGAATGGTTCGTTCAGAATTTTTAGTAGAAGTCGAAAAAAGAATTCGCCAAGCTAATTCTTTACTGATTATAGATGAAGTCTTAACTGGCTTTGGAAGGTGTGGAGAGCTATTCGCTTTTCAAAGAGCGGGATTAAAGCCAGACCTTATATCACTCTCAAAAGGGTTAACCGGTGGATTCCTTCCGATGGGAGTTACTATGTCTAGTAAAAGAATTTCAGAAGGTTTCCTTGGCGAAGATCCCAAGCAAACTTTCTGGCACGGTCATAGTTTCACAGCTAATCCCTTAGGCTGCGCAGCTGCCAATGCCAGCCTGGATCTTTTAGAAAACTCCCCGCAAAAATATTTGGATTTTGAGTCACGTCATCTACCTCATCTACAAAAAATAGTTAAAGATCCAAGAATTGAATATCCAAGAATTACAGGAACAATTGCTGCTTTTAATATTAAAGTGAAAGGTAAAAAAGGGTATTTAAGTTCCGTTGGGAAAATCATGAAAGCAAGTGCATTGAAGGTTGGTGTTTTCATTAGGCCATTAGGAGATGTAGTTTATCTAATGCCACCACTATGTATCAAAGATGAAGAACTTGAAAAATGCTATTTTGGAATCCAAGAGGGCTTAAATTGTCTATCCTAGAATTATTTCTCACAAAGATTCTAGGTACTGAGCTATATAATTAGCTCTGAAATTAAACTTACATCAACCAACTTGGAGTAAAATTCAAGTTTCCGCCTCTTAAAAAACCAATAAACACTCCTAAAGCAAGGCTCAAGAGAATAGAGGTGGTTAAAAGCAGAAGTGAAAACAGTTCTCCTCCTGACAATTGTCGCCTTACTCCTATAGATTTAGAAAATTGTAAAGATTGTACATTATTTAAATAAGATTCTTTTTTCTGATTTATAAGATTATTCTTTTCTATAAATAAGTCATAGTTTGCCCTTAAGACAGGATCACTTAATAAATCATAAGCCTCACAAACTTTTTGAAATTGGCTTGTCGCTTCATCACTTGGCAAAGATGTAGTATCCGGATGAAGTTGCTTACTTAATTGACGGAAAGCTTTTCTAAGCTCTGCGTTATTGGCAGAGGTAGAAACACCAAGCAGTTCGTAACAATTAGAGGAAGCAGTCAACTAAAGAAAATATGATCGAATAATGTATAAATTTTATCTAAATATTTCAGGACTGACTATTTCAAAAAACAATTCAAAATGTCTACTCATAAAAACAACAAAAATGCAAATCATCTAATGATATGGAATGAGCTTAAATGGATGCCAAGTGAAAAACAATTAGCTCAATTTATCCATTTGCAAGAGTTGCTTAAAAAATGGAATAAGAAGAGCAACCTTACTCGTTTAGTTGATGGAGATGATTTCTGGATTGCACAAGTATGTGACAGCTTGTTGCCACTGCATGAAGACCTTCAATATCCTGAACTTTCTCATAAATACATAGATATTGGTTCTGGCTGTGGATTTCCTGGTATTGCCATAGCTATAGCCTTGCCAAATTCAAATATTACTCTTTTAGATTCTTCAAATAAAAAAACGACATTTCTGAAAGAAGTTTCTAAAGAAATTGGATTGAATTCTCGTATAACAGTTGTCACTGAACGAGCTGAGACAGCAGGAAGGGATCCACTCCTTCGAAGTAATTTCGACTATGCCATTGCAAGAGCAGTTGCTTCTGCAAATGTAGTAGCAGAATATCTCGTGCCTTTTTTAAATTCGACAGGTCAAGCGCTCATATTTAAAGGGGACTGGAGTGAAGAAGAGCAGCAAATACTAAAAAAAGCTTTAACTGAACTAAATGCAGAGATCCAACGAACACATAAATTCGTACTGCCAAATAATCGCGGTATTAGGAATATTATTAGAATTAGTTCTATTAATAAATGTCCTAATCAATATCCAAGATCCATTGGCAAACCAAAAAAACAGCCATTAGGTTACTAAATTCCCCATAATCTATCTCTTCTCTGTCCCCCCAATCTGTCTTTCAATTTTCTAAGTATAAAAGGTATTTCAGAGCTCCACGGGCTATTAATCAGAACTTTTTTCAAGTCATCCTCGCTCACTTCACAATCCAAACAATCTGCGTTTGAGCCTGGGAACCAATGTCCTCCTCTACCTAAAAGGCCATAACGATCTTTAGCAAAGCTTTCCATATCCCAAGCCTCTAATAAATTATGTAGCCATAGCAAAATAGGTATATTAATCTCTCCTGGAGTTTGGTCCCAGCCAGGCAAGCCTATCTTCCAAGTAGTCAACCATGACTCTCCAAGCGACTTATATGAAGCATCAACTAATCTTTTTTCTATAGTCTTAATTAATCCATGCGTTATATCCATTTTAGAGATTGCACTTAAATGAATATCTAGATCTTCAGACTTTGACGCTCCGACACTTAATGTATGAATTCTTTTATCCCTCAAACAAAACAGATCATTAAATTCTATTGGATGCAAAGGACTACATAAATCTAATAGTTTCAATGACGGGGTATGTAAATGACCTCCCTTATCAGTAGGACTTATAATGAAAACCCCCATATCATTAGCATTTGCTACTTGTAAAGCTCTTTCATTTTCTTGACGTATAAAATACCAATGCAAATTAACATAATCAAAAAGTCCTGTTTCAATTGTTTTAATGATCAGGTCAACGTTTGCATGAGTTGAGAAGCCAACGTGACCCACAAGACCATCCTTTTGCCATTGACGAACAATCTGTAGACATCCATTTGGACGAATAGTCATATCCAAGTGCTCAGGAAGATTGATACCATGAATAGCTAATAAATCAATTTTTTTGGAACCTAATCTACTCATACTCAACTCAAGTTCCTGCTCAAATATCGAAGTATCATTATTTGGTGGTATTTTCGTTTGCAATATTCTTTTTGGGTCATCGATTTGACCGAAGGCCCAGCCTATCTGGCGCTCTGATGTTCCATAATGACGAGCAGTTTCTATATGATGCATACCTTTTTGAGCAGCAAGCTTAATAGTTTTTCGCACAATGTCTTGTTGTTGATTATCAATCTCTTTTGGGTCTAAATCCTTCCAGCTTTGTTGAAAGCGCATCCCGCCAAGAGATAAGACTGGCATCTGAATCTCCGTTCGACCGAATCTTCTTCTAGGTATTGAATTGTTTTTACTATCTTTAATTCTTGACACTTCTATATTTAAAAATCAAGTAACCGGTGGTAAACCTAAATTCCTAAAATGATGATTTTTTAAAACTTCTTCCAATTTAATTAAGTCTTCAAAAGAAACCCAATCTATACAATCAACAGGGCAGGTATCTATGGCTTCTTGTATTAATTCATCACTATCTCCATCTTGTCTAAAGGCTCTTGCTCTTCCTTGTTCAGGCTCCATTGCAAAAGTGTTAGTAGCAACTGAACTGCAGTATGTACAGCCAATACATTTCCTCTCATCAACCCAAACAGCTTTTTCCCTTAACTTCCCTCCAAGGACTGGATCTCTACCACTAAGCTCAAAATCTTCATTATTAGCTGCTTCGTATGCAACATTTGGATCATAAATATCATTTGAGGGCTGATATTCAATAGACCGAGTTTCAAAAGCAGCTCTAGGATCAAAAGTCAATTTTCAAAAAACAGTCTTAGGAATCCCAACGAGTAACTACTAATTCAATTGATCCATCTAAATTTTGCTTTTGCTCAGAAACTTGAAATCCTTCTTGAGAAGTTGAATCAAGAACAGTGTTTAAAGCATAACGTTGAGTGACCTGAGCTAAAAATCTCTCAATTGGTATTGATTGTTTCCAAAGATCAAGATCAGTTACAAGTTCATATGATTTCGAGCCTTCATTCCAACGAAATCCAATGTCTGCTCCCTTACTCATCTCTACAGTCATTTGAGCTTTTACAGTTTGACCTCTATAGCCTCTAACTAGATTTTCACCTTCGTTGGGTACATACCCTAAATCTATTAGAGCCTGTTTAAGGAACTCTTTCTTACGAAGTTGAGTTTTAACTGTGCTGAAATGTGACATCAGTGGATTTCTGCAGGAATAGTCTGTTTTTGAACGTTTTCGCGAAGAAAGGTATCAGAGGTTGGCTCTCTCCTTTCAACGGTGCCTAAGGCATCCTCAAGCTTCTCAGTTAAATCAATACATGCCTGACCAACAAGACCTTCGACGGTTTCTTCAACTCGTCCATCTTGTCGGATTTTAAAGCGCAATGTGCGTTGTGGCATGAAATTGAATCCCCTAAGTCACGCATGATATAGAAAAAAACTCTAGAAACGCGAATTATTAATTACAACGAATTGTTTTTGTACCAAAAATTAAACCAATTGACCATCATCAATTAACGATTTTAATTTTTTTTGTACCTCTGGATTATCCATTTGCTCCAAAGCTGTCCTTGCTTCATACCTGACAGAAGGCTCTCTATCATTTAATAAGACAGAAATAAAAGTCTCTACTATTTGAGTTTGGATTTCCGCTCTCAAAAGTCCATAAAGGCGGCCTAGGGACCAAATACAGTTACTTCGTACTATTGGTTCACCATCTACTTGCAAACTTTCAAGTAATTGATTCGCGGCTGTGGGAGAGCTCTCTGATGAATTTAGTCCAACCTCGGCTAAAGAACTGGATGCCCACAATCTCACGGCAGCTACATCTTGTTTTAATGCATTAATCAGAGGTTCTAGAACTGGGGCGTCAGGGTAATTTCCTAGACTCCATGCTGTAGCTTTTCGCACATAAGCGTTACTATCAAATCTTAATAGATGCAACAAAAGATCTATAGCTTTTGGACAAGGGTTTCTACCTAAAGCATAAACAGCACTCATCCTGACTACAGGAGAAGGCTCATCTAGTAAAGGCAACAAGAATGGAAGAGCTCTAGGGTCTCTATGTTCGCAAAAGACTCTTAAGCCCTGAAGTTTCTCATTATTTCCAGATTGGAGCCACTTTAAAGCAAGATCACATTCTTGTGATGAATTTCCTTGATCTCCATCAATTCTATCTAATTCAATTTCATCTAAAGGATCTCCTGCTAATTGAGCAGCTAATTCTCTGGCTAAAAGATCAGGGTCTATAGCCAAATTAGCCAAGCCTTTTTCACTTAATTTTTGATTTTCATCATTCATAGCTCTGACAGGAGAAGAGCGAACTAATTAATTGGTGCTGGTGCAAGCATATCTCCGGGGAGCCATATCCGAGCGCTGACAGCGAACAAAGCAACAGCAAAAAGAGCAACAATTAAAATAGGAAAAAGAGTTGTTCGTAAAAAACCCAAAGTTGAAAGCTAATTAGAATTCTATTCTGCTCTAAATTTTGACCATTTGGCTATCGAGGGTCAACTTTTTGAGTTATTAGTTTTGTTTTCTTCATTAAAAACACACAACTCACAGCAATTGAAAGCGCAATCCAAGCGCTCCTTTCTTGATGTAATAAAAAAGCCCCAATACTAACTAATCCACCATAGAGAATTCCTGAGCCTAAAACGAAGCGAGATCCAAGCACTGAAAGATTGTCAACTGGATTAATATTGAGACTTTTCCTTATTTTTTTCCAACCAGGACCTGGGGGTTTTACCTGTTTAACAAATTCATTGAGTGTCTCTTCCGACTCTGGCTCAGTAGTAAATAAAGTAATCAACCAAATCACAGCTGTAAATGAAGTAGTGAACAAGAGTCTTTTTCCAAAATCTTCAATTGTAAAATAAGAAGAAACTGAGGTGATTAAACCTATAAAAAAACCACTCAGCATTGCGGAAAGTTCCGCTAGAGCATTAACTCGCCACCAAAACCACCGAAGGACAAGGACAGCACCTGGTCCTGTACCTATTGCAATAACAAGTCTAAACATTGAACCAATACTGTTACTAAATAAAGCAGTGACCACTCCAATTAGAAGCAACAAAATACTTGCAAACTGGCCAATAAGAATCATTTCTCTAGGACCAGCCGATGGCCTCACAAACCTTTTATATAGATCATGAGCAAGATAACTTGCTCCCCAGTTAATTGAAGTACTGACAGTACTCATAAATGCAGCAACCAATGAAACCACGACTAATCCGAGTCCTACAGGTGGCAAATATCTAACAGCGAGGTTTGGATAACTTAATTCCCAGTCAGTTTGTTGAGGCAAAAGAACTAAACCGGCCAAACCAACTAAAATCCAAAGCCAACTACGAATAAGATAATTAACAATTAAAAAAACTATTCCTGCTAAAGTTGCTTGTTTTTCATCTTTAGTAGCCAGTAAACGCTGAATAAATTCCCCACCACCATCACTACGTCTAAAACTCCACCATTGCAAAGAAATAAAAGCTAAAAAAGTAGTAATACTTATTCCAGAACTATCCAACCAATTGAAACCATGTTTATTTAATGTCCATGGGAATAAAGAAAGGAGCTCAGGTCGCTCTAATGCCTCTATTTTTGTTAACAAATCTGTCATCCCACCTGAAGCATCAAGTGCTACAAAGCAAACAGCAAACGCACCTAAAAGAGCTAATACTAGTTGTACAAAATCATTGACCACTACTGCCCAAAGGCCACCTAGTACGGTGTAAATAAGCAGGAATAAAGCGACTAAAAACATTAAAAGTATTGTGTCGGTAATGGGTCCAAACACAATATGTCCATCCACGACACCTAATGATTCAGCCACTTTACGCATTGCCAAGAATGCATAACCAATCCCAATACAATTGATTGGGACAGAAAGTAAGAAAGCTTTTATACCTCTTAAGTAAGCTGCCGATTTGCCACCATAACGTAATTCAGTGAAGGCTGCATCAGTCAACACTCCACTACGCCTCCAAAGTGGAGCGAATATAATTGTCATAGCAATATGTGCAAGCCCAAAACTCCACCACTCCCAATTTCCAGCCAAGCCTCTAGTTCCAATAATTCCAGCCACATAAAGAGGGGTATCAATCGAGAACGTTGTGGCAGCCATAGACATCCCTGCAAGTAAACCATTTAGACGACGACCAGCAACGAAATAATCGGCTTCATTATGATTTTTTAGAGAGATATAAATTCCTAATGCCAGAGAAAATAATAAATAAATAAATAAAATAAACCAATCAATAAATGCCATAAGAGCTCTTAATTCATATATATTTGTTTCTTAATTGATTTTTATTTTATCAATTGTTTGCCTTCTTAATTGTCCACATGCCGCATCTTTATCTCTACCTCTACTTGCACGAACACTTACAGCAACTCCTTTATTTTCTAATAGTTCTCTAAAGCCATTAACTCTGGATTGGCTTGGGCGTTTAAAGTTCTCTTCAGCAATTGGGTTATAGGCTATTAAATTAACATGGCTCTGAAAACCTCTCATCAAATCAGCTAACTGCTCTGCATGAATATCTTTGTCATTCAACCCTCCTAGAAGAATATATTCAAAGCTTATTCGTCTACCAGTGAGTTCTATATATTTTTTACAGTCTCTAAGTAATGAATCGATTGGATAAGAAGTCGCGGAGGGAATAATTAACTCGCGCAATGTCTGATTAGGTGCATGAAGACTTACGGCAAGAGTAAATTTAACTCTTCCTAGACGCTCTTGAGCTAATCTTGCTAAATCTGGGAGAGTATCTTGTATCCCAACAGTACTAACAGTTATCTTCCTTTGACCAATACCAATATCATTCGTAAGACATTCAATAGAGTCTAAAACATTACGAATATTTAGAAGTGGCTCGCCCATACCCATAAAAACGACATGAGTAGGCCTCCTATTCATTGTTTCTCTAACACTTATAACTTGATCAACTATCTCATTCACATGAAGAGATCTATTGAGCCCCCCCTTCCCAGTCGCACAAAATTTGCAACCCATAGGACAACCAATTTGGCTTGAGACACAAACAGTAAGTCTTTTATCTGTTGGTATCCCTACGGTTTCTATAATCTCACCATCATAAGTCCCCATTAATAATTTTAATGTCTCATCTTCCGCGACCACTCTATTTAATTCATCCAGTCTTCCAATCTTTATACCTTTACTTTCTAATGAATCTCGCCATTTTTGTGGAAGAACAGTGATTGAATCTAAGCTTTTTGCGCCTCTTTGATAAATCCATTCATGAATTTGCCTTCCGCGAAAAGCTTTTTCACCTTCCTGGCGCGCAAATTCTTCAAGGTCTTCCGAACTTAAGCCAAGCAAGGATGAATTACTTGATAGTTTAGGAAGTTTTGTCACCAATTCATTAAGCCATGTCCCAATTTAAATTCCAAAAGCACTAATGCAATAAAGCCAATCATTGCCCACCTACCATTGACTCTTTCAGTGTGTGTATGAAAGCCATAACGAGGTAATTTACGCTTGGGAACAACAGGTGGATCAATCATCGATGGACTTTTAAATGGATGAATTAAATACTAGAAAGTTTAAAAGATTATTGTAAGAAAATTCATTTATTCATCTGAAAGTAAACCTTCTTCTTGAAGGCCCTCCAACGCAGCAGGGTCCGGCATTTGGTCTTCAGGTGATTCATCGTCACCAGTTGGGCGCGCGAATGCTGCAAAATTACTGGTTGTCGGGTCAATTCCATGTCTACTTCTAGTTGCCTCTAAATCCTCTTCACTTGGATCATCCAAAACAGAAGTATTCTTAGCAACTGGGGAAGAAGGCATATCTACAGTATAGTCAGGTCTAAGATTTTGTATCCTTCGATAACCAGCTGGATCTTCTGCAAGAATATCTGGATGAGGACCTGCTTCAGCATTTAACTCTTCAACAAAGCCACTAAAACCTGTACCGGCTGGAATCAGACGACCAATAATGACATTTTCTTTAAGTCCACGAAGCCAATCAGACTTACCTTCAATAGCTGCTTCGGTAAGAACTCGGGTTGTTTCTTGGAATGAAGCAGCAGATATAAAACTATCAGTATTAAGTGATGCCTTTGTAATACCAAGTAATACAGGAGTGAATTCCGAGGGAGCCCCTCCAGTAATGGATATAGCCTGATTCGTATCTTCTACTTGCCTAAGTTCTATCAACTCTCCTGGTAAAAATGTTGTATCTCCCGCATCTTCTATGCGCACTTTGCTCGTCATCTGTCGAACTATTACCTCTATGTGTTTATCGTCTATGGCAACCCCCTGAGATTTATAAACATTTTGAACTTCGCTGACCATCCTATGCTGAAGCTTAGCTATAGCCTCCTGAGCTGCATCCATTAGAGGCTTTTTATCACGCAAGTCTGTAAAGAAACATTCCAGAAGCTCATGTGGGTTTACTGGTCCATCAGTCAAGAATTCACCAGCTACAACTTGCTGACTATTTCTAACCATCACGTTACGACCCAACAAAATTGGATATTCAGAAATTACATCATTGTCTTCAATAATAGATACAACTACCGAATCATCATCATCTCCTTTCTTTATATCTACTGTTCCAGACTTTTTACACAAAATAGCTGAATCCCTTGGTCTACGAGCTTCGAGTAATTCTTCGATCCTTGGTAAACCTTGAACAATATCTCCTGTTTTTTGTCTTTCAAAAACTAATAAAGCCAAACCATCTCCTCTTTGTACCAGATCGCCATCACGAACATGAAGAACTGAATCTGGAGAGACCATATAAGGTCTACCAAGTCGCAACTTGACTTTCTTTCCATCAATATTCTCTATTTCCCCACAAGCACCTATTGGTTGGTCTTTTGAAACGAAATCTCCATCTACCACTCTTTGTCCTACTTTCAAAAGAGTAGCTCCCTTAGAATCAAGTGTTATTGTATCTTCATCCCTTTCAACGATAAGTCGACGAACTGGATCACCGTCAATCACATCAGGGAGTTGAACAATTCCTTCTTGCTTACATAAGATCTGCGTTGTAGCAACAACGTCTCCTGCTAACACGTTTTGAGCATTTTCTATCTGTAATTCAGTATGTGTTGACCCATGGCTTGAATCAGAAGTGGTATCTCTTCTAACTAAAATACTTTCAAGAATAACTAATTTCAATCTATCAATACCCTTTGAATTAAAGTCTTGTATGACTTCTACGTCTACTGTCATCTGTGGTGTCGTATCAAATGTCTCAAGCATAAGTTGAGTTTTAAGCAACTCAATACCTTCAACAGATTTAATAAGCTCACCATCCTTATAAGCTAGACGTTGGGAGGCTTTTATTCCTAATGATGGACCTTTGGGTTGCTTAATATGCTCTAATTCAGGGAGTTGTGCTTGGTCAGGAATAGTAAATTCCTCAACAGGTCTTAATAGAAGACCTTTCCCTTCAGGTGTTTCAACTGATTGAACCATTACCATTGAATCAGTCTTAATACCTTTAGCGATAGTTTCTCCAGGGTTAACTATTTGTCCATCACCTTCAAACCTTTCAAGTGTTTTAGTCTCTTTGCATAATTTAAATGTACCGCTTCTAACTATAATTTCTCTAAGAATATCATTTTTCTGAGTAACAGTAACTATTCCAGCAGTTTGACTAAAAATATCTTTGACAACTTCTGTCCCAGCCTCTATCCATTGACGATCTTTAATCATCAACAATGAAATATCTTTATTAATTTCATGAGTTTCTTGAGGGATCCACAAAAGTGTTCCACCTTTGCTGACTTCATAACCATTCTTTGCTGAACGCGCTTTCTTAATTGTCAAACCAGGGGCATATTTAATGAGTCCTCCTGTTTCAGTCTTAAACCGATCGTCTGCTAACTCAGCAATTACTTCATTATTTCCAATTTTACTTCCAGGAATCGTATTCAATCTATAACGAGTATCATCTTTTGCTTCGAGATGCCATATTTCACCTGAGTGAGTCGACTCTTCTAGAAGTTTAAAATCTTTTAACGTCATCGATGTTGTTACAATTTGAACTTCCCTAGAATCACCAATAGAGTCTCTTAGTCTTACTTCGCCTCCAAACTCACTTGCCTGACTTGCTTCAGCCAAAACTTGTCCTTCATTGACTGCTACATTCCCAGATACAACTGGCATAGCATTTGGAGGTAAGTTATATACATCTCCTGCCAGCACCCAAAGTCGACCAAGTCGTTGAGCCTTCAGAGTTATATTTCCTTGTCTGTCTGTAACCTCTCTGGGTTGAATAATTGTTTCATACCTAACCTGTCCAGCTAAATCACAAATAACATCCTTAGTAGCCTTTTCAACACTTTTTTGTACTGTTCCGCTAGCAATCTGAGCAACAGTCACATCTATATCAATCTCTTGACCATTATCTACAAAAAGTAGTGAACCAATAGGTATATCAATTTTTTGGGGCTTACCACCGCTTGCCGGAACAACACTAAGGCTAAAATCAACTTCTGCTTGTTGAGCCTCAACACCATGGGGGGTTCTATAGCCTCTAACTCGTGCCTTTGAACCAAATTCAACTTTTCCTGAGACAGTAGAACGGACGACACCAGTCTCAGCTGTTGAAACCCCGCCAGTATGGAAAGTCCTCATTGTTAATTGGGTACCCGGCTCACCAATAGACTGAGCAGCAACAATACCTACTGCTTCCCCTAAATCAACTAGTTGGTTATGCGCTAGAGCCCAACCATAACATTTACGACAAACTGATCTGGTAGCCTCGCATGTAAGAGGGGATCTAACCCTAACACCTTGTACATGTGATTGTTCAAATTTTTTAGACAACTGAGGATCAATTGGAGTATCTCTTTCAGCTAAAATCTCCTCATCTGCATTAACTACTTGTTCAGAGGTTAAGCGTCCGACAAGCCTATTACCAAACTTTCCATCCTCCGCACTTATTAAAATTGATCTCGTCGTACCACAATCCTCTTCTCTGACAATTACATCTTGAGCTACATCAACCAAGCGTCTAGTTAAGTATCCAGAGTCAGCAGTTCTTAAAGCAGTATCAACAAGTCCTTTACGAGCTCCGTAAGAGGAGATAACATATTCAGTTACTGTAAGGCCTTCTCTGAAATTAGTTCGTATTGGTAAGTCAATTATCTCACCTTGAGGGTTAGCCATTAATCCTCTCATTCCAACAAGCTGACGAACCTGTGACATATTTCCTCTGGCTCCTGAATTAGCCATCATCCATACTGAATTCAATGGATCGTTTTGATTGAAATTCTTTTTAACTGCATCAACTAATCTTTCATTAGTCTCTGTCCACGTGTCTATAACTTTTGTATGCCTCTCTACCTCAGTAATTTCCCCTAATCGATAGCATTCCTCTGTAGCAGTTATTAGTTCTTCAGCTTGACCAAGTAAATCTTGTTTAGCCTCTGGGACCTTTAAATCATCAACAGAAATTGAGACTGCTGCCTGAGTAGCATACCTAAAGCCAAGATCTTTTAAGTTATCTGCCATAGCCGCAGTTGCAGCAGTTCCATGATGCTTAAACGCCCATGCAACTAGATTTTTCAAACCTTTCTTATCAACTACTTTATTTCTAAAAGGTGGAGGAGTTTTCGAAAGTCTTGGAACAGCTTTTAACGCTGATTTTGATGGAGATCAAATGGCTGTTCATGTCCCTTTAGCGATTGAGGCCCAAACTGAAGCAAGGATGTTAATGCTAGCTAGTAACAATATTCTTTCTCCTGCAACAGGTGATCCAATTGTTACCCCATCTCAAGATATGGTTTTAGGCTCTTATTATCTAACGGCAATTCAGCCTCAGGCAAATCAGCCAATGTTCGGAGATTATGCACACACATTCGCATCACTTGAGGACGTTTTACAAGCTCTTGAAGATAAAAGAATAAATTTACATGATTGGGTTTGGGTGAGATTTTCAGGTGAAATTGAAGATGATGAAGAGCTAAATAAACCTCGAAAGTCGGAGACTTTAAAAGATGGAACTCGTATTGAGGAATGGACATATCGACGAGATCGATTAGAT
>QCHY01000021.1 GCA_003216975.1 Prochlorococcus sp. AG-402-I20
TAATAAAAACCAATTTAAAACTTACTTTCTTAACAACCACTTCTTCAAATAACCATATTTAGGGTTTGGAGGCAAAGGAATCAAAGCTTTAATTTCAGGAAGACTTTTATAGGCTTTAACTGAATTTATAGCTTTTTTTTCATTATTTTCTCTATCAACTATTTCATAAGATTTAATTTTAAAAGCTTGATCATTCTCATCCATAATTGAATCTAACTCTTCATTTTTTATTTCTTTTTCTTGATTATCGTCATGTTTTATAGAAATTGCTTTATCACTCTCGAAAGAATTTTCTTGTGATTGATCTATTTTTTGATTATCCATATCTACATTAGTTGGGATTTGATTTAACTCATTTAAATCTAGATTTTTGAGTTCTTCCAAACTTTCTACTCCAAAACGATGTGCCCATTGAGATTTTAGGAGAGAATATAAATCAATGTCATTAGCCTTTAGCGCTTCCACAATCTGTTTTTGTAGCTGATACTTTCGAGACTCCAAGGTTCATTCAAATCGCTAAGTTAAGATTATCAAGCAAGTTTGCGATTTAAAAGAGGTCTGATAAGAAAGAATAATCCAACTGTAAGAATTAATAGAATTGCAAGACAATAATATCCATTTACTTCTCCATAAGGAGCATAAATTAAAACTGCGTTCAGATCTACAGAGTTTTGGTAAGCCATTCGTATAGGTTCAATAGCAAATGTTAAGGGATTAATTGATGCTATCCACCCAAGCCATTCAGGCATAAAAGATATGGGGGCTAGAGCTGTGCTAGCGAAAAGTACAGGTAGATTAGCTATGAAGATAATTGCAATTAGTTCTATATGTCCTGGTAAAACAAAGGCCAATCCAAGGCTTAGACCAGTTATTGCAAAAATCAACAATAAAAGAGTTATTGCTATGAGAAGAAAACCTCCCAAACTTGGCCATCCATAACCCAAGAGAGCAGATGTTGCCATTATTGCAAAACTCTGTAAAAGGCTAATAGAAGTTATGTAGATTACTGAAGAAATTACGATTGAACTTCTACTACTCAATGGTGCAACTAATAGTCGATTAAGAAAACCAAATTCTCTATCAAACATCAAAGGGAGACCAGCATTAAGAGCACCACTAAAAGCAGTAAAGACTATTAATCCTGCGCCAAGGAATTCACCATAACTACTACCGCCAGGCAAAAAATCAATGGGAGCTTTAGAAAATAACGCCGCGAAAAGCAAAAGCCATATCAAAGGCTGAAGAATTCCTGCAAATAATGTTGAAGGGCGTCGAATTAATTGAATGAAAAGTCTCCAAGTTAAGGCAGAAGTCTCTTGCAACATTTCATTTAAATCATTTTTAGATGGCTTTTCATTCTGAAGTGATGGGTTAGTAGCAATCATGTTTTTAATAATTTAAGAGTAATAAAAGCAATTAACGCATTGATTTCTTATTCTCAAGCTTAAAATCTCTTTTACCGGCCAGTTCTAATTCAGCATCCATAAGAGTTTTGCCAGTTGCCTGCAAATAAACATCATCTAAACTTGGCCGACTATGAGAAAGTGCAAAGACTTCAAAATTTTCTTTTGAAAGATGACCCGATAAGTTTGAAATAACATCATTACTTTGAACTAAAAAGTTCAAAGAGTAACCTTGCTTTTGATTCACCACTACATTTGAAACACCATTAATATTTTTAATTAATTTCCTCACTGATTCTGCTTCTACTTCATCACTGAACTCTCGAACTCTAAGTGTCACTCTGTCTCCACCAAGATCTTTTTTTAAATCATCTGGTTTTCCACTAGCAATGACTTTCCCTTTATCAATGATAGCCATCTCATCTGCTAATTCATCTACTTCCTCGAGATAATGACTACTTAAAAGAATCGTAGTTTTATTGTTCCTTAGTTCCTTCAATAATCCCCAAATAACTGATCTACTTTCTAAATCTAACCCAACAGTAGGTTCATCAAGAATCAATAATTCTGGTTCATGCAACAATCCTGAAGCGAGGTCAAGTCTTCTTTTCATCCCTCCCGAAAAGGAACCACATCTTCTATCAATCCATTCATGCATATCAAGTCTGTGAATCAATTCTTCAATTCTCTTTTTCTTATATTTTTTATCTAGATGATAAAGATCCCCTTGAAGCTGTAGTAACTCTCTACCTGTAAGTATTTTATCGATCGCAACTTCTTGAGCTACATAACCCAAGCTTCGTCTAGTTTCTTTCTCCTCAAGCAAGACATTACGTCCTCCGACCTCAATATAACCAGAATCAGGCGCAAGGAGAGTACAAATAATTCGAAGCGCCGTGCTTTTACCTGCCCCATTTGGACCCAACAAACCATACAAAGAACCTTTGGGTACTTCTAGGTTAAGTCCATTTAGAGCCATAACAGGGCCATAAGACTTAAATAAATCTCTTAGTTGGATGAAAAACATCTAGAAATAGATTGCCTCAAAAGATAAGCGGATTTTTTCTAACAAATTCTAATTAATATTGGAGAGCAAGTTCATAAAGTTTTTATTTTTATTTTATAGATTTACGAAAATCCCATAGAGAAGTCTTTAATTAAAGCTATCAACTGATCATTAAAAACAATTGACACTTGTAATCTACTTATAACAAGCAAAAAACAAACTCCAAACATATAAAGAATAGACCATCTAAACAAACCCTTGGCTCGATCTAAATCTTCGGGATTAGCTCTTAACCTGGAAACCAATTGAAGAAGTCTTGAATTATAAGGTAGTAATAACATTCCATACAACAAACCTCCTTCAGGTAAAACAAAACATCCTAAAAAGCTTAAAAATACAGTTAGATAGCCATAAACAGATATAGCTTTCGCAGTAACGAAAGGACCACTTACTGTTGGAAGCATAGGGATGCCGACAGATCGATAGTCCTCTTTAAGCAAGATGGCCAAAGCCCAAAAATGTGCTGGAGTCCAAACCATAACCAAAGAAAATAGCCACCAACCACCTAATCCGATATGTCCTGCCGCTGCTGAAGCTCCAACTAGAGGAGGAATTGCTCCAGCGACTCCTCCAAAAACAATATTTTGAGATGTTCTAGGTTTCAAGAAAGCGGTATAGAGAAGTACGTAACTACAAAGCCCCAAAAGAGTAAGTCCTGCTGCTAAACAGTTAACTCCACTTACTAAAAGGGCTGAAGCAGCAAGTGTGCAGCCAATTGCTCCAATAAAAACAGAAGACTGAGAGAGTCGACCAGAAGGTAATGCTCTATTACTGGTTCGTTTCATCCGCTTATCAAGATCTTGTTCCCACAAACAATTAAGAGCACCTGCAGCCGCAGCGGCAAGAGCACCTCCACCCAAAGTGCACGCCAATCTTGGAGAGGGTAATGGCCATTCCTCCGAAAGAGCCATTCCGCCGACAGTCGTAGCAAGTAAAAGAGGTATTAATCTTGGTTTAGCGACCTCTAACCAAGCTGGTAGTTTAATACGCTTTCGAGAAGGAACGATATCCTCTCTATCAACGGGCTTTGAAATTAAATCTGATGTAGAACTAACCATTACATGTCTCCAAAGTTGATTGAGTTATAAAAATTGATTGGGAAGATTCATCAATTCCTCTACCTTTAAAATTCAATGCTGATATTACGGCCACTAACAAGCAGGCAATTAATTGATGACCAATTATAAGACTTGGTTCACTCATACCTTGATTAATAGAAAAAACTCCTAAAAAAACTTGTGAGATGATCAAAGAAACAATCGTCAAAAGATAGGGCCATTGGTCAATAAAAACATCTCTCTGTAAAGATGAGAGAATTACAAATAAAATCACCACAAAACTCACTGGAATAGCACTTGCACCATGAAGTCCTAGAAGATTGCAAGAATCTCCAAAATCCAAGCATCTTTGTGCTGCCCACGAGGTTGCCACCCGACTACCTAGTAAAGACTGTACTATTACTGAAAAAAGAGATAAAAATCCAAAGCAACGAAGCCAAAGTGGGAAAATTGATTTACCAGGATTAAGTAATTGTTGAGTCACACCACTCATAATCGCAACAAGAGTTAATGCAACTGCAAGATGAGCCATGACAACTAAAGATGGTAATAATTGCAGTACTGTCAAAGCACCTAAAAAACCCTGAAAAGCAACCAATAGAGTTAAGAATCCATAGATCCAAGGAAGCCATTTAGGTAAAGTCTTTGCCCAGCGCAAAGAAAAGGCAAATTGAATAATTAAAAAAATCCCTACTAGGAACGCATCTAATCGATGAAACCATTCCAAGAAGACTTGTAAATTCATTTGCCTACCAGGCAAAAACGATCCGTAACACAGAGGCCAGTCTGGACAAGCGAGACCGGCCTCCATTACTCTGGTTGCTCCTCCAATCACTACAAGAGCGATAAGTGCAACTACCACGTGAGCAGCAAGCTGGCCCAATCTAAA
Source organism: Prochlorococcus sp. AG-402-I20 (assembly GCA_003216975.1). Taxonomy (GTDB): domain Bacteria; phylum Cyanobacteriota; class Cyanobacteriia; order PCC-6307; family Cyanobiaceae; genus Prochlorococcus_B. The sequence goes on from QCHY01000021.1 coordinate 4,417, forward strand.
TCGTGGCTTGGGTGGATAAAAAACTTGCACGTATACAAAAATCCATCAAGATTATTGTTAATTCAACGTAGCGATTACTTCGTACACGTCACCTGAATAAACGGACTGCAACATAAAGATTGTCTTTAAAAAAAAATTATTCATCTTGAATTAACAATTAGTCGATACATTAGTTACTTTTGCCCATAACCTATAGATAGAAGAGGAGATCTTTTTGCCGAAACTGTCGGCCATCTTAACTCTTACATCAAGTTTAATACTTGGTGTAGGAGGAGTTTGGATTGCATATAACGTCGATATGCTTCCCGTGAGCGCGAGCATGAATGCTCCTGTTTATGATGAACTCTATCGAGTCCTATTCATTATTGGCTGCATACTTTTCATAGGTATGACTGCTCTAGTAATTTATAGTCTTATTCAATTCCGTCGTAAGCCTGGAGAAACTGGTGATGGGATTAACTTAGAAGGTAATATTTCTCTTGAAATTTTCTGGACTGCAGTTCCTGCAATTGTTGTTTTGTTTGTTGGTTTATATAGCTACGATATTTATGATCGAATGGGTGGGATGCAACCTTTAATGCATGATCATGGTGGGCAAATGGATAATCAAACAGAAAGAGTTTGGGGGGGGATTGGTTCAGGGCCAATTGTGTCTTCATCTACAAAAAATTCATCATCATTACCTATTGAGTTAACTGCAATGCAATTTGCTTTTATATTTCATTATCCAAAAGAAAATATTATTTCTGGCGAACTTCATGTTCCGGTTGGAAGAGAAGTTAGTTTAAAAATGGAATCTAAAGATGTAATACATGCTTTTTGGGTACCTCAATTCAGACTTAAACAAGATGTTATTCCAGGTCAACCAACGATTTTAAATTTTACACCTACAAAAGCAGGTAATTTCCCAATTGTTTGCGCAGAATTATGTGGCCCTTATCATGGCGGAATGAGATCAAACGTAATAGTTGATGAACAAGAAGACTTTGATAATTGGCTAAAAGAAAACTCTAAAGAGTCAATATAAATCTATGACTATTTCACTCAAGCCAAGTAACTCACCTCAAGAAAAGCTTCAACCAACTGGATGGCTCAAATATCTAAGTTTTAGTCTCGATCACAAAGTCATAGGTCTGCAATATTTAGTTTGTGGTTTCTTGTTTTATTTAATTGGAGGATCTTTAGCTGCTGCAATCAGGGTAGAGCTCATTAGTCCCCTCTCAGATTTCATGCCAAGAGAAGTTTACAACCAAGTTTTAACTCTGCACGGCACAATCATGATTTTCTTATGGATCGTGCCTGTAGTAAATGGCGCCTTTGGGAACTATTTAATACCTTTTTATGTTGGTGCTAGGGACATGGCCTTCCCAAGGCTGAATGCAGTTGCTTTTTGGCTAATACCTCCCTCCGGTTTAATGTTAATAACAAGCTATTTCATAAATGGAGCCGCACAATCTGGTTGGACAGCGTATCCACCTTTAAGCATTACAACTCCAGCGGCCGGTCAAATTATTTGGATATTAAGTGTATTACTTTTGGGTGGTAGCTCAATCTTTGGTGGTATTAATTTCATAGCCACCATCCTCAAACTAAGGAGGCCTGGTCTAAAACTAATGCAATTACCTATGTATTGCTGGGCAATGCTTGGTACAAGTATTCTTGTTGTTCTATCAACTCCTGTTCTCGCTGGTACTCTAATACTTTTGAGCTTTGACATAGTTGCTCATACCGGTTTTTTCAACCCAAGTCTTGGTGGAAATGTAATTGTTTATCAACATCTTTTTTGGTTTTACTCTCATCCTGCTGTTTATATCATGGTCTTACCTGCCTTTGGTTTAGTAAGTGAAATACTTCCAATTCATAGCAGAAAGCCACTTTTTGGCTATACAACAATGGTCTTCTCAATCATGGGAATAGTTGTACTGGGTCTAGTTGTTTGGGCACATCATATGTTTACTAGTGGGACACCTCCATGGATGCGATTATTTTTTACAATCGCTACTGCATTCATAGCTGTTCCCACAGGTATTAAATTTTTTAATTGGGTTGCAACCTTATGGGGAGGGAAAATATCACTTAATGCCGCAATGTTATTTTCCTGCGGATTTATTATTAACTTTGTTTTAGGTGGAATAACGGGGGTTGCTCTAGCTCAAGTACCTTTTGATGTTCATGTACACGATACATATTTTGTTGTCGCTCATTTTCATTACATAGTCTATGGAGGCTCAGTCTTTGTTATCTTCTCCTCGATTTATCATTGGTTCCCAAAATTTACTGGGAAAATGCTCAATGAAAATCTTGGAAGATTTCACTTTATAATAACTTTTATAGGCTTTAATCTGTGTTTTGCTCCTCAACACTGGCTGGGTTTAAATGGAATGCCTCGACGAGTTGCCGAATACGATCCACAATTTCAATTAATCAATCAAATAAGTAGCTTAGGTGCATTATTAATGGCTATAAGCACTTTACCTTTCCTATGGAATATTTTTCAGAGCATCCTCTACGGGGATGACTCTGGTGACAATCCATGGCATGCACTCACTCCTGAGTGGTTAACAAGTTCACCTCCTCCTGTTGAGAATTGGGAGGGGGAGGCCCCGCTCGTTCTTGAACCATATGGTTATGGGAAAAAAGATTCAATTGAAACTCAGGAGCAAATTAAATGACATCAATAGTTCCAAAAGAGCAATCCTCAGAAAACAGACAAGATCTCTCAACTGAAGAACATGAAGACTTTCGTTTGTTTGGCTTAATAGCTTTTTTAATCGCTGACGGGATGACCTTTGCAGGCTTTTTTGCAGCATATCTAACCTTCAAAGCAGTCAATCCCATTGGTCCCGATGCTATTTACGAATTAGAACTACCATTACCAACTTTAAATACAGTCTTACTTCTTGTTAGTAGCTTTACTTTTCATCGAGCTGGGAAATTCTTAGAAAAGAGTGAATCAAAGCAGTGCCAAAAATGGCTTCTCATAACTGGTGCTTTGGGAGTGGCATTTTTAATCAGTCAAATGTTTGAATACTTCACATTGCCATTTGGATTAACTGACAACCTTTTTGCAAGTACTTTTTATGCATTAACTGGCTTTCATGGGCTTCATGTAACACTTGGATCAATAATGATAATGATTATTTGGTGGCAAACACGTGTCCCCTTTGGTCGTGTGAATAATGCAAACAAGTTCCCATTGGAAGCAGTAGAGCTCTATTGGCACTTTGTAGATGGGATTTGGGTCATTTTATTCATCATCCTTTACCTGCTTTGAGAGATAAATATTGATACTAAGCAAGAAACTTTCAATTAATTTGTTGCCACAATTCCACTTATTAGTCAGAATTCAGTTAATTAAAACAGTCAGAAATGCTTGTTGGAAAAGAACTCCTAGACAAAGCAAGATCTTTAAGCAACCGTCCAGAAGACGAAATAGCTAAAGGATGTGGTTACGTCGGGCCAAGTGGAAGAGTTTTACGTAAAAGTTTTTACCGTGCTTTAGTTGAAGCTAAAGGTTATAAACTTCGCTCTAATGGCCCTGGAAGAGCAGGGAATAGATCTTCAAGAGGAAGGCAAGCAGAATTCCGGACTAAAGTTCATGGAAATGGAAATCTTCTTATAGGACATGCCTATACAAAAAAACTAGGTCTCGAACCTGGACAGGAATTTCGTATTGATGTAAGAAAAGAGTCTGGAGCTATAAGTTTGTTACCACTCAAGAAGTAATAAGTCGCTCAAAGCATCATAAAAGCAACTAATTCCAACCTTGCTCTTTCAGCCACTGAGAGCTAATTACTTGACCTTGTTTAGGAATAGTATCATTATCATTTACTTTTAGAAGTTTTTCTGCGTACTTAGCCATCAAGTCAACTTCTAAATTAACCTTTTCGCCAATTGTCAAAAACTGCAAGCATGTATTTGACCACGTGTGAGGTATTACGGCTACTGTGAATTCACATCCATCATGATATATCTCCGCAATAGTTAGACTTATTCCATTTAAGCTAATACTGGCTTTATCGCACATATATCTGGAGAAATTCAAGTCATCCCAAGATACTCTCAAAATCCAAGAATTTTTCAAATTTTCTATTGAAACAACTTTACCCAATCCATCTATATGCCCACTAACAATATGTCCACCCAATCGGTCAGAAAGACGTAAGGCTGGCTCAAGGTTCACATAGCCATGTTTCTGAGCTTTTTCTGCAAGATTTGTTCTCTTAAGAGTCTCTTCACTTATATTTGCGGTAAAAGAATCATTAATTAATTCAGAAACTGTTAGACACACTCCATCCACAGAAATACTATCTCCAAGTTTTAAAGGAGAAAAAACCATACATCCATCAACAACTACTCCAACATTATTTTTCTTAATCGTGCCAATAGCCTGAATTAAACCAGTAAACATTATTGTCCCTACAACTTTTAGAATGCTAGTTATGGTATTAAAAAATGTCTTTAAAAAGTTTTTTGAATTTCAAATTTAGTTTGGTTATGAATTATTCCAATTTAAAGCATAGTCTTTTTTTCTCTCAAAACTGAGTCTTGGCAATGACCAACATTTATTCCAAACACTTTCTTCTGGAAAAAAAATAGATTGATACTTCTGGGGAAATTTTATATTTTTTTTCCTTAAGTCTGATAAATTTGTTGGTGGCAAAAAGCCTTTACTTATGACACGGCTCAAATAATTAGCGCCCCATAACGAATTAAACCAATCGGTAGGGAAATGCTCTGGAGAAAGAGAAGGAGAAGCAAGTACAGTCCAATTCAGAGGACTACCCTCCTGGGGAAAAAGAACAGACAAACGAGGATCTTCAATAAGTCTATCAACACACCTAGATAAAGGTAAAACAGCTGCTTTAGCTCTACCTGAAACGACCCAATTTAAAGCATTCCTATCATCAAATAACTTCGCTTGACTCTTGATTCTTGAGAAATCATTAACTAAATCTATTTTTTGTGCTATTGATATCAAAAGATAAGGACTATTAGGAAAAACTATTTGATTTACCAGTGAACTCGAAAACATAACTTCCCAAGAATTCTTATTTTTCAGAGACAGAGAATCTTCATTTCTAAAAATTATCACCCAAGGGCTTACAGCTAAAGGTAAAAGCTTTTTTTTATAATCCTCGCCTAACCCATCAAGAAAAGAATTAGTCTGGTTGCTAAATTTATTTCTAATAATATCCGCTTTTATTTCTTGAAGTGAATTAATAGGTAGGTCAGAAATCCAACCATCATTTAAGACTATTAAATCTGTCTTTTCTTGAAGAGTCGAGTTATAAGGAAATTTTTTTAACTCAAGATCATTTATAGGGAAAAATTCCCAGCCTGTAGATAAGCTATTAATAAATTCACTTGGGAAGCTATTAGAAACTCCTCTCAAAGCTAATTTCTTTTTTGACTTTGAGCACCCAAATAATAAAAATAAAGAAGAAATCAATCCATATTTGATAAACTCTCTCCTTCCAAATTTATGAGTATTCATATTATTTATAACCCTGGACAAGTTTTTTCATTATTTGATTTAAACAGGTTACCAACTTCAATATCACATCTTTCAATCATTTCTTTCTGAGTCAATCCCTTAATTTGAGCAAGTAAAGACAATGCACCAGCACCAACACCCTCCTTAACATAACCAATCTCATAATCTCGAAGAACCTTTTGATTACTATCATTAAATCTATAACCACTAGCTAGACCTAGGATATTTACTTTGAAATGCTTAGCAACATGATTCATTAAATGAATAAAAGAATTTCTATTTGTTGAAGATGAAAGTGATTCATCAACTAACCATGAGGTCGTTCCTATTAAAATTTTACCCACAAATGCAGAGCGTGATTCAGGTTTAATTTCATTTAATGCCAAAGACAATACTGCCAACATTTGGCAGCCTCCTCCTAATAAAATCTCTTGGCCAGATTCGCTAGCTCCCATCAAAAGACCAACAGCAATTGGCTGAAATGGATCACCAACAGCAGCTATTAGCTCAACAGAAGACGGGTTCTTTTTTAATTTCGCTGCCTCAAGTCCTTGTTTAACTAATTTTGTTTTTAAATCTGAAGGTGGATTTCTGTGACTTCCACTTATGAGACCATTAACATTTATTCCTAAACCAGAGAGAACTGCAAAAGCTGTAGATGTACCTCCTGGGACACACTCTGTGATCAAAAGAGATTTTTTTAATTTCTTGCCTATTTTAAAACCACCATCGAATAAACGTTGGACCCGAGTTCTTTCCATGGCATTCCCTGAACTCAAGCATCTAGCTGGACCAATCTCGGGTGACTCTAGAGAAACATGAGTAAATGGGGGCGTTTGAAGCAATCCTGCAGAAATAATAGTTGGTTTAATTTCTAAGAACCTTGAGGCAACGTAACTAATCAAGGCGGGAGAGACCCCCGCAGGCAAAGGAGGTAAAGGCCATCTTTTAGGAAGATTAGGTCCTCTCAATAAAAGCTCAGCATCTGCAACTGCTGTATAACGTCTCGAAACAGCCGTTGCACCAGCAGCAGAAATGCCCTCAATCTCTGCAGTTTGAGATCCAGCAAGAATTAAAAAGAAAGCCATATTCGTAATATTTTCTTGCCACCTTTGAACTCTTTCGTCGACATTTTGCTCTTGGAGGCCTTCCCCAAAAGCTAATACTCCTGACGGCAACAAAACATAGTTGTCTCCAGTCATTTTTAATCAATTAGATTCAAGAGAAATTAATTTTTCTAGCAAAGCGGGTGGTTCAGGTATTGATGATTTGAGCCTAGGAAAAATCCAGTAAGCCAAAGCATGTAAACAAAAAACGTAAACAATTTCTTGAGTTATTATTAGACATAGTGCAACTATTTGAACTTGACTCATATCCGGAGTAAAAGAAAGATTGAAAATATCTATTCCTTTTTCAAGCAATCCTGCTCCAGCACGAGTAAGAATAACCCACAAGTTCTCACCAACCAACACCGATAATGCGAAGACCCTGACTAGAAAACCCATCGTTCCAATTGAAACTCCAACACTCCAACTTAACCACCAATTCCATCCTTTTTGCCAACTATATCCCAACCATAAGGAAAGTAATCCATACGGGAAAAGCACTAGAGGTCCTCTTAGCGGACCCATCAGAGCAATTAATAACATTACACATATAGTCACTCCTTCAATACCTATTTTATTACCTCTCCGAATTTGAAGAAGAGCCAATGGTAATGGTAAAGCAAGACGAAAAACAGCTCCACCAATAGGCAAATAATAAAGTGCTATCCAAATCAAAGCTGTTGCAGCAGCAAGATAAGAGGACTCAACGATGTTCAAGGCTTTTCTCTTACTAATAGGAGCTTTGTAAAGAGATCGACTTTTAAAAATGTTTTTATTATCCAAAGTCAAAATTATTATCTTTCTAAAGATGTGTTTTTTGAGAAATTCTCCCCATCAAAACGTTCGATTTTTTCCACCTCAAATTGGACACCTGCTTTTCTTAGCGCCTCAGTAACAGTCTCAGCTGGTGCTGAGGGATTTGCACCTGATAATCTTAAAATAATTCTATATGGCTGTGGATTAAAAATTGTTTTCTTTATTGACTTAGTTGAATTTTGACTAAGTCTATCTTTCTTAGATATAGAATTTTCTTTAATAATAATAGCAAAATCATTTTCATTTTCTTTCTTTTCATCTTTTACTCTTGATTTGATTTTTGTTTTTTCATTAAGTTTCTGTGGATTATTATTAGGTTTTTCTGAAGTTTTTGGGTTCTCAGTTATATCAAAACTATTTTCCAACTTTTCCCCTATTAGTGTATTTGAGCATGATTGAAGTGGAAAAATAATAACTATTAGAAATGATCTAATAAATATCTGCTTAACTAAGCTTGAAATATTCAAAATTTACTTTGTTTTAATAACCCTTACTTTACTGGCTCTTAGACGCCCTGTTTTAGTGGTAGAAGAAGCTTTTCGAGCACTAGTTTTTTTTACTGATGATGAATCTAAATCTTTCTTTGTTGTCTTTTTCGTAGAACTTTTTTTCTTAGATGTTGTCTTTTTACTTGATTTCTTAGCTGCCAATAATTCAAGAGCTTCCTGAATATTGATATCATCTGCACTTTTGCCCTCTGGGAGAGAAGCATTTACTTTTCCCTGTTTAACATATAAACCATAAGGGCCATTAAATAATTGGATAGTTTCTTTTTCTCCCTCTGGGATACCAAGTTCCTTCAAAGCAGTTCTGCCTCCTCTACCTCTTTTAGGGATAGATAAAAGCTCAAGAGCTCTTTCTAGGCTTACTTGAAGAACGTCATCTTCTCCCTTTATTGAGCGATAATCTTTCTCACCATCATTTTTACTCCAAACCACATAGGGACCAAATCTACCCAAACTTGATTGCACTTTACCTCCCTCTGGATGCTCCCCAAGAAGGCGTGGCAATTGAATTAATCCAAGGGCCTCCTCAAAAGTCAAGTTCTCTGGTTTTAAATTTTTAGGTAATGAAGTCCTTTTTGGATTTGGAGCTTTTTTTAGTGATTTATCATCTAGATATTCAAGTGCTTTTTCAACATCAATCTCTTCCTCTTTTATATTCTCGGGCAAAAGAACTTGAACCTTTGATGAATCCTGCTTTATATAGAGTCCATATTGACTACTTTTAAACAAGCGAAGATTCCCAAGTTTTTTCTTGCCTTTGGGTATCCCAAGGTCTTTCAATTCGACTACTAAGCCCCTTTGAACAAAATGACCATATCTACCATTTAATAGATATAAATTCTGACCACTATCAGGATCAACTCCAAGTGATTCAGGGCCCTCAGCTTTTTGTTTTAAGATCATCTCTGCGATATCCTCGTCCAAATCTGCTGGGGTGATCTCCTGTGGAAGAGTTGCTGTTATAGGCTTACCATTTTCACCAAGTTGCTTTGATTCGAGATATGTTCCGAATTTGCCCAACCTAACAAGAGAGGAAAGTCCCTCCAAGGAAACCGCTCGGAATTCCCCACCATCTATATCTCCTTCTCTTTGTTGAACTTGATTCTCCAAACCATCATCACCTTTATAAAAGCCCTTAAGGTATGGGAGCCAACTCACTTTCCCTGTTGAGATCTCATCTAGCGTAGATTCCATACGTGCTGTAAAACTGGTATCTACAAGATCAGGGAAATGTTCTTCAAGAAGTGCCGTAACAGCAAATGCTGTAAAGCTTGGAGTCAATGAATTATTGTTTAGAACTGAATAACCTCGATCTACGATTGTTCCAATAATGCTTGCATATGTTGACGGACGACCTATACCTTCTTTCTCAAGTGTTTTAACTAATGAAGCTTCACTATATCTTGCAGGAGGCTGAGTCTGATGCCCTAACGCCTCTACATTCTTAGCTATAGGAGAATCTCCTACAGCTAATTTAGGCAAAAGAACTTCTTGTCCTTCAAGTGCACTATCAGGATCATCAGTGCCTTCAACATAAGCTCTAAAGAAACCAGGGAAATCTATTCTTTTACCACTGGCCCGAAAAGATACATCCGATGCTTGTAATTCTACTCCAAGCATTGTCAACCTTGCATCGGCCATTTGACAGGCAACTGTTCGTTTCCAAATGAGCTCATAGAGAGAGAGGTCCCTCCCTTGCAAGTTGGATTCTTTCGGTGTTTTAAAGCTCTCACCTGAGGGACGAATTGCTTCATGGGCTTCTTGAGCGTTTCTCGTCTTGTTTGAAAATTGGCGCGGCTTGTTACTTAAATATTCAACTCCATATCTTGATTCAACACAATTTCGTGAGGCATTAATTGCCTGATCGGACAGATGAACAGAATCTGTTCTCATATATGTAATAAAACCTCTTTCATATAAACCCTGGGCACATCTCATGGTCTCCCTAGCTGATAATCGAAGTTTTCTATTAGCTTCTTGTTGTAATGTGCTTGTTGTAAAAGGAGGAACTGGTTTTCGAATTGAGGGTTTTTCCTCGACATTAATAACTTTCCATGTATCAGTGGTTAATTTTTCAGCAAGTTCCTTTGATTCTTCTTCCTTCAGTAATTTGACACTTCGGCCAGATTTCAATAATCCAGTTGACTCATCAAAATCACTACCATTAGCAATTCTTCGGCCGCCAATTGAGGTCATTTTCACCTCAAATTCAGTACCTTCTTTTTCTAATTTTGCTTTTAAGTCCCAATAACTTCCGCTTTTGAAAGATCTTCTTGCTCTCTCTCTTAGAACTAGCAATCTTACAGCAACTGATTGGACTCTTCCAGCAGATAACCCCCAAGAAACTTTCTTCCATAAAAGAGGAGACAAGGTATATCCAACTAATCTGTCTAAGATCCTTCTTGTTTCTTGGGCATGAACTAATTCCATATCTATTTCTCTTGTCTTCGATAGTGCTTTGGAAATAGCTTCTTTAGTGATCTCATGAAAGACCATCCTTTTCACAGGGATTTTCGGGTCAAGTACATTCATTAAATGCCAACTTATACTTTCTCCTTCTCTATCTTCATCAGTCGCAAGCAACAATTCACTAGCGCCCTTCAAAGATTGTTTTAATTCCTTGACAATTTTTTTCTTGTCTTTTGGAACAACGTACAAAGGGTCAAAGTCAGCAGTTGTATTAACTCCAATCGTTGCCCACTTTTCTCCTTTGTGCTTGGCTGGGATCTCAGAGGCATTATTAGGCAAGTCTCTTATGTGCCCCATTGACGCAAGAACCTGAAAGTCCTTAGGCAAAAACCCTCTTATAGTTTTTGCCTTTGTAGGACTTTCAACAATTACCAGAGTATGGTCAGTGGGCATCAGCTCAATTCCCCTCCTTCTTATCTAACGTACTGAATAGTAAAATGCATAGCCCAAAATGATAAAAAAGGCATATTTCATAACTTCGCTAGAGTTATGAAATCAGACACAGCTTAAAAACAATACATAAATGGGAGAACTTTTGTCTTTTCAAATATTCATAAATGAGCCTGTAGAGCTTTTAAATCTCTCTTTAAATGCCAAAGCTGTGCTTCCAGAAGCTGCTGTTCTAATAGCAATGCTGGGGACTCTATTGGTTGATTTGGCTGGTGAAAAGATATCAGCCCGTTGGTCCCCTCCAATTTGTTATGCAGGACTTGGAACTGCTTTGATTTTGCTAACAATGCAATGGAATGGAGAAATCCAAGAATCTTTCTTGGGTGCATTTATCGCAGACAATCTTGCTATTGCTTTTAGAGGGGTTATAGCTCTATCAACTCTTATTTCTCTTCTAATCAGTTGGAGATATGCAGAACAGAATGGAAGTCCTATTGGTGAATTTGCAGCAATATTATTAGCTGCCACTCTTGGAGCAATGCTTCTGTGTGGCTCAATTGATTTGGTAAGTGTTTTTGTTTCACTTGAGACACTTTCTGTTGCTAGCTATCTCCTTGCTGGATATCTCAAAAGGGACTCAAGAAGTTCAGAAGCAGCTTTGAAATATTTATTAGTAGGTTCTGCTGCAGCCGCTGTATTTCTTTATGGAGCATCCCTGCTTTATGGAATAAGTGGATCTACAAATTTAAAAGAGATCGGAATAAGCTTAATCAGCGCTCCCACTCCTTTATCCGCTTTAGCTCTGGTTTTCATATTGTCGACAGTAGCTTTCAAAATTGCAGCAGTTCCATTCCATCAATGGACACCAGATGTTTACGAAGGTTCTCCTACACCAGTGGTGGCCTTTTTATCCGTAGGTTCTAAAGCAGCAGGTTTTGCACTTGCTTTAAGAATTCTAATTGGATGTTTTAGCGCTTTTGACACACAATGGAAATTGCTATTTACTGTTTTAGCTGTTCTAAGTATGTCGCTGGGAAATGTTGTAGCTCTAGCGCAAAAATCAATGAAAAGGATGCTTGCCTATAGCTCAATTGGCCAAGCTGGTTTTGTGATGATTGGATTGGTTTGTGGAACTGAAGATGGTTTTGCCGCAATGGTGCTATACATGGCAGCTTATTTATTTATGAATCTTGGTGCTTTTGCATGCATAATTCTTTTCTCAATCAGAACTGGGAGTGATCAAATTTCAGATTATGCAGGCTTATACCAAAAAGATCCATTGATCACCTTGGGATTAAGTTTATGCCTTCTTTCATTGGGAGGCATTCCCCCCATGTTGGGATTCTTTGGAAAGATTTATTTATTTTTTGCTGGATGGGCAGACGGACAATATTTACTAGTCAGTGTTGGTCTAGTTACTTCTGTTATTTCAATTTACTATTACATATCAGTTATAAAAATGATGGTCGTAACTGAACCAAAAGAAGCTTCAGATGTTGTAAAAGCATATCCATCAACAGAATGGTCAATTACAGGGATATCATCTCTCAAAGTGGCTTTGATTTTTTGTGTTCTCGTAACTGCTATTGGTGGAATCATTTCAAACCCTCTCTTTAACTTGGCTGATAGTGCGGTAAACGGAACGCCATTACTTCGAGAAGCTATTACTCTTGCAAGTAAAAGTTCAATTGGCTAACAAATTAAAATCAGTGAAAAAATCTGTAGCGCTACTAACAAATGTAAATAAATTTTATGGAGAAGGTTCAGTCAAGGTTAAAGCTCTTGACGAACTAAACCTTGAGGTTTTCCAAGGCGAGTATCTTGCCGTGATGGGTGCTAGCGGATCTGGCAAAAGTACTGCAATGAATATACTTGGATGCCTTGATCGTCCTACTAATGGAACTTATGAATTAAATGGAACTGCAGTAGAAAAACTTGATGATGACTTGTTAGCAGATATTAGAAACAAAGAACTTGGTTTTGTTTTTCAGCAATTTCATCTGCTTCCAGAAGTTTCAGCACTTGAGAATGTAATGCTTCCAATGATTTATGCATGCGTCCCCTCCTTAGAGAGGGAGAAGCGCGCTAAAGAGGCTCTTGATCGAGTAGGGCTTGGAAACAGGATGAGTAATCTGCCTAATCAATTATCTGGAGGTCAACAACAACGAGTTGCCATAGCAAGAGCAATAATAAATCAACCATCTTTGCTATTAGCAGACGAACCAACTGGTGCACTTGATTCCAAAACTACTGAAGACGTTTTAAATCTTTTTGACCAACTTCATAATCAAGGAATCACAATTGTCTTAGTTACTCATGAAGACAATGTTGCTCAAAGAGCAAAAAAAATCGCAAGATTTAAAGATGGGAAAGTAACAGAGATTACTCATAATCAAAAAACTTAATCATATTAAAGCAGATAAGATTTTCTCTTTATCTTCTCTAAAAAGAATCAATCGACCGACTGAATCGATCCCTTTGATATCCCATTGATCACCAGTTTCTTTATCAATGTATTTTTTTGACCACAATCTTTGTTCAACCTGACTGGACAGAAAATCTTTATTATCTAAAAAATCTAGAGATCTTTCTATGGCAAGTAAAACTTCTGATGACCAAAAATTTAAATTCATCTTTTTATCTCCAATAATTTGTTTTAGTGAAACTCCCTCTTTAGGAACATTATTAAAAATATTTAAACCCACTCCCACTCTTAATAATCTAAGTTTTCCTCCTCTAAAAGATAATCTAGGTAATATTCCGGCTAATTTTTGACCATCAACCAATAAATCATTTGGCCATTTTATTTTGACATTAACTCCTATCCTTTCAATTCTTTCAATCAAAGCTAATGCCACCGCTAAACCGTAAAGCTGAGAATTATTTTCAAACCCACCTTCTCTCTTAATAGCTGCACTAACCCAAACCCCTCCTTTTGGTGCATGCCAAATCCGACCAGCTTGACCTTGACCAAATTTTTGGCATGAAGAAAATATAGCAATTAGCTGATTTTGTTTTAATGGTTTCTCTGCAATCCAATTTGATAGCTCTATTTCTGTACTAGCACAAATAGGTTTAAGAATTAATCTCCAAGACCTGGGAGAAGGACTATTTAACTTGTGATATCTATAAATCAACCCAACCCCTCTATGAGGTTTTTGAGTATTCATATTTCAAAAATAATGTGTTCTTAAAAAATCAAGAATTATCCATTGACTTTTTCATCTCCTCTAATTCTACTTCAACTTCTTTGATTTCTACTGTCTTTACTTCATTTAAATCTAAATCAGAAGGAGGCAAAGCTATTGCCTCAACCCCTGATTTTAATTGTGTCCTCAATGTCTCTAATTCTTTCTCAATATCATCACCTCCTTCTAATGCTGCAAACTTACTTTCTAGATCTTCTCCAGCCAACTCTAATGCTGCTTGCCCAGAAGCTTCCAATGCTTCTACTTTATCTTCCATTCTTTCAAAAGCAGCCATGGCAGACTTACTACCTAAATCACCGACTGCGCTTTGAATTTGTTGCTGAGCTTTAGCTGCCTGAGCTCTTGCTTTAAGCATATCTTTTTTAGTTCGAGCCTCTGCAATTTTTCTCTCTAATAACAAAAGACTTTTCTTTAATTTTTCAACTTGACCATTTTGTATTTGGAATTGAGCCGATAAAGATTCAAAAGTTTCTTGAAAAGTTTTTTTTCTACTCAATGCTTCTCTAGCTAGATCATCCTCCCCTTTTTTCAGAGCTAATTCAGCCCTGGAAAACCAATTTTTTATTTGATCTTTGGCCTGATTTGCCTGATTCTCTAGTCTTTTTTGACTTGCGATGGCCATAGCAACCGCTTGACGAAGTTTTACCAAGTCTTCTTGCATATCAGCAACAGACTGATCAAGTATTCTTATTGGATCTTCTGCATCACTAACAAAAGCATTTAGATTTGCCCTGAGTAAGCGACTTAACCTATCTAATAATCCCATTAGGATCTTTTATGCATTCTAAAAAATATTAGCTAGATTTAAGCATTAACTCATCAATAGTGTCTAATTAAAATTGATTTTAGAAAACTTAAAGCATAAAACAAAAGCAAAAAGAGAGAAGTCAATTTATACATGCTTGGAAGAAATAAAGTCTTCATGGAAAGGGAATGTAGGTGGGCTTATTCAAGATTGGGTAGCAATAGCTGGGGAGCAACTTGCACTAAATTGCACACCACTTAACATACAAAATAAAATTTTAACGATTGGAGCAAGTCATCCACAATGGAGGCAGGCGCTCCAATACAACCGTTTAGAACTAATTCAGTCTTTACAATCATATGGATATCAAATAAAAGAGATTCGGATTAGTCAACATTATCCTAAGGATTTAGTTACCAGAGAAAGTGAAAAAGAAATATGGGAAAAGCACCCAAGTAGAACTGATAAGAGTGGAATCACAAATTGTCCTTTTTGCAAAGTGCCTTCTCCTAAGGGAGAAGTTAAATTATGGGGTAAATGTAGTTTTTGTAGAAGAAAAGAATTGAGAATAGATTGAACAATTGTGATTTATGCTTCAAGTAATAAAATCCCCATTTGTCCCTTCGCTAATGTTTTGTATTTTGCTTTTTTGAAGCCAACAGAAAGTGCCAAATGAATTTGTTTTTCGCCTGAAGGGAAGTTAACTAAGCTTTTTTTTATATATGAATATTCCTTCCCTAAGCCAAAGAGTGATGCGATTGGGACCACATAGAAACTTAAATAAATTTCTTGGAATAACCGTTGGATGGAAGGTCCCTCAAAAGATCTAAAATCTAAGATTCCAGCTCTTCCACCAGGTTTCAAGATTCTTAAAGCCTCTCTAAACCCTTCATAAGAACTAGAAAGATTCCTTAAGCCATAAGACATTAAAAGGCCATCAAATTGATCAGATGGCAAATCTGTCTGAAGAGCATCACCATTTATCCATTCAATTGAAGAATAGTTTTGTTTAGATCTTTCTTTCGCAACTAACAATGCTTGAGAAGCTGAATCTATCCCAGTAATATTTTCAGAACTCTTCATATATCTCGCCAAAAGTATTGACATATCACCAGTTCCACAACAAAGATCTATCCATTTCTCTCCAAAAGACGGATTAAGAATATCCAACAATCTTCTTTTCCAAAATCTATGTAATCCAAAGCTAAATATATCATTTAGAAAATCATATTTTGAAGAAATTGAATTAAACATTTCCTCTACAGCTTTAGTATTACCAGGCCTCATATAAATCTAAAAATTCTTTACTCACACAAAAAACTTAATGTGTAGAAATTCATTTTACATGTTTTAGTGCAAATATTAATCATTCAATTGGTCTGATAAGTAAATTTTCTTTAATTAGATATTCTTTTATTTCACTAATAGTTAATTGTCCATCATGTAATAAGGATGCCAAGAGAGCAGCTGAAGATTTCCCAAGAGTAAAAGCCTCTTTAATGTGTCTCAAGCAACCAGCTCCTCCTGAAGCTATTACAGGGATTGGAACCTTTTCAGAAATAGATTTAGTCAGTTCTATGTCATACCCATTTTGAGTTCCGTCACCGTCCATGGAAGTTAATAGGATTTCACCTGCTCCCAGCTCAAATACTTTTTTTGCCCATTCAATCGCATCCAAACCGGTATTATCACGTCCACCACTCACATATACGTCCCACTTATTAGGAAAATTTTTGTTCTTTTTTGCATCTATTGCAACCACAATACATTGCGATCCAAATCGATTAGCTCCTTGAGAAATCAACGAAGGATCTTTAACAGCACTGGAATTTAAACTTACCTTGTCAGCTCCTGCTCGTAGCAATTCATTTATTCCATTCAATGAACGTATCCCCCCTCCAACAGTAAAAGGAATGGTTACCGCTTCGGAAGTTCGTCTGACCATATCAACTAAAGTTGATCTTTTTTCGTGAGTTGCTGTTATGTCTAAAAAGACCAATTCATCAGCTCCAGCCTTGCTGTATCTACAACCCAGCTCAACTGGATCTCCTGCATCACGCAATCCAACAAAGTTAACACCCTTCACTACTCGTCCATTTGAAACATCAAGACATGGGATCAATCTTAAAGCAACCATGATTTTTAAACAGGGGAACTGTTATGGTTGCCCAAACTTAAGCATTTTGATGCCATGGCTAAGCCAACCTCCCTTTCAAGGATAGGTTCAAAAATTAAGATCAATATTGAACGTGTAAGAGATCGCATACCTTCTTATTTGATCAACCAACTATCTGAGGATCCAAGAGGCACTGTAATCGATTACAAGATGACTGATGGTAGAGGTGGCATTGGTGTGGTAATTAAAATGAATGATGGAAGCAAACATTGGTTCTTCGAAGATGAAGTTTCTTAACCCTGAGAAAAAAAAGTGAGCGATGCTAGGCAACTCCTTGGAATAAAAGGAGGTTCTGAAACAAAAAACATTTGGAAGCTTCGTTTGCAATTAATGAAGCCAATTACATGGATTCCCTTGTTATGGGGAGTGATATGTGGAGCTGCTGCCAGTGGTAATTACCATTGGGAATTAAGCAATGTTCTGGCTTCGATAAGTTGCATGTTTATGAGCGGGCCACTATTAACTGGATACACCCAAACAATAAATGATTACTTTGATAGAGAAATCGACGCAATAAATGAACCTAATAGGCCAATACCGTCAGGGGCAATTTCACTTTTTCAAGTGAAATGTCAAATTTGGGTTCTATTAATAGCTGGTCTTGGAGTTGCCTATTTATTGGATTTATGGGCACATCACAAAGTTCCTTCCGTCCTTCTTCTAGCATTAGGAGGTTCATTTGTGAGTTTTATTTACTCAGCACCACCTTTAAAACTTAAACAAAATGGTTGGCTTGGAAATTATGCACTTGGTGCAAGCTACATAGCTCTTCCCTGGTGGGCTGGACAGGCTCTATTTGGACATTTAACGTGGACAACTGCATTGCTTACTCTTGCCTATAGCTTGTCAGGCTTAGGAATTGCTGTAATCAACGACTTTAAAAGCGTGGAAGGAGATAAAAGCCTTGGTCTAGAATCACTTCCTGTTGTTTTTGGTATTAAAAATGCAAGCCGTATTAGCGCAGGGATGATAGATATCTTTCAGCTGGCAATGGTAGTAGTTTTAATCGCGATAGGACAACATTTTGCATCTGTCATTCTGGTTTTACTAATCATTCCTCAAATAACATTTCAAGACATTTGGCTTTTGCGTGATCCATTAAGTTTTGATGTTAAATATCAAGCAAGCGCACAACCTTTTCTAATATTAGGCATGCTTGTAACGGCAATAGCTATAGGACATAGTTCATTAATCAGTTTATAAAATAATCAATAAATCTATAAATAAGATCAAAACTATTTAAAAATCGCATTTATACTTCAGATTCTTTATTAATTTTTTGATTTATATAAAACAGCAATATAAAAACCATCTCCATTATCTTCCTCTCCAGGCCAAATCTGTTTTTCATATTCCAATAAAAACTCAGACTCTAATTTAAGAAAATTTCTTATCTGATGAAAATTTTCTTCAGGATGAATAGTGCAAGTGGAATAAACCAACTTCCCTCCATTTTTCAATAAAGGAGCTAACGAACTCAGTAGCTGACTTTGAAGTAAAACAAGCTGATGGATATTATCCTTATTAATCCTCCATCTTGCATCAGGATGGCGAGCAAGAGTACCCAATCCTGAGCATGGAGCATCAATTAAAATACGATCAAAAAAACTTTTCCATTCTGGATTTTTTCCTAATAATTCATTGGAATCGGCGACTAATAGTTGCAAACAGTTAATCCCCAGTCTTTCTGAGTTCGCAAATATTTTTTTAGATCTTCGGGATGATCGATCAACAGACCAAACCTTGCCCTCATTATTCATTAATTCAGCAATATGTGTTGATTTACCACCTGGGGCTGCACAAGCATCAAGGATATTTTCTCCAGCCAAAGGTCCTAATGATGGAGCGATTAGCTGTGAAGATCTATCTTGCACACTCCATAAACCTTCTTCATAACCAGGCCATTTCCTAGGTTCACCCAAACCAGCTCGGACTTCCAACCCGTAAGGACAATTTGGAATTACTTGATTTGGGATGCCGAATGAATCAAACAATTCTTTTACCTCTTTTAAATTTGCACGCAATTTATTCACTCTTATATCAATGGGACTAATGCTGTTGAATGCTTTAGCAATTTTATTAGCCCCTTCAATTGCCTTCCAAGCAATCAATTCATCTGCCAACCAAATAGGAAGAGACTCGTTTTTTGCTAATTCAAGAGTCGGATTATTTGATTTAGGTAGAAGAAGACCATTCTCTTTGGTCCTAAGAGCAGATCGCAAGATTCCATTGACAACAGGGGCAAGTCTTTTTAAATGATGCTTTTTCGCAAGCTCGACAGTTGTATTGATTGCAGCAGCTGAGGGTATTCGGTTCATTTTCAAAATCTGATACAGCCCAATATGCAATAGCCACCTCAATAAAGGAGGCTGTTTTTTAGCAGGTACTTTTCCTAAAAAATCAATCCAACAATCTAAGTAATATCTCTGCCGAATTGCGCCATAAGAAAGTTCAGTTATTAATGCTTTATCTAACGACTTGAATGAATAAAGATGAAAGATCCTTTCCAATGCCACATCTGCGAATGCTCCTCCACCTACTGCTTGAACAACCTCCCAAGCAGCTCTTCTTGCATTTAATCCTTTTATAGTTGACATGTTCTTACTCAAACGCAATCATTTACAAATTCAATTCAAAGTAAAATACTTTTTAAAACAATCATAGTTCAAATCCCCCAAAAGTCTTTTACTGCAATGACTTTCAAAGAGATATCTTGGGCTAGGCCAACTTAAAAGGTGTAACATAAGATACTTATGATGCCTTCATTAAAACGTTAAATTTGATACAACTTCTTTAATGTGTGAGGACACTATGAAGCTTTTTTCACGTTTATTAGTAGCTCCGGCAGCTTTGGGCCTAATGGCTCCTGTTGCAGCAAATGCTGACACTGCCTTTACATCAGCAACAAATCTTTCAGGTTCTGCTGTTTTCACAACTGGTTCAGTTGCAGATGGCGGTACATCTGATACAGAAGAAGAGCTATATATGCAGTATGCATATACTCTTGACATAATCTCTAGCTTCTCAGAGGGACATACACTTTCAGCAGGCCTAGTAGCAGGTAATGCTAGTGGCCCTCTTGCAAGCATGGATAGCGCTGAATCAGGTGACTTAAACGTTTCATCTCTTTTCTACGAATTCCCTGTTGGCGATCTTGCAGTAACTGTTGGTCCTTTGGTTGATCAGGATGATGTTGTTGCAGCAACAACATCTCGTTATTCAGACGATTTCAGACTAGGCAGCATGCCTTACTCTTTAGCTGGTAATGAAACTGGTCCTGGAGTTGCAGTTGCATATTCTAACGACAACGGCGTAGTTGCTTCTGTTAGCTTCGTTTCTGTTGGTGGCTCTGATTCATCAGTAGGAATCGGTGCTGATGATGGTGATGATGTTTCAACTTTCACTCTTGGCTATAACGGCGACGGTTTTGGTGGCGGTCTTGTAATCGCTTCTAACGACGGCGAAGCAGGTGAAGGCTATGACACATTTGGTGGTGGTATCTACTACAGCCCTGAGTCAATTGATGCAACAATCAGCGTTGCTTATGACACAACAGATCCAGAAACAGGTGCTGATGCAACTGACTTGTTCGTTGGTGTTGACTACGAAGTTGGTCCTGGAACATTAAGTGCTGCTTACAATTCAACTGATGTTGACGGTAGTGATTCTTTAGATTCAACAGGATTTGAAGTTTCTTACACTTATTCATTGAACGACAACGTTACAGTTTCTCCAGGTTTCTTCACTGTTGAAGATACAAGTACTG
>QCHY01000022.1 GCA_003216975.1 Prochlorococcus sp. AG-402-I20
ATCCTTGTGAAACAACTTATAGTGATAGGAAAGGTAAATATCAATATCAACAAGAAAAAGTCACCCTAGCAAAGGTTTAAATATGAGTCGTGTTCAGTTAATAACTTCTACACCTAACGCTGAAAAAAGCATGGCATATATTGCCAGAGTGAGTAACCCAAAAAATCAACGCAATGATGACTTTAGTAAATTAATTGGATATTGCATCAAAAATGAACATTGGAGCGTATTTGAACAAGCTTATATGACTTTACAAATAGAAACTACTCGTGGAATTGCTGCACAAATATTAAGACATCGATCATTTACTTTTCAAGAATTCTCGCAACGCTACGCGGATAGCAGGCAATTGGGAGACATTCCTATACCAGAATTAAGAAGGCAAGATAATAAAAATAGACAAAATTCTATTTCAGACTTACCAGAAGAAATTATTAATACATTCAACAGAAAAATTAAACACCTTTTCGATCAAAATAAAGAACTTTACGAAGAGATGTTAGAAGCTGGTATCGCCAAAGAATGTGCAAGATTTGTACTTCCACTAGCTACTCCAACCAGAATTTATATGACAGGATCATGTCGCTCGTGGATTCATTACATAAATCTTAGAACTGGACATGGGACGCAAAAAGAACATATGGATATTGCAGAAGAATGTAAAAATATATTTTTACAAGAATATCCAGTAGTTTCCTCCGCCCTTAATTGGCTAAACTAGCTATGAAATCTAGGACCTGGTGATCTAAAATTATTATTTAGCTTTTTTGATTTATTTTGAGAAATCAAATTACTTGAATTTAATGATTTAGTAAAAGATGGTAATTCAGTATTATTAATTAAAGCAAGAAAGATTTCATTAAGTTCACTATATTTTCTAACTCCTACAGAAAAGCCCTTAAATTCACCTTTATCATCAAAAAATATCAATCTAGGAATACCATTAACATCATATTTAGCAATCAAATCAAACCACCTAGAATTTTCAACATTAAGCAAAACTATATCTATCTTATTTGAATTTAGTTTTTCAGCGGCAATCATATCAGGAGCCATTTCCTTGCATGCTTCGCACCAATCTGCATAAAATTCAAATACAGTTGGTTTTCCATTTGACAAAGCTATGCCTGGTTCAAGAGATTTTTTTGCCAATTGGTCTAGCATTGCATTGGATTTAAACCCAATGCGAAAAAAGAATAATGAAACAACCAAAACAAGGCTAAGACAAACTAAAGAAATTTTCTGAAGAGAACCAAAATCTTTATCTGCATTATTGCTATCAATCATAGGAGTTGATACTTTATAATAATTATTATATACATTAACTTTAAATTAAACCATATCATATTATTAACTATAAAGTTAATTAATTAACGTATAATAAACTATTTCTAATATACATTGCCCTATGTATTTTCAAATTTTTCTTAAGAGAATATAATTCTCTTTCCGTCTGTACATTATAAGGATTATTATCAGTGATTCTCATTTCCCCTAAATCTTTTCTATAAAAATATCTACTTTTATCAATAGTATTAGTCATATATTCAATAAGTTTGAATATATCGCTTTGAATAAAAATCTCACCATCCTTACTCATAGACTTAGCGATTGAATTGATTAAATTTGTTTTTAAAACTCTTCTTTTGAAGTGTTTTCTTTTAAACCAAGGGTCAGGAAATTGAATTGAAACTCTTTTTAATTGACCATAATTTAAATTTGACAACCATTCATCAAGACTAATATTAACATTGCAAAATAAAAATTTTAAATTATTCAATTCTAATTTTTTTCTTTTTTTTTCACATTGGCTAACAAGAGGTTTTCTTATCTCAAGCCCAACAAAATTCCAATCAGGATATTTTATTGCTAATTCAATCAGGAATTCACCTTTCGCAGATCCAATATCTAAATGAATTGGATGATGAGATTTCTTAAAAAGAACATTATTACTTGGAAGTGATAATGGTAACTGAAAAAATTGGCTGAGAGGATTTACATGCTGTCTCACAAAATGAAACCTAATCTCATTAAATAAGATTATTATATTAGCAAGTCAATTAATTTTTTTCAGTAGGGAGTATAAGCAAAAATAAATGAATAGATTTTAGATTACAGTCTATTAATTATTTTTTTTTATAAGTAGATAATCATAAATCAATCTATGGGGGGGGGTGGGATTAGTTTGATAGCCCAAGGTGTTCTTCAAATATAGAGAAAACACTTTAATAATTAAGAATAATCATAAAAGTAATACCTTAAGGTTGATAATAGATATGAATGAGATTTTTTTTTGACTGAAACTCAATTCCAAATTCTAGTTTGGCTCTCATATCGAATTGCGGCTACCTTCGCATTTGGTCTACCATTATTTCTATTGATTTGGGCAAAAAGATCGAATTTAAGCTCTATTGATCGACTTTTATCAATTTACTGGAAAGTTTCGAGTATTTATGCGATAAACCTTTTATTTCTTAGTGTAGATAGCCAATTAGGTCAATTAATTTCATTCATTGCACCAATACTTATGGTTGGATCTATTTGGTTTTGGTTTGATCTCAATGAAGAAATTGATCAAATGCCTGTTTATAAACCAATTGCTTTAACTACACGAGTTTGGCGATGGACTTTATCCTTTTGGTCCTTACTAAATACTGGACTTCATCTATTTAGTTGGAGGTGTTTAAATTCAATTAATGACAACTATTGTGATTCTTGGAGAGAAATTCCATTTAATTCATTTATGACAACTAAAACATTAATTAAATTTGTTTTAGACGGTAACTGGAGTAAAGGTTTTGCGACATTTTTTGCATATTTAGCTCTTATATTATACATAATAGGGTTACTTCAATGGCTTATTATACAACTGCCTAAGAATGGTCGTTTTGCTGGTAAATTTTAAAAGCAAAGAACTTTAATACTAAATTTAATTACTATTTAAATAGCTAAAACCACTTTTTCGCACCTTTTACAAATATTTGAATGTTGTTTATTCTTGCTCATTTCAATTTCATAATGCCAACATCTTTCACACTTAAATCCTCTTGCTTTTGCAATCTCAACTGAACCAATATCATTTTCCTCGCTAACTAAGACTTCTGCCCAAGGCTCACCACCAATTTGTAAAGATGAGACAAGGAACCAATCTCTTAATACATCAACATCATTGTATTCAACTTGAGCCAACCATTCAATAGCAGCTTTAACTTTTTCATCAGATATATCAACCCTTACTGATGCTTCCAAAGAAGAACCTAACTCTTGATTATTTCTACAGCTCTCCAGCATACGATTAATAACTGATCTAAGTTTGCGGAGTTCAAGCACATGGTAATTAAAACTACTATTTCGCCATGATTTAGGTGCCTCAGGCCATCCTCTTTGAAATACTGATTCATCCTCTAAGCTATATGGAATATTCTGCCAAATATCCTCTGCCATATGACATAAAACAGGTGCAATTAAGCCAGATATTTTCTCAATAATCAATGATAACACTGTCTGACAACTTCTTCTCCTAAAGTCGGATTTAGAGCTCACATATAACCTATCTTTTGCAATATCTAAGTAAAAATTAGATAAATCAACTACACAAAAATTCTGAATTGTTTGAAAAAACTTTGAGAATTCAAAATTCGAGTAAGCATCAGTTATCTCATCTATTACTTCAGCTGTTCTATTCAACATCCATTTATCCAACAATGGTAGATCAGCAATATCTATGGAATCATTTTTATAATCAAAATCATAGATATTTCCTAATAGATACCTAGACGTATTTCGAATCTTGCGATAAACATCAGAAATTTGTTTAAGTATATTTGATCCAATAGGAACATCGGCAGAGTAATCAACTGAACTAACCCAAAGCCTCAAAACATCTGCACCATAAGCAGGATCTACTTTCTTATTTGAACCACCATTAATTATAACTAAAGGATCAATGATATTTCCTAAGGATTTACTCATTTTTCTGCCATTCTCATCTAATGCAAACCCATGAGTAAGAACCTTTTTAAAAGGTGCATATTCATTGACAGCCACCGAGGTTAATAAAGAGGATTGAAACCAACCCCGATGTTGATCAGATCCCTCCAAATATAAATCTGCTGGATAATTTATATTTTCTTTCTTAGAAATAACTGATAACCAACTAGAGCCAGAGTCAAACCAAACATCCATAGTATCAGTACCTTTTTGCCATCGATCTGCCTCATTGAAATAAGAGGGAGGTAATAAATCAGATACTTCATATTCCCACCAGATATCTGCTCCATGGATTGAAAATAAATCAACTATATGAGAAATAGTTTCTTTATTTAGCAAAATTTCTTTTCCATTTTTTTCATAAAATACTGGAATTGGAACCCCCCAAGTCCTTTGTCGAGAAATACACCAATCTCCTCTTTCCCTAACCATAGAATCTATTCTATTTTTTCCAGATTCAGGAAGCCAAATAACATCTTCTATTGCAGAAAGTGCTTTTTCTCTAAACCCTTCAACAGAAGCAAACCATTGCTCTGTAGCTCTGAAAATAGTTGGTTTTTTAGTTCTCCAATCATAAGGATACCTATGCTCATATGGAATTTCTTTAAGCAAAGATCCAGTAGAAATCAAATCATTTATTATGGCATTATTAGCATCTTTTAATACATTTAAACCTTCAAATTTACCAGCTTCCTGAGTTAAAAAACCTTTAGCATCAACTGGGCAGGAAATTGGTAAATTATATTTTTTACCAGTATTAAAATCATCAACACCATGACCTGGAGCAGTATGTACTAATCCAGTTCCTGAGTCAGTGGTTATATAATCTCCTCCTAAAACAACAGGACTTCTTTTATCAAATAAAGGGTGTTTATATAAAATTCCATCTAATGCTGATCCTTTAATTAATACCCTTTTTTCATAATTAATTCCTACACTTTGAGACACATCTGCCAAAAGATTATTAGCTATAATTATTAATGATTTATCTGAACTCTGTGCAATTACATAATCTAATTTTTGGTTAACAGATATAGCCTCATTCGCAGGAATAGTCCAAGGTGTGGTGGTCCAAATAATAAGTTTAACTTCTTTTAATTTACCCTCTGTGTTAAATAGATCTGGAGCCTGATTAGAAATTTCTTGAGTTAATATTTTTGGTATTTGATCAACTTTAAATCCCACATAAATACTTTTACTTACATGACCCGTGGGATATTCTAATTCCGCCTCGGCCAGAGCAGTTTGAGAACTTGGACTCCAATGAACTGGTTTCAAGCCTCGATATATGTATCCTTTAAAGACCATTTCGCCAAACAGCTTGATCTGAGAGGCTTCAAACTTTTTGTCTAAAGTTAAATATGGTTGATCCCAATCACCCCACACTCCCCATCTTTTAAAACCATTCATTTGTTGAGAAACTTGCTTTTTTGCATAAGCAGCTGCTTTTTTTCTCAATTTAATAGGTGTTAATTCAGCTCGTTGAGTTTTATCCAGAGCTTGAAGAACTTTCAATTCAATAGGCAAACCATGGCAATCCCACCCAGGGATGTAACAAACTTTTTTCCCTTGCATTGTCTTAAATTTATTGATTATGTCCTTCAATACTTTGTTAAGAGCATGGCCCATATGAAGAGTCCCATTTGCATATGGAGGGCCATCATGCAAGGTGAAAGTCTCTCCAGAATTATTTAACCCTAATTCGAAATCTATCTTTTTTTCTTTCCAAAAAGCTTGCAACTCAGGTTCTCTTAGAGTTGCATTTGCCCTCATCCCAAAATCAGTCTGCAAAAGGTTAAGAGTGTCTTTGTAAGAGAGACGATCCTTTTTAGAATCTTTATTGACATTATTCACTTTGAGAAATATTCAATAGTCATAATGGTTACCTGAGGCCTTTTAACCTTATCAAGAAGTCTCTTCATTTTCAGGTAATTCTTGATTTCTGATTTTTTTGGAATCAGTTGAACCAGATTGATCATCCCCTTTATTCTTGACTTCTTCTTTCAATTCTGGATGAACCCATTTTTTTTCTTTTATCGGTTTTTTAGATTGAGTCATAAAGCTTGATAAAAAATTAATAAAGCCATTACCCATTAAAGAAAAACTTTGAGCGAGCTGTTTAAAAGATTCAAACCATCTCTG
Source organism: Prochlorococcus sp. AG-402-I20 (assembly GCA_003216975.1). Taxonomy (GTDB): domain Bacteria; phylum Cyanobacteriota; class Cyanobacteriia; order PCC-6307; family Cyanobiaceae; genus Prochlorococcus_B. The sequence continues at coordinate 6,133 of QCHY01000022.1, forward strand.
AAAAGATCCAATCCGCTTTTTTTCTTCAGAACTTAATTGGTACCATCTAATTTGAATAATTTCTGAAGTCATTTTTCCATACAAAATTGCCATAGGAATAACAAGTAAATTTATTGAACCTCTTAAAAGATCATTCTCCACTAAAAGAAATAATCCTAAAAATAAAAAAAGTCCACCCATTAACCAGTCTCTAGGCCTACTTAATTCGACAAGCATCAAAGGTAAAGCCAATATCAAAAGCCCAACAAAAAGGAATAAGTATCCACAAATAGAAACAATCATATTTTTCTCAATATGAGTTCATTTTGCAAAAGGAGAGGCTTAATGAACAACTAAAATTCATGAGTTATAAAAAGAGAATTTCAAATGTCACACATAAAAATATGAAAATTACATTAATCTTTTTACGTTCACGAATCAAAAATAGTCTTTAAATAGCCATCAACGAGCTGCTAGAAAGAACTAATTCGGTGAATGCACTTGTCCCACCTGGCGGAATTGGTAGACGCGTTGGTTTTAGGTTCCGATACGAAATAGTCCCACATAGACAATTTTAGATTTACATAATTGTATTGAAAATTCAGTTATAACTAATAAAACATATTCATCGGATTCGTCATTTCCCCTTATCCGACGCGTCTAACACCATCACTAAATGGGCTGCTTCCTCTGTTAAAGTGGTAAACCAACAACATCTCAATCGCTGAGATCCCTTTGCCCACCTGGCGGAATTGGTAGACGCGCTGGTTTTAGGTACCAGTGACTTTATGTCGTGGGAGTTCAAGTCTCCCGGTGGGCATTTTTTAATTAAGCTGTACAAGCTCAATTAATCTCAATCACATCAAGCAATGACCCAGTGCTTATCGAGGTCTGACAAAAATAAGGCAACGAAAAAACTGAAGTCATTACGCGACTGGCAAAATGAGATCCAAGAATATCTTGATCCACCCAAGCCTTTAAACGTAACTTTAGGTCTTTTCTTTGGTGGATATTTTCTTGCAATAGTTAGTGTTTGGCAGTGGTATCAGGGGAACTGGCCGTTGCCAATCTTGGTTGCATTAGCTTTTTTGGCTCTTCATATGGAAGGCACAGTTATTCATGATGCCTGTCACAATGCTGCCCATCCAAATAAATGGATCAATCAATTCATGGGACATGGGTCAGCAATATTACTAGGTTTTAGTTTCCCGGTTTTCACAAGAGTTCATCTAGAGCACCATAAATACGTCAATGACCCAAAAAACGACCCAGATCATATAGTTAGCACCTTTGGTCCTATTTGGTTAATTGCTCCAAGATTTTTTTATCATGAATATTTTTTCTTTGAGCGAAAACTTTGGAGAAAGTTTGAACTAATGCAATGGGGAATCGAGAGGGGAATATTTATTTGCATAGTAATTGCAGGAATTAAATATAATTTCATGAATGTTATTTATAATTTATGGTTCGGACCAGCATTAATGGTTGGAGTCACTTTAGGAATATTTTTTGATTATCTACCCCATAGACCTTTTCAGTCTAGAAATAGATGGAAAAATGCAAGAGTTTACCCAAGTAAACTAATGAACTTGCTAATTATGGGACAAAATTATCATTTAGTTCATCATCTATGGCCCTCTATTCCATGGTTTGAATATAAACCAGCTTACGAAGCAACAAAACCACTTTTAGATCAAAAAGGTTCGCCTCAAAGAATGGGAATTTTTGAATCTAAAAAAGATAGTATCAATTTTCTTTATGATATTTTACTTGGGATTAGAAGTCACAAAGAAAGAAGAAGTAAAATGAGACCAATAGCTAGAATATTGCCCAAAAATAATTGGCGGAGAAAATATATAAAATTAATTCATAAAACAAGAATCAGAACAGAAAGCCAAAGATAATCCTTAAATTTAAAGTATTTTGGGAACTCTAAAAAAATCACCTTCCCTATGAGGTGCTTGATTAAGAAGATCTTCTCTTAAGCAATTAACTTCAACTAAATCCTCTCTCATTGCATTAACCACCTCCACAGCCCTAGTAGTTGGAGGGATATTTTCAGTATCTATTTCTTGCAGTTGATCAACATACGAAAGTATTTCTTCGATTTGCTCTGTATAGGTTTCTATTTGATCTTCTGGAAGTTCTAAACGAGCTAACTGTGCAACCTTACGAACATCAGCTGAAGAAATTTTAGTCATGGTTATGTTAGAAAATTTTCAAGATCTTTAGATAATCAGAGTGAAGTCTGTTTAGAAAAAGATCTTAGTGCTTTCGTTTAGAAAATCAGTTGTTCTACCATTTTGCCATCTGTATGCCTTATAAGAAATTTTAAGTGTTGGTAGATTCATCAGCAAGATAGAGAAATCTATTATTTAGTAAGTAATATGGTTTAAAAAGAAATAGTAAGCAAATCTCACTTCTCACAAAAGAATTCTTTTCAAGACCATCTCATTTGGTAGCACCTAACTTAATTGGTTGTTTTTTAATTAAGCGCTTATCAAAAAACAGCTTTCTTGCTGGAGTAATTGTTGAAACCGAGGCTTATTCTCAAGAAGAAGCTTCATGCCACGGCTTCTCAGGGAGAACTAAAAGAAACGAAACCCTTTTTGGTGAACCTGGTAACTTGTACATATACCTCTCATATGGCATTAATAGTTGCGTAAATATTGTTACTGGGAAGAACAACTGGGCAAATGGTGTACTTCTTCGATCGATAGCAATAAAAGGAGAAAACGAGAGAATTGCTTCTGGGCCAGGGTTATTGGCAAAAAGATTTGGATTAAATAGGAATTTTGACAATTTACCCTTGTCACCTGTAAATGATTTTTGGTTAACAGAGGGAGAAGATCTAACAAGAATGGGAAATATCGTTCAGACCACAAGAATTGGCATTTCGCAAGCTAAAGATATACCTTGGCGTTGGTACCTTCAAAGTAGTAGAAGTGTTAGCAAAAGGGTTAAAGGAGATCGAATTCCTCCAAAAAATAAGTGTTGGTCACCATCCACATTTGAGGGATTATGAATAATTGGAAACATAATCACATTCTTGATCTATCTACGTTTTCTTTAGAGGATTACAACACAGTTTTAGAACTAACAACAAGATTTAAAGATGTCCATAAATCAAGTTCTAGAAAACTTCCCGCGCTGCAAGGAAGATTAATCTGCAACTTATTTTTTGAGCCAAGTACAAGAACAAGAACTAGCTTTGAACTTGCAGCCAAAAGACTATCTGCTGATGTTCAAAATTTTTCTGTATCGGCAAGTTCTCTTAGCAAAGGAGAGACCCCTTTAGACACTATTCTCACATACATCTCAATGGGGGCTGATATCTTAGTAATTAGGCATGAGTCAACAAATGTTCCCGCAGAGTTAGCTAATTACGTAGATCTAAATAGCATCAATACATCTATTCTAAATGCAGGTGATGGATTTCATAGCCATCCAAGTCAAGGTCTTTTGGATCTATTTACACTCGCTACTTTCTTTAATCCAAGCGAACCATCAACTAATAGTCTTTTCAATAAAAAGATCACAATAGTTGGAGATATTCTTCATTCTAGAGTTGCAAGATCGAACCTTTGGGCTCTAACTGCCTGTGGAGCTGAGGTAACACTATGTGGGCCTCCAAGCCTACTTCCAGTAGAATTCATTGATTTTGTTCTCAGTCCTCCTCCAGGGCAAAGATTTGATCCAATTAATAAAAGAGGTTCTGTTCTCATAGAAAGATCACTAAAAAATGCATTAAAAAATAGTGATGCAGTTATGACACTTCGATTACAGAAAGAGAGAATGAAGCAAAACATGATTACAGATCTTGATAGTTATTACACACAATACGGAATAACACATGAAAGTTTAAAATGGTGTGAAAAGAAAGTTCCTGTTCTACATCCTGGACCAGTGAATAGAGGAATAGAAATAAGCAGTCGATTAGTGGAAGATAATTCAATCAATCTTATAAGTAAACAAGTAGAAAATGGTATTCCAATAAGAATGGCTTTGTTATATTTACTTGGGTTAAATAAAAATAATTAATTATATTTATAAGAGTTTCAAGCCCTCTGAAAAAAGTCCATACGTTAATCCTAATCTAAACATATCAAAAACCCTAACAAGTATTATTGGTTTTTCAGACTTTAAAAAAATAAATCTAGCTTTAATTAGAATCTCCAAAAATATTAATGCGATAAATGCTCCGACAGGATCCATCAAAGCTAGTACTCCATTAATCATACCTAGAGAACTACCTATCAAAAAACCTATTAAAAAAATTATTAATAATAATGAATACCTTCTCCAAGGATTGACCGCCCAATTTGCTAACCTGTCAACAAACTTTGTAGATGACTTATATAAAAATGTTTTCTGCATTCTTAGAGCCATAAGAGAAAAGATAAAAACTTACCTCAGGTTTTTATTAGTTCACTCTCTAACATAAATATAATAAATGAAAGATCTAATAATGCAAAAATAAATTCTTTTCAGTCAAGATATAAAAATTAGATTTCTTATAATATGAAATATCCACATTATATAAAATTTGAAAAAATCTTTTAATGGTCTATCTGATATAAAATCAAAAGATCATGAATAATCAAACCTCTTTATCTGGAAAAAAAATATTAGTTGCTGTTACAGGAAGTATTGCAGCTGTTAAAGCTCCTATTTTGGTTAGCCGCCTAGTTAAAGCTGGGGTGGAGGTCAAATGCGTCATAACACAAAGCGCATCTAAGTTAGTTAGTCCTTTATCTCTTTCTACTTTAAGCAGAAATAAATGTTATCAAGATAAAGATCAGTGGGATGACTCTCAAACCAAACCTTTGCATATTGCTTTAGCTGAATGGGCAGAGCTCATTATTGTTGCACCAATGAGCGCAACATCTTTATGCAAATTTACTACTGGAAACGCTGATGGACTTTTGGCAAGCATTCTCTTAGCCAGTAAATCTCAAATAGTGGTTGCGGCTGCCATGAACACTTCAATGTGGGAAAATCCATCAGTAAAAAAGAATTGGAATTTTGTCAAAACTATTGACCAAGTTATTAGCCTCGAACCTAGTGAGGGACTTTTAGCTTGCGACAGAATAGGTGATGGAAAAATGATCAATTTAGATATTATTGAATTAGCCTCTGAAAGTGCATTTATTTTCAATGCAGAAAAGAAATTTCTCACCAAAGATCTAAAAGACATAAGGTTTCTCGTAACAGCTGGTCCCACCATCGAAGACCTTGATGCAGCAAGACAATTAACAAATCGAAGTAGTGGAAGGATGGGAGTTTTGATAGCTCAAGCTGCAAAGTTACGAGGTGCAGAAGTTGATTTAGTTCATGGTCCAATAAGCGTCCAAGAAGATCTTCTTGAGGGAATTAATAATTTTCCAGTTAGAAGCTCATCTGAAATGGGTTCAAAAATTAATGATTTACAACCAACTGCTCAAGTCATTGTTATGGCTGCAGCAGTATCAGATTTCAAAATAAATAGACCAAGTGGTAAGAAAGTCTCTAAAGAATTTTTTTTAAAGTCCATTTTTGATGATTTAGAAATGACCCCAGACCTAATCAAAAATCAAACGAAAAAGAAACTAGAAAATCAAATTTTCCTAGGTTTTGCTGCCGAAACAGGAAGTGATAATGAAATTATTGAAAAGGGAGAGAATAAAAGGGTTTTAAAAGGTTGTGACCTTCTAATGGCCAATCCCATTGATAGAGATGGCCAAGGATTTGATCAAAACTTCAACAGTGGTTTTTTGTTAGGTCCAAAAAAAATGGTCAAAAACTTATCTTTTTCAACCAAACTTTCAATATCCCATCAACTTTTAAATGAAATTCGAAATCTAAAATCGAAAATTTATTGATATTTTTCGAATTTGTTTTTTTTGGAAAATCAGACTGTAAACGCCAAGTTAGACTGCAGCAAAAGGGTTTTGAAGGAAATCGGAGTAGTAAATTCATTACATCAAAAGCTACGGGTTGTATAGAGCTTTCAAATGCTTGTGAAAAGAAGTATTTGACACCTGTAATATCCCAACTGAATTAATTGGGCGGTTTCGACCGCAGTCATCTAGCCCTCTCATGCGATTTCGTCCTCTGCTGGCTTTGATGCTGGCTTTTTGTCTCACCTTTACAACTCTCCCATCAAGCGCATCTGCAGCTTTAAAAGGGCGCGAGCAAGGTAATGCTCGTTTTGGCAATGTTGTTAATACTGGCCAAGCTGATGCTTGCACTGTTTTACCAGCTGGTTCATCGGGTTCTATTAATGCTGATGGCCAATTTAAAAGCTTATGCCTTCAGCCAACAGAAGTTTCTGTAAAACTTCCAGGTACCAAGCGAAACAAATCTGATTTTGCAATAGCAAAAATTATCAGTCCTCGCTTCAATACTAGTCTTGATGAAGTTTATGGAGATCTTTCTGGAGGTAAATTCACTGAAAAAGGTGGAATTGACTTCTCTCTAATCACAGTTCTTGCTCCAAATGGAGAGGAATTTCCTTTTGCTTTCTCTGTTAAAGAGATGGTTGCTGAATCCAAAAAAGGAAAATCAATTGAACCAGGAGCTGAATTTTCAGGTCCAACAACAACTCCAAGTTATAGATCAGCAGACTTTCTTGATCCAAAGAGTCGTGCTAAATCAACTGGTGTTGAATATGCTCAAGCTCTCATTGCTCGTGGTGGTGATGATGAGGATCTTGCAAGAGAAAATGTTAAAGATGATCTAGGCGGTAAAGGTCAAATAACTCTTACTGTCGAGACTGTAGACGCAGACACTGATGAATTTGGTGGCCAATTTGTTGCTATCCAACCTTCAGACAATGACCTTGGGTCAAAAGATCCTGTTGATATCAAAATCAAAGGTATCTTCTATGGTCGCAAAGCCTAAAAAATAATCATTTTACTCAAATAAAAAAGGGGGTTAAAACCCTCTTTTTTTTTTGGCTGAATTTAATGAAAACAATTTCTCAAATATGGGCCCTTTATCTGGGAGAATCTCCCGGTTACTTCAAGGGAAAATGACTAGCAAGAAAAGTTCCAATAAAAATCTAGAAGGTTTGATCAAACCATATGGTGGAGAACTTATAAACCTTATGGCAACTGATCAAGAAACAAAAGGATTAAAAAAAAATTCTTTTAAAACTCTAAATTGTTCAGATAGAAATGCTTGTGATATTGAACTTCTTTTGATAGGTGCTTTTTCTCCTTTGAATGGGTTCATGAGTGAGAAAAATTACAACTCAGTTGTTAAACAAAATCGACTCGAATCAGGTTTCCTTTTTGGTTTACCAATTGTGATGGATACAGATAGAGAAGATATAAATCCAGGAGATTCAGTTTTACTCAATTACAAAGATCAAGAACTTGCAATTTTAGAAGTACAAGAAAAATGGATACCTGACAAAGTTATTGAAGCAAATTTTTGCTATGGAACAACTTCTCTAGAGCATCCTGCAGTAAGAATGATCTCTATGGAGAGGGGGAAATATTATTTAGGAGGCTCTATAAAAGGTCTAGAATTACCTAAAAGAGTTTTTACTTGCCAAACTCCTGCTCAAGTAAGAGAGAAACTTCCTTCTGGAGAAGATGTAGTTGCATTCCAATGCAGGAATCCAATTCATAGAGCGCATTATGAGCTTTTCACAAGAGCCTTAGAAGCCAATAATGTCAGTCAAAATGCTGTTGTTCTTGTTCACCCAACTTGTGGACCAACTCAAGAAGATGACATCCCTGGATCAGTAAGATTTCAAACCTATGAAAAACTTGCCTCTGAAGTAAATAATCCAAAAATCAGATGGTCATATCTACCTTATTCGATGCATATGGCTGGCCCAAGAGAAGCTTTACAGCACATGATTATTAGAAGAAATTATGGATGCACTCATTTCATTATTGGAAGAGATATGGCTGGCTGTAAGTCATCTCTAAACGGAGAAGATTTTTATGGTCCATATGATGCTCAAAATTTTGCAAACGAGTGCTGTGAAGAATTAGGAATGCAAACAGTTCCTTCTTTAAATCTTGTATTTACAGAGGAGGAAGGCTATGTAACCGCTGATTATGCTAAAGAAAAAGGATTACACATAAAAAAATTGAGCGGCACTCAATTCAGGAAAATGCTTAGAAGTGGAGAAGAAATTCCTGAATGGTTTGCATTTAAAAGCGTCGTTGATGTATTAAGAGCCGCATAGTTGGACCTAATACTATTAAACTCTTTAAAGATATAGAAGAACATTGAACAAACGCTGGAGAAACATTGGTCTTTATGTCCTAATTGTCGTAGTTGTGATTTTTGTTGGAAGTGCTTTTTTCGATAAGCCAAGCCCGTCAAGAGCAACTAGAACCTTAAGGTACAGTGACTTCATAGAAGCTGTTCAAGATAAGCAAGTAAGCAGAGTTCTTATTTCTCCAGATAAAGGAACAGCTCAAATTGTTGAAAGTGATGGGAACAGGGCTTTAGTTAATTTGGCTCCTGATCAACAATTACTCCAATTACTAACTGATAATGACGTCGATATTGCTGTACAACCAACCACTCAAGCCAATCCCTTGCAGCAAGCTGCTAGTAGTTTAATTTTTCCAATTCTTTTACTAGGAGGTCTGTTTTTTCTATTCAGAAGAGCAGGTTCTGGTGGTGGTGGAAATCCAGCAATGAATTTTGGAAAGAGTAAAGCAAGACTTCAAATGGAGCCTGAAACCAAAGTTACTTTTGGAGATGTTGCTGGAATTGAGGGTGCAAAGCTTGAACTAACTGAAGTAGTTGATTTCTTAAAAAACCCTGATCGCTTCACTGCTGTTGGAGCCAAAATTCCTAAAGGTGTTTTACTTGTTGGGCCTCCTGGAACAGGTAAAACTTTGCTTGCAAAAGCAGTTGCAGGTGAAGCTTCCGTTCCCTTCTTTTCTATATCAGGATCTGAGTTTGTAGAGATGTTTGTTGGGGTTGGTGCGAGCAGAGTCAGAGACCTTTTTGAACAAGCAAAGAAAAATGCTCCTTGTATAGTTTTTATTGATGAAATAGACGCTGTAGGTCGTCAGCGTGGAGCAGGACTTGGAGGAGGTAATGATGAAAGAGAACAAACACTCAATCAACTTCTGACCGAGATGGATGGTTTTGAGGGAAATTCTGGAATAATTATTGTTGCAGCCACAAATAGACCTGATGTGCTCGACTCAGCACTTATGCGACCAGGAAGATTTGACAGGCAAGTAACTGTGGACAGACCGGATTACTCAGGGAGATTACAAATACTGAACGTGCATGCAAAAAGCAAAACACTTTCAAAGGCAGTTGACCTTGATCAAATAGCAAGAAGAACACCTGGTTTTACTGGGGCAGATTTAGCAAATCTATTAAATGAAGCTGCGATCTTAGCCGCTAGAAAAGAATTAACAGAAGTCAGCAACGACGAAGTTAGTGATGCAATAGAAAGAATAATGGTAGGGCCTGAGAAGAAAGACTCCGTTATTAGTGAAAAGCGTAAAAAGTTAGTTGCTTATCACGAAGCTGGTCATGCTGTAGTTGGTGCTGTGATGCCTGATTATGACCCAGTCCAAAAGATCTCAATCATTCCAAGAGGTGGAGCTGGGGGATTAACTTTTTTCACACCAAGTGAAGAAAGAATGGAATCTGGACTTTATTCAAGGTCTTACCTACAAAATCAAATGGCTGTTGCTCTTGGAGGAAGAGTTGCAGAGGAAATCATTTATGGAGAAGACGAAGTAACTACAGGAGCATCAAATGATCTAAAGCAAGTAGCTTCAGTTGCTAGGCAAATGATTACCAAATTTGGCATGAGTGACAAGTTAGGGCCTGTTGCTTTAGGACGGTCACAAGGTGGAATGTTCCTTGGTAGAGATATATCTGCAGAAAGAGATTTTTCTGAAGATACAGCTGCAACTATTGATTCGGAAGTCTCTATTCTTGTCGAAATTGCATATAAAAGAGCTAAAAAGGCTTTAAATGACAATCGTCAAGTACTTGAAGAGTTAACAGCGATGCTTATGGAAACAGAAACAGTTGATTCTCAAGAATTTCAAGATCTATTAATTCGCCATGAAGTTAAAGTCGCTGAGTACGCTTAGTTTAAAATTATAATTTTTGGAAGTTAAGCAAAATAATTTAATAAAATCTCTAAGAGAGCAGCCTCTTATAGTTGTAATTAGATTAGAAGATCAATTTTTTAATATCTCACACAAAAGAACAAATTTATTTTTAAAAATCGAGAAACTCTCAAACTATGGCCTAAAAAATATTGAAATAGGATGGGATCCAAATCCTGAATGGATAAATTTAATATTACAAATAAAAAATCATTTCAAGTCAATTAATATTGGTGTTGCATCAATTACAACAAGAGAATCTTTAGACTCAATTAGATCATTGGATATAAATTATTCTATGAGTCCATTCTTTAACAAAGAAATTCATTTAAATGCTATAAAATATAATCAATTAGTTATTCCAGGAATATCTAATATTAAAAATTTCAAAGAAGCTATCAATCTAGGATACAAAATTATAAAAATCTTTCCTGCATCAAAATTAGGAATAAACTTTATAAAAGAATTGAAAGACTTTAAAGAAAAGGATATTTTTTTTATTGGTGCAGGTGGAATTAAAAGTCAAAATTTAAAAAAATTACTTAAAAGTGGGTACGATGCATTGATCATCGGAAGAGAATTACGAAATCAATTACCTGATAAAGATCTAGAGATATGGCTAAAAGAGTATTGAGAATCAATTCTTAAAAACCAAAATTAATTCTTTGTTGAGGTATTTGAGGAAATAATTAATCCTTTGAACAATAGTCAGAACATTGGCCTTGTTGTCTAAGTAAATGATCAGCTAAAACAAGAGCGACCATAGCTTCAACCATTGGGACTGCCCTTGGCAAAACACAAGGATCATGTCTTCCTGTTGCTTTAAGAGTTGTGGCATTACCATCTTCATCAATTGTATTTTGACTTTTCCTAATAGTTGCTGTTGGTTTAAAGCCAACTCTCAAAACTATATCCTCACCATTAGTAATTCCTCCTTGAATTCCTCCTGAGTTATTAGTAGCAGTTTTTAATTGATCAGAATCAGATGGCAAAAAAGGATCATTATGTTCACTGCCTTTCAGATAAGTACCTCCGAAACCAGAACCCACCTCAAAGCCTTTAGTGGCAGGCAAAGACATTAATGCCTTGGCTAAATCAGCTTCTAATTTATCAAATACAGGCATGCCAATGCCTACTGGCGGATTTCGAACAACACATTCTATTACTCCGCCACAGGAGTCTCCTTCTTTACCAAAAGTTTCCACTCTCTCAATCATTAAATTTGCAACTGCTTGATTAGGACACCGAACAATATTTTTCTCAATATCTTCAAAAGTCACTTCGCTGGGTTGAACATCAGCTTCAATATCATGAATCCTCTTTACCCAGGCGAGTATTTTCGTATCAGCAGACTGAACGAGGAGTTGCTTTGCTACAGAACCAGCAGCGACTCTACCTATCGTCTCTCTAGCTGATGCTCGCCCTCCACCACTTGAAGCTTGAATTCCATATTTTCTCTGATAAGTAGCGTCAGCATGAGATGGTCTAAAAGTTTTTTTAATTTCGGAATAATCCTTAGGCCTATGATCTTTATTTCTGACAAGCATTGCAATTGGTGTCCCTAAGGTTTTATTCCCTAAAAGACCACTGAGAATCTCAACTTCATCACTTTCGTTTCTTGGAGTAGTAATTTTGCTTTGTCCTGGCCTTCTCCGATTGAGATCATTTTGTATTTGATTGATATCAAGCTCCAACCTTGGCGGACAGCCATCAATAATTACCCCAACGCCTCCACCATGAGATTCACCAAAGGTGCTGATGCTAAAAAGTTTTCCGAAATTACTTCCCATAAATA
>QCHY01000023.1 GCA_003216975.1 Prochlorococcus sp. AG-402-I20
CAAGATTTGGAAATCTTTAAACTATATTTCCGCGAAAGATTTTGAATGGGAAACCCTTTTGCCTTAGATCGATGCGGCCAAAAATTCTTCACGACAAATTTAATTTCTTTTCTAAAGAAAACCAAAAAAAAACAAAATTGCAAATAATTCTATTTTTTTACAACAAATCTTTTTTAGAACTTTTCCTAAAAATTACGCAGCTGGCATTGCAGGTTTATATGATTCTTTATCTCCTACACATTCGAGACTTTCCCTGGTAGAAACACCTGTAGTTGGATTGACTCCATCTGCTATTTTACAAAGATTTCTCTGATCTTCACTATCAAGAATTGCAAACGTGAAATCAGCTCCTTCAATTTGAGCACCAGCAAAACTGCTACCTGAAGCGATCATGTTTATCAAAACCGCATTTCTTAAATCTGTTTTCTGAAAATTAACCCTATCCGAGAGAGTATCAGTAAGGTCTATACCATTAAGATTTGAACCTTTGAGATCAGACAGAGTTAAAGTTGTGCCATGAAGATCAACATTACTGAAATCAGCATCTCTTGCCATTGCCCCAGCTATTGAAGAAAGATGTAAGTCTTCTCCGTGAAAATCAAATCCAGTGATATCAGATCTAACGTAGCTTGGGACTTCGTCACCTTCTCCCTTTACTGCAACATTGGCACCAGCAAATACTGGATTTACACCGAAAAATATGATTAAAAAGCTGAGTAGATATTTAATAATATTTGAAAAAAGAACATCAAAATTCATGAGTAAAAATGATAATCCACCTGAATAATGCAATTATCTCCCTTATCAAAGAATTTTATACGCATTAATAAGACAAATTAATGTAAGAGGAAAAAATCTAATGCTTCTTACAACAAAGGTCTTCCGGAGATAAATTCATGCATTACGGGATTCATCCAATACAACCCTACAAAAAGCATGACAAACAAATTGAAAAATATCAAAGCTCCGCCAATTATAAAAGTTTGATAAGTTGATGGATTGTCTTCTGTAGTTGCTTGGACAATAGCTTGAAAATTCTGGTTCATTTTCCTGTATAAGACAAGACCAAGTTACTAGAAAAACAAAATTATTGAGGCTCTAACAGGAGAATTAAGAGGATCTTCCTAATTTTTTAAGATTTCAAAAATATCTTTGCTCGTAACTTAAAAAATAAGGATCTTTGGATCATTCAAGGTTTTTATAATCAATCTTCCATTCGAGTATTAGTATCTGTGAAAGACTAATTAATCATGCCATTCATTCAAATCAACACTTCCTCCAAAAGTGTTGTAGAAAATGATGATTTACTCCAAAAAGATATTTCAAAAATGGTTGCTGATTTAACAAGGAAGCCTGAAAATTACGTAATGACGATGATCCAAAGAGATAGCAAAATGACATTTGCTGGATCTGATGATCCATGCTGTTTTATCAAGGTTAAATCAATTGGCTCCCTAAACCCTTCCTCAATGAGCAAGTCTTTGTCCGATTTGATTGCGTCTAAAACGAATATAAATACGAATAGGATTTATATTGAATTTATCGACGTTAAAGCCTCAAATTGGGGATTTAATGGTTCGACGTTTGGATAGTAAATTTATTATCTTGAATAATTAAAGCTGAAAATATTTTAATTCAAAAAATACCTGTTAATAAAATCAAGAGATTTCACAATCCTTAATTGCACATAACCTTTCTATAGAAGGCCTAAAAGTTATATTCAATCTGTACTTTGCCCATAATCCATAAATAAATTCAATAACTTTGTCTAAAACGGACAATTTTGTTGGAGCATAAATCCAACCTAAACCAATCAGACTATAAGCCTCTTGAAAAACCTTAATATCCTTGATTACTGAACCATCACTTCTTAAAGCATGGATTCTATCCATCGCTTGTTTATAAGAAATTCCGTATTTAAGATCTAAAGGAAAATCAGAACAATTAATATCAATAAAAGTTAGGTATCCTTTTTGATTTCTTGATTTCAAAAAAACAACCTCTCTTTTACATAATGGGCATCCTCCATCAAAAAAAATAGTAAGTTTGACTGTATTCATAAAAAATTTAGACCCTCATAAAGCTTGGATTTAAGAAGGAAAGGCTATCTTCGTTGTTCAATGTAAATAAACACTTGATAGCATCACAATAACGAGCGATCTTAATGATATATAACTGTTAAAAAAAAATGGGTGCACTATTTATTTTCATATTAATCTCAGTATTAGTAGTTTCCGCCTTACTTTTCTTTAACAAAGGGGAAAAAGCTCAAGAGATTAAAAGCATTCTCAAAGATATATTTGAAAGTTTCAAAGAACTCTTCTCAAATTTTAAAAAGCTTTTTTTGATAGTTAAAGAGCTGATTCAAGCAAAATTAGATCAAAAACCAACTCAACTGAAAGATGAATCAACCGTGTCAGAGTCAGATGTATCCTCTGAACCTCAGGTAACTGTTGAACCCAAAGCTATCTCTGAACCTGAAGTAACTATTGATCCTGAAGCTATCTCTGAACCTGAAGTAACTACTGATCCTGAAGCTATTTCTGAACCTGAAGTAACTACTGATCCTGAAGCTATCTCTGAACCTGAAGTGACTCCTGAATCTAAAGTCCCCTCTGAGTCTGAAATTTTTTCAACTAGCGTAATAGAAACTCCTTCTGAAGATTCTATTAATGACGAAAAAGGTGATGAAAAAGTAAGCGATTTTTAATTAATCTTCCCAATAAAAAAGCCTCATCAAAATTGATGAGGCTTTTTTTTGAAATTCGAGTTTAAATCTACTAACTTTCTGTTGAAGCCAAAGAAGCTACGGAAGAAACAACACGACGGAAATCAAAGCCCATAGCCCTAAGAGCATGCCAGATATGACCTTGAATAAAGAAGAATCCAAAGTAATAGTGAACATTTGATAATGCTGCTCTAGTTGTATGGCCTAAAAATGCAGTGCTATCTGAGACATCTCCTGTATCTACCCAATAAGGAGAAATTCCAAATTTCAAAGCTAATGGCTCTCCATACCAATCAATTGGATAAACAGTTGTATTTTGCGCACACCAGAATGCAGCAACAATTGCCATCCAGCCAATACCAGCGAGAGACCATGAAAGAACTGCTTCTGCTGAAAGCAATCCTTTTCCTTTGAATTCAGTGTATTCACCTAATTGTTTTGTAGCTATGTGCCATGCACCACCACTTATTTGAACGAAAGCTAAGAATGCATGTCCGCTCATTACTTCTTCAAGGCTATCAATGGTTAGGAAGTCGAACTGATGCCCGTAAACCATTCCAAAATCACCATATCCAGGGAAGATTGTTCTGATTTCTCCTATGGCTGGATCGTAAATCCCATGCCATCTTGCCCATTCAACGAACCAAATATTTGCAACACCAAAGAAAATCAAATGATGTCCAAGAATGAATGTCAAATTATCTGGGTTGTCCCACTCTAATTTGAATTTCTTAGTGGTAGGGACAGGACCATCTTTCAGGTCCGGATCAAACAAAAGTGAATGGGCTAATCCAGCCGTTCCATATACAGCTGAAAAAATCAAATGGAAAATAGCAATTGTTGCTACACCAGCTCCTGTCCATACACCAGCTTCATCAAAGCCAATTCCAAGAGAAGCTAAATGAGCAAGAAATATGGAACTTTGGTGTCCCATTGGTATTTCTGGGTTGTAGCGAGCAAGCTCCCAAAGTGTGCTTCCACCTGCTGCGAAGCAAATAAGACCTGTATGGCCTATATGTGACCCTATGAATCGACCTGCGCGATTGGTCACCACAGAATTGCCAACCCACCACCCGTAGGTGACGTCTGGATTTCCGTAGGTCTGCATAATTAAGGAATTAAAGTCGAAATTTTGGGTACCATACACTTATTGGAATTGTTTTTACCAGAATAGTTAGAGGTCTTTATAGGTATCTGTCTTTTTTTACCAAAAAAACACTTTTTACTGAAAAAAAACAAAAAAATACCCCCCAAAAAGGGAGGTATTTTTTTGAATTTAAATTGAATTTATCTTGGTGCTCTTCCGTTGAAACCTGCTCCTTCAACTCTAACAGTTGCTCCTTGACTGTTACCAATAGCATCAGCAACTTTCTTGAAATCAAATCCTAAAGCTCTAAGAGCATGCCAAAAATGACCCTGCAAGAAGAAGAAACCAAAGTAGTAGTGAACATTTACCAAAGCAGCTCTGGTTGAGTGACCAAAGAAAGCAGTTGAATCAGAAAGGTCTCCAGTATCAACCCAATAAGGGGCTACAGAGAACTGTAATTTCAATGGTTCACCAAACCACTCTGTTGGATATACGGTTGTATTAGTTGCGGCCCAGAAAGCAGCCACAATTGCCATCCAACCAATACCGGCAAGAGACCATGAAAGAACTGCTTCGGCTGATAGTAATTCAGCTCCTTTGAATTTACTCCATTCTCCAAGTCTCTTGTTTTCCCATTGAGTTGAACCAGCAACCATATGAATAGTTGCTCCTGTCAATTCAGCGAAAGCGAGGAAAGCATGTCCACCCATAACATCTTCAAGACTATCAATTTCAATGAAATCGAACTGTCGATTCCAAATCATAGTCAAGTCAAGGTTGTAATTAACCTGACGAACGGCTCCTATCGCAGGATCGTATATGCCATGTATCCTTGCCCATTCAACAAACCATATACATGCGACACCAAAGAAAAACAAATGGTGACCAAGAATAAAAGTTTGATTATCAGGGTTTTCCCATTCAAGTTTAAATTTTCTAGCGCGAGGCACTTCGCTTTCTTCAACGTCAGCCTCGAAATAGACCGCATGCAAGAGAGCTCCACCTCCATAAACCATTGACAAGACCAAATGAACAATAGCTATTGCAGCTACTCCTACACCTGTCCATGCCCCTGCCTCATTGAAACCAATTCCAATTGAAGCCAAATGAGCCAAGAAGAGCGAGCTCTGATGCCCCATTGGGATCTCAGGGTTATAGCGGGCAAGCTCCCAAAGTGTGCTTCCACCAGCCGCAAATGCGATCAAGCCTGTATGCCCTATATGGGAGGCTATAAATCGGCCTGAGCGGTTGGTGACCACAGAATTACCAGCCCACCAATCATAGGTAACATCTGGATTTCCATAGCTCTGCATAATTTTTTAAGCGATACAGGCGAAATATGCGTGCAGATTACACGCTGCTGAAATGATATGTGCAAAATAGTTAGAGGTCGTTATTTAGTTTGACTATTTTTTCCCATTTCAATAATTAAAACGATTTTATAGGAGCTGAGATATTATCTCGAGGAGATAGTAAAAATCTCCCAAAGTCTAGTTATAGCTTAATTTAAATACGAGAAATTCTCGACTAATCATTCAAAAAAGCTCAATCCATATGATCTAACAATATTTGATAGAAAAATTTCAAGGTTGTAAACAGAATATTTTTTTAAAAATCGATCGAATTTAAAAGATAAAAATTTGCAAAAAAAAAGAGGAGATAAATCTCCTCCTTAAAAAAATTTTTTTTGATTAATCAATAAAGCTGAGCTGGAAGAGGTTCTTTAAGAACTTTCTTGAAGTCAAATCCCATAGCCCTTAAAGCATGCCATAGATGACCCTGAAGGAAGAAAAATCCAAAGTAATAATGAACATTTGCTAACGCAGCCCTAGTTGTATGACCAAAGAAAGCAGGACCTCCTGAAAGATCAACGCTATCAATCCAATAAGGAGCAATACCGAACTTCAAGATCAAAGCTTCTCCGTACCAAGCTTCAGGATAAACTGTTGTGTTCTGAGCACACCAGAAAGCAGCCACTACTGCCATCCAACCAATCCCTGCACAAGAGAATGAAAGAATTGATTCTGCTGAAAGAAGACCAGCTCCTTTGAATTTGGTGTATTCACCAACTTGCTTAGTAGCAATATGGAAAGCTCCACCTGTTATCTCAACGAACGCTAGGAATGCATGTCCACCTAAGACATCTTCAAGACTATCAATAGCCAAGAAATCAAACTGATGGTTCCAAATATTGGTCAAGTTAAGGTTGTACTCGACTTGTCGAACTGCTCCTAGAGCTGGGTCATAAATTCCGTGAATTCTTGCCCATTCAACAAACCAAATACATGCAACACCAAAGAAAAGCAAATGGTGTCCAAGAATAAATGTCTGATTATCTGGGTTGTCCCACTCAAGCTTGAACTTTCTAGCTTGAGGAACCTCTGAATCTTGCATATCGCCAACGAATAGCACTGAATGCAATAAACCACCGGCTCCATAAACCATGGAAAGAACCAAATGTACGATGGCAATAGAGGCGACTCCTGCTCCTGTCCAAGCACCAGCCTCATCAAAGCCAATACCAATTGAAGCTAAATGAGCAAGAAAGATAGAACTCTGATGACCCATTGGGATATCAGGGTTATATCTTGCTAGTTCCCAAAGAGTACTTCCACCTGCTGCAAAGGCTATTAGCCCAGTATGCGCAATGTGAGCAGCAATGAATTTACCAGATTTGTTAGTAACCCCAGCGTTTCCAGCCCACCAACCATAGGTGACATCCGGGTTTCCGTAGGTCTGCATGATTTAAGATTTTTGGCGTAATACGGTGAGCACACCTTACAGGCAGCTCAATTCAAAAACTACTATTAGTAATAAGGTCTTATACAGAAGTAGTAAAGTTTTTTTTCTTTAAATTGTCTTAACCCGCAGCTAAACTAGGTTTTCATGGAAATACTAAAGAAAAATTTAAATATCAAAAATGAAATCTGCTTTACAACTTGAACTACAAGACCTTCATGGTCTTCCTTATATCGCAACAATAATTTGGTTTGTATTGCTTGGAGTTTGTCTCTTAGCGGTGGTTTTTTATCTTTTTCAAAAAAATTACAGTCCCAAGGTGAAAATTGATGATGGGCTTCCTCCTGAGAAGAAATCACGACCAAAAGGGTTTTAAATGACTAAGAAAATTTTGTTTTTCAATGTTAGTTCTCAAATTAATGTAGTATCCTCAAACACGGGTTTGGCATAGTGGCCACCTGGGTTAACAATAAAAACAATTTTTTTACTCAATGATTGATTTTTCTCACCTTCTTGATTTTGCCACTCAGCTTCCACACCCATCAGATATTGGTTTAATCAAACCATCCGGTGGATTTAATATAGCTGCAGCTCTTTGTGGACTTGGAGCCGTATTTGGAGCTTCTCAATTCTTTTATTACTCAGATGATTCAAAAAGGATCGATCCTTGGGCTAAGCCTGAAAACTACAAAAACTAAAGAAAGTTAAAACCTCTTTATTTTTTCACAAAAAAAGAGCCTCATCTGATGACGAGGCTCTTTTTTATTGGAATCTTAAAAACCAATTATTAATCTGAAAGGGTAACCCTAGCGTTATCAAGATTACTAATTGAGTCAGTAACCTTCTTGAAATCAAACCCTAAAGCACGTATTGCATGCCAAAGGTGACCTTGAATGAAGAAAAATCCTAGGTAGTAGTGAACATTTGTAAGCCAAGCCCTTGAAGTATGGCCACTAACAACTCCAGTCATATCAGCAGTATCAATCCAATAAGGAGATATACCAAATTTAAGAGCTAATGTTTCTCCGTACCAAGCCTCGGGATAAACAGTTGTATTTGTTGCACACCAGAAAGCTGCAATAATTGCCATCCAACCAATACCAGCAAGAGACCATGAAAGTACTGCTTCGGCAGAAAGAATATTCTTTCCTTTGAATTCGGTGTACTCGCCTACTTGCTTAGTAGCGATATGAAATGCTCCACCTGTGATCTCAACAAATGCTAAGAATGCATGACCACCCATAACATCCTCAAGACTATCGATAGCCAAGAAATCAAACTGATGGTTCCAAATGTTGGTCAAGTTTAAGTTGTACTCAACTTGTCGAACAGCTCCTAATGCAGGGTCGTAAATACCATGAATTCGAGCCCATTCAACAAACCATATACATGCCACACCAAAGAAAATCAAATGGTGACCAAGAATAAAAGTCTGATTATCTGGATTGTCCCATTCAAGCTTGTATCTTGCTGCCTGACGATGTTCAGGACGATCATCAGCAAACAAACCTGAACTATTTTGGGTGTCTTCGCTAAAGATCAAAGAGTGCAATAGACCTGCACCCGCATAAACCATTGAACAAATCAGATGGAATACGCCGATAAAAGCAATTGATGTACCATCGAATACTGTTCCAGTTGGATCAAATCCAATACCAATAGAAGCTAGATGTGGGATACTCACCATTCCTTGGTGTCCCATTGGAATATCTGGGTTGTATCTAGCGAGCTCCCAAAGTGTGTTGGCACCAGCTGCGAAACAAATCAATCCTGTATGAGCAACATGCGAGCCAATAAATCGGCTTGACTTATTTGTTACGACAGAATTACCAACCCACCACCCGTAAGTGACGTCTGGGTTTCCGTAGGACTGCATAATTGAGGAAATTGAAGTCGAAATTCGACCTACCTTACATTTAGTGCAATAAATTTGCTTGAAATCGTAAAAGGTCTTTATTTAATGCACAAAACTAATTAACAAAAGAGTCGTGATTATTCATTGATTTTTCCTACAAAAGCAGTGAGAGATGGAAAGTGAGAATCCTTTATTAACATCAGTCAGTTTTTTAAATAACTCAATAAAAAAGCCCCGAAAAAAAATTACGGAGCTTTTTATTGTGTATCCAATAATTAAATCAGCTATCCATTAAGAGTAACTTTTGCGCTATCTAAACTAGCAACAGCATTTGTAACTCTTCTAAAGTCAAAACCTAATGCACGAATTGCATGCCATAAATGACCTTGTAAAAAGAAGAACCCAAAATAATAGTGAACATTAGTTAATGCAGCTCTTGTGGTGTGACCGGCAAATGCATTGCTATCACTTACATCTACTGTATCAATCCAATAGGGAGATATACCAAATTTAAGAGCTAATGTTTCTCCGTACCAAGCCTCGGGATAAACAGTTGTATTTGTTGCACACCAGAAAGCTGCAATAATTGCCATCCAACCAATACCAGCAAGAGACCATGAAAGTACTGCTTCGGCAGAAAGAATATTCTTTCCTTTGAATTCGGTGTACTCGCCTACTTGCTTAGTAGCGATATGAAATGCTCCACCTGTGATCTCAACAAATGCTAAGAATGCATGACCACCCATAACATCCTCAAGACTATCGATAGCCAAGAAATCAAACTGATGGTTCCAAATGTTGGTCAAGTTTAAGTTGTACTCAACTTGTCGAACAGCTCCTAATGCAGGGTCGTAAATACCATGAATTCGAGCCCATTCAACAAACCATATACATGCCACACCAAAGAAAATCAAATGGTGACCCAGAATAAATGTCAAATTATCTGGATTATCCCATTCAAGCTTAAATTTTTTAGTAGTAGGTCCTGGCCCATCAGCCAAATCACCGTCAAAGAGAAGAGAGTGAGAAAGAGCTCCACCTGCGTATACAAGCGAAGCAATAATATGGACGATTGCTACTGAAGCAACATTCGCTCCAGTCCAAACACCTGCATCATCAAATCCAATTCCAATAGAGGCAAGATGAGCAAGAAAGATAGAACTTTGATGCCCCATAGCTAAGGAAGGATCAAATCTAGCCAACTCCCAAAGTGTGCTGGCCCCTGCAGCAAATGAAATTAGGCCAGTATGACCTGCATGAGCTGCAACAAACTTACCAGCGCGGTTAGTAACCCTTGAATTACCAGCCCACCACCCGTAGGTGACATCTGGATTTCCATAGGTCTGCATATAAAATCAGGGGGAAATATATATTTCATACACTACAAGTAAGTAGACTTTTTAACTATCTAAAACCCAAAAAAAACGTCTATCATTAATAATGAAATATCATTATATACTCGTACATAAGTAAAACTTAACAATAAAAATAGTTCTTTTTATACATACAATCAATCAAGATAAGCTAAATACTTTGAATAAGAAAAATAGATAAGTTTAACTTAACTAAAAGGAGGATTTTTAATACCTGGAAAAGCGCAAGCACTCTTCCAGGGTTGACAGAAAAATGAACTTCGACTTCAATTCCTATCAACATGAACTGTCATAACAAAAATCAATCCTTAGTGCGAGGACAGATAATTCATTTCTTACATCCAAAACAAATTAATTGGCTATAGCTTCTTTTAATACCAATAAGAATCTTAGGGATATACGTACTCATAGACATATGAATTTGTGCTATTCTATAATAGAATATTAAAAGAAATCATAACTAAATATCTGAATTCAGATGAAGTTAATCGCGTCATCGAAATGGCGTGGGAAGATAGGACTTCATTTGATGCGATCGATTTTCAATTCAATCTCAAAGAGAAAGAAGTTATTAAGTTAATGCGCTCGAATTTAAAAAAATCTTCATTTAAAATATGGAGAAAAAGAGTTACTGGAAGGAAATTAAAGCATGGGTTCCCTGATCAAAAAACAAAGTTCAAGTCAGCCAACCAAAAGTGAAAATCAAATTGACAAAAAATTGTCCTACTTTTTTAGAGATTTTCAATGGAGAAAGAAATGGAAAAAAGATTGGGAAAATGTCATTTACTGCTCAGAAAGATGTAGAAGAAGAAAAAATCAAAAATAATCATATTTATTGAACTTCGCATTTGAACAAAATTCTAGTTATTTTAAATAAATTAACTTCTTTAATATTAATAAGAAGTACAAAATTTATTAATCAAATAAAGTGAAAAAAATATTCCTGATTTTTCCAAATCAATTATTCAAAATCAAAAAACAATTTTCTGATATTAAGCATATTGCCTTAATAGAAGATAACTTATTTTTTGGATGTGATTCACAATGGCAACAAAAATTTCATTGTCAAAAAATTATCTTTCATAAAGCAACTATGGACTATTACGAAGAGGAACTAAAAAAACAAGGTTATAGTGTGATTTATATAAAACACAAAAGGCAAATAAGAACAGAAGATAATCTTAATTATCTTTTAGAAATCGGTTTTAATCATTTCATAACTTATGAATCATTTGATTGGTCACTAGAAAAAAGAATCAAAAATTTCTCTTTAAAAAATAAAATAAATCTAGAAATCGTAAATGGTGAAATGTTTTTAAGCAGCAAAGATATATCTGAGGAATTAATTAATCAAAAAAAAATTTATGGTATGCAGAAATTCTATAGAAATCAAAGAAAAAATCTAAAAATTCTTATTGAGATAAATGGTTCTCCAAGTGGAGGAAATTGGAGTTTCGACAAACAAAATAGAAAAAAAATACCAAATTCAATTAAAGTTCCAAAAATACCACTTGTAAAAGAAAATAAATTTATAGCTAAAGCTAAGAAAGATGTTTCTTTGAACTATAATGACTACTATGGGAATAATGAAAACTTTAATTATCCAATATCTCACAAAGATGCAGAAGAATGGTTAAATAATTTTTTAATTGAAAGATTTAATTTGTTTGGAGATTACGAAGATGCAATACATTCAAATAATAGGATACTTTGGCATAGTGTTCTTTCTCCATTAATTAATTCTGGATTACTTACTCCAAGACAAGTCATAGATAAATCTTGGGATTTTTATAAATCCAATAATATTAGGATTAATTCATATGAGGGATTTATTAGACAAATTATTGGCTGGCGTGAATTTATTCTTTTAATATATAAAAAAAATAGTTTAGAACTCAGGAATGGAAATTTTTGGGATTTTGAGGATAAACCAATACCATCAAGTTTTTACACAGGTCAAACAGGAATAAAACCTTTAGATGACTCAATACAAAATATTTTAGAAACTGGATATGCACATCATATAGAAAGACTAATGATAGTTGGAAATCTTATGCTTCTATGCAGATTCCATCCAAATCATGTATACAAATGGTTTATGGAATTATTTATAGATTCATATGATTGGGTTATGGTTCCAAATGTTTATGGAATGAGTCAATTTTCAAATGGAGGACTATTTACAACTAAACCATATATTTCGGGTTCTAATTATATTAAAAAAATGTCTAACTATAAATCTGGTGATTGGTGCGCAATTTGGGATAGTCTTTTTTGGACATTTATAGATGACTATAAAAATAAATTCAAGGGACAATATCGTTTGTCTATGATTTTAAGAAGTCTAGAAAAAATGGACTCTCATCAAAAAATGAAACAAAGACACATTGCTAATAATTTCTTGTCAAAACTAACTTAATAATTTCACTCAAGAGATTCTTTGCTACCAATTCCAATCATCTTTGTCTAGGTGATGCTTTTACGCCAAATGAGAGCTCTCGAAAAAAAGAGAACAAATTATAATTAGTTTTTTGATTGATAGAGTGAAGCTGAAAATTGGAGATCAGATTCCATCATTTTCATTGAAAGATCAAAATGGGGACATCAGAACATCCTATAAACTTAATAAGTCTCTAGTTTTATTTTTTTATCCAAAAGACGACACTCCCGGTTGTACTATTGAAGCTTGCGGCTTCCGAGACAAATATGATCTTTTTAAAATCCTAGGTGCTGAGGTGTGGGGAATAAGTAATGGTAGTATTCAAAGTCATCTTGGATTTGCTACTAAAAATAAACTTCAGTATCCATTACTTTGTGACAAAAATAATCTTCTAAGAAAACAATTTGGAGTAACAAAAAAGCTAGGATTAATCGAAGGCAGAGTAACATATATAATAAACTCCAAGGGAATAATAAAACATATATTTGAGGACCTTTTAAATGGTCCAGCTCATATAAAAGAAGCTATAAAAGCATTAAAAAAACTTCAATAATAAGACAATAATCAGATGAATATTTTTAAAGTGGCGAATGATGTATTAGATAATTTTATTTTTAATCATCTTGTTTCATACCATCGACTAAGAAATTACGATTATGGTATCAATAATAGGACGAATGTTTCTCAAATATCTAAATATATATCTCATAGAATTCTTTACGAATACGATATCATTGAAAAGTTGAAAAACTTAGACAAGAAAAAGAAGTATACTGATGAAATTCTATGGAGGATATATTGGAAGGGTTACCTTGAAAATAACAAATCTATATGGTTTGAATATATAAATTTCAAAGAAAATTCAAATAATTTATCCTTAATTAGTTCTGCGATGGACGGCAAGACAGGTATAGATTGCTTTGATAAATGGATAGAGGAGCTTAGAGAAAATAACTATTTACATAACCACTCAAGGATGTGGTTTGCAAGTATATGGATTTTTACTTTTGGATTTCCATGGCAACTAGGCGCAAGGTTTTTTATGAAACATCTATTTGATGGAGATGCTTCATCAAATACCCTTAGCTGGAGATGGGTAGCTGGCATGCACACAAATAAGAAGCCTTACTTAGCATCTAAAGAAAACATCGATAAGTACACAGTTAATAGATTTAGAAAGACTCCAATTAACATATCGAACAAAATCAACAACATAAAAAATAATCATCATCAATCAAATAAACTTCCAGTTCAAAGAAGTTTTCCTAATAGCAATATTCTAATAATGTTCGAAAATGATATGAATATTTTGAATAGATCTGAGTTATTTAATTCATACTCAAAAGTTTATATATTGAGTAATGGAATTATCAATAATGGATTTGAGCTAAGTGAGAAAGTAAGTCAATTTAAACTAGGTTTAATTGACAATATCAATAAGTTAATTCCAAACTCAGAAGTTTTGAAATCAACTGATATAGATATCTTTTTATGGGATCAGAGGTCCATTGATGTTATCTATCCAGGCATTGGGCATAATCTAGATTTTATAAACAAATACGCTTATCAAAACCAAATCATTATTAATTATATATATAGAGACAAAGATCTTAAATGTTGGAATTGCGCAAATTCAGGTTTTTACAAATTTAAAACTTCATTTTACAAGCTTTATAAGTTGTAAACTCTAATTAATTGATATTAAATTAATATAAACATAACAATCGTCCACTACCTCAATTAAATGATTTCATAATTATAATACATTTACGTTTCGAAGGGATCATGGTTAGATTAAATGAAATTAAGAAGCAAGACGGAAAAGTATTCTTAATTACTGGAGCCAATAGTGGTCTTGGTTATGAAACATCAAAGTTCCTTTTAGAAAGAGGCGCAACAGTAATTATGTGTTGCAGAGACTTACTAAAAGGAGATAAAGCAAAAAGTAAACTCTTAAAAGATAATTTTTCTGGGAAGATTGAATTACTTGAATTAGATTTAGCTGATCTAAAAAATATAAAAAAAATAGCTGAGTTTATAAAAAATAAATTTAATCACTTAGATGTTTTAATAAACAATGCTGGAATAATGGCTCCACCAAAGACATTTAGCAAGCAGGGCTTCGAAATACAATTTGCCGTTAATCATCTTGCACATATGTTTTTAACTTTACAATTATTACCTATGCTTGAAGAAAAAAATAATTCTAGGGTTGTTACCGTAACCTCAGGCGTTCAATATTTCGGAAAAATTAATTGGGACGATCTACAAGGAAATCTTAAATACGATCGCTGGGCTTCATATGCGCAGAGCAAACTTGCAAACGTAATGTTTGGTTTGGAACTCAATTCAAAACTTAAAGCTAGAAATTCAAAAACATCTTCACTACTTGCCCATCCAGGGTTTGCACGTACTAATTTGCAGCCAAAGTCGGTTGAGGCTAATCAATCATGGCAAGAAGAAATTGCTTATAAATTGATGGATCCAATGTTTCAAAGCGCGAAAATGGGTGCATTACCTCAAATAACAGCAGCTACTCTCCCTAAAGCTAAAGGCGGAGAACAATACGGGCCTAGGTTTAACTTCAGAGGTTTTCCAAAAATATGTAGAAATGCTCCAAAAGCATTAAATCAAAATTCAAGAATAAAATTGTGGGAAATAAGCGAAAAGCTTATAAGAGATATTTAATATTCTTTCAAAATAAAGAGAGTAACTCTTCTCCTTTATCACATATTTCTTGTTGTGAAGGGCATTCTATTAATCCAGTCCAATTAATTAAGCCTTTTCTAATTGAACAATTACATTTATCCCCAGATGATAATTCATTAAGCTCTTTCCCTGTCCAAGGAGTAGGCTTCTCGCTAAGCATGATCTCTTTCAATCGATCAGAATAGAACTTATCAAACTCATCAAAAACTTGTACTGACTTAAGAAAATCATCAAACGCATCGGATTTATCAACAAAATTTCTTTTTTCTAATTCTTTATAAAAAACACCTCTCATAAATTTTGTACAATTTATGGCTTCTGAATTAGTAAATGGTTTTAGATCTTGACTTAAATATTCTATATTTTTTACTCTTGATTCTAGCGTCAACAACCTATCCTCTAAACTCTTAAACTTGTCAACTGAAGATAAATTAGTATTTTGAAAATCATTTTCAGACAAGGAATTAGTAACTAAATCAGTAATATGTTCCGTTAGACTTTTGCCGGACATCATTGCCTGTCGCTTAACTCTTACCAACAAGTCTTTTGAGATCTTTATATTAAACTGACTTTTAGTCATGTATTCATAAACATCACTCAATTAACAACTATAATCATTTCTTAAATAATAACAATCTTATGTATGCCAAAAAAAAACTTTCGAGCAATGAATAAACTTACTATTTAACCTATCTTTACTAGCAAGTATAGCTTTAATAGATTAAATAGTAACCTTAATATTTTTAAATCCAGTAATCATAATGTTCCACTTTTATTTTTCAAACCATATCCAAATTTCATACTAAAGGGAAAGTAATTAGAAACAATCTTTTTACTTTCTTCTTAATGAAGCAAACCTAAACTTTTTTTAGAAATAAACTTAAAACAAACCAGTAACTTCAGAGAAGAGAGCTTTATTCTCTACTGACTCGGCAAAACCTAACAACAATTCACCCCTATTTTCTTGTCCACTATCTAATTGCTCGACCCAATAATCATAACCAGCCTGGTCAGCATCTCTTCCAAGGATATTTTTATATAAATTGTTCACGTACGTTCCTGTATCAACATTTTCTCCATATGTTTCTTTGAATTCCTCAGAACCTAAGAAAGAATCCGCTACTTGACGATTACTATTTTCGCCAGATGAGTTTTTATCAATCCAATATTCCAGTCCATCTGAATCAGGGAACCTTGCAAAAGCAGCATTATAAACTCTAAACATTTGTCCAGTTGAATCATCTTTCGCTTTAACCTGATCAAACGTCTCTTTTATATCGCTAATTCCGCTAAAAGATTTATCATCAAACTCAAGTTTAGGAACACCCGTAATATCATCAAATCCATCTTCTGTTTTGACCTCAATACTCCCATCGTCTCTTTTAAAGAATTTAAAGTCTTTACTTTCCCCCGTGTATGTCTTAACGACATCCAACTTAGAAACATCTACCTTCTGATCGGCAAATTGAATATATTCAACATTCTTTAAAGTGTCATTCCCATCATTAAGTCCTTCTCTTTGGTCTTGAATTGCAACTGTATCTTTTGTTCGATCAAATTTATAATCAGCAAAATTCCCAGCATAGAAGGCAACATCTTCTCCTTCTCCTCCATCAATAAAGTCTGATCCCAATCCTCCAAAAATCTTGTCAGAAGTCTCGCCTCCTTCCAGCCTGTCATCACCATCATCTTTACTTTTCACTAAGGAGGCCCAATGACTTGTCGAATCTAATGACGCTCCATCTCCTTGGGGCTTCTT
>QCHY01000024.1 GCA_003216975.1 Prochlorococcus sp. AG-402-I20
ATGCTGACATAGATGTTGTGTTTTCTTGTATCGAGAAAGCTTTAGGCGGATGATGTAGTAAAGTTATAGTTTGGAAATAGGAGAGTCTCGCCAAATGAAGGTTAGATCCTCAGTCAAAAAAATCAGTCCTGACGATCAAATCGTAAGGCGCAGAGGTCGGATCTATGTGATCAACAAGAAAAGACCTCGAAACAAACAGCGTCAGGGCTGACTCCTGACTTTATTAAGAAGCATTGAACGATTGATTTTCTTTTCGTTTACTTCTTACAACAACGTCATCATTAAATTATGATGATTTTTATTGTCCTCTTCGATTTATCCCTAAGTGGCACGGATCTCAGGCATCGATATACCTCGCGAAAAGCGGGTTGAAGTTGCTCTCACTTACATCTACGGTATTGGCTTAACCAGAGCTCAGACTATCCTCGAAAAATCTGGGGTTAACCCTGATATTCGTGTAAAGGATTTAGACGACAGTGATGTTCAGAAACTCAGAGCTGTAACTGAAGAATTTACACTTGAAGGAGATTTAAGGCGCCAAGAAGGAATGGCCCTGAAACGTCTTCAAGATATAGGATGTGTTCGTGGAAGAAGGCATAGAATGAGTCTTCCTGTTCGTGGACAACGAACTAGAACCAACGCTCGTACACGGAGAGGAGCGAGGAAAACCGTTGCAGGAAGAAAGAAATAATTTCTTTAAGACTCCTCTTACCATCTGGTAATTTACTAAATCTTTTTTTAAATAAGGCACAGCCTAATGGCTACAACCTCAAAGAAATCCGGTTCTAAGAAATCAAAGCGCAACGTTCCCAATGGGGTTGTGCATATTCAAAGTACCTTCAATAACACCATTGTCTCAATTACTGATACATCTGGTGAAGTTATTTCCTGGTCATCGGCAGGAGCGAGTGGATTTAAAGGAGCTCGAAAAGGCACTCCTTTTGCTGCTCAAACCGCTGCTGAAGTCGCTGCTAGAAGGGCTCTAGAACAAGGAATGCGTCAAATAGAAGTTCTTGTAAGAGGACCAGGTTCAGGTCGTGAAACCGCAATAAGGGCGTTGCAAGTAGCTGGTCTTGAAATTACTTTGATCAGAGATGTAACTCCTCTCCCTCATAACGGTTGTAGGAGACCTAAACGCCGACGCGTTTAAAATCTATTCACTTAAGTGAAATTTTCTTTTTTTTCCACATCACATTAGACCGTGTTGCAATACCAGATAGACAGGATCGACCATCAAGTTTCTAATGATCGTTCCCAAACAGGCGTTTTCCTGATTGGACCTCTTGAACGAGGTCAAGCTACAACTTTGGGTAATTCTTTACGCAGAGTCTTGATGGGCGGACTCGAAGGCAGTGCAGTTACTGCTGTTAGGATTGCAGGTGTTAATCATGAATATGCAACAATTCCTGGCGTCAGAGAGGACGTCTTAGACATTCTTTTAAATTGCAAGCAACTTTCTGTTGATAGCCGTAGCCAGGATCTGGAGATAGGAAGAATTGCTGTTACTGGACCTGCTGAAGTCAAAGCAAGAGATATTCAGTTTTCTTCTCAAGTTGAAGTTGTTGATGGTGACCGTCCTATAGCAACAGTTCACGAGGGACATAACCTAGAATTGGAATTACACGTAGAAAGAGGCGTTGGATATCGACCAGTAGATCGAAGAAACGAAGAGACAAGCTCAATTGATTTGCTTCAAATAGATGCTGTCTTTATGCCTATAAATAGAGTAAATTTTACTATTGATGAAACTGCAGTAGCTGAGGGTGGATCTACTAGAGAAAGATTAAAAATGGAGTTAGTTACTGATGGATCGACCTCTCCAGATGATGCACTAGCAGAAGCTGCAAATCAATTAATCGAACTATTTCAACCTCTTGCTACTGTCTCTATGGTTGAGGAGATTCCCGAAGAGCCGGAGCCTGCAGCAGAGGCTCAAATCCCCCTTGAGGAGTTAAACTTATCCGTAAGAGCTTACAATTGTCTCAAACGAGCTCAAGTTAACTCTGTTTCAGACTTAATGGGTTTCAGTTACGAGGATTTGTTGGAAATTAAGAACTTCGGTTCTAAATCTGCTGATGAAGTTATTGAAGCTCTAGAGAGAATTGGAATTTCTATTCCACAAAGTAGAACTTCTGCATGACTTTCAGTCCTAGTCCTATTACTTTTCAAAGCTAATCCAATGCGTCATCAATGCCGAATTCCACAATTGAGTCGTCCTGCTGATCAAAGGAAGGCCCTTTTAAGAGGATTAACCACTCAATTAATTCGTGAAGGTAGAGTTACAACTACCAAAGCAAGGGCTAAAGCTTTGAGAGATGAGACCGAGAGAATGATTACTTTAGCTAAGAATGGCAGCCTTTCTTCAAGAAGAAGAGCTATTGGTTATGTTTACGATAAGCAGTTAGTTCATGCTCTGTTTGAAAAAGCCCAAGAGCGATATGGTGATCGTCAAGGAGGCTATACGAGGATCGTTAGAACTACTCCAAGACGTGGTGATAATTCAGAAATGGCCATTGTTGAGCTTGTATAGTATATTAATTTTTTAAAAACGAAACCAATATTTTTTACTATTTAGTTCAATTTGACCAATAGAATTGCTCTTGTTATTCAATACGATGGATCAGGATTTAGAGGCTGGCAAAATCAAAAGGATTCAATAACTGTTCAAGGAACTTTAGAAGAAAAAATTGCAGAACTTGACCCACACAGACCAGTCAAGGTAATAGCAGCAGGAAGAACTGATTCAGGAGTTCATGCTGCAGGGCAAGTTGTTCATTTCGATTGTTCTGGCCCAATTCCTATTCATAAATGGACATCAGCGTTAAATGGAAGACTTCCAGCATCAATTAAAGTTCTTGAAGCAGTAAAAGTTCCAAGTGATTGGCACGCTTGTTATTCGGCAAAATATCGAAGGTATAGATATACTATATTTAATGGTTCATACCCAAATCTTTTTCTTCAAAATATAAGTTGGCATAAATATAGATTCAGATTGGATATCAATTTAATGAAGCATGCACTTAATGATTTATTAGGTTTGCATGATTTTGCAGCGTTTCAAAAAGCAGGAAGTAATAGGAGTAATTCATTGACCACAGTCCAAGATGTTTCAGTTTTTCGTCATGGGGATATAGTCACAGTTGAAATTCAGGCAAGTGGATTTTTATATGGAATGGTTAGGCTTTTAATGGGCCAACTGGTTGCTGTTGGTGAAAAACGACTTTCTCTTGAAAAATTTAGATATAGGTGGGAAAAGTGTTTGCGCTCTGAGGTAAAAGAGGCTGCTCCGCCGCATGGTTTGTGTTTGATAAGAGTTGGTTATGAGGAAAAAATCTTTTCAAAAGAGAAAAGTTTTGATACTTTTCCTACTTTTTCTCTCCCAATATTTGAGTCCTCAAAATATACAAACAATATAAAAAATTAATAAATTAAAAATTGGGAATTTTATTAAATCAGTAATTTAAATTTTATGGGAACAAAAAGGCCTGTTTTAAGCCATGAAAGTGTAGAATTATTTTTCTGAAGAATCAGATCAATTTTTTGACTTGATAACTTCCATAAACAGCATTTTCAAAACGATAATGCTTATTCAGTGTAAAGGTGTTCAGGAGAAATGAACAAGACATCAGTTCCATCGCCGGATTCAATAGATCGCCAGTGGTTTCTGGTGGATGCAGAGAATCAGACTTTAGGTAGATTAGCAACTGAAGTTGCTAGTGTTCTTAGAGGAAAAACAAAGCCAAATTTCACTCCTCATTTAGATACTGGTGATTTTGTCATTGTTGTCAATGCAGAAAAGATCAAAGTAACCGGTAAAAAATCTGATCAAAAACTTTATCGCAGACACTCGGGACGTCCTGGAGGAATGAAAGTTGAAACCTTTAAGGCTCTACAATCCAGAATTCCAGAGCGAATAGTTGAAAAGGCAATCAAAGGAATGTTGCCGCACACAAGATTAGGAAGGCAATTATTTACTAAACTCAAAGTCTATAAAGGCGCTGATCACCCTCATTCAGCTCAAGAACCAAAAATTCTAAATTTACATTCTGAATCTGTTTCTAAATGACTAGTTCCACAAACAAAGTAGTTTACTGGGGAACTGGTAGACGTAAGACATCAGTAGCTAGAGTAAGGTTAACCCCTGGAAAAGGTGAAATAATCATTAATGGACGCCCAGGTGACCATTATTTGAACTTTAATCCTGCTTATATATCTGCGGTTAAAGCACCTCTTCAAACTTTAGGCCTGAGTGAATCTTATGATGTTTTAGTCAACGTTTATGGAGGAGGTTTGACAGGTCAGTCTGATGCCATTAAGCAGGGCGCTGCAAGGGCTTTATGTGACTTGTCACTTGATAACCGTAAGCCTCTTAAAGTAGAGGGCCACCTGAGTCGAGATCCAAGAGCAAAAGAGAGGCGTAAATATGGTCTCAAAAAAGCCCGCAAAGCTCCTCAATTCTCAAAGAGATAATTTTACTTTTACCTTAAATCTTGCTCTTCTATTATCATGCCTAAATCAGATATACACCCCACTTGGTATCCAGAAGCAAAAGTTATTTGTAATGGAGAAGTTGTGATGACAACTGGTTCTACACAGCCTGAAATTCAGGTTGATGTTTGGAGTGGAAATCATCCTTTCTTTACTGGGACCCAAAAGATTTTAGATACGGAAGGAAGAGTGGACAGATTTATGAGAAAATATGGTATGGCTTCATCTGACTCAAGTGAAGAAAAAGGTAAGTCTTCAAAAGAAAAAAAAGACAGTTGATACTTGTTGAGTTCAAATTTTAGGGAATACAAAGAATGGATTCTTCAACCCTAATAAAACGATTAGAAACAGCTAAAAGTAGTTTTCAAAACTTGGAGTTACAACTGGCTGATCCCGATGTTGCTTCAGATCCCAAACAATTAGAGAAAATTGCTAGAGAACGATCACGATTGGAGCCATTGGTTAATGATTATTTCAAACTCCAAGTAATTGAAAGAGAGTGCCTGGAAGCTAAAGGTTTAGTAAAAGAAAGTAGAGATGATAAAGAAATGGAACTTTTGGCAAGAGAAGAACTTGAGAATCTCGAACTTTCAAAAAATGAATTAATTCAAAAACTGACTTTGGCTCTTTTACCCAAAGATCCAAGAGATGAAAAAAGTGTGATGCTTGAAATTAGAGCTGGTGCAGGAGGGAACGAGGCTTGTTTATGGGCTGGTGATTTAGCAAGAATGTATGAGAGATATGGGCAAAAACTAGGTTGGAATGTAAAGCCCATAAGTTCAACAGAAGCTGATATGGGAGGTTTTCGTGAAATGATTATCTCAGTCAAAGGAGATTCAGTTTATAGCCAATTAAAATTTGAAGCAGGTGTTCATAGAGTTCAAAGAGTTCCTTCAACTGAATCTCAAGGACGAGTTCATACTTCTACAGCAACTGTTGCAGTAATGCCAGAAGCAGATCCTGTGGAGGTAAACATAGAATCTACTGACTTAGAAATTAGTACTGCAAGATCAGGAGGTGCTGGTGGGCAAAATGTAAATAAAGTAGAAACAGCTATTGATTTATTTCATAAGCCCTCAGGTATAAGAGTCTTTTGTACACAGGAGCGTTCTCAATTACAAAATAGAGAAAGAGCAATGGAAATTTTAAGAGCTAAATTATTAGAATTAGAAATTGCAGAAGCTAATGCTAAAGAAAGATCAGCTCGATTGTCTCAGGTGGGAACTGGTGATAGAAGTGAAAAGATTCGGACTTATAATTACAAAGATAATCGAACCACTGATCATCGATTAGGAATTAATTTTCCCCTTGAACAAGTTTTGGCAGGTCAATTAGAAGATGTTATTGGCGCTTGTATCGCTGAAGAACAAAAAAGGCAAATGGAAGAGCTAAGTAATCAATCTGAAGATTAAAAGAAATTAAGCTACCCAACCAATTACATATTTACTCCATTCTTTATGGCGACCGGAATGAATTTGTTTTGTGGTCTCAAAGCTCATATTATTTAAAGGTTTATAAGGTTTATTTTTTAATGGCATTTTTGCCTCTTCAGGAGTTCTGTTACCTTTTATTACGTTGCATTGAAGGCAGGCAGTAATCACGTTTTCCCAATTGTCAGTTCCCCCTCTACTGCGAGGCAAAACATGATCTATTGAAAGTTTTTTATTTTTCTGACCACAATATTGACAACAGTTATCATCTCTTTGAAATATATTTTTTCTGGAAAGAGGAATATCACGATATGGAACCCTAATAAATTGTCTTAATCTAATTACTGTGGGGGCTTTTATGTCTTGCCTAATATTGTGTGAAGAATCTTCTTCAAGACTCTCAGCTTTGCCTTTAAGCATTAAAACAGTCGCACGACGCCATGAAGTGATGTTCAATGGCTCATAGGAGGCATTCAAAACAAGAACTTGACCCATGCAAGCAAGCTATTTAAGCGGCATGCTAGTGGCATTACAGCCTTGTTGCAGTTTCCCTTATTACATTGATTGCCTGGAAAGTATGTCAAAGATCAATAGAAGTGAAGGATCCTTCGCTTTTGGTGGGAAAACTGAAAATGGAATCAACCCTGATCCTCGTAGTCGTGCATGGGTTGAGGTGGATTCGAAAGTTATTGAAAATAATTCAAAAGCATTGAAAAACTTTATTGGCGAAGATTGTTTGTTAATGGCAGTTGTAAAAGCTGATGGGTATGGACATGGTGCAGAGACTGTTGCAAAGTCTGCTTTAATTGGAGGCGCTGATACCCTTGGAGTAGCAACTTTAGAAGAGGGTATTGAATTAAGAAAAGCTGGTTTGAAGTGTGAGATATTGATTCTTGGAAATCTAATAAATGCAGAAGAACTATATTCTTCCTTTTACTGGGATCTTATTCCTACGATTAGTGGAATTCGTGAGGCAATAATTTGCAATAACATTGCTGAAAATAATCATAAAAAATTTGTTATTCACTTGAAAATTGATACGGGTATGACAAGACTTGGCTGTAATTGCAGTGAAGTAAAAGAATTGATTTCTAAAATTGATTATTTAGAAAACATATCTTTAAAAGGTATATATAGTCATTTAGCAATTGCTGATAAACATCTAGAAACTAATAATCAACTAAATTTTACACAGATACAGTTAACTAAATTTGAGAGGGTTTTAAAGGATTTGGGCCCAAGAAATAAGCTTCTATGTAGACACCTGGCAAATTCTGCGGGGACACTTTCAGACAGTCGTCTGCATTTTGATATGGTTCGAGTAGGACTTAGCTTGTATGGTTATTTCCCTTTCAAAGATTTTGAGTCTGATTTGAATATAAATCCAGCTTTGAAAGTTAAGGCTCGAGTAACTTTGGTTAGGGAGGTTCCGAAAGGGACAGGAGTGGGGTACGGACATTGTTTTAAAACTCAAAGGAAAAGTAAGCTTGCTGTAGTTGCTATTGGGTATGCAGATGGCGTCAGTAGAAATCTTTCTGGAAAAATATCAGCCTCAATAGATGGGGTTTTGGTTCCTCAAGTGGGAGCAATTGCCATGGATCAAATGGTTTTTGACATAACAGATAAGCCAGAGATCAAAACAGGGCAAGTGTTCACTCTGCTTGGCAATGATGGTGAAGTTTCTATTTCACCCCAGAATTGGTCTGATTTGTCTGGATCAATCCCATGGGAAGTTCTTTGCAGTTTCAGAAATCGGCTTCCCAGAGTTGTCACTTAAAATTTGTAGAGGAGCACAATCTTATTTTTTTGAGCTTTGACTTGATAAGGTATGAAGAATGGAGAGGTGGCTGAGTGGTTGAAAGCGGCTCCCTGCTAAGGAGTTACAGGAGGTAACTTCTGTCGAGGGTTCGAATCCCTCCCTCTCCGTTCTTTATTGGTTCAGGTGAGTTCGTATAAGTTCAGAAAACAGAAATAACTCAGTAGCAGTAAGGGATTAGAAGAACAGAAAGTTCGTTCCCTTCCGTAAGTGTGCCACAGAAACCGTGCTCTGTGTGTAGGGAAAAGTGTAGGGAAAGGAAACTACTGAAGGGAAGGGAGATCTCAGGTATATCGTTCTTTTTCGGGTGCTGCGTGTAGGGAAACTTTTTTGAGGATGTGGGGGTTTCTTTTCTCCTCCCTCTCCGTTCTTAATTAGTTTCAGAGCGTTTCAGGCGTTCCCAGAAAAAGCAAGAATACAGTCGTAGTAAAGGTTTAGAGAGATAAAGAGTTTCAAGCTCTCCCTTGGTGTGCCATAGAGATCGGAAATGTGGAGGGGGATTTTGAGGGGGATTTTGAGAACTCAGTGGGAGAGAGAGATCTCAGGTATGTCAATCGGTTTCACGCTCGTGGAGGGGGATTTTTTGCTGCGTGGAGGGGGATTGAAGTTTCTTGGGTGGATATGTCTGGTCTGTTTATTACTTAAGGCATAAAAAAGAGCATCCGTAACGGTAGGTGCTCTTCATCTCAAAGGAGAAAAATAGGATTTTCCCTGTTCTATGTATTCTTTATATTTAAAAGCGTATGATTAGAACATAATTGTTTATACTTAAAACACTAATATTGAGGGTTAATTTATATCATTGTTTTTGTTGTTATGGCAGATTCGATAGAAGGTTTGCCCCATCAAGTCACGGTTCCAATAACGAACATCAAGCACATTTTTTGCTCTCTTTCAAGCCACTCCTCATGTTGGTAGGCGGTTTTGTTCTTCTCATATGGAATTAGACAATAACCTCCCAAATGATCTACTTTCTTGTTCCATAACTCTTTGGTTGTAAGCAATAAGTTTTGGATACGCTCTAAGAATCTCAGCAACCGTGTCCGCTTTGGATAAATTGAACTGTTCTGAATACTCCTCAAGGAAGTGAGGTAGATCATCATTTCTGCGTGAAACATTTAAGTAAATGCCTTGAGTCATTAATTTTTCTCGTCTTTGAATAATTATTTATTTGCCTTTATAAAATCAGAATTGATAAATTCCTCTGAAGGGAGTTGGATGCTTCTCTTCAACCTTGCCCAATTTCATAAGTTCGTTTGATTTTTATCTTCTGTGAAATATTGCTGATAGAGAGATTTGATTGGATTCAACTTAACTTTTGTATAGATAATTTTCAAACAAAATAGAAAGGCATTTAGGAGAAAGATGAGTGTAATCACACATATGCATATTGTTGTTTACCCCTTCATTATTAGAAGTCAATTTATAAACATCTAAGAAATAGGAACCCCTAGATAAAACTTCTTTTTTCAAAATTGAATTGTATATTTGAATCATTTTAATTCTCTTGATATCTAAGTCATCAAGAAATTCTTTTCCTCTTGTTGGTGCTGGGACGCCAAAGTAATATTTTTTTGAGTAATTTGGAGTTAATATTTCTTCCATATAATCAAGATAACCTTTAATTGATTGTTCACATACTTTTGAAATATCCTTATCATTTTTAATTGCGTAATTGAGTATTCCCTCGTCTTTTCTACAATCTATTTCCCCAAAAGAAATCATTACGTTGTCACTATAAGCATGATTTTTTATCTGTTGAGTTAGAGAATCTTTCCATTGGTTATTTTTTTTATTAGCAAAATGCCAAGCTTTACCACCTGTTATTAGAACTGGTTGAATTCGTTTTAACTGTGAGGATATAGATAGAGTTTGATGAGCAAAAGAAAGACAATGACTTTCTCCTAAATGCGGAATTTTTTTTGTATCAGGATGTTGATTCTCTTTATCAAGTAGAGGATAGAGTGAAGAAATAAATCTGGAGAAAGTCAATAAATGCTTTCTATTCTTTGCATCTTCAATAGTATTGATTGCTCCTTGATTTATTAAATCGTTGGTTTTATTTATGCTTAATAGTGTTTCAGGGAACTCTTGTAGTAGTAAATTCGCGATCGTGATTCGTAATGAAGCGAGTAGCTTATATCCTTTATTGATTGATTGTAATTTCAGTGTTGATTTTGAAAAAAGAATCAATTCTTGTAATTTGCCAAGATCAAGCAATATGATTCCCAAATTTAAATGCGCATCTGCGAAATCAGGTTTAATTTTAATTGCTTTGCGATATGACAATTCTGCTTCTTTTAATTTGCCAAGGTCTTTTAAAATGTTTCCCAAGTTGGACTGCGCCATTGCGTAATCAGGTTCGATTGCAATTGCTTTGCGGTAGGACAACTCTGCTTCTTTTAATTTGCCAAAATCTCTCAAAATGTTTCCCAAATTGGACTGCGCCATTGCGTAATCAGGTTTGATTTCAATTGCTTTTTGGTAGGACAATTCTGCGTCTTGTAATTTTCCAAGATCTTTCAATATTGTTCCCAAATTTAAATGCGCATCTGCGAAATTAGGTTTAATTTCAATTGCTTTGCGGCATGATAATTCTGCGTCTTGTAATTTTCCAAGATCTTTCAATATTGTTCCCAAATTTAAATGCGCCTCTGCGAAATTAGGATTCAGTTCAATTGCTTTGCGATATGACAATTCTGCTTCTTGTAATTGCCCAAGATCTTTTAATATGTTCCCCAGATTGGAATGCGCCTGTGTGAAATTAGGATTAATTTCAATTGCTTTGCGGCATGATAATTCTGCGTCTTGTAATTTTCCAAGACCTTGTAAAATTAATCCATAATTAGAAAAAACTCTGTGATCATTAAAACCCTGATTTATCAATTGTTTATAATATTTAACTGCTTCTGAAATGTTTCCTTGACTATGAAATTTAAATGCTTGGTTAATTATTTGTTCTTTAGATGATTTAGAAGGAGTATTGGTATTTAAAATAATATTTTCTTTGATTTTTTCTAAAGCAAATGGAACTGAAAAGGTTTTAACTTTAGTGATTTTCTTTTTCCCTTGGCCTTTATCACTAGATTCCACCATCTTCAGCAAACTTCCGGTTTTAGTAATTCTACTGCTCACCATAATTGCTATTTGAAAATCTTATAGAGATTATTTTTGTTTAGTTCATAAAGTTAAATGAATCATTAATATCTTTGTAAAAAAACTATTTTCCCGATCAACTATTTGATTGAAGTCATCCAATTGGTTATATCCTTTAACCCATCGTAAAGATTGTTCAGACTCTTCTATGGGTATTAGTTGCTCTTGATTAATATTTTTCTGATAAAGATGAATTTGAGGGTGCTTTAATTGCTTGCCCGCTTGAATTGTTCCCAATCAATTCTGTCCTGTCTTTTTCGCTCCAATCAGAATTACTCCCTGTCTGTTCTTTATTGGTTCAGGAGAGTTTGTAAAAGTTCAGAAAACAGAAATAACGAAGTAGCAGTAAAGGATTAGAAGAATGGATAAAGTTCATTACCTTCCGAAATCGTGCCCTGTGTTTAGGGAAAAGTGTAGGCGAGGGGAAATACTGAAGGGAAGGGAGATCACAAATAAGTCATCATTGATGCATGAAACATTTAATTAATTGCAATAAGTTCTCATTTGATTTTTTTATTTTTAGAATAATTATTTATTCATTTTTAGAAACCCAGTCCTAATACCTTTCTCTAAAGGTATTAGGACGCTTGCTTTGAAATATTTATAAATTAAATTTTCCTATAAGCCATAAAAATTAACTCCGACCATTACTCGCTTTTTATTTCCATGATATGAAACGGAGTGAAATCTTTCAGCACCTATTATGATAATCATCCCTTTCTTAGGTAAGATTTCTTCGTGAGGTTCATGTAATGTCAAGATGCCTGGAACTTCACAATTTTGATCACCAATATCAAGATAATAGACGAGACTATATTTTTTAGAAGCTAAATCAAAGCTTTTATCTGATTGACTCAGGTGGAAATGTGAAGGCTGACCTGAGCCAGAAACGAAAATATTAAAAAAGGAATCACAACAAAATATTTCTTTTATTCCTAGTTCTTTTTTGCAAATCTCTTCTATGTCATTTGATAGCTTTGATATAATAGGAGAGGTGTCTTCAAACAAGTTAAAATCCGAACATACACCAGGACCATATCTAGTATCTTTAGTATTATCTAATTGATTTGTTTTGATTATATTCAGGTAGGATATAAGTTCATCTTCTACATCTCTATTGAGTATTAATCTGTCAATTCTTTTGTCAAATAGTTTACTTTCTTTATTTGTTTTTCTGAAATCAACGGATAAGCTTTTAGCTGATTCAGTTTGTATAATTGATGCTTTTATAATTGGTAAATCCGATTTTTTTTTCACTAATCCTTTAGATTTATAAAGACTTTCTATGGAAGAATTAAACTCTTTCATTTCATAAAGACAACTTGCGTAGGCAAAGTATGAATCCGAAGAAGGTTTAATGCTAATTGCTGTATGGATTGATATTGCTGCTTCTTTTACCTTTTCTAAACTTTTTAATATTATTCCTAGATTGTAATGCGCCTCTGCGAAATTAGGATTCAGTTCAATTGCTTTGCGATATGACAATTCTGCTTCTTGTAATTGCCCAAGATCTTTTAATATGTTCCCCAGATTGGAATGCGCCTGTGTGAAATTAGGATTAATTTCAATTGCTTTGCGATATGAAAGTTCTGCTTCTTGTAATTTCCCAAAATCTCTCAATATGATTCCCAGGTTGCAATGAGCCTTGGCGAAATCAGGTTCAATAGCAATTACTTTGCGGTATGATAATTCAGCTTCTTGTGATTTCCCAAGACTTATCAATATATTTCCTAAATTATAATGAGCTTGAACGAAATCAGGTTTGAGCTTGATGGCTTTGCGAAGAGGTTGTTCAGCTTCTTGTAGTTTTTTTTGCTTCAGAAGAATTGTTCCTAGAAGGAAATGATAGCGAAAGGAATTGGAATTTAGCTCAATTGCTTTTCGGCAGGCATTTTCAGCTTCTTGAGCCTTTCCTACTTGACAATAACCATTCGCTAGAGTTGCCCAAACAGGAGCTAAATTTGGGCTAGATTCAGTCGCTTGTATTAATAACGATATTGCTTCTTGTTCGTTACCTGTAGCTAGTTCTATTAATCCCAGATTATTTAAAGCTGGAGCATAAGAACTGTTAATGGATATTGCTTTTTGAAAATAGTTTTTAGCAGTATTAGAATCCCCAACAGCTTGATAGGTATTGCCTAGATCTTTAATTGATTCGAAATCATCAGGTTTTATATTCAGGATTTTATTGAGATATAAGCGGGCATCTTCTATTTTTTTTGTAGCTAAACAAGATTTTGATATTAACTTTAAAGCTTCTATTGAATTGTTATCAGTAGTTAAAATTTGCTTGCAGGTATCAATTGTTTCTTGATATTTATTTTTTTGAAAGAGCGATTGCGCTATTTTTATATTTACTTCCAAGTTTAAACAACCGAATATGACGTTAATATATCAGTCTTTCATTTGATTTCTCAAGACTTACTTATAAAAAAGTATTTTGCCAATCAAATACCTTGTTGAAGGAGTCCAATGTAGTTTTGTTCTTTATTAATTGGTGTCAGATCGTCTTGATACGCGGTTTTGTACTTCTCATATGGAATTAGACAATAACCTCCCGAATGATCTACTTTCTTGTTCCATAACTCTTTGGTTGTAAGCAATAAGTTTTGGATACGCTCTAAGAATCTCAGCAACCGTGTCCGCTTTGGATAAATTGAACTGTTCTGAATACTCCTCAATTAAGTGAGGTAGATCATCATTTCTGCGTGAAACATTTAAGTAAATGCTTTGTGCTTTATTCCATTTTTAAAGTTTATTTTATTGCTTTTTTTCTACCTATCAGTCTCAATTAAGGATATAAAGAGAAGATTTCAGAATATCTATAGTATTTTAAATACTGTAAAAGTTCACTCCTATTATAATTCTATCTTTCTCTCCTTCATATTTAACAGAGTGGTATCTATTAGCTGGAAATATAACTATCATTCCTTTTGAAGGTAATATTTCTTCATTAGGATTTAAATCATATTTACTTGGATAGAATTTTAAAATTCCTGGATGCTCACAATCTTGATCGCCTACAGATAAATAATATACAAGAGAATATTTCTGCTTCCATAAGTTTAGGCCAGAAAATTTATCGATATTACCTATATGATTGTGTTTGGTTATAGTGCTACTACCACTTAAAATAGTAAAAAAAGAATCATGAAAAAAAACATCTGAATTAATAACTTCTTTTGTAATAGAGATCAAATCTTTTTCTAATTCATCTGTTATTTTTTCATTATCTTCAAAAAGTTTATAGTCTGAGCCCCTAGCCATTCCAAAACTAGGGTCATCAAATTTATTCAGATCTAAAGCTTTGATTTTGTAAAGGGAATTGATGAGTTCTGAATCTACTGATCTTTTTAAAATAACAGGGAAGGAAGGAGACTTTTCTTTTTTATCTTCGACATCTTTAGAATCCAATATTTCTTTAGATTCATTTCTTTGTCTTTTGGTGATTATGGATATTAATAATTGATTGTCTTTTGAAAAAGAATCGATTGAAAAAGCTTTTTTTATACTCTCTGCTGCTAAATCGATATTACCCTTAGCATAAAGTAGAAGACTTAAATTTTGATAACTAGTGGTTAAATTAGGATTCAGTTCAATTGCTTTAAGGGTAGATAATTCAGCTTCATTGAATTTCCCAAGATCTCTCAAGATATTTCCTAGACTGGAGTGTGCATTAGCCAAATTAGGATTAATTTCAATTGCTTTGCGTGTAGATAATTCAGCTTCATTGAATTTCCCCTGTTTTTGCAAAATGGTTCCAAGATTGGAATGAGCATCAGCCAAATTAGGATTAATTTCAATTGCTTTGCGTGTAGATAGTTCAGCTTCTTTTAATTGTCCAAGATCTATCAAAATGGTTCCAAGATTGGAATGAGCACTAGCTAAATTAGGATTAATTTCAATTGCTTTGCGTGTAGATAGTTCAGCTTCTTTTAATTGTCCAAGATCTATCAAAA
>QCHY01000025.1 GCA_003216975.1 Prochlorococcus sp. AG-402-I20
GCTTTCTCAAATGGCACAATGTTTTTAGGTTCAAAAAGAAAAGCGGAAGAAGATTGTGCAAGTTGAGGGGTTAGATCTAAGTTGCTGTTAGGCACTGATTCAGGCGAAACAAAATGAAGCTTCTTATTCATGGACGCAATCTTGAATTAACTCCATCACTTCGTGATTACACCAAAACAAAAATTGATAAAGCAACGCACAATTTCCAAGAATTAGTACAGGAAGCTGATGTCCACCTTTCAGTCGCTCGAAATCCTCGTGTGCCTCAACAAACTGCCGAGGTGACTGTTTTTGCCAACGGAACCGTAATAAGAGCAGAAGAAAGAAGTGAAAATCTTTATGCAAGCATCGACTTAGTAGCAAATAAACTTGCACGACAATTACGTAAGTATAAAGAGAGACATAATAGTCATAATGTCCATAATAATCAGTCAACTAAATCAGTCCAAAACGAAGAAACTCAAAATCATGCCTCCTCAGATCTGCCACTCATTGCTGGTAAAGAACCTCATCTTCCTAGCCCAGGAGTAAGACGCAAATATTTTGAAATGGAGCCTATGAGCATTGAAAAAGCAAGGGTCCAATTAGATCTAATTGATCATGATTTCTATTTGTTTAGAGAGGAAGAAGGATCACAGTTACAAGTAATCTATAAAAGAAATCATGGAGGCTATGGCTTGATTCAAGAAAAAATTTAGATAGTAATCAAATGATTAAAAGTAGTTTCGAAGAAGCTCAATCCAATATTTCTAATGTGATTTATCAAGCAGTCTTAAATCCTCATTTCGATAAAGAAATGCTTTTTCAGATTTGTGATGCATCCAAGCAAATTGGCTTTGCAGGTATATGCACCAGTCTTTCTCATCTACCAATTTTTCGTGAAAGGTTAGGAAGCCAAAAAACTATAAAATTAATCTCAGTAGTTGCCTTCCCTTTTGGGTTTATACCAACTTCTAATAAACTCAAAGAAGCCGAGTATGCAATAGAGAAAGGAGCAGAAGAGTTAGATTTTGTTCCAAATTATTTTGCATTAAAAGAGGGAAATATCGAACTTTTTGCTGAGGAAATCAATCAAATAAGTGAACTGGGTATTCCAGTAAGAGTAATCATCGATTCAAATACACTTATAACATCATCAAAACTTTCCATAGCAATAAATGCTTCAATTGATGCAGGCGCAACTGGAATTCAAATAGGGAATGGTTTTGGACAAGCTGTTACAAAAAATCAAACCCATCAAGTCACTGAAATTGTTAAAAATCGTTGCTCAATTAAGGTTGTTGGAGGTATTAAAACTTTTGACCAAGCAATTGAAATTATTGAATCTGGATCTACATATATTGGGACAAGTTTTGGTTTTGAAAT
Source organism: Prochlorococcus sp. AG-402-I20 (assembly GCA_003216975.1). GTDB lineage: Bacteria > Cyanobacteriota > Cyanobacteriia > PCC-6307 > Cyanobiaceae > Prochlorococcus_B. Next base: position 1,366 of record QCHY01000025.1, read on the forward strand.
CACCCGAGAACAAAAGAAAAAGGAGTAATGAGTGTAACTCAAAGAGTAAAAGGACTCTCTTTAAAAGTTGGACCTCTCGGTGAGAATGACCGGCTGTTAACTATACTAACTGAAGAAAATGGAATATCTCGTTTTGCAATCCCAGGAGCAAGAAAACCTAAAAGTAGACTTGGAGCAACATCTCCTTTTAATTTTTTAGATTTACACATAGTCGGAAATAAAAATCTTAAGAGAGTTACACAAATAAAGATTCTTAAGAGTTATGGCAATCTTGGAAAAAACATCGAAACACTCGCAGCAGCGCAAGCAATTTCAGAGCTAATTATGATTATGGTTGGGACTGAAGAGCCTCAAAAAGATTTACTTAAAGTGGTTTTAATCCACTTAGATAGACTAAATGAGTTACATAAAACAAAATTTAATTCATTAGAAGCTTTAGCCATAAGCGTTCAATCGTGTATTCATTTATTGGCTCTAGGAGGATATTGCTTACCACTTCAAAACTGTTGTCATTCTGGCTCTAGGCTGATACCACCTATTGGAGAATGGAGCTGGAAGTGCAGCTTTATTCCTGAAGAAGGTTTTGCGATTGGAACAATAACAAATACCAGCACAGAGCTGAATCCATCTGAACTTGCTTTACTTCAAAGACTATTACAAGAAAAAGTACCTTTTCATAGTAATGGGAACTTATTAGGTCCTAAAAATGTCTGGTTAAAGCTACTAAAGATTGTAGAAACCTGGATTGAAACTCATTTACAAAGAAGAATTACATCTCTTCAAATGATCAGAGAAGTAGTAATTAGTAATGATCTAAATACTAAGTAGGATCAAATATCTGAAAAGAATTTCTATATAAAAAATCTTATTTATAAATTATTTAACTATTAACAATAGTTTGAGAAGAAATATAGGATAGCTGCTAGTTTAAATTACCGGTTTTTTTGAGTTTGACCCATATCGCCTGGCTAGGCAAAAAAACACCTTTTTGCGGGAACGTTTGTTACGGGCTTAGCACGACTGAAGAACTTAGAGAAAGAGGATATCAAACAAGTTTCATACACTTTGATAATCCAATGAGAGAGGGGAATAATAAAACTTCCCTACTAGCTAACGATCCTGATGTAAGTCTTCCTTATTTAATTAAATCTCAGGTTTATACGATCCCTTCCTTAAATGCTCAAAGAGAGCTTAGAGAGTCGCTCTCAAGACTTAAACCTGATTTAGTACATGCAAGTCTGACTCTTTCTCCATTAGATTTTCGACTACCTGAGCTTTGTCATCAACTTAATTTACCTTTAATCGCAACTTTTCACCCAGCTTTCGATTCAAAGCTCAGAAATCTTACTGCTAATACACAGCAACTTACCTATCAACTGTATGCACCATCATTAGCGAAATATGACAAAGTAATTGTTTTTTCAGATTTGCAAGCAGAAGTTCTTGCAAAACTAGGAGTAAAAGAAAGCCGGTTGGAAGTCATACCTAATGGAATTGACATAAAGAAATGGACCCCCCTTAAACCAAATAATTCACAAAATGACCTTCAAATTGAACTAAGAGAAAAGCTAGGATCTGAAAGAATATTTATCTATATGGGCAGAATAGCTTCTGAAAAAAATGTTGAGGCTTTGCTTCGTGCATGGAGATTTGTTCAGCCAAAAGGATGTCGACTAGTAATAGTAGGAGATGGCCCACTAAGACCAACTCTCGAAAATCATTCAATCTTTAATAAAGAAGATAATGTGGTTTGGTGGGGATATGAATCCGATCAAAATAAAAGAGTCGCTCTTCTTCAAATCGCTGAGGTTTTTTTACTTCCAAGTCTTGTGGAGGGATTATCTATCGCCTTGCTCGAGGCAATGGCAACAGGCACAGCATGTATTGCAACAGATGCAGGGGCAGATGGAGAAGTGCTTAAAAATGGAGCAGGAATAATACTTAATACTGAGGGAGTTACTTCCCAATTAAGAACCCTTTTACCAGTTTTGCGTGATCAGCCAGTACTTACCCACGAATTAGGTAGACGTGCGCGCATAAGAGTAGAAGAAAAATATACACTGCAACAAAATATTGACTCACTTGAAGATCTATATATGAACGTACTTGGTTCATCTAAATCTAAACCTCTTCAGCCAATTGACGACTCTTCTGAGCTGCCAAAACAACTGCTTCAATTAAAGCGGATCTCAAGCCCGCAAGTTCAAGGTGTCGAAGAGCACTGATTGTTGTCCCTGCAGGAGAAGCTACCATATCTTTAAGTTCAGCAGGATGCAAACTCTTTTCTCTTAGTAATGATGCAGTACCAGAGAGAGTTTTATGAGCTAATTGATTGGATAAATGTCTTGGCAATCCTGCGGCAACAGCTCCATCAGCCATTGCTTCAACCATTAAAGCTATATACGCAGGTCCTGAAGAAGTTAAAGCCAAAAAGGAATCAAGTTTTCGCTCATTTAACTCAAAAATTTCACTAATAGGTTCAAAAATCTTCCTAACTGCATTCTTTTGATCCGAAGTTATATCATCTTCCCAAGCTAACCCCGTAAGCCCCTCGCCAACAAGAGAAGGCGTATTGGGAACCGCTCTTACGCAGGTATGCTCAGGGAAAGCTTTTTTAAGATTTTTCAATGTTATTCCTGCTAAAACCGAAATCAATAATGGTTTAGGAAACTGATTATTTGATTGAAATAATGGAGACACCTCTTTTATTTTGCCGAATTGTTGAGGTTTTACAGCCAATAATTTCAAAGGAGCATTCCAAACTTCCCTAGACAAAGAATCTGCAGAAGATACTACTTTTACGCCTTTCGGAAGATCACTCATTACAGGAGTAATACTTGAACTATTACCAACAATGCCTAAAATATGCTCAGGTTGGTATTCACCTCTTTCAATAAGAGGTGAAATAATAGCTTTAGCCATATTGCCAAGGCCAATTATCCCAAGAGAAATTTCCAATCTATTTAATCTTTCAAAGAGCTGTAGCGACTGTTTCCCCCCAAGCTGGCTCTGGAGCAGAAGAGGAGTCCTTTGCAATTAAATCAGTTCCTTTATTACTAATACTTGAAGGGGAAGCTTCCTCTTGAAATGAATTAGTTACAGTTACGCAAGAAGGTGCAAAAAGGAAAATACTTTCTCCAACTCTTTCTTGATGTCCATCAATAGCAAACGTTCCCCCTGCAACAAAATCAACGGCTCTTTGAGCCTGATCTGGCTCCATCATTGTGAGATTTAAAATAACTGTTTTACGTTCGCGTAAAGCTTGGATCACACGTGGCATTTCATCAAAGCTTCGTGGTTCCATCAAACTCACTTCAGAGTCGTTTGTTGAGATTCCAGGCATACCAATTACATTTGAAGAATTAAAGCCCCTTCTTCCATCAAAAGGGTTTGACTGAGAGATAGTTGCCATTTCTCCACTTCCTCCTTTATTGGCTCTATTGAAATTTTCATAGTCATCACTTGTTTCGTAATCGAGCTCATCAAAATCACTATCTAAAAAGTCATCACCTGCGACGACAGCACGAAGACGGGAAATAAGCGACACCAGTTAATCCTCTCGGGATGATTTGTTAAAAAGTTGGGTAACCCAACAATCGATACATCTTCAACAACATGAAGGATGAACCATATACTTAAATAACGTTACTTAAGTTAAGGGGCAAGCCTTTTTATTGTTTTTTTCATATCTTCGACAATTCATATAGTCTGACGTTTCCCAAACAAAAGAGATCCTAAACGAATCCATGTGGCACCAGCTTCAATAGCCTCTTTCCAATCGTTGCTCATTCCCATTGAACACTCCTGTAATCCCAAATGATTTGCAAATTTTCTACACTCAAAAAATAAATCTTTTCTTTGATAAGAATTCAGAGATATTGGTGGAATTGCCATTAGTCCAATCAAATTAATATTGTTCAAAGAAATAATTTTGGGCCAACTTTCCAAAAGATCCTGTTTTAAAAATCCACCTTTTTTAGGATCATCCCTAAATTTTACTTGTAAAAATATATTCGGTTTTTTTTGCTCTTCTTTTGAAATTCTAGAAATGCGTTCAAGTAACGGCACCGAATCAACAGAATGAATAAAGTCAAATTCTTTAACAACTCCTCTAACTTTATTTTTCTGCAATGTCCCAACAAAATGCCATCGGATGTGCTTTAGATCATTCAAGTCATTTTTTTTTGGAATAGCCTCTTGTAAACGACTTTCTCCAAAATCCAACTGTCCATAAGCATAAAGTTGACGTATGGAGTCTTTTTGATGACCCTTACTAACAGCAAGTAAACTCACCCCTAAGGGTAATGAATCTTTTATTATCTTAAATTCATTTAATCCAATCAAAATAAATCACATAAAAGTTTGATTAAATAATTCTTGCCAAAGATCAATTTCCGAAGATTTATCTCTTTTGCATTTAGAAAGATGCATTTCTGAATAATGACGAGCATCCATATATGGAATAACTTCAAAAGCTGCTCCTCGTGGTTGCAGAGTAACTAAAAAAAATATTTTCTGTGCATATAAAGTTGCATAAACATCTCTACCATTACTTGCGGGTGAAACTAGATAAAGCATTCCAAAAGTTGGATGATTTAGATAACGTTCAGCGTTCAAATCTTAATTCTTTTAATTAAGAGGTACCATACAGAAAACGTAAGGTAATAGCTATCAAAAGCAAAAAAATCGAACTTATATTAATTAACAAATATCTAGAATTAACAACAATACAAGGTCGTAATTGTTGTGATGATAGCCAAAGCCCCTCTCTTGACATTAAAGAATCCGCTCCCTGCTCTGCCCTCAGCAAAATATTAGATAAAAGTCTTTCCCCCAGGGAAACAAACAAACCTAATGAACTTTTAAAGCCAAGTTTTCTAAAATCAATTGCCCTAACACCAATAGAACGAAAGAGGTTTTGGAGTTCCTCTTGAACTAAAGGTAAAAATCGTAAAGCCAAAAGAAGTTGAAATGACAATCTTTCTAAAGGGAAACCTAAGAGAGATATAGGCGTAAAAAACCACCTTATTGCCCACACAAGGTCTTCAGGAGGGGTTGTAATCAACATCAAATTCACACTGTGAATAACAGTAAAAATTAAGGTCGAAGTTTTAATGCCTAATTCTGCAGAACGACGATCGACGATTAATGGTCCTATTGAAATGCCCCCCAAATTAAATGGTCCCAACCTAAAAATTTCCCATGACCGAGTCAAAACTATTGCTCCTGGTATTTCATCAGGTGCTCTTATAGTCAATTCGCTTGATGGTGCACTCGCAGGTAAAACCATCGATAAGAATCCAATAATCAAAGAGAAAACTAATAAAAAGACTAGAGATCTCCACCAAATTCGTGGAGGTAGAGAACTTAGGAATGTAATTAGTAAAAGGATAAAAGCGGTGGAAATCCTCCAGATAGAATTTGCTAAAATTGGAGTTAACAAAAACAATAAGGTCCAAGAGAGTTTAATTCGAGGATCAATACTACGAAGCCAGCTCGCTTTGCCAGAGACATATTGACCAATTGGAATCTTTTTAAGCCAATCCATAAATAATTATTAATTTCGGCTTCCTTTCTGTTGTCGTGCCAAATCTTTTTCGACATCGCGTTGCTGCTTCCCTCTCCAAAACAATTTTATAGGAGTCCCTTCAAAACCCAAACCCTCTCTAATTTGCCTCTCGATATATCTTCGATAAGTTTCCCCAAATAGTTTAGGTTCATTCACAAAGAGAGTAAAACTTGGAGGATTAATAGCTACTTGGGTACCATAATAAAGACGCCCTTGCTTGCCACCTCTCGTGGTAGGAGGGCTTCTCCATTTTAATGCCTCAGTCAGCACCTCATTAACAACTGAAGTACTAACCCTTCTTATATTCTGATCAACTGCCAAAGTAGCTAATGCAAAAATTCCTTCTACTCTTTGTCCTGTAAGTGCAGATATAAAAATCATCTCAGCCCAATCGAGAAAATATAGTTTTGAACGAATGTCTTTTTCCATTGCAGACATTGTGTGACTATCTTTTTCAACAGCATCCCATTTATTAATAACAATCAAACAAGCTCTTCCTTCCTGCTCAATTCTACCTGCAAGCCTTTGATCTTGTTCTGTGACACCATCCAAGGCATCTATAACCAACACACAAACATCACTTCTTTCTATCGCTTTAAAACTGCGATTAATGCCAAAAAATTCTGGGCCATAATTAACACTTCTACGTCTACGTATTCCCGCCGTATCAACTAATTTCCATTGTTTCCCTTGATGAGTAATCTGAGTATCAATCGTATCTCGAGTTGTACCCCTAATCGAACTAACAATTGCTCTTGCCTCTCCACAAATAGAGTTCAGAAGACTTGACTTGCCTACATTTGGTCTCCCAATAATTGCTAATTGAACTGGAGAGTCACTAACTTCATCTAAATTCTTAGAGGGAAACAAAGTAACTACATGATCAAGCAGATCACCTGTTCCTACTCCATGTATGGCAGAAATTGGATAGGGCTCACCAAGACCAAGCTTCCAAAATTCAGCCGCCATTGCCAACCCTTGTTCGGGAGATTCACATTTATTAACCACCACAAGTGTTTTACAGGAATGAGGTCTTAAAAATTCAGCAATCGATTCATCAGCTGTAGTTACTCCTTCCTGGCCATCAACAATTACTAATGCAACGACGGCTTCTTCAAGAGCAAGATTAGCTTGCTCTCTAATTTCAGGAAGGAACTCACTATCGTCATCAAAAACAAGTCCTCCAGTATCTACAACTTTAAAATCTCTATCTCTCCAAAATCCATCTTGATAAGTTCGATCTCTAGTTACCCCTGGCTGGTCATGGACAATGGCTTCTCTGCTCTGACATAATCGATTAACCAATGTAGATTTCCCAACATTTGGTCTTCCAATTATTGCGACTATTGGTAGCGCCAAATTCCTCTACCTTTCATAAGATTATTTACCCTTTATAGGTCAAAATCAATATTAATTCCTCATACTACAAGTATGAGGAAAGAGTTCTATTCCAAAATGAAATTTACAAAGCGAACCTCCCTAAAAAGATTGACCAAAAAAAAAGCATTCATTAAATACAAAACCATTTTTAATAGCAATCCCTCTAATTTTGATAGCTTTTATGCAAGTACCAATTTCCTTAAAAGCATCATTAAGTATTGTTTGCTTAATTACTAAAACAAGCGAAAAAACTCAAACTTTGTTTTTTTTTAATGACTGAAAGAAATCCAATACTACTTTAAAGATGAAAAAGTTATCTCCGATTTTTTTATCGGGCAATGGAATTTCTAGATCTTTAGAATGTCCGGTTATTCAATCCCCACTGGCAGGTGTAAGCGATCAAATATTCAGGAAATTTGTTCGTAGATGGGCTCCAAAAGCTTTACTTTTTACCGAAATGGTAAATGCTAAAAGTCTTGAATTAGGACATGGTGAAGAGAAGGTAATTGAACTTTCACAAGAGAGTGGGCCAATTGGTGTTCAACTTTTTGACCATAGGCCAGATTCAATGATAGAAGCCGCTATCAAAGCCGAATCATCTGGTGCATTTCTAATAGATATCAATATGGGTTGCCCAGTAAAAAAAATTGCCAAGAAAGGAGGCGGAAGTGCTTTATTAAAAGAACCAGAACTTGCTCAATTAATCGTTAAAAAAGTTTCAAAAGCGATATCAATTCCACTAACAGTGAAGATAAGGTTGGGATGGTGTGAAAATACCAGTGATCCAGTTGTTTTTGCTTTAGGGCTACAGGAGGCTGGGGCACAACTCATAACTGTTCATGGGCGAACGAGAAGGCAAGGATTTTCAGGGTATGCAAACTGGGAAGCTATTTCAAAAATTAAACAGTCATTAGATATACCTGTCATTGCAAATGGTGATATTAAAAATTCCAGAGATGCTATTAAATGCCTAGAGGTAACTAATGCCGATGGGGTGATGATTGGGAGAGCAAGCATGGGTGCACCATGGCTGGTTGGTCAAATTGATGAGGAAATTCAAAGTCAAAAAGCTTTTATATCACCCGACGCAAAGATGAAAGTAAGTTTATGTTTAGAACATCTAAAATTACTTGTAGCAAAGAAAGGTGATCATGGTCTTTTGATTGCTAGGAAACATATGAATTGGACTTGTAGGGGATTTGAAAGCGCCTCTACTCTCCGCCATAAATTAGTTAGGGCAAGAACTCCAAAAGAAGCAATAAAATTACTCGAAGACGAACTTATTAAACTCAACTAAAAATTTTTATGGCATTGTCAAAGGCCAACTTTGTCGAACCAACAGTAAAGAAAAATATGGCCTAGTCCCTGAGGATAGATCAGATGCCCTAAGAATTTTTTGATCAGAAAATCCTATTCTTTCCGCGAAGATGGACTTTTTTATTAAATCAAGTTCTTCAAGCAAAGGTTTGACCCATTCCCATTTTTTACCAAGTTTGAGCAGAACAACTACCCTTTTCTTTGACACCGCATCAGACAACATAACCTTTAGCTCGTCATATGAATCTGGAACAGGTAATACAAGTAATTGTTCCTCTTGCAAAGCAAGTGGAAATTTACTTTTTGCGGCAGCTGCAGAAAAAGATGTAACACCTGGAATTAATCTAACAAAGCACTCTGGATGATATCTTTCCAACTCCTGTGAAAGAAACGAACCTGTCGAAAAAAGAGATATATCTCCTTGAGCAAGGAAAACGACTCTTTCACCTTTCTCAACCATCTTCATTAATTCATTTCCAGCAACTCTCCATGCACTTCTTAAAGTATTCTGATCGTCAACCATAGGAAAATGTAAAGGCAATTTTTTTTTATCTTTGGTTATCCATCTTGAAGCAATTTTTTCTGCAAGACTGTCTCCTCCTTTAGCAGAGACAGGATAAGAGACAACTGTTGATTCTCGAATAGCATCAACTGCAGCCAAAGTTATTAAAGAAGGATCACCTGGGCCTACGCCAGTAATAGTTAAAACTTTCATTTAATTGAGTAACTTCTGTCTACTTAAAAGAGGTAATCAACTATGCATTCTTGGTTCATTGTGCATTTCCAATAAAGCATCAGATTCAACCCTAGCTAATTCTTCCAACCTAGACGTAAGAATATTTTGATCAAAACGTTCATATGCCAACTTCCAATAAATTCCAAAATGCCTAGCCTCGCTTTTCAGTAAATCGGCGTATAAATTACGTAGCTCAACATCAGGAGAATGTATAGACAATAATTTCATTCTTTCATGACTTCTTGCCTCAATAAGCCCCGCGACTAGAAAACTATCCAACATTCGTAATGGTTCTTCTTTGCAAATATTTTTTGCCAGAATTGATCCATAAGGTGGTGAGGCTAGTTTTTGAAGTTTTTTCCCACGAGTTTTCAAAATAGACAAAACCCTCTCAAAATGTTCAAGTTCCTCTCTTGCTAAAGGACTTAGGACCTCTGAAAGTCCAGGTTCACTTACATAACGAAACATCAGTTGCAGCGCTACTCCAGCAGCCTTTCTTTCACAATGTGCATGATCCAAAAGTATTTCCATTGGATTAGAAATCGCAAGATCTATCCAAGCCTCATTAGTTTTATTTATTAGCCAGCGAATCTTTGATTGCCCAAAAACTGGAAAATTTGAGTTATCCATAAGCTCATCAGACACTCTTTAAATAAGAAACTATCCCTTGCAAAGCAAGTTGATAACTATTTGCTCCAAAGCCACAAACTAAACCCAGTGCTTTATCTGAAAGGAATGATTTATGGCGAAATTCTTCCCTAGAATAAATGTTACTTAAATGAACTTCTACATAAGGAATAGCAACTCCTAACAAAGCATCTCTAAGAGCAATAGAGGTATGTGTATAAGCACCTGCATTAATCAATATTCCGTCAATAGAACCAACACAATTGTGAATGCAATCAATCATCTCTCCTTCTGAATTACTCTGAAAGAATTTGAGCTTTGCATTAAGTTCACTCGCTGAAGTCAATAACTTTTCTTGTATATCTTCCAAGGTTTGCGAGCCATATATCGATGGTTCTCTTTTTCCAACCAGATTCAAGTTAGGACCATTAATAAATAAAAGATCCATTTTCCTTATAAATTAAATATCTTTCATGATCGTATCGATTCCGACCTCGAAGGACCAACAAATTCGAGAAAAGTGGCACCATTTACTGTTAATCTCAACAAGTGGATCGGGTCGGTGCCCGAGTGGTTAATGGGGGCGGACTGTAAATCCGCTGGCTACGCCTACGTTGGTTCAAATCCAACCCGGCCCATCTTTCCACAAGCCCTTGTAGCTCAGCGGTAGAGCACTCCCTTGGTAAGGGAGAGGTCTCGGGTTCAAGTCCCGACGAGGGCATCGTCGGAGGGACATCAAAGAGATTCAACCGTAATCAAGAGACCTCAAGAGGTCTCTTTTTTAATGCCAATGCGTTGCTAATAGTGGGATTTCCGAGTCGGCAGGGCAACAGGAACTATCAGCATTTCCCAAAAAACCAAAAATAAATGTTCCAGTTTTTCTTAAAAATGTTCCAGTTTTTCTGACCCTCTCTATTGGGGCTATTCGAGCGTCCCCCCTTCTTGTTAATTAACCAAGATCTATTCCATTAATTCTTTTTTATTAAGATGGGAGATCCTTTACACCCCAGTAAGCAATGCCTTTAATTCTTTATTGGTCTTTTGCATCAGGAACGCTCTCTGATCTACAAATGTTCCTTTCTTGAAGATTGAAAGGAGCGTCAAAAATTATGAGGGTGGCAGCGATGCAAAAAATCACCACCCCATCTGCAATGGATGTCATTGGGTTGTCAAAAATACTTGTGCTGGTGATGAATCCCAATTCATACGCCCAACACCAGAATCATATGAAAATCAATGGGAATTTATTCATCTGGTTCACAAGTCGCAAGTGCGTTAAAACACAGTTAGTCAGCACAAACTGATGATGAATATTAAAGAATATGATTGGAATTTTGTTTATAAGATTCGTGATTCAGGTGACGTGATTTATAAAGTCACTATTCCATCAGAACGAAAACAAGATGCAGTTGAAATATTTAAGAGAGAACATCCAAACGGATTAATTTGTCGTGGCATCAGAAGAGGTGATTCTAAATTGATACCATTCAAGGAATGGTCTTCACGTGATCCTTGGGAAGAGATTGCTTCTTGAACATTGCATTTATCTCTCTCAAATTTCCATTAAATAAGGGAGCGAGATTTTGTCGCTCCCTTTGAGTCCATCACTCCAGACCTATGGAAGTGCGTTGACTCCTGAATCTTTTATAACCCATTAAAATGATTAAAACTAGGAGTAAAAACACTAGAGTATTTCTTACCAAGATATGAACATAAATTATCACTTACTTATTGATATTATCCTTGTTTCAGGAGCATTATCTTTTGTCTTAATTGCAAAGAAATTAAAAAAGTAAAACCCCTGAGACCAATCAGGGATTGCGGTTGTTCCGACAATTGCAGAGACGGCACAAAAGGTGTTCTATGTACACTACAGGAGGTGTGAAATTCCTCCCTAGAGTCAATGCACATATGCCCTTTTTTTTATCTTCGAGAGTGCTATGACTCTTGATTTATTTCTACTCCTACTACATGAAAATATCTATTGTATTTACCACACTTAAGCAGCATCAACACAAGCATTGAACTGATGCTCCACTAATTCCCAACCATTACTTATTAGTTCATTCCAAGTTTCATAAGAAGATTGGTAATCAAGTTTTCTTGTGTTCTTCAATCTGGTGGGGACTCCTTCTTTCGTGCAATACCAAAGTTGAGTAAAGACAGTCGGAGCAACCATTACAGATTTCGGGTCACGTATAAAGAGCAGACAAAAATCTCTTGCTGGGGCAACCAACCATCCTGATGGTGCGGGCAATGCTTCTCTAAAAGGTTCGTTCATGTAACCGATATCTGATGGTAGATTCATTTCCTGCAAAGATTCTGATCAGATCAGCAGTCAGGGGATCACAAAGTAGAGACAAAAAAGCACCGCTCACTGGTGCTTTCATTGCTTGCGCTTGCGACGAGGCTACGCTAATACAAATATACTACTTTTGTCTAGGTGGTCAAGCGTGTGAATCTTTCTTTGCTGTTAATAAGACAAACTTATTAGATCTTGCAGAATAG
>QCHY01000026.1 GCA_003216975.1 Prochlorococcus sp. AG-402-I20
AACAGATGAGTTTCTCAACTGTCACATGTGCCAATTCTATAAAATCAACCATTAAAAAAGCACCCCACTTACGCGAAGTCGAGTGCCTTTTTACAACAGAACTATTGTGTGAGGAGTTGTTCTGTTATTTCATTTCTACTCCTGCATGAACCTTTTGTCACTACTAAAAAGACAAACTGATGAGAACCTGCAAAATAGGAACAAGAACACATGAATAGATCTAAAGTTCAAAAGATTGTTGAAAGAGAAGGAGTGTCAGCATGACTAAAAAAAATAATTATGCAGGTGGATTATCTAATTACATTGTTTTGAAGGAAGAGAAGGAAGTTATTTTTTATTTGCATAATCCCTATCCAGATTGCTTGGAAATTCCAGCAATCATGAAGGCACGCTTCCCTGAGGATTACAAGAGCATAGTTGTCAGTTCATTGGATGAGTTTAAAAAATATGGAGGGAAAGCATGAGCACCAAATGGGAGGACACCTCATGGCAAGAAGAGTTCTTAGAAATAAAGACACATAAACCTGAAGTAGTGAGACTGCTAATGGAAGGTCCAAGAGGATTCCGAGACGCATGGCAACTGGGTGCACTTCATGAGGAATACAAAAGATTGAAGAAGATATATGAGCAACTAAAACTGCAAAAAGAACAAGAGGAAGAACAGCAATGAGCGAACAAATAGATTGGAAGCAAGAACTACTTGATTCAGCAAACTTCAATGGCAAAAAAGAAAAGATATTGAAGCATGGTCAAAAGTCTTTAACTGATAGTTGGTTATTAGGTGCGTTGTATACCCGTTGGAAAAAGATGAAAGGATATCGAGAAACTCCAACTCCTAATTGTCAGAGTTCATTTCTTGAATGGGAAAAGCGACTTGCAAAAAAAGAGTTTTATGTCCTTATTGAGGACGATGTTCTCTATCCAGATTGGTAATGAGATTTCAAGTCACGATGATCGACAAGGAGGAGAAGACTTTTGAAGAAACAATCGTTGCAGGAAATATAGACGAAGCAAAAAAGATTGCAAAAGAAAGTAACCCAGAAGCAAAAATAGTTTCTGCTAATTGGGTTTATAAGTGATTTATTTTTACGGTTTATGAGTCTCCACTTTTCCTTGGATAAACGTTCCACGTGAGTTCCACGTGGTATAATCTGTTTAAGAAACCCTGTTTATGACTGCGTTTTGGCACCCCATATATGGTGGGAACTATTGAGTGGGAATAGTGCATGGGCAAGAACGCTGTCATAGATTAAAAGGTGGTTTCACGTGGCACGTTTTCACCTTCTCTATGGAGAAGTCCTAGGTATTTTGTTTTCTCTACATCGGAATCGTAGAGAAAATGTAGAGAAAACCTATAAGAACAATTTATTCTGTTCTAATTAACTAATTTAAAAAGGTAATTTTTTTATTGACTACTTTTTTAAGACGTTTACTTATTGTCATATCACTATTTTACTTTGGATCTTAAAGTGTATATTTCATCTATATTTTGTATATAATAGCAGCAATAAAGATTCATTGTATGAAGAAAAGAACTGCTGTTATTGGTGCATTGCTCTCATTGATCCCAAGCGCACAACCGTTACTAATTGGTTCAGGTGCCGCTTTGACCAGTGCTGCGGTAATACTTGCTTTTCCAGAAGTTGTAAATGCAAATACAAGAGCATCTTTTTATTTTAATAGAGCATTCAAGAAGGCAGAAAAAGGTAATGATGTCGGTGCAATTGCTGATTACACCAAAGCGATTGAACTTGATCCAGAGGATGGAGTCGCTTATTACAACCGTGCTATCTCTAAGGAAAATTTAGAAGATTATTCCGGAGCAATTATTGACTACACCAAAGCGATTGAACTTGACTCTGAATACGTAGATGCCTATATCAACCGTGGTATTGCTAAGGACAATTTAAATGATTATTCTGGAGCAATTGCTGACTATACCAAAGCAATTGAACTGAATCCAGAGGATGGAGATGCTTATTACAATCGTGCTATTTCTAAAGAAAATTTAGAAGATAATTCTGGAGCAATTGCTGACTATACCAAAGCAATTGCACTTGATCCAGAGGATGGAGATGCCTATATCAACCGTGGTATTGCTAAGGACAATTTAAATGATTATTCCGGAGCAATTGCTGACTACACTAAAGCAATTGAACTGAATCCAGAAGATGGAGGTGCTTATTACAATCGTGCTATTTCTAAAGAAAATTTAGAAGATAATTACGGAGCAATTGCTGACTATACCAAAGCAATTGCACTTGATCCAGAGGATAGAGATGCCTATATCAACCGCGGTCTTATTAAGGATGATTTAAATAATTCTTCTGGAGCAATTGCTGACTACACTAAAGCAATTGAACTGAATCCAGAAGATGCACTTGCTTATTACAACCGAGGTATTGCTAAGGGAAATTTAGATGATATGAGTGGTGCTTGTGCTGATTGGATAAAATCAGCATCTCTTGGAGATGAGGATGCTGCTGAGTTCGTAAAAATGGATTGTAAGTAATAAAATCTAAAATTTTCTCGTGAAAATTACTTTCACACTATTTCCACACCGTCTCATAGAGGGATAAACTCTTGTCTAATGCTCAATAATTTGAGCAGGTGCTATTGAGTAGGAGTAATAATGACTACTAAAGGTAGGTTTAGAATAAAAGTTGTAATTCCATTTGAGTCTAAAGTACAAATTGATGAATCTAGTTCCAATGGTTTTGAGAGACGTATTCCACGTGTCAGTTTGTCATCTTCTCTGTAAAGACATCGTAGAAAGAGTGTTTTTTCTATACTTGTGAGTAATTTTTCAGGGTTCAGTTCCTAAAAATTTTTTTACGAATGCTCTACATACTAAAACTTTATGACATCAATTAAGTATCTTGCTCATTGCTCATATGGAGTCCTGTATTAATTCGGATTGCTTTCGTTTAGAATTTTTTAGTATGGATATGCTATTTCCTCTATTTGGGGTCGTTAGCTGATCAGAGGAAAAATCAGCAAGATCTGCCTATGTTATAGGCATTCCTATTTCAGTCTGTAGGCAGTGATGAATGAATTACGTCAAAGGATCTATAAGGAGATAATTAATGACTCTCCAGATGGCAGAACTTCGTTATTCAATAAAATTTGTGGCGTTACCATTGTTATTTCGATTTTTTTCGCAATTATTGTTACAGAAAATTCAATTGATTATCAATTTGGCGATCAGATAGATCTTGTGGATTGGATTATTGGTGGTTTATTTTGCGTTGAATATTTTTGTCGCTTATGGGTCGCACCACTTGAAATGAAATTTGGAAAAGGTTGGAGAGGTGTTTTGCGTTATATGGTCTCACCAATGGCAATTATTGATGTCATTGCAATCGTCCCATCTTTTATAGGTGTTCGTGCTGAATTGAAAATTCTCAGGATTCTTCGTCTTTTAAGAATATTGAAAATTGGTAGAAGTGAAAAGTTTAAGCAAAGTATCTATCACTTTAATTACGCACTTCGATCAAAGAATCAAGAACTACAAATCTCGATTTTTTATACAGTTTTACTTTTGTTGATAAGTAGCACTTTTATGTATCTTGCTGAATCTTCTATTCAACCAAAATTGTTAGGATCAATTCCAAGATGTCTTTGGTGGTCAATTACAACTGTTAGTGCTGTTGGATATGGAGATTCGATACCAGTTACAGCAGTTGGAAAAACAATTGCATCGATAACTTCTCTTATGGGTATTGCTGCCATAGCAATACCTACTGGAATACTTGCATCTGGATTCAGTGAATCAATTGGGGTACAAGATAGAAATAAAAATGTATCTAATGACAATAAGTTTGATACGAATATTTAATAAAAATGATATTTAAATCAAATAACGGAAAATTTTTTTCCAAAGAAGAGGCAATAGATTTAATGGTGTCATTGAGTTCAACTGACGCTAATTCAGAAAAGAAGTGGAGAGGTTTCTATAACTCTTTATCGCAGATAGAATTGCAGTGTGAGTGGGATGAGTATTGGACAACTTGAGTTCTCGAAGTTAAGTATCAACCAAATCCATCCATTTTAGTGAATAACGCTTTTCTCTAGTACTAAATTGATTGTTCAGTTTGGATCTTTTCTCTACATCCAGCATTGGCCTCAATTCTCTATTGGTCTTTTGCATCAGTAGCCCTTTTGATCAACAAATATTCCTTGCTCGAGGATTGAAAGAATAGTTGAGAAGGCATCTAAGAATTCCATTAAAGCGATGATGAAAAACATCATCAGAGAATTAGCAGTGCTAGTTAAGTTCATTGGTCTGTAGAAAATAATTGTTTGGATTGTTAGGCAACCTCTGGACACCATTCGATTTGTAATACTCTCTTTTTTTGCCAATTCCTATTTCATTCATTTAAATTGCATTAAGAAAGGGACCCTGCTGCTTCAGCGACCTTGAGTCCCTCTCTTCATTTACAGAACGAATTTTGGTAAGGAGTTGTTCTGCATTTCCTTTTCTAATCAATTCCACAAAGGGTCTGCATCCGAAAAAATTCCTAATTAGATATCGTCCTCACTGTTTCCGAATGGTTTGTATCTGATATCAAAACTACTGCTGTGCTTAAAAGCAGTAATCCAAAAACACCTTGTGGAGGTAGAAATATCATCAGATCACTCTATAAAATGCACAAAAAAACCGCCCGTTCTGAACAAGGCGGTTTCTTCGTGAGATCAGTCGCAAGTGTTTCCTTGTTTCCACTGCGGAGGTCTCAACTCCTCACAAAACTAAATTAATCAACTTCACGAAAAGAGAAATGCTGAGTATTTGACTTCTTCAACTGTCACATGTGCCAATTCTTTAAAATCAACCATTAAAAAAGCACCCTACTTATGCTAAGTCGAGTGCCTTTTTACAACAGAACTAGTGTGTGAGGAGTTGTTCTGTTATTTCTTTTCTACTCCTGTTTGCACCTTTTGTCACTAGGAAAAGACAAACTGATGAGAATCTGCAAAATAGCGGTAATGACAAAGGATCAAAGAATAAAAAGTGGCGACCTATGACGAGTGTTATCAATCATTAGAATCATTTATCATGGCAAAAAAGACAAACTTCTTAGATCTTGCAGAATAGATACGAATGATATTCAAATCCGAGAAAGGTCAATCTTTTATTCCAGCAAAGACGATAAACCTTTTGGTGTCTCTGATCACAACAGATGCGAATCCTAAGAGAAATGGAGAGGTTTCTATAACTCTTTATCGCAGACAGAACTTCAGGATGAATGGGATGAGTAATGGAAACCTTAATTTTTTTCATTAAAGAAGGGGACGAGATTTTGGTCGTCCCCTTTAAGTTCAGCACTTTTGTATCCTTTTGAACAATCTACTTCCCTTTAACTAATCACTTCCCTGACCTACGGGAATACAAGTGCTAGAACTCCAACCCAGTTCTAATGAAAACAAATTGTTGGAACATGAGAAAAAACACCTGTTTATATTTTATTAAGAAAAGCACCTTTGATTCATACGTACCCTTGGGTGTTTTCTTTACTACAGAACTATGTGTGAGGAGTTGTTCTTCTTTTACTTTTCTAATCAAATAATCAAAGGGTCAAAATCGGAAATTATTACTAATCGCTTTATCATTTCTATCAAAGAGTCTTGAGAAATGTATAAAACTAAAAAAGAAATTGAGGAATGGATTAAGGCTTTCAATCTAGAGCAAGTTGAGCGGATGAGAGCAGATGATTATTTGGATTACATAGACGAAGAAGATCTGAATGGACGTGAAAGATTTAGAGGTGGTGGAAATTGGTCGGTCGAACTTGTTGTTCCACAAGCACTACTTGATTTATTACCCGAATGGGAAAGTGAAAATTGGTGGGAAGTAGGTGTGGTGATGGATGATGAAGGTGAAGGGGTTTTTGAGTCAGAGCAGGAAGCACTAGATGAATATGGTCTAATCACAATTGATGATATAAACGCTCATTTCGCAAGAAGGTTCTATGACTTGTCGTTAGACGAAGAGGAATGGTGGATCTCGCTAGAAAATGAAATTGAGGGTCAAACTGGTCTGCCTTTTGAACAATTTAGAATTAATTATGGTTAGGCACAAAGAAACCGCCTGTTCTTAATAAGGTGGTTTCTTTATTAGATAAGCCGCAAGTGTTTTTTGTTGTATTGCTGAGGATCTCAATTCTCTAAAAAAAGAATATGTAGTATCTCAATATGATATTTGGACGATTCTTATGACTTCGTTACATAAGCTTAATTGAGTGTTTCTCGCTCCTAAATCATTGCTTTAATTAGGTTTTGAGGATACTCTTTTGAGTAATAATAGTATTGACTACTAAATTATAGTTATATATAAAATGCATGTCCTATATGAGTTGGCTCTCAGGTTCAAGTGAAGCATATAAAGGAGTTGCTCAAGTTGTTTCAAGCTGTCTGTTCTCGTATTCCCCTCTTCTATATTTTATTTATGAAGTCCAGTCACTTACTTCGTTTTTATACCCATATCATATATAGTAGGAACTATTGAATGGGAGTAATACGTCTATGTATCGTTTGTTCTCGTTTTTAAACCTATTATTTTCAGGGTATCTTGCTTTTTGAGATGAGAAATTGCTATGAATTGGTAAGGAAATTTTATTGTCTATAAACAGTTTTTATGAATAAGGAATGGGATTTTTTGCTTTCTAAATTTCGCAGTCTTGGCGGAATAGCAGAAAACGTATGTCAAAAGGAGGGAAAGCTTGGTAGAGGTATTTTTTCGATTAATCCAAAGCTAAGATCGAGAATCTTTACACCATCTAAACTGATGATTAAAAAAAAAGATATTTGTTTAGAAGATAATCATTTATGTATCAAAAAAGATAAGGAATATAGTCAAGAAATTAGAGATTTTTTTAGCTATTATCAAGATAATTTTTCATGGGGAAGAGGTGGTAATAAAGCGACAGAATCTTTTGAATATGGTTTAAATATCTTATCCCCCGATTTAAAGAAATCAATTAAAAATAATTTTTTAGTAGATATAGAAGAAAGGCATCAAGGTGACTGGAAAAATGTCCTTAAAAAACAATTCTTGAATGCTAGAGTGTTCAAATTTGGTCAAGATCCATTCATAGTACCTGTATTGGAATTAGTTAATCATGAAGAGAATGCTTTTCCTTTTATCAAAAATAGTAATGGAATTAGTACCCCAAATTATTCTCCAAGGGAATCTGAATTGACCCATGTTTATGGATATTCAAGTTCGATAAAACGTGTTTTTAATTATGGTTTTTTTTGTAAGGATCCAATAGTTTTTTCATTACCTTTTAATCTTACTTTTAAAGATTCTAAACTTAACTTTATATGTAAGGGTTTAGATTTAAAAGACGATCGAATTAAATATAAATCTACTGATTCCCAAATCATCGTAGATGGGATACCTATTGCCTCAATTCATAAACCATCATTTATAAAAACATATTTTGAACATTTATGTGAGTTGACTAATTTACAAAAATTTTCCCAAGAAATCTTTTCAAAGATAGTTAGCTTTAATTATTCGAGACGGCAACAAATCCTCGTGGATTTACAATCTTTAGATAATTATTCATCTCGAATAATTAGTCAAGCTATTAGTTATGAACTTGATTCAATTTCACATGTATGACTTAGACTATATAAACCTTTGATTGACCATGGCCTAATTTCTAGAGTTTTTTCCGCGCATAATATTGCGTCTTTATTTTTGCCTAGAGCTCTCAATGTAGATCCTAGATTAGAATGAGCTTCAACAAAATGAGAATTAAGTTCGATTGCATTTCGATATGAGTTTTCTGCGTCTAGTAGTTTGCCAAGATCTTTCAATATGATTCCCAGATTGTTATGTGCATCTGCGAAATCAGGATTAAGTTCAATTGCTTTGCGGTATGCCAATTCTGCGTTTTTTAATTTGCCAAGATCTTTTAATATGTTTCCCAGATTGTTATGTGCTTCTGAAAAATTAGGATTAAGTTCAATTGCTTTGCGAGTAGATAATTCTGCGTTTTTTATTTTGCCAAGATCTTTCAATATGTTTCCCAGATTGTAATTTGCATCTGCGAAATCAGGATTAAGTTCAATTGCTTTGCGGTATGCCAATTCTGCGTCTTGAAATTTGCCAAGATCTATCAATATGATTCCCAGATTGTTATGTGCTTCTGCGAAATCAGGATTAAGTTCAATTGCTTTGCGAGTAGATAATTCTGCGTCTTTTAATTTACCAAGATCTTTCAATATGTTTCCCAGATTGTAATGCGCCACTGCGAAATCAGGATTAAGTTCAATTGCTTTGCGAGTAGATAATTCTGCGTCTTTTAATTTACCAAGATCTTTTAAAATTGTTCCATAATTAGCAAACACTCTGTAATCCTTGAATCCTTGATTTATAAAATGTAGATAATATTTTGCTGCTTCTGTAATATTGCCTTGTGAATGAAACTTAAATGCTTGATTAATTATTTGTTCTTTAGAGGTTTTGGAAGGAGTGTTAGTGGAAATAGTTATATTTTCTTTTTTTTCTCCTAAAGCAAATGGAATTGGATATGTTTTTATTTCAGTTTTTTTGTGAGCTCTGTTCTCTTGTTTATCCGACTTCATCTATGCTTCTTTTCTATTTTTGATATTAAATATTTTACTACTAACTCCAAGTTGAATGCTCATTTACGTTGTCTGATGTCATTTTTGAACTTATCAATCGACTCGTTACATTAATTCTATGTATGATTTTTGACGTATTCAAGTAGGACAAGCTGAATAAAATCTCCAACCGAAACAGGATATAATATGATTTGCGTAATCTATAAATCAATGTTTAAAATTTAAATTAAAAAGGGTAAAAACTTCTCATAGACGTTTCATACACTTTTTACAAAAATTTTTTTCCCTGTCTCTATAGTTAAACTCAGGAAGTCAGTGTTTTTTATAAAATCAAAATATTTTACTTCTCTTTGAAAAATTAGATTAATTTTTTGAGAGATCAGATTAAAATATATTAGCTATCTTCTCTGCGTCCAAATAATATCGTCACATTGATTCGGCGATTCTCATATCCCTCTTTAAATTCATAACTATCAGTTTCATGAAATAAATTTGAGTTGAAGATAACGGCACGATTTTCATTATATGGAATCACTTTTATATTACCTTTACTTTTTTTTAGTTCTTCTCGTATTTTTTGCTCATTATAATTAAAAGTATTAAAATCCCAGTCTTTAGGTGCTTCTACATCGTATACGATTAAACCACCAGATTTGGGATTTAAGTTTGCTTCTTTAGGAGTAATCCAAAAGTTCACATTTATAGCTGCGAAATCTGCGTGAACATTGATGCCTTTAAGAGATGACTTTTCATTTTTAGCACGACTGTCATACTTGAATGCCCATATGTGGTTAATAGGATAATTCTTAAATATTTTTGGGAATTTTTTTCTTAGCTCATCTGCTATTTGAATAATTAAAGGATTAGAAAAACCTTCTCTCAAAAATGCTCCAACATATCCATTTGGTTTTATATTAAACCAAATTGTACTTCCAAGTAGAAAATCTCTAAGAGATTCTATTGCTTTTGAACTCAAGAAATTATCAATATAAGTTAATCCAAATTCATGATTAAAATAATCATTAGTTATTTTTTCAACATTTAAGGAATTATTCACTACTTTTTCTTTTAATCTTGGTGCTTCTAATCTATGTATTAGACGATTGTAATTATCTTGTAGAAGACTTTGATACTTATTATTTAAAATAAGTAGTCTAGTATCTGATGGCCAATCAATTTCGGAGGCAATTTTTTTATAAAGTATGGCAAGATTAGTAAACTTTTTAGCCTCGTAACCTTTAGAAGCTAAATATTCAAATTGTTCAATGTCATGTTCAATTTTGGCCTTGCTAATTATTGTAAATCTTTCGTTATTGGAGCCTTGTTTTTTTTGATTATTAAGTAAATTTGCGCTTTCGGAAAAATATTTTAGGGACAAGTCATATTCATTTTTTTCCAGGAGAACTAAACCTAAAGCTTCATACGCGCTCGCGAAATCAGGTTTCAATTCAATTGCTTTACGATGTGATAATTCAGCTTCCTGTAAATTTCCACGATGTCTCAATGTATTTCCTAGATTCGAATGAGCTTCTGCGAGATCAGGTTTCAGTTCAATTGCTTTACGATGTGATAATTCAGCTTCTTTTAATTGTCCGAGATTTTCTAATATACTTCCCATATTTGAATGATACTCTGCAAAATTAGGACTTATATCAATGGCTTTAAGAGTATATAATTTTGCCTCTTTTAATTTGCCAAATTCTTTTAATATTGAGGCATAATTAGAAAAAACTCTATGGTCTTTGAATCCTTTTTTTATGAAATATTGATAATATTTTGATGCTTCGGAGATATTTCCTTGTGAATGAAATTTAAATGCTTGATTAATTACTTCTTCTTTAGAAGGTGTATAAGATTTACTACTAGAAATAGCAATATTATCTTTGGTTTCTGTTACAGCCAATGGAATTGGAAATGTTTTGACTTCAGTACGTTTTTTGTTGTTTTGTCTCTCTTTCACGGATCTCTTAATCTTCCTTGAATCGTTTTCTTGACTTGATTGTAGCTAGATTAGAGATAATCAGTTTTTAAAATATATAAAAATATGAAATATTCACTTTCCAGTCAATCTTAGTTTCTTGTAATTTCTCTATATTGAGAAATAGCATCAAGGTATTGACATATATAAAAATTTTTGTCAAACAATTATGCAATCTGTCCATGAATATCTTTAATGGAAATATAAAAAGTAAAATGTCTCCTCTATGTTTCTGAATAGAATTGAGAAAACATTGGCTGACTGAGGAATATAGATTATAAGGAATTTTTGAGGCTCGAACTTGGTAGTGCATTAACTGGTACGTCTACTTTTATAAATAACTGCTTTTATATCCTAATTAATAGCAATGGTGGACAGGATTTTTAGGGTTTTTTCTACTCATAGGCTTTCTCTATACTCTTTTAAGTTGCTTTACAAATAATTTTATTCAGATGATTTTCTCTACAACATCAAAATATTTCTTTGCTTGAGATGTAGTCATTTTGTGGTTTTATAAACTTATATTGATACCTTTTTTAAAGGTGTCGGGATGTTGTTCTTTAAATTTTGCCTAGTATTCACTAGGGCTTTTGTTTGCTTCCTTTGATTGTTTTTATTGTAAGTTAAAGATCTATGACTTTCAATGCTGTTTGAAAAGTCGTATACGAAACTGCCAAAACTTCGTATCTTAAATTATTTTTTGAGCAAAATTCATTGAGCGCTTTGTATTCGTCGTTCTCCCAATTTTTGTGTACAATCAATTCATCAAATATCAAAATTGTCTCTTTGTCTATTATAGATTTTGAATAATTTAAAGCACAGAGAGTGGAAGAAAAGAGATCAGCATCAAAATTTATAATTGATGCTTTTGGTCTAGGTTCAGAAAAAAATATTGGTAAACTATCTGCAAATAGTCCTGCTATAAATGTTCCGCCATCAATTTTTGGAATGATTCCATTTGTTGAAAAAGCTCCTTTTTCATAATCATTCCATTTTTCAGGCAACCCATCAAATGTATCAAATCCGAATCCTTTTTTTAATGTTTTAATTAGATATTTAAATGAGCGGCCCTCATATACACCAAACTCATAGAAAGGTCTATTTTTTATACTTTGATTAATGATTTCGTCGTAGAAATCTCGTCTTCGAAAAAATATTTTTGGTAATTTGGGCAAATTTGAGACCCATATTAAAGTTCTTATCATAGGATTATCTTTTTGTGTCGAGCTTAAAAGTTTTTTCAATAATGATCTATTACCTTGATGTAATTTAACTGCGCTTAGATGGAGATAAGCTTGAAAATAGCTTTGATCCATTTTTAAGCATTGATTTAATCTTTCTTCAGCTTGTTCAATATTATTTGATAATAGATATAAAAACCACGCAGCATCAAGAAAACTAGGTTTAATCTCCATAGCCTTTCGAAATGATTTTTCTGCTTCTTGTAGTTCTTCAAGATCTTTTAAAATGTTTCCAAGATTAAAATGATATTCTGCACAATTAGGACTTTCATCAATCGCTTTAAGCGTATACAGTTTTGCCTCTTGTAATTTGCCAAGGTCTTTTAATATTGAACCATAATTAGAAAAAATTCTGTGGTCTTTAAATCCTTGATTGATGAAAAATTGATAATATTTTGATGCTTCTGATATGTTTCCTTTTGAATGAAATTTAAATGCTTGATTAATTATTAGTTCTTTCGAAGGTTTAGAGGAAGTATTACTAGAAATATTTTCTTTAGTTTTTGTTGAAGCTAATGGAACTGGGAAAGTTTTGATTTTAGTTGCTTTTTTTTTCTCTTGTTCCTCAGTTCCCTCCATTGTTCTTAAATAACCTGTGTCTTCTTTATTTTACAATTATATCTTATACTAATTTTTTAGAATAATTTTTCGATCTTATAGAAAGAGAGTAAGTAGTGGGCTTTAAATTATTTTTATACTTAGATAAGTAGGGAAAGGGAACAAACTCAGTCTGAAATCATTTCTGAATTTTATTGTATTTCACATCTATGAGTTAGTTCATATAAACCTTGAATTGACCAGGGTCTAATTTCTAGAGTCTTTTCCAAGCAAACAATTGCCTCTTTATTTTTACCAATCTGTCTTAGGATCCCTGCTAGATTTAAAAAAGCATCAGCTAAATTAGGATTTATTTCAAGTGCTTTGCGAAAAGCAACCTCTGCTTCTTGTGAATTCCCTAGATCGCTTAAAATATTACCTAAATTGGTATATGCTTTTGCTGAAGTAGGATTAAGTTCAATAGCTTTGCGAGTAGATAATTCAGCTTCCTGTAATTGACCAAGATCTCGC
>QCHY01000027.1 GCA_003216975.1 Prochlorococcus sp. AG-402-I20
GCCCATAGCACTAACAGGTAGTGTACCAATCGTGGAGTAAAGAGTTGCAGATGAAAGAAGTAATAACGGAATTAATTTTTTCATTGAGTTATATCGAATATATATATGATCAGAGAATCAAATGAGTTTCGTGAGATTCAATCGTTCGGTTAACTATAAACATAAGATGATTACATAATTCCTTTACTCATTGATTCCTTTCTGGGTATAAAAGCTGTTTCGCATTTTCCAGGATTGGAACTGCAAAATGATTCTAATTAATATTAGTTAAACTTCTTATGACTAACTAGGTTCTGCTGGTGACATTTGAAAAATTGAGGCAGAGCTAGCTATTAACAGTATCCCAAACATTATTGCGTGATATGGCGTGAACATAGTTGATCAAAAAACTCTCTAAACAAAAAGAAGCTATGAAGGTAGTGCGTTGTAGTAAAAGTACGACTTTTTATTAGGGGGTTCTACACATCTAGAGAACCTCCAAATGCCCTAAAAGATAAAGGTAAAAGGGAAATTTTATGAAATTGTTTACCCCTTTCAGCATCCCTCAACCAGAGATGACTGAGCTTTGCCGTATACAAAAAGCAGCAAAGAAAAAAGCAAACAATCATTTTAAATTGTTTTAGCTATCCACATGAAATCAACTACTTTCTACCTCTCATTTTTTAGCCGCAGACCATTAGAAATGAGTTTGTTTTTTATTTATTGCGGAGCTTTAGCATGCTTCGTTAGCTCAATTGGTCACTACTAAAAACATCTAATGAACTCTTCTAATGATTTATTTCAAAAACCACTAGCGATGACTTTCGTTTTTGTTGTTTGCACTTTTTTAGCTGACTCTCTAAGTGGTAACTTTGTATGAAAATTCCAACTATCAGCTTGAAAAGAACTCTTGAAGTAACAATGAATGATGCTTCAAAGAGACTAATGGAACTTGATGGGCTTGATAAAAAAGCTCTAAAAGAAGAGTACAAAGAATGGATTCAAGCAAGTGAGGGGAATAAAGACCAGCCACACGTTCTTTATGTCAATCAGATAAATATCGAAAAACTGTAGGTTTTAAACAAACAATAATCATGAATGCGGTATCAAAATTGATAGAAGTTCTTGAACATACCCCTAAATCAAATCAGATCGCAGAGCTCATAAAACTAGCTGAAAGCGAATCCTCTGTAGACATAATAAAACAAATTGATCTGCTCACAGGTGTATGGGAACTTAGATGGAGTACTTCTAACTCACCTCTTTTAAATTATTCACCGCTATTAGATAACTTACAGATACTTGAGCCAAAGAGTAGTAGAGGACTAAATTTATTAAGACCAAAAGGTTTTGCCGGAAAGCTATTTTCTACTAACATTCTTGCGAGCTTAGAAATCATTGATCAGAAACGTATAAACGTTAGCTTTAAAAAAGCAGGAATAATAGGTCCAAAGTTACTAGGTAAAAAGATTAGTTTCCTATCAGAAATAAAAAAGACTCAAAAAGGTTGGCTAGATACAACTGTATTATCTCCCGACTTACGTATATGCAAAGGTTACAAGGGTACAACTTTTGCGTTGTTAAAAAGAAATGATTTATCACTTACTGAGTTTTTTAATCCTTAGCCTTTGTCGTGTTAAGCGTAAAAATTTGTCGTACAAGCCTCAATCAAAAAGCATGCAGATGCTTTAGAACATATCAGTCATCATTTATATCATTATGACTTCAATTCCTACTTATGATTTTCCATCATTCTCTCCAATCCTAGTTGTAGGGTTTTTAGGGATCGCTGTATCTCTTTACACACTTTATACAGTCAATAAAGCTTATTACAACTCACCTTTTCGAGGTGAAGCATGACTTATTTCCATAGAATCACTCTGGAAGAAGTATTAGAGGAAGACCTGTTTTTTGATTACAACGATTATTCAAATCTTCTAGAAGACTCTGATTGGAAACAAGCATAGTCTTCTAAAATAGATTACCAATCTTTTCGGGAGATCATCTGAAGGAGAAGGTTAAGCATTGGAACATTTAAATGTATTTTGCTTATGTAATAGCCTCTACTTATAACGTATATTTTGTTACTAAATAATCAATTCAGGTCTTAGGTTATCTATAATAAAAGACTCCATCATGAACTTTGTTCTAACTAAAGCGACAAGTTTCAAGCTGAATAAAGGCTCCAAGATCGCTCTTACGTTGACATCATCAATATTCTTTCTAATTGGATTAGGTCAAACACCAATAATTAAGAGTTATCTTGAAAATGTTTTTTCATGCTCTGGTTCATAATAAAAAACTAAAAGTGCAAATTTGTGAGAAGTCTCTCTAGGGGCATCAGGCCCTTTTTTTATTCCTAAAGAAACTCAAAAATCGATCACTCACACTTCTATTTTAATTACTCGATTATTTATGTAATGGGAAAGACAACCATGACATATTTCCATCGAATCGCTTTTGAAGAAGTCTTAGAAGAGGATATTTTCTTTGATTATCATGAGTATTCAAATCTTCTAGAAGACTCTGAGTGGTAAAAGTAACTTAAATTCTTAGAAAACCTATCAAAAAATTTCAGTGCTTAGACAACTTCTTTATATATCACTTCTCGTTCTTCAAGTATTGAATAAGAGTTTTTAGTTCTTTAATTCGTAATTCAGCAGCTTTAATTCTTTCTTGTGTTGTCATTTTTTACCCCTGCATCATGTAAAGAAGAAACCCTGTAAATATAGCTAGCTTTCCAACAACAAAAAGAGGAATATACTTTTTAACTTTTGATTCATTAAATCTTTCTTGAAATGAAGTCATAATTATGCAAGTACAGAAGAACCAATTTCGAAAGCCCCGGCCAATAAAAGGATTGCTGGCAGATTAAAAAGAAGCAACAGCTTAGTAGCAGTAATTTTAGTTATTGCGTGCATAGCTAATCGTTTTTAGTTACTTGTAAGAGGATGTAATAAATATAGAAGTTAGTTCTTTTTTCTCATAGGTCGGTCAATGTAGGGCTAACCAGTTCGGGTTATTTTTACCTATTAGTTTATTTTTTACGTCAGTTAGAAAAATACTTGGATTATACAAATCTCGTAAGGGGCTTTTGCTAAATATCCTGAGCTCATTGATCAATGATTAAGCTCCTATTTTTTTTAGGAAGATATACTATTACTTTTGACCTTTCTCAAACTAAGAAGAAGGATAAAGTTTTGACACTCTCTTAGCTTGTATTGCAAGTTCTCTTCGCTTGAATTTTTGATTTGTCATTCTGGTAAATACAAAACCTGGAACGATCCATATTGATGCAATTAGGAAAGTCATCAAGACTTGATTATGAAAAATATTTTCGAATAGATTCATCGCAAACTAATTTGTTTTCTTAGTTTTTTTAGCTTTTAAATGCTCGCTCCTAAATAAGATAATTGTGAGAATGAATTTGTACGGATAGCTAGTCAAATTTATTTCGCGTGTATTCTGCGATCTGTGGAATGATCAGCCAAACAAAAGTCCAACTTAATTTTCTTTAGAATTAACTGCTAGAGCTGAATTTGAGTATTATTCAAGGAAAGTATAGGTATACACATTGCTTCTTTCTCATTAAATTTAATTATGGAGTCCCTTTTCTTAAGAGCTTTTTCATGTTTTTCTATAGCCTATAGAAAGACAACACAAAGAATATGGGATCAGTAAAAAGAGACAAGGTTTTCAGCACTGGAGTAAACACAAGAGTTATTCATCACAAAGAAAGTTTTTGTGATGAGACTGGATCAATAATGCCTCCTATCTTCCCAACCTCAACGTTCGTTCATGGTAATAAGGGTGGCTTTGACTACACTCGTTCAGGAAATCCAAATTTTCGAATTCTTGAATCAGTTTTGTCTGATCTAGAAGAATGCAAGTTCACAAGTGTATTTAGTTCCGGGGTCGCTGCAATTACAGCAATAGTCTCCTCTCTTAAGGCTGGAGACTTAATCCTTTGTGAGGAGAACCTTTACGGGTGTACGGTGAGATTATTTGAACAAGTTTTTAATAGTTTTGGATTAAAAACTCAATGGATAGACTTCACTAAGCCCAATTTTCAAGAAATCATTGCAAATCACAAACCCGCGATGATTTGGATCGAAAGTCCGACCAACCCACTCCTTAAAATTATTGATATTGAGGGGATTTGTCATGTCTCAAATAAAATGCAAATTCCTGTCGTTGTAGACAACACTTTCGCAACACCTCTATTACAAAGACCTCTTAAACTTGGCGCGACCTTATCTTTAACTAGCACGACCAAGTATATCAATGGTCACTCAGATGCACTTGGAGGTGCGGTATGCACAGAGAGTACGGTATGGCGAGACAAGCTAATTTTTGCCCAAAAAGCTCTTGGATTAAATCCTTCTCCTTTTGATTGCTGGCTCATTACTAGGGGGGTAAAAACTCTTCCACTTCGCTTAGAAAGACAAATACAGAATGCATCTAAAATAGCTAATCAATTAGCCGAAAATCCAGCAATAAAATCAGTTCGATATCCCTTTAGGAGTGATCATCCACAATGTAAATTAGCACAAAGACAAATGGCTCAGGGAGGAGCAATTGTTACTGCCACTATTAAGGCAAATCAAGCTCAAACTTACTCATTTTGCAAAAGTCTTCATTACTTCAAAATGGCAGAAAGTCTCGGAGGAATTGAAAGCCTTGTTTGCCACCCAGCAACAATGACACACGCATCAGTTTCCAAAGAAACCAAATTAAAGATTGGAATTACTGATTCACTTATTCGATTTTCCGTCGGATGTGAAGATATTGAGGACTTGAGTGCTGATTTAAATCAAGCCTTGGGAAACATATCTTGACTGAAAGAAATTTACTCAATGATCCTTGCTGGAGTGCTAAAGATTTAGGAGAGCCTCTACCTAATAGACCTCATGCCGTATCTGTTGCCTTACCTAGATGGGAAGATGTCATCGCCTACGAAGAGAAGATTCCAGCCTGTATAGATTCACTAAAAGCAATTTATCCTAGATTTGGGTTTAACCCTTTTGTTGCTGAGGTGGCTCGTAAATCACTTGAATTTCATGGTGAATCTCAGCAGAGTAGTTGGCCCTATCCCAATAGAGTTTCTGCTTTGAGTGCTCAAAAATATTGTCATCAAAAATATTCAAATTGTTCTTCAAAAATAAAAAATTTTCTTGGTGTTTCATGTCTAATTGTTGACAAAAAGAGTACTCCTTTGGCCAAAGCCTTCTGGCAACACACTGGTCTTGGATTATCATCACGTGAAGCTGCGATTGCCCTTGGAAGAGAGAGAGCGCCCTCAACTTCAGATAGTCATTGCGCTCGAGGCGAGCTTCTTAATCGTTTAGCAAATATCTACAATTGTGATTGCAATTTAATACAACTACATCGCTCAGGGATGGCGGCCTTAACGACTATTCTTACAGCTATAAAGTATATAAAAGGAAATAATTCGACACTTCAAATAGGCTTCCCATATGTTGATGTGCTTAAACTCCCTCAGATTATTTTCCAAGGGAGCGATCTCATTATCAAAACAAAATTAAGTCATATAAAAGAAGTGCTGGAAAAGAAAAAACCAGCCGCATTAATCATAGAAATACCTAGTAACCCTTTATTACAATGTGTTGACCTAATATCTATTTCAAAATTAGCTAAAGATAAAAATATACCAATCATTGTTGACGATACCATTGGTTCATCTCTAAATGTTCATCTAACTCCTTATGCAGATGTGGTTTTCAGTTCACTTACAAAGAGTTTTGCTGGAAGAGGAGATATTCTTGCTGGCAGCACTGTCATAAGCCCTTATTCAAAATGGAAAAAAGAATTAGCAGAAATAATTCCTAAAGTTGCACTATCTACCTTATCCGATTCAGATGCTATCGAATTGGAGGAAACTAGTCGAGACGTTGAAGATCGCTTAAAAAGATTAAATCTATCTTGCTTAAAGTTGAAAGAAAAATTAGAAACAAAAAAAGAAATTTCAAAGGTATTACATCCTCAATATTGTAAAAATTTTAATTCTCTATTAAAGAAAGGAGGAGGTTATGGATGTCTATTATCATTTGAACTTAAGGGGGGGATTGAGGAATCAAAAAGAGTTTATGATTCATTAAGAGTAAACAAAGGACCAAGTTTAGGTACAAATTTTACATTGGTTTGTCCATATGTTCAGTTGGCTCACTTCAAAGAATTGAAATGGGCTGAAAGTTGTGGCGTCTCGGAACACTTATTAAGAGTGTCCGTAGGGCTAGAAAATGAAGATGATTTATGGTCAAGATTTAATTCAGTAATATAAAAAAATCACTAATAAAGATTATCTAAATAACCAATTACTGAGATTTTTATATAGATTTAGAGTATTAGTTAATTAAGTCATTTAAAAAATGTCCAGAATCTATGAAGACAATAGTTTTGCTATTGGTCGTACACCATTAGTCAAGCTTAATTCAATTACAAAAAACGCAAAAGCAACAGTACTTGCAAAGATAGAAGGCCGTAACCCTGCCTACAGCGTCAAATGCAGAATTGGAGCGAATATGATCTGGGATGCCGAGAAGAAAGGTTTACTCAATAAAGATAAAGTCATTATTGAACCAACATCTGGAAATACTGGAATAGCCCTTGCTTATACAGCTGCTGCTCGAGGTTACAAGTTAATCCTTACGATGCCTGAGTCCATGTCAATTGAACGTCGGAGGATGATGGCTGTTCTAGGTGCTGAATTAATACTTACTGAAGCAGCAAAAGGAATGCCTGGTGCCATTGCAAAAGCGAAGGAAATAGCAGATAGCGACTCTCAAAAATACTTCATGCCAGGACAATTTGATAATCCAGCTAATCCAGAAATACATTTCAAAACAACAGGTCCTGAAATTTGGGATGACACCGATGGTCAAATTGATGTTTTAGTCTCTGGAGTCGGAACAGGTGGCACAATAACAGGTGTTTCTCGTTTCATAAAGCAAGAAAAAAATCATTCATTATTATCTGTTGCCGTTGAGCCCACTCATAGCCCGGTAATAACACAAACTCTCAATGGAGAAGAAGTAAAACCTGGTCCTCACAAAATTCAAGGGATTGGAGCTGGATTTATTCCTAAAAATCTTGACTTATCCGTAGTCGATCAAGTTGAGCAAGTCTCTAATGATGAGTCTATTGCAATGGCATTACGTTTAGCAAAAGAAGAAGGTCTACTAGTTGGCATATCATGTGGTGCGGCTGCCGCTGTGGCTTTAAGACTGGCCGAAAAAGAAGAGTTCTCAGGGAAGACAATCGTTGTGGTTCTACCTGACCTTGCCGAGAGATATATCTCATCCGTAATGTTTGAGAATGTTCCAACAGGCGTTATTAAAGAACCATCATTGGCTTGAGTTTTCAATTTATATTACTGACTCCGGTGTTATCAACATCGCGTCTCCATAAGAGAAAAATCGATATTTTTTGGAAATAGCATGTTTATAAAGCTTCAACATACGTTTTCGACCAATTAGAGCGCTAACTAAAAGTAATAGTGAACTTTTAGGTAGGTGGAAATTAGTGAGCAATCCATCAATGACGGAAAATTTAAATCCTGGTTTAATTACTAGATTGACTTTGCCTACATACGGCTTCAAGGTGCCTCTTCCTGAAAGATAAGCAGCCTCGAGTGCTCTCACACTTGTAGTACCAATAGCAAAAACTTTCCCCCCATCTTCCTTACAATTAGTTATTGCTTTGGTGGTCTCTTCAGTAACCTCTATCCACTCACTATGTAAATTCAACTGAGATAGATCTTCGTTCTCTAATGGTCTAAAAGTTCCTAAGCCGACATGCAAAGTAATTTGTGCAATTCTAATACCTCTGTTTTTTAAAATTTCTATAAGTTCATCACTTAGGTGTAAGCCCGCTGTGGGAGCAGCTATAGCTCCTGGCTTCGAAGCAAATCTTGTCTGATATCTTTCCTCATGCCCACTAGATTTGTCCTTATCTATATAGGGAGGCAATGGGACTTCGCCACATAAATCAAGTAAATTTTCCATTTCGATCCTACTAGTAAACTTATTAGGAAATTGAATAATTCTTCCGCCTGTACTCTCATCTTTATCAAGAACCTTTAAACATAAAAGTTCATTTGGAGATTTATCCAACCATAATTGATCACCTCTCCTCATACGTCTAGCAGGACGACCTAAACAAAGCCATTGGCCATTCCCTCGTGGTTCCATTAACAACAATTCACCTAAACCTCCTCCTGATAATCGAATTTTCAATCTTGCTTTGATCACTCGGGTATTATTGACAACCAAAAGATCACCAGTCTCCAAGATATCCTTTATGTCCCATACCTTTCCATGCACAAGGTTTAAAGAGTCATCCAGCCCATCTTTAACAATCATCAATCTCGCATCATGCCTACTCTTTGTAGGTGACTGAGCAATCAAGTTATTTGGTAAATCATAGTTATAGGAGCTTAAAAAATTATCTTTTTGATCTAACACATCAAATCAGATTAAAGAAAGTAAAAATCACTTGTAGTTCGACTAATTAAATCTCAAGACGAAAGGCTGTAGGGGTCCTTTTCGATTACGTATGCCAAATCCTTCAGGAATAGTGCTCCATCAGCCCCATAAATCACTCTGTGATCAGCCGTAAGATTTACTTGCATCTGTTTTTTGATTGAAATCGAACCATCTTTAGAAGCAACAACTTTAGGCAAGGAAGCTCCTACCGCTAAAATTGCTCCAGTCCCTGGAGGAAGAATTGCATCAAAACGATCCACACCAAACATACCTAGATTAGAGAGTGTAAAAGTACCACTGCTATATTCTTGAGGTTCTAGTTGCTTGTTCCTCGCACGCTTAACAAGATCAGCCCATTGTAAAGATAAATCAGAAAGGCTGGTCTTGTCAGCATTTTGAAGCACTGGAGTTATCAACCCTCCGTCTTCCATCGCAACTGCAACGGCTACATTTATTTGTGAAGGATAGGCAATTCCCTCAGAACTAAAAGCTGCATTAACCTGGGGGTGCCTAGCGAGGGTTAAACCAACTGCTTTAGCAAGTAAAGCAGTCATAGTTATTCCATTAGGTTTAACTTGTTTATAGAGATCATCCAATTCATCAGTAAGAATTGAATATCCGACTCTGAAACAAGGAGTATTTAAGCTTTCCTCCATGTTCCGATTTACAGCTTGTTGAAGAGTATTGAATGAAATTGTTTCCCCTCTGGATCCAAAACTTTTTCCTGGGGAAGGTGGCTTGCTGGAATCAACAGGTTTTTTTTCTATGCGAGGTACGTCAGAAACAATTTTCGCTGGAGCATTACTTTCAGCAATCCAAGGAACGCTTATGGGTTGCCCTTTTGCACTTTGAACATCTTCAGCTTGTATCCGTCCATGAGGTCCTGAGCCCCTAACAGTTGCCAAATCTACTCCCATTTGAGAAGCCAGTTTTTTAGCTCTTGGAGAAGCAACTATTCGACCATCATTTAAGAAGTGAGCCTGATTTACAGAGGATTCTGAAACAAGAGGGACAGGAGATGTCTTTGTAATCACTGTCGGTTTAGGAGAATCAACGGAGGCTTTTTTTTCTTGAACTTGAGGAGATGAGCTCGATTTCTCTTGACTATTTGATTGGGGTGGAGAAGAAGGTGCACTGGCTTGAGCTGCAGCGATCTCATCAGATGTCTCAACAATCAATCCAATTGTCTCTCCAACAGGTGCAGAACTTCCAGCAGGCATCACAATCGAGGCCAAGAAACCATCATGAAAAGACTCAACATCCATATCAGCTTTATCTGACTCAACAACCAAAACAGACTCACCTCTTTCAACTTTTTCTCCAGGTTTCTTTAACCACTCAACTATCTTGCCCTCAGTCATTGTTGAACTTAAAGCAGGCATGAAGATGTCATGAGTCGCCATACGTTAGTGCTCTACGGTTTTTTGGGAATCATCCCAACCTCAGTTCCAACTTTTTGTCCTACTTGGAATGAGTATTGAGAGGTGTTATTTCAATATACCCATTCCAGTATCCAAAGGCACTAATTGGAATATATTTACTCAGATTTTCCAACAATCCCTATCTTTCAATATTCCTTAAAAACAATACAGGTCAAAGCTGCTCAGATACTCTAGGCTATACAGATGAATAATCTATCTTTCGAATAGAGTTGTGCAATACATAATTTCAAAAAAAA
>QCHY01000028.1 GCA_003216975.1 Prochlorococcus sp. AG-402-I20
AAGAGTTTTTGTATAAATTGAGTTTGATTATTAGTAAATATTGCTTCCGAATATAAGTCTTCTTATTTCAGGCCTAGAAGGGTTATGCTCCATACCAACAACAAGAACCCTCGAAGGTTCATCGATCTGCGGTGCAGCTAGCCCTGCTCCATAACAAGTCAATTTAGTATTGAACATATCGTCTATTAGTTCCTCTAGACGTTGACTAACAAACCAGTCATCAGGGACTTCTTCCGCGCGTCTACGCAATGCCGGATGACCAATTCGTAGAACATTCCAAATCCCCATATACCAATCATGACGTCAGCAATAGCTCACCTCGACTAAGCGCATGTGAATGATATTAGTTTTGAAAATTACTTTTGTCAGAAGAGCCTAAAAGGATGCCCTTCAGCCTAGAAAATCTAGAAGATATATGCGATGCTCAATTGACTTGTAATTATTTGGGATGGCTTTGGAGACTACAGTATTTACTTTCAAGATTTCTGTTCCGTTTTCAGATTGGGTTAAGGGATTTGATAGCCCGGAGGTTGTTGCAATGCACGAGGCTAACGCAATAAAACCTTTATACAGAGGTGTTAGTAAAGATGATCATGAATCAGTTGTCGTAATCCATCAATCAGAAGAGGGTGTTGCAAAAGCGTTTTTTGAAGCAAGTAGAGAAGCCATTGAAGCTACAGGTCATATATATGATTCAACCGTTATTACCAGTTACTTAGCAGGTTAAGAGAAATGGAAAAACTATTTATTGTATGTACTTTTGACTGCTCTTTTGAGTACTACGAAGAAACTATTGAAAAGTTTGTCAAAGAATATGGAGATGGAGTTGTTATTGACTATGACCTAAACAAAATCAATGATCATAAATCACACTCTTTCTATAACGTCACAAGCTTAGACGCTTTTGCAAAAATCCTCGATAATCCTTTTGCTAGAGAATGGGACAAAGCTAACAACTGCAAAGATATTGTTTATAGGCTAGAAGGACCTTTGTAGATTTTTGTTATTTGATAGCCTAAAATAAATTTTCATAAGAGGCATTACATTTATATTTCGGTATACCCAATTAATCAGTAGTAGCAACCGATCTTGCTCGTAAAGGCCGTATCTAATTCTTCGGTTTACAACATTTTAAATTCCATGTAGGCAAGTCAAAGTAGATATGTCCTTTGAAATGAATGTAATGTATTCCTCTTTATTTGACGCAGTATTCGCTGATTCATTCTTCTCTCCTATGAGAACAGTTTATGTTGTTTCTGATAGTCAGCTGGAAGAAATGAAGCGAAACCAAAGAGAAGAAGAACTCGAGGATATCGAGACTTCTCGCAAGAGGTTGGAAGAGAGTTATCAGGCTAGTGTAAAGGCTCTTGATGATCGTAAGCATGAACTTCAAGAGGAGATCAAATCTCTTGCTCCAGCTAAGAAGGAGAAAGAGAAAGTCACTGCTTAGTAAATACGGAAAGTGGATGAGAGACGATCATGAGGGGGCACTTTGCTCCCTTTTTCTATTGCTTTCCTTCTGTAATACGGAAATTCCAGATTGTATGAGGTCCTCGAAATGCTTTTAACCTTTGATATTGATCAGACTCGTAGCATTTAATTTCTGCATCTTTACCTTTTGGATGTCTTGAAATAACTGTTAGAGGACCACCAATCATCTTTGCTTTAGTTGTTGGATTATTACTCTCAAGACAATTATATTTATTAGGTTTGGGAGATGAATTATCTGTAGATTTAGGAAAATGTTTTTAAAGAACGTCAAGAAATTTGTTTTATCTACTTCCCTGTGACGTAATAAATGAATAGAAGTTATCTAATTTTTATAGTAATCACAATATTTGGGTACACCATGATAGGGAGGGGGGCAAAAAAGCTGGTAGTTTAAGTTTTCGTGCGGCCTCCTTGTAAGGGATATTTCCACCTACTGCATTTGCACAAATGTCTCTTGCATCCGTAATGGCATGGCTTTGTACCTTATTACCCATCCACACAGATAGAAGCCCAGCAGTTAGGGCGAGTAGTAAAAAGCGCTCCATTGCTTGTCTTTTAGTAATCCATAGGTACATAAAGCAGGGTTGGCAATAAGGAGGATCCAATACAGTGAAGGTTGACCAGACTCTACAATAATTCCCACGTTAAGAATATTGAATATTGCAACTATCAATAAGCAAGACATCAAGCCCAGCTCACCTAATAAAACTTTCCGAGCAGACTCATGTTCTCTAATGGAACTTGCAACTATCAATAAAAATCCAATACCTATATTGCTTGCAGCGACTACATCAACAAAGCCTCTAATAAATAACATTGTTTCAGCTGATATTGATGGGCCAATGGTATCAACTGAGATAATCAACATAGGGATCAGTATTACACCCAATACAATTTGAAGAGATCCAACAGTTTTTAGAATCGTTTTTATTTTCATATATAAAAGCTGTGAGTCGAAGGGGCAGAACTTGTTGGTTCTCACTCGACATTAGCCAAGAATTTTAAAAACTAATATGACTTACTTTACATACGTATTGGTGTGGCTTTGTGTCGCACTGTTCCTTCCTGTAATGCTCTTTCTCTGTGCATTAGAACTAAGAGAACAAGAATTAATCGCTATCACTCATATGGATGGAGCTGGAAAAAGATTGCTGATATATACGGCGTAAGTCCTGCAACTGCTAGGCGGTGGGATCAGGTTAAATAGCCATAAATGAAAAGCCTATAAAGGTCAGCACTCGTTGAAGCAAAGTATCAAATCGCTACAAGGAACAAACCAAAAGCAATAATCTATGATGATTTTTTAATGAAATGAGAATTGAGTATTTCGCTTGATCGCATGAAATGGTATAAACCGCTACACTTTGGTTACGTTCGATTTCCTTAAGGAAATGCATGTTTAGGTAACAGGGAACGGGGTTACCTCTACCGAGAAACGTGATGAATCACCTTCCTTTAATCAGAAAAAGCCTTTGCAAGAAAAACTCACTTCACAACGCTGAGCTGTTTCTTTCCTCCAGGCCAAGTCATTCAAGTTCAACCGAATTAAATATTCGGCTACTTGAGCAAAAGGCAAAAAGAAAAGCAATACATCAGTCCGAATTGAGTCTTGCTTCTAAATGCAGAACTAGCTCCTCCAGCTTGAATAGCCACTTAGCCAGAAAAAAAGAGCAAGAGAAAAGATTACACTCAGCTCAAATCATATCGATGATTAAATAAACTTTTCTTATATGAAGTGTCAATTCTCACAATCAAATACCGTGAGTAAAAACTCACGGTATTACTAATTGTTCTTTATATTTGTTTCATATTTCATTATTGCCATGACTCCTGAAGCAGAAAAGTTTAACGGTTGGGCCGCAATGCTTGGCTTAGTTGCAGCCTTTGGTGCATATGCAACAACAGGTCAAATCATTCCTGGAATTTTCTAAGTGGAGCTAAATCCATTTAAACCCTATCAACAATTTTTTCAAAACCTATTTAAAAGATCTAACAAAAGTTCTTAGCGGTCTGGTTGAGAACTTTTTTTTAAATAAAATTTTGTTTTAATTAATCTTCTATTCCCTTTGCAGGAAAGGTATATAAGACGAGTTTATCTGTCTTCTCTTCAATTATATTTAACTTATTTAGTAAAATGGTCTAAAAGGATACTTCCCTTGCTTGATGGATTTGGACACAATGAATTTATGGATGAGCCTCTATTTTTAAAAGTCAGACCCGGTGACGCTGTTCTATATGAAAAGGACAAAATTGGAAAAGTTCTTACTTTTGTTGGCGGCTCTCGTGATCCTGATGCACCCTCACTCTTTCAAATTGCCAACGTAGATTCTGGCGAAATCCGCTGGATTCATGGTGAAGAAGTTACTGACATAGTTAGTGAATATCGGACAACAATTAAAAAGCCTTCTACTTTTTACGAGCAAATTCAGCAGCAACAACAGTAGAAATGAAGCAATTTAAAAATTTATTCCCCTCTATTGCTGCGATTGGAATTTTCTTCTTGGCTAGTAATTCGCCTATGTGGAAACAAATGAATCAAAAGCCTTCAGTCGAAAACGAAATCAAACTTATCCCTGTAAAGGAATTTAAATAGTTGATAAAACAATGGATTTTTAACTTCTTTTCTTTTATCAGTTTGATATTGGTAAAGGAATGTATGACTTTATAACTGGCAAATATATAGGTCTAAACCAAGCAGAGGATGACTTTGTTCTCTTAGGAATGGATCCAAAACAAGTTAGAGAAGATATGGAAAGAAGAGATGCTCAATGCAAGGAAATGAGCCTAGAGGTTGGTAGAGATATAAGAAGACCAAAGGAACAGAAAAAAAAACATAAAATTACCGCCGAGGAGAGAGAAGCTTATTAAGAGCTAGTCTTCACGGGGTGGTAAAACTTTAAAAGATCTATTAAAAGAACAGGGCGATATATAAGCCTAACTATGTCCGAATTGGGAGATTGCAATGAAGGACTGGATCTAACGTCATCCTTTGAATCTGATCTTTCTCCCAAACCCAGTAAACAGGATTTTTCTTTTGAGATTCTTGGAGATCTTTTCTTTCTCTTAAACTAACTGGTACAAATTCAGTTTTAGGATTAAATTTTTCATCTCTTACGGCTTGGTTTAGAACAATACTTCCTTCTTTATTAGAGATTGATCGATGATATGTACCGATAGGAATTTGAAGTGCGCCCATCGCACGATTTAAATAAATAATGTGATGAGGTTCATCCCATTCAGGATTGATCAAAGTAAAAACACGACTACCTTCAATTACTAAATTGTGATCAATCTGATGTCGATGTACGTAATACTGTTCAAACTCACCATCGTTTGGAGGTGAGATGGCATTGCCGTGATGAATGACCACATCAGAGCCATTACACCCTTTTACTCCTGCATCGAAGAAAGATACTTGAGGTGTTTCACGGAAAACGTGAGTAGGAACAAAATTTAAACGCATTTCAACTCCTCCTTTACTGTTGTGTTCAAGGTCAGTCAAAAACGAAATCAAATCTCTGCCTATAAAGGTTTCTAAAAAGGTTATCTAATAAATGATTTATAACTGCTTTTTTCTTGTTGTTGTTAATCCTGCAAAGGTCGCAATTTTCCTTTTGAGGAATAGTGAAGGGAGTGAATAATCTCATAAGACCTCCTCTTGCTACATCTTTGGTCTACTCCTTCTTTTGGCCTTTAGGGAGTAGGAAAACACTACAAAAATGTGAATAAAAAGTTAACTCTTTAAGCCATAGACCACCGCCTAACAGTGTAAGGAGAAACCCCGTAAACAAGTGAGATTTTCTTCCAGCTCCACCCATATTTTCTGTACCTGTTAATTTTGTTTTTCTTGGTATCCAGTGCCCAGATAAATAGCATCAGTGGAACCATCAGCACGGCACAAAGCTACGCCAAATCGATGTAATAGATGTCATTAGTTTTTAGAAATGCTTTAATGCCGAGTGAGGACCAACAAGCCCTGCGACTTCGACTCGTTTATTTTATGCGCCGCTTTTTATTTTTAACCCTTGGATTGGGGATGCTGTTACCAACTGCTTAGCTAATTCCATAATTTATGTGGATGAAAGTTAGCCATTAATTAATCTTGCCTGCCTTGGACAAAACTCTGGATGCATTAAAGATTATGAGTATCCTCGTTTGGGAGATGATCATTGAGTTACTTAAACCTCTATAACAATAAGGTTCTCTTTTTCCTAATATTCCTCTTATTCATATAGCTGTAATGATTGATTTAATCAGGAATTTTATAATTGCGGCTGATGCATGGACTGGGAATATTCAAAACGAGATGGATGCTAGATATGTAGAACAGTCATCGCTTACAAATCTTTTTACCGAGCATAAGTTTTGGGGTTGGGCTGGACTGCTTTCAATCTTCGTAGCCTTAGCCGCTATTTTTTATTTCCAATTTCAGGCATGGGAACAAGAAGATAAAGATCAAAAATAACCAGCTAATCCATAGATCACCGCCTTACTTTTAAATGGCTTACTTTGTGTGTATCTGCAATCTTTCTACTTTTTGTAATCCTAAACAGGTCTGCCAGTTATCAAGCTATGAAAAGCAGGATTTGATTTATATAATACGAATAAAACTAAGAAAAGGACATTTAAACCAGTAAAGACGCCAAACTGAATCCACAAGAATGTCCTGCTTACGTCAGGGTTATCATATCCTGCATCAACACGAAATGCCTTCGCCATTTTAGATGAAATATTTGTTTAGGTTTAGACCATATTCTAATTATTGTCAGGGGAGAGGTCATATATAGTTGCAATCTTTTTTTGGCTCCATTTATAGAAGCGATAGCAATTAATTCTTTTTCAATTCATTAGGTGATTATTTACTATCCTTATCTCGCCAATCTCGCTTTAATGCATAATCTTTACTATTATCAAGGTAAACCACCAGGAAACCAAACATGAGTCCTATAAAAGCAACTAAAACTACAAGTTGATATATTGGAGAAAGGTTTTGTAAGTAATCCACTATAAATAATTAATTTCTTAATTTATAGACGCTTTTTAACTTTTTTACGAGATACTTTATAAATATCAGCAATTTTTTTCCAGCTCCAACCAAGGAGCGAAATCAATTGGTCTTAGTTTTGGACACAAATTGCTTGATTAATTCATATTATTAGTTGATGGAAACAAGCAATGTTGAAAATAATGGCTTCTCATTAATTGAACTTCTAGTCGTGATAAGCGTTCTATCTGTTCTTTCATCTATTATGTTAACCATATTCAATACTTTTAAGGAGAGAGCTGCTGATACTTTAGTGAAAGTAAGTATGATTAATTCTTTTAAAGAATGCAAAAGCTCCATTATTCTTTCACAGGAAGACGTCCCTACTTTTACTTTGGATTTGGGTCTGCATTCTACAAATGGCTATTATCAATTTTATCAGGAATATGACTACAAACAAAGAGATGATGGGACTATACCGTCTACAATTCTGGGTAATTGCATGGGCAACCTCGGCCCGAATAGGATTGGAGTAAAAAAAATAAAGGGAAGTAATATTAATGGAGAACTTTGGATTAATTTAGATACAGGAGAGAAAATCGA
Source organism: Prochlorococcus sp. AG-402-I20 (assembly GCA_003216975.1). Lineage (GTDB taxonomy): Bacteria > Cyanobacteriota > Cyanobacteriia > PCC-6307 > Cyanobiaceae > Prochlorococcus_B. Next base: position 7,079 of record QCHY01000028.1, read on the forward strand.
AAAAGGAGGATTAAGTTGGAATTAACAGCAGGGTAACAACCCATGCCATTACGCACTTAAAAGATGTCATTAGTGGTTGAAAATGTTTTAATTCAGGCTGAGGACCAATAAGCCTTACGAACTCTTCTTTTAAATTTTATGAAACCTATATTTAAAAATCACTCTCTTCAAAATGTTTTTGTATTAATCGTTGGATATTTCGGCCTTATGTTTGCCCGTCAAGCATTTGATTATTGGAATGAAGAAGAGTGGTTTTCTACGGCCTTGCACGCAGGTTTAGCTTATTCCCTTTTTGGTTCTTTGCTTGGCTTCCCTCCTTTTAACAAACTTATAAAATGAATCGTAAATGTAGATTTAGTTGGAATTCTTTGGATTCATTGTGAGGAAGTTACTGAAATAGTTTTGAAATATCGAACAACAATCAATCAAACTTTTTCTTATTACGAGAAATACAATAATAGCAGCACCTAAAAAATAGAAACGTTTTAGTCTTGAATAGCAAAATCAGCCGATTCAAAGAGATGAAAAAACTTTTTTCGTTTGTTCTTGGTCTTCTTTTTTTTTCTGCCCTCTTGAAGTTTAATCAGAAGATGTTGAGTTGATTCCCCAAAAAGAAATAGCTGAAGACCCCGCACTTAAACCAATGACGGAATAGACATTAAATGATTTATTTGGAGAAGAAATGTATATAGGAGAAACTGATTGGCGTGGTAACAAGGTTTCAATCAAGAGGCATTACAGAAAGAAAAAGAAAAAAAGATAGGAAAGCACTAGCTCAACGGAACAGCAGTGACTGAAGGACATTTTTATTCTGAAATTTAGAGATAGAGATCTATTTTTCTCTAATTTTCATCTACACACTTCCATATCATCAATCAACAATACATCTATAGTTAAATTTCTAGCTCTTTTTGTATCCCTACGTTAATCCTCGCGTAAGTTTTATTTGATGTTGGCACTTCAGGAATCATTTAAATAAATTTGGAATAAATGAAGCCACAATCATTGAAAGTTTGTGTATACCTGCCAGTTTGTTCAATAAGTTTTTAACAATACTCGTTAACAGAGTTCGCCAGTGCCTGTGATCAGAGGAACTAAGCTAGCCACCTCAAATAAAAAATATTTGTTCTGACTTGGAGAATTATTGGTGCAATTCATTGATCTTGACTCTCTTTACTATGTTAGTTCAAGCTTTTAATAAAGCTTGATTCATTACATAGATTTTTTCTTATTAAATGCCTAGTTGCTTTTGCATAACCTGCACTTCTGCGTTGCTTCTTAGGGCTTCTAACTTTGCATCTTTCTTTGCTGGAGAGGAGTATTCAGTTAGCTTGGTCATAAGGTCAAGAGTTGTATGAGTAATGATCTCACGGTAGAACGACGGCGAATGTAGCGTGGAGGACATCTGGTCAGGTGTAATCTTCCACTAAATATGGTGCTGCTCATCCGAAATGGAATCAGAATTTACACTTATTTGCAAAAAAAAAGTAACTTAATTAAAAAAGAAAACGTAAAGCTATTATGAGCTCTTTAAAGGCATTAAAAAGACTGACAGTAAATTCAATGCTATTAGGATTTTGTTCACTTATTGTAGATATTGCTGGAAACATGGGACGATATGACCTTCTAATGAAATGCTAAAGACTTAAGAAGTTAGAAATATTTGATTTGGTTAATAATTTATTTTGCAACTTATTATTGCAAAACCACTTAAAAATAAAGCATCTTTTTAGTCAAATTGAAATAATGTTGTAGTGCCTTTAGAAGTTTGTTTTGACGTTTTAATTCTTGTTATGTCAAATTCTCACCAATAAGTTTCTAGTTAATGAGTTTCTATTTAGAAAACAATTTAAGATGGTATTAAAAACATAACGGATGTTGTATCAAGCTTTAGAAAAGTTTTATGAGATATCTTTTTATTAAGAATTACCTTCTACCATAAACGAGTTCTTACTATTTATTTTTCTCTCCGATTGGACTTAGCCAAGACTATAGATGTCTAGCTTATCACCTTATTTAATAATGTTTTGATATTCCATGAGGTTTCGTCAATAATCTTATCTGTGATTCTTTCTCTATATGAAAATGTTGCCCATTCAAGCTCTTCAAGAGTAAGAAATAAAAAAATACAGGCCAAAATAGAATTAACAATCAGGAATCTAAATGCTTCTAATAAAGTCTTAAGATCAAAAATATTTCTATCGCTATAGCTATATGTCGTCGCATAAGTCATCCTTTAAAAATAATCAAGAGTTATAGCAGAATAATAAGAAATTCTTTTTACAAGTCAAGAGTGATTAAATTTTACGCTACCTACTAACAGTAGCAGGAGCTAAACTGTTAATATAAGCAATCTTTTCGAGGTTTCACTCGTAAGAGAAAAAAGGATATTTCTTGTTTCTGTCGCCAACATACAAAGAATCTCTATAACAATATCCCTACCCAAAACCATACAATCACGCATGTAAATCATGTCAACGTTTTTTAAAATTTTTGATAGTCTTGATTAAGAAGCAACATGTCGTGCGACTTAGAATCGTTTGATTTATGGCTGATCTAAAAAACGAAGACAGGAATGAGAAAATTAGAAATCAATGGTTAGAACGAATAGGTCAAAATGAATTAAATATTGCTAAGAAATTGAGTGAACCAAATTTATCTTTTGATAAATTTCTGGAGTTTGAAAAGATTCAGAAGAAAGAGCAAGAACTTAAAAAGCGTATAGTAGATGGGTATACACCAGATGAACCACCCGAAACAGGATGGGGTTGGATAGAAGGAAATTTTATGCCACTTACTGAAGAAAAAACTGAACTAAAAGAAATTGATCGCCTATTCTTTGACACCCAAGATTTAAAGGATGAAGAAAAATCTCAGCTAAACTCAGAAATTCACGGAAACGGAGAAGTCACTAATAAATTAATTGGTAGAATTTGTAGTTTTTTTTCTAGGAAATAAATGATCCGCTTATTATTACTATCTCTAACTACTGTTCTTCTCTCGTCTATCTCATC
>QCHY01000029.1 GCA_003216975.1 Prochlorococcus sp. AG-402-I20
ATTTTATCTACTAAAATTAGGAAAGTTTCCTATCTGTTAAAATTAAAAGCACAAAGTAATTCATTGTCTGATTTAGATAGCAAACATAAGCGTTGGGCAAAAAAGGAACTCATTTCCAAATAAACTGAATACAACTATATTATTAATATTTAAATTTTTATTATTTTTTTAGAAAAAAATTCTTTTAAAAGATAATGTTGCCTTTATTTTTTTTTATTGCTATCAAATAAGAGAGGGTGATCGGAACATAATGAAGCTTCCCCAACAGTAAGCTTCGTCATCCTCACTTTATTAAGGGTTAATACGTTCTTCAAGCCAATCTTTTTGTCTTATCCATCGTTTTCTTATATGTAGTGGTTTTTCTAGAAGTAATTTTTCAACCTGGGTGATTCTTATCTTTAATAGAATAAAATTATCATATTTATTTATATTTTCTTTGCTTATTAATTTATTATTTTGCTCTTCCTCAAAAAGCTCTCCGGGATTTGGCCAACCCCACATTGATTTTGCCTTTTTACTTAGCTCTTGCCAGAAATGATTTTTGTCGTTGCCTAAATCTATTCGCGCAGTTCCTCGAAGTCTGAATTGGCATTTCGATCTTAAGAAGAACCAACATATCTCAACATTATTATTCAATTCTATTTCTTTATATTTTTGACTGCGCTTATCAGTAAGAATTTCCAATTCGTATGAGTCACTCCAGCCTCTAAAAACAACTGTTCTAACTCTTGGAGAACTATCACTAGCAATTGTGGCTAATTGGACCCATCGGGCTGAACCCAAATTTCCTTCTTTTTTTTGAGCGGATATAATATGGGACAACCATGGAGGCATAGTAGTATTTAAAATAATACGTTTAAAAACTTTTATATATTAAAACAAATAATAATCAAATCTCATTAATAAATTAATTATAAAAAAATTAAATTAAAGTAATGATTAATATGTAATTAATAATATAAATATTTTAATTCTACTAAATGTTATGTTTCATCATCATCATTACCAATTCTAATTTCTACACCAACAAACATTGCAAATAAAACAATAAATAAACCTATTATTGATTTCCAAATGCCAAAATAAAATATTGGCTCAGGTGATTGGAAGAAATCTGGAATCATCAGTCAATAATACATCTATTTATCTTCTTCCCAATCTTCTTCAGCCTTGTCGAGAATATCCTCGACAGTACTATCAAAAGTTTCAGCTACAGACCTAAGCATTTTTGAAATTGTTTCATCCGGGCAAGCCAAATCTTTTTGGATACTTTCAGCACAGTCCTTAATTTCCTCCCATGCATCAACTAAAACTTGAGAATCAACTGGTTTCCAATCTTCAGTCATAGATAAACACCCCGATAACAATAAGTAATTAATATTTCATGAACCACCAGATATTAGCTTTTAATTAGCTAAATACTGTCTTGATTTCTTCATTTATATAAAAGGCTCATGATCTAATGCTAAGTTCTTATACCTATGACACATTCAATTAAAAAGTTGAATAAGCCTTGGACAAAAGCTAAGGCATCAATTAATAAGACTTCACAACTTGAACAAGTCAGAGCTCAAATTGAAGCCAACCTCTCGCGAGAGGAATATCAAAAGGTTGCGGAGAAGTCAAAAAACTCATACTATTCGAATTAAAAAGAAGTTTCAAACCTTTACTTCTTATTTACGTATCTTGATAAACGTCTATAAATATAATAGAGATTAGTTTTTCATCATGCTTTTACCTAAGCCTGTTAGACCAGTTGATTCAGAAAAGAAAGGTAAAGACAATTAATTCCTTTTTTTTAATAAAAAACTAAATTATTAATCTTCTATACCTAAAAACATAGTTACAATATTGTTTCTATGTTTTTTTTATATTTAATTACCATTTTTTAAAATTCATATATCTCCAATCTAAGATAATAATATTTTTTATTTCATAAAAAATCATGATATATAAATCTATCTGTTTTGATTTCTAAATTTTTTTTAAAAATCATCAAATAATCTATTGACATCAAGAAAATTATTTGGCAAATTTGTTCTTGTCTTCATACTCTTATTTCTTAGATAATTAGCTCCTTTTATCTAAGTGAAATTATATTTTTCATTTTACTATGAAAACTGCATCTAAAGAACTTCAAAAACTTAGATCCATGGCTGAAGCCTCATTGAATAAAACAGCTGAACTTCAGCAAGTTTTAGCTCAAATTGAAGCTAACTTATCACGAGCTGAAAATCAAAAAATTATAGATAAAAAAAGTAAATAATAAAAATCGACTATTCCTTACTTTAAAAGCAGTTTCCTCAACAAAAAATTATTAAGCAATTAAATTAAGGGTAGTATAAATATTCTTCTTGATAGTTTTTTATATTTTTTAATCTAATTAAATATCGCCATATTAAAAATTAGAGTTGTTGAAAAATAAAATATAGATATTTAATATAAGATCAAATATATTTATCATCGTCATGAGAATCTAAACAATTAAATATTCCAGAAATAACTATCCTGTGTTGGCTTGTTTTTGCATTAAAAAGGTAAGAGAAGTCATTTAATATTATAGGATATATTTAAACATGTTTCATGTGTAGCAACTTAATTACTAAAAAAATTTGATTGTTATTAAGTTAAATAGTAAGTTTATCTAAATTAGTTCATTATTCAATTTCTATCTTATTGCTAATTTTCAATGACTAATAAAATAGTGAATAACTAGAGAGATCAAAATACCAGTCCATAGACCTTTTAGCCAAGCTAGAACTAACATTTGATAATTGCTTAACCGAAAGTGATTTTGAATAGCAAGAGCAGCTCTTTTATCAAGATTAAAGAAGTAATGAGTCCATTTGCTCTCAGAATTGAATAATTTTCTATTCACTTTTAACTTTTATTTTTTTTATATTAAAGCGAGAATAGCTATTGATTAATTTTTTTATAAAAAAATAAGCATTGATCATTTTTATTTTAAAATCTATATGATTTTCCTGAATTCTTGTTAAGATAACAATCTATTTAAACTTAGTATAAATTACCAATAATTACGTTAGATAAATTTCTTAAATACATGAATTTAGGCAACCTATGTTTTAAGAGAAATAATCAGTACTGAATAGAATCATATTGGACAAGACACTAAAGAATTTGATAATTAATTAATTCTCCCTTTACTTGTTGATTTAAATAGTAGATTCACTTTTATTAGTAGCGATTTGACAAAAAATGTTTCTAGTGAACATTAATAAACCAATAAGATAATCTTTCAAATCTTGCTATGTACTCAAATGATGCCAGTAATAATTGATAGAGCTAAAAAATCACTTGAATTATAAAATATTATTGTTAAATTGATCTTATATGATTTTTACTGAATTTATCTAAAGAATAGTTGAGCAACTTTTGTTCAATTAATTCAGAAATGTCCTTAAATTACACTTCTTTCTAAAATGATCTGCAACTGCCAACACTGCATTGAAATTAAAAAACAGCTTTATAGAGCGGAACAAAGACAAGCAGAGTTATTTAAGGCACGGATTTCTAATTTAAAAATTAAATAGCTTTTTATTGCCTATAAGGTATAACTGGTATTGATATTCTGAGGTTGTTCGAATCAATTCTTGTGTTAGTATCGGGAATTCTGATTTCCACTTCAGAATTAATTTTACTTTTTTTGACTTTACTTGCTTCAAGATTAACAAAAAAGAAGTAAACAGCAATAAATAGTAGATATGGTATTAGATTTTTTAAATTCCTCAGTATGCTAGATATAAAAAACATTATTTTCTAGTTGATTTATTTATTAACTATAGTTGTTATTAATTTTTATGCAAAGTAAGGTTTTCCTCAATTAATTAATAATATGTATAATAAACTTATAAAAATTATATTACGATTTTTTTGCTTTGATTAATGGTTTATTTAATGATGAATTTAGTTGAGTTTGTTCTTTGAAAAAGATAGGTCGAAACTTCCGAAAAAATTATAATGATATTTAAGCGAATAATTAAGTCTTTACAAAGAAAGCAACTCACGTCAAATCTAACCATAGTTAAATTCTTTATTAAATTGTTTATCGACTTGTTCGCATTAGAACGGCTCTTTTTTTCTAGATTATTTAACTGTAGACTTTACATGGCATTTATTGTTATTACAATTTTATTTTTTTGTAGCATTTATCCCTTTTGTAATAATTTATAAAGCTGCAATAAATACTTATCGTGAAGATCCAAACAGAATAAAAGATCAAAGTACTAGATATTCCGACTTTCATCCACGATCTTAGATAACAAATTGTTATTTTATTTTTATAAAGAATATAAAAGTATTTATCTTAACTATCAATTGCTTTTAACCATTCTCTAAATTCCCATTCAAGAGTTTTTTTATTTTTACATTCTAGTTTTTGAAAATCTCCAAAGTACTGATTTTATTGGACTTCACAACTTCATAGTAAGTTTTTTTTGATCATTATGTATTGTTTTATTACATTTTAGAAGATATTCTAATTAGTATATCCCGTAAAATCTAATAGAATTCTAAATTATTTGTTCTATTAATATCTACAGTTATATATGACTTCGACTTCATGATTAACTTTTTCTATTTTTGTAAATATTAATTTTGAATTTTGTAATAAATGAAACTGAAATAGGCTTATAGATTAGATAAAATTAACTTAGATACAGATCCTCTATGTCCTCAAAGCAATCTGGAGCTTTACAGGCAGTTGAGGTAATGCTTAACGGATCATTAAAACGTCTGAATAATTTGAAAGGAGAGAACAGGGAAGCTCTTTATGATGAATACAAAGAATGGTTAGAGGTAGATGATAATAATGTGATAAATGATGGGGTTTTATACTGTAATTATCTAGGATAAAGCTAATGAGTTATTTGTTTAATAACTTTAATTGTAAGCATGCTGAATAGCAAACTATCCCACATGCAACGGATAAGTTCAAACTTCTAACACCTCCGGTCTTTAATTGATTCTCACCTCCTGGCATAGGTATACCTGCAACTATTTCACATTTATTCATTATTTTATCAGGTAAACCTGTATCCTCTCTTCCGAACAAAAGTATATCTGTATCTTTATAAATTATATTTGAGATTGAATTGCTACTTTTTTTTGTAAGAGCGATAATTCTTGAATTGCTAAAACAATTTTTATATTGATCAAATGATTCATATAAATGCACATCTACGTATTCCCAGTAATCAAGCCCTGCTCTTTTTAAATATTTATCTTCAAAGCTAAAACCAGTTGGCTTAATAATATCTAAAGGCAAATTAAATGCTAAGCATGACCTACCAATTGTTCCAGTATTCTGCGGAATTCTTGGTTCAAATAATGCGACTCTTGGACTAGAACAATTTAATGAATTCATGGTATTACATAACCAATTTCATCTAAATCAATTGCAGTCCCATTGACAGCAAGCCATCTTCTTTTAGATTGTCTAGTTACCAATGAAGATAGTGTGATATGTCGTTCACGAAATAAATGACCTATTGGTGTAGCAGGGACAATTCCCCAGCCAACTTCCTCAGATACAACAACAATGCATATATTATCTTCTGAAAGGGAATTAAGAAATCTAATTTGGAAATGATTCCATTGATCGTCATCTTCTATTAGGTGATGCTCCACTAAGCCACCTAATGAGTCAATTAAAATTGATTGATTTCTTTTTATCGATTCAATTGCTTTGCAGATATCTTTTGGATGCTCAATGAGTGACCAGCTATCAGGCCTTCTCTTCCTGTGAATGTCGATCCTTTTTTGCCATTCTGGATCATTTGGTCTTGGTTTTGATGTTGCTATGTATGTGATGGGATCTTGCTCCTTTAATAAAAATTCAGCTAATTTGCTTTTTCCACTTCTTGTCGGCCCAGAGATTGAAATGAGTCCCTTATAATTTTTAGCTATGGGTGTGATCATATTCTGAGCTATTGGATTAATCTATTATTAGTGTTTTTTTTATATTATCTCGAAATATCATAAAGAATAATTGTAGGCATTGATATGTATAATAAAGAATCAATTTATTTATTTAAACTTGATTGAATATCTAAATGTATAAAATTTCCAGCTTAGTTATAATATTTGGAACTTTTTTATTAATTTTAGCAATTATAAATATAGCTACTGCTAATCAAGTTAATCCAACTTTGATAAGAGCAGAGACAATATCTGGAATTGCATCAATAGCTTTAATAACAATAGGTTATCTTTGGACTGAGATTAAACCTAAACAACCTTCTAAGGCTAATTTGAATGGTAAGGAGGGGTTTGAACTTTATAATGAATTAACAGACGATCAGAAAAATGAATTAGCGTGGGGAAGTCAGCAAATTCTTACTGCAACAGCAGCAAGTACTATATTAATATATTGGGATAATAAAGTAATACTTAGAAGAGGCTTGATATCAAACAAAATATTTGAACCTGGAGAAATATGTAAAAGATCAGTTGATCAAAAACGATTAATTTCATTAGTTAATACTGAATTATTTCCAGGTAGAGATGAGTTCGATTGCGTTTTAAAAAATTTACCTGCAGTGATTGTTTATCCTCTTGAAAATAGAGGTCTGACAATCGTTGGTGGATGGTCAAAGAGATCGTTTACCAATTCAGATGAAAAATGGATATCAGGCTGGTCTGATAAGTTATACGTACTACTTAGTAAGTAAGAAGTTAATAGTTGTTTCGACCTGTTTATCATTAGAAGTAAATACTAAGGTATTATCTTTTTTAAACCATTTTGCAAAGTCAGATTTAATTTTTACCTGATAATCCTCTTTACCGTCTAAATTATATATATATCTATTAAATTCACTATTGTCTATTAAAAGTAAGCCTAAATCAATATTATAAAGTCCATTAGTAGCTTTTATCTTTGTATTATCAAAATTAATATTGACTGGATTATATATATCGATAATAGAAGTATTTAAATCCCAATCAAAAGAGTTAGTAGTGATATAGTAATCCTGGTTATTAAGAAATGATATATTTACACTATTAAAAACTTTAATAGAATTAGTTAAATTATTGAGAGTAGAATTACCAGATATAACTTTAAAGTCTTGACCATTTTCATTAATTATTTCAATTGAGCTTTCAAATAATTCTATATCATTATTTTTAGGATCAATTATGGCATTTGGACTAGTAATTTTTATGCTGGTTTGATTATTAGGGTTTTCTTGAAGAAGTTCAAAATCTCTAATATAGCTTTTATTATCTATCTGATTAGAAGATTTATTTGAATTTTGACACCCAAATAGAGGTAATGTAGAAATTATCAGGAGTAAATAAATCGATAAATATTTCACTATACAGAATTCTCATTAAATTCAATTTTATCCATCACAGGACAAGGGTCTTGTAGTCCATTGTCAGGATCTAGCAAACCCCAATCTAAAGAAGTTTGAAAATTGATAGTTGATGAATCAATATTTAATTGATTTAATATTCTAATACTCAAATTAGGTACAAGAGGATTTAGCAATATTCCAATAATTCGGCAAGATTCAAGTACAGAATATATATCAAGAGCAACAATATCTTTATTTGTTATATCTTTAATTAGCTTCCATGGTGCACGATCATTTAGGTAAAGATTTGCAGTATTAGACAGGTCTATAATTGCATTTGCAGCATTTTTAAAATTGCTATCTTTAAATGATTGCATATATTCATTTATTTTTATCTCTGATTGAACTTTAAGAGGAGATTCAGGTAATAAAGAATTATCTATTGGAATATTATCATTAAACCATTTTTTAGACATTGTAATAGTTCTGTTTAACAAATTACCAATGGTATTACTTAAATCACTATTAACAATATCCACAAATCTTCTCATTTGAAAATCACCATCTTCACCAAATTCAATATCTCTTAAAAGATACCATCTCATCGCATCTATACCCCCATATTCCAAGAGTTCAATCGGGTCGAGAACGTTACCTAATGATTTACCCATTTTTTGGCCTTCTCGTGTTAAAAACCCATGGCCAAAAACACTTACAGGTGGTTTCATACCAGCAGAAAGTAACATTGCTGGCCAATAAACGGCATGAAATCTGAGTATATCCTTTCCAATTATATGTATATTTGCAGGCCAATTACATAACGATTTCTCGGTGAGTTCAGGAGAGTTTTGATCACAAAGCGATCCACTAATATAACCTAATAAAGCATCGAACCATACATAAAAAGTATGATCATTGTTTCCAGGAACATTTATACCCCATTTTAAGTTTACTCTAGAAATTGAGAAATCTCTTAACCCTTTTGAAACAAAATTAATAATTTCATTTTTTCTACTTTTAGGTGAAATAAAACCATCAATTTGAATTAATTTTTCAATTTGTTCTTGATATTTTGATAATTTAAAAAATAAATTTTCTTCATCTCTCCATTCTAATTCCTTTTTATGAATAGAACATATTGGGCTTTTATCACCCTCATCTACTTCTTTATATTCCTCACATCCAACACAATACCATCCACTTTGTCTACCCATATAAACATCATCAGATTTCAAAACTTTTGAATAAAATTGATGAACTAATGATGTGTGATCTTCCGAGGTTGTTCTTACAAAACGATCATAACTAATATTTAATCTATCCCATAAATATTTATACTTTTCTGTGATTTCATCACAATGTAGTTGAGGTTGAAGGTTTTTACTTTCTGCGGTCCGCTCTATTTTTTGCCCATGTTCGTCAACGCCGGTAAGAAAAAGTACTGTATTTCCAGTCAGTCTTTGAAATCGAGCTATTGCATCACAAGCGATTGTTGTATATGAACTACCTAGATGAGGCTTGTCATTAACATAATATAGTGGTGTTGTAATTGTGTATTTCATATTCATCATATATTCTAAATATTATATTGTATTTTTAAAACTCTTGCACAATTATGATGAACGCTATTTTGATAATGAAATTAATTCAAAAAATATTATATCATTGTTATTATTACTGACTATATTTTGAACTTTGAAGCTCTCGCCTATATTTAGGTTCTTTTTTGATTTTAGATTACATATAGTAGAGAAATGATAGTCTAGAAAGTATAAAATACAAATGTTTTTATATCTGTTTACCCAATTCAGCAAAATCACATTATATACTTTGAAAGATTTTTTTTCGAACCATTTACTTAGCCAATATTTTTGATCCTCTCTATATCTCATGATATTTTGTCTTCCTTGATTATTAATCTCACGAATAATTTGTTCAACATCTTCTTTAGATATAAGTTCATTATTATTTAGATATCTATATAATTGATAGTTAACTAACAAGTCAGCATATCTTCTTATCGGTGATGTGGCATGTAGATAAGATGTTAATCCTAAACTCATATGAGGCATTGGATTTATAGAATAATATGACTTACCCATTGTTTTCTTAAGGACAAAATTGTATAAAACTTTATTATCAGAATTTTGATTATTATAATTAGAAACTTTATCTATACCTTGTTGGACTCTATATGGAACAGGAATTTTATTGACCTTAGTAAAATTTGAAATAAGATTTCCATACAATATCATTGCTTCACTTATTAATTGTCTCGATAACGTTGGATCTATTATCTTAAGGGTGGGATTGTTATCTTCTAC
>QCHY01000030.1 GCA_003216975.1 Prochlorococcus sp. AG-402-I20
TAGAACATTTGTTACATGGTTCCGTAGTAACTGACTGTCTACTTTATGCTTATGTCATAACCCTTATATAGGTTTTCAAGTAACTTCCAAGGTAGGTCTTGAATTCCTAAAATCTTTCACAAAGTAATCCCACTTCATAAGTAGAATTACTTACCAAAGATTTAACCCTGATCTTTGCAAGATTAGGCCCCAAAAAACCTCGATCACATTCCTGAAGGAATCACTCGATGACCATTAGCCCACCAGAAAGAGAACAAAAAAAAGAACCAGTTCTCGATAAACCTATCGAAACTGATGCTATCCCTGTAGATTTTTCCAAGCTTGATAAGCCTGGTTTTTGGTCTAAGACCCTTGCAAAGGGTCCAAAGACTACAACTTGGATATGGAATCTTCATGCTGATGCGCATGATTTTGATACCCATGTTGGAGATCTACAAGAAACCAGTAGAAAAATCTTTTCTGCTCACTTTGGACATTTAGCAGTCATCTTCATTTGGATGAGCGCTGCCTTCTTTCACGGGGCGCGCTTTTCGAATTATTCTGGCTGGTTAGCTGATCCAACCCATGTAAAGCCTGGCGCTCAAGTTGTTTGGCCAATAGTTGGCCAAGAAATGCTTAACGCTGATTTAGGTGCAAACTATCACGGCATTCAGATCACATCAGGAATTTTCCAGATGTGGAGAGGCTGGGGTATTACAAATGAGACTGAGTTAATGGCTCTTGCTATTGGAGCTCTTCTCATGGCAGCAATAATGCTGCATGGTGGTATCTATCACTATCACAAAGCTGCTCCTAAACTTGACTGGTTCAGAAATCTTGAATCGATGCTCAACCATCATCAAGCTGGACTTATAGGGTTAGGTTCCATTGCATGGGCAGGTCACTGTATTCACATTGGTGCTCCTACAGCAGCATTAATGGATGCAATAGATGCAGGCAAGCCACTTGTAATTGATGGAGTATCAATTGCAAGCATTGCAGATATGCCTCTTCCTCATGAATTTTGCAATCCACAAATAGCCAGTCAGATCTTCCCTGGTCTTGCAGGAAGAACTGTTGAAAACTTCTTCAGTGGAAATTGGTGGGCATTTACAGATTTCCTTACCTTTAAAGGAGGATTAAATCCTGTAACTGGAAGTCTATGGATGACAGACATATCTCACCATCATTTAGCTTTTGGGGTGCTAGCTGTATTTGGTGGACATATATATAGAACTATGTTTGGTATTGGTCATAGCCTTAAAGAAATAGTTGACAACCATGTAGGAGACCCAATACTTTTCCCTGCTCCAAATGGACATAAAGGAATTTACGAATTCCTTGCAGATAGTTGGCATGCACAATTAGCAATCAACCTCGCAATGGTTGGTTCTTTGAGCATTATCATTTCGCATCACATGTATGCGATGCCTCCTTATCCATACTTATCTGTTGACTATCCAACAGTACTAGGTTTATTTACTCACCATATGTGGATTGGAGGTTTATTTATTGTTGGTGCGGCTGCACATGCTGGCATTGCAATGATTAGAGACTATGACCCAGCAATGCATATAGATAATGTCCTAGATAGAATTTTGAAAGCAAGAGATGCATTAATTAGTCATCTGAATTGGGCTTGCATGTTCTTAGGTTTCCATAGTTTTGGTCTTTATATCCATAACGATGTAATGCGAGCCTTAGGAAGACCTGCCGATATGTTTAGTGATACAGGAATTCAACTTCAACCTGTTTTTGCTCAATGGATTCAAAATATCCATCATTCCGCAGCAGGAGCAACCACTCTTAATGGTTTCAATGTAAATCTTCAACCTGGTTTAGTCAGTGAAGTTTTCAATGGTTCTGTAAGCCAAGTTGGCGGAAAAATTGGAATCGCTCCTATACCTCTAGGAACTGCTGATTTCATGATTCACCATATCCATGCTTTTACTATCCACGTAACCCTTCTGATTCTTCTCAAGGGAGTTTTATTTGCAAGGAGCTCCAGACTAATTCCTGACAAAGCGAATCTTGGATTTAGATTCCCTTGTGATGGACCAGGGAGAGGAGGTACATGCCAAGTTTCATCTTGGGATCATGTTTTCCTTGGATTATTCTGGATGTATAACGGTTTATCAGTAGTTATCTTCCACTTTTCATGGAAAATGCAAAGTGATGTATGGGGACTTACCGGAGGCAACTTTGCTCAAAGCTCAATAACTATAAATGGATGGCTTAGAGATTTCCTCTGGGCTCAGTCATCTCAGGTCCTTACAAGTTATGGTCAACCCATAAGTATGTACGGTTTGATGTTCTTAGGAGCACATTTCGTTTGGGCATTTAGTCTTATGTTCCTATTCAGCGGCCGTGGTTACTGGCAAGAATTATTTGAGTCAATTATTTGGGCTCACAATAAACTTCAGTTGGCACCAACTATTCAACCAAGAGCTCTATCTATCACTCAAGGTCGTGCGGTAGGAGCAGCTCATTTCCTTCTAGGAGGAATTGCTACAACTTGGGCCTTCTTCCACGCTCGCTTAATCGGTCTCGGCTGACCCTCTCTGATCTTTTATAAAATGGCAACTAAATTTCCATCTTTTAGTCAGGGTCTTGCTCAAGACCCTACAACCAGAAGAATCTGGTACGGCATAGCTACCGCTCATGATTTCGAAAGTCATGACGGTATGACAGAGGAACAGTTATATCAAAAACTCTTCTCTACTCATTTTGGTCACTTAGCCATCATTGGTCTTTGGGTGGCAGGAAATCTTTTTCACATTGCTTGGCAAGGAAACTTTGAGCAATGGGTTCTAGATCCAACTCATACTCGTCCAATTGCTCATGCAATTTGGGATCCTCATTTTGGACAAGGTCTGACTGATGCTCTTACTCAGGCAGGAGCAACTTCTCCAGTCAATGTTGCTTACTCAGGCTTATACCACTGGTGGTACACAATTGGCATGAGAACTAATGAGCAGCTTTTCCAGGGTGCAATCTTTATGAACATCCTTGTCTGCTGGTTATTGTTTGCTGGATGGCTTCATCTTCAGCCTAAATACAGACCTTCATTAGCATGGTTTAAAAATGCAGAATCTCAGTTAAACCATCACTTAGCCGTTCTATTTGGATTCAGCAGTATTGCTTGGACTGGTCACTTGATTCACGTAGCTATCCCTGAATCAAGAGGAATACATGTTGGCTGGGAAAACTGGTTAACTGTTATGCCTCATCCAGAAGGTCTAACTCCATTTTTCTCAGGGAATTGGGGAGCTTATGCTCAAAACCCTGATTCACTGGATGCGGTTTTTGGAACTACTCAAGGAGCTGGTACAGCGATATTTACATTCTTAGGTGGACTTCACCCTCAAAGTGAATCGCTTTGGCTAACAGATATTGCTCACCATCATTTGGCTATAGGAGTGGTATTTATAATTGCAGGCCATATGTATAGGACTAACTTTGGCATTGGTCATAGCCTTAAAGAAATTGTTGAAGCCCACAATACAAGTCACCCAAAAGATCCACATAAGGGTTATTTCGGTATCAAGCACAATGGACTATTCGAGACAGTTAACAATTCACTCCATTTTCAACTTGGACTTGCACTCGCTTCTTTAGGCGTAGCATGTAGTTTGGTTGCCCAGCATATGGGTGCTCTTCCTTCATATGCATTTATCGCAAGGGATTACACAACTCAGTCAGCTCTCTATACCCATCATCAATACATAGCAATGTTCTTGATGGTTGGTGCGTTCTCTCATGGAGCAATTTTCTTTGTGAGAGACTATGATCCAGAGCTTAATAAAGACAATGTTCTAGCAAGAATCCTTAGTACAAAAGAAGCCTTAATTAGCCACTTAAGTTGGGTAACAATGCTTCTAGGCTTCCATACTCTTGGAATTTATGTTCACAACGATGTAGTTGTAGCCTTTGGTACACCCGAAAAGCAGATTCTTATAGAACCAGTATTTGCACAGTTCGCCCAGGCTGCTAGTGGAAAAATGATGTATGGATTTAATGCTTTGCTAGCAAATGCATCAAGTTCTGCATCTATAGCTGCTAATTCCATGCCAGGTAATCACTACTGGATGGACATGATTAATAGACCAGATGCTCTAACCAATTTCTTACCTATTGGACCTGCAGATTTCTTAGTTCACCATGCGATTGCACTAGGACTACATACAACTGCTTTGATTCTTATAAAGGGTGCTCTTGATGCTAGAGGCACAAAACTAATTCCAGATAAAAAGGATTTAGGATTTGCTTTCCCATGTGATGGACCAGGTCGAGGTGGTACTTGTGATAGTTCTTCTTGGGACGCTACTTATTTAGCAATGTTCTGGGCCTTAAATACTATTGCTTGGATTACCTTCTATTGGCATTGGAAACATCTAGCAATTTGGATGGGTAATACCGCTCAATTCAATGAATCTGGTACCTATTTAATGGGTTGGTTTAGAGATTATCTATGGCTAAATAGTTCTCAGCTAATCAATGGATATAACCCATTTGGTGTAAATGCTTTATCTCCATGGGCTTGGATGTTCTTATTTGGTCATCTCATTTGGGCGACTGGATTTATGTTCCTCATATCTTGGAGAGGGTATTGGCAAGAACTTATCGAAACTCTTGTTTGGGCTCATCAAAGAACCCCAATAGCTAATTTAGTTGGCTGGAGAGATAAGCCTGTTGCATTATCCATTGTCCAAGCACGATTAGTTGGTTTAACCCATTTCACAGTTGGAAACTTTGTAACCTTTGGTGCATTTGTTATCGCATCTACTTCAGGTAAGTTCGGATAAATCTATAAAAAGCTTCCAATCAAAAGAACACTGTCTTTATAAGCAGTGTTCTTTTTTTATGGGAACTAAGATTTATGAGATTATCTATTGATATTTATAAGCAAAATATATCCATTTAATAACAAGAAATTAGGCGAAGAAAACAAAAAAAATAAATGATTCTCAGTTCAAGCTTTTGAAAAATATCCGCCAATTGAAGTAAATATTTTAGAGAATTAAAAAGCCCCTAAGATAAGGGGCTTTTTAATATAAGTTCTTCTAGAAAAGTTTTAAGCTCCAAGTAAATGATATTCCTTAATTAAAGGTAGAACAGTATCTAAATGCAAAGTACCAATTAGCAACCAAGCAAAAACGACACCTCCTGTGCCTCCTAACCAAAAACCATTTGTAAAATCACTCCATCCTGCTCTAGTAAATAAATCAGAGGGAGGATTAGCTACTGTTGCATCAGGAGGTTGCACATTAGGAGCCTTACCTGCAGCGTTGTAAAGAATAAAAAGAGCAGTCAATATTTGAATAGCTCCCACGCCGCCAAGCAAACCTGCCGTTAAGGCAAAATCAGTATTCCTAAGAGGCCCTGTCATGGAAAAAGGACCAAACAGTAAATAACCAAAAATTGCACCTGTTTCGAGACCTCGGAAGTTTGGGGATAAGCCTTCTCTATAAACAGGAAGATTATTTATAACCATCTTTGTAAACCAACCACTGTTAACAGGAGTTTGAAGATTACCAACAGTGGGGTCTGAGACTGTTTTCACAGCCCACCTTTGCATAAGTGTTTCTTGAGATTTAGTCATTAGCTAAAAGAATTGGTAGAAAATTAAATTTTTAAAATTACTCAGTAGCGGTTATGTACCTACCAATCAAAACAATGAAAACGGCTGGACCCATTATTCCAACTAATGGAATCAGAATAGCGGGAAGCAAACTTGAAGCTAGTTCACTAGTCATTACTTATTTCAATAAATCCACCTTTATTTTATAGAATTATGATCTAATCAAACCAAATACAACCCATTGATGACATAAAAGTTCAATCCGTATATCTTCTTTAAAGATGCATTACTAAACAGATTTTCTCATCATGAATCAAGTTTTTGCTGGTGGTTTAGCTCTAATTATTGCTTTAATCCTTTGGAGTTCAAAAAAGCAATCCAAGGCACTAGCTTTTTTCAAGCCTCAAAAGAATTCATTCTCAAATTCTCAGGTATCATCATCCACATTGGTAATCGATAAGAGTTTACAAAGTCAAAAATCAAAAAAATTGAATATTAAAAGATCCAAGCCTTTTTCAGAGCTAATTTTACTGAATTCAATAGAAACAAAAAAACAATTATCCAAATTAATCTCAAGCAACCCTAATGATCGTCTATTAGCTATTCAAATTGCTAGTCAATGGGACAACAAAAAAGCATTACCTTTTTTGAGAAGAGGATTGAAGGATTCTGACAGTAGAGTTGTTATTGCGTCTGCGGCTGGCATTGAATCTTATAAAGGGAAAACTATTGATTTACATCAAAAACCTCAAGATACTCGTCCTCCTCGAAATGTATCTCTAATGCGATAAATTGGTCTATTTTGACTTTCATGATAAGTGCGGATTTGCAGTTCTCCAAGTAATCCAAACCCAAAAAGTTGAACTCCAGTAACTGCAAGAAGTAAAGCAAAAATAAGTAAAGGTCTATTACCTATATCTTCTCCTAAAAGTTTGATGGTTAATAGGTAAAAGCTTGTTATGAAGCTTCCAATAATTGCTAGAATTCCACCAAAACCAAAAACATACATAGGTCTAGTTAGAAATCTATTCATAAACCAAACAGTCAACAAGTCCATCAAGACTCTAAAAGTTCTATCTATTCCATACTTACTAGATCCAAATTGACGAGCTCTATGATTTACTTTGACCTCCGTAATTCTAGCTCCTTCAATATTTGCAAGGACAGGCAAAAATCTATGCAATTCTCCATATAATCTCATATCTGTAAGTACTTCTTTCCTATAAGCCTTTAAAGAACATCCATAATCATTAAGTCGAACACCAGTAACCTTCCCAATCAATCGATTAGCAATTTTTGATGGAAGCTTTCTACTTATCGCAGCATCTTGCCTTCGATATCTCCATCCACTTACTAGATCAAATCCATCCCTGATCTTATTAACTAATAAAGGAATATCTGCAGGATCATTTTGCAAATCGCCATCAAGTGTAACGACTATCTCTCCAGAAGAAATATCAAAGCCTGCTGCCATAGCAGCAGTCTGTCCATAGTTTTTACGTAGAAGAACTCCAACTAATTCTGGTATCTCAAAACTTAGTTTCCTAATTACCTCTGCGCTATTATCTGATGAACCATCATTCACTAAAACTAATTCAAAAGTTTCCTCCAGAGGCTGTAAAACTTCTAATAACTGATTCACCAAAAAAGGAAGACTTTCTTCTTCGTTATAAATAGGAACAACTATTGATAGTGCGACATTAGAATTCATTAAAACTCCTCATAAGGGTCAATTAATCTTCTTTAAAGTTTTTCACTCTGATAACTAGAAACCACTCTTCCAGCAGATCTAAATTTAGATCTGTAAAAAGAAGCAATTTTTCCAAGGTTCGAGTGAAATAAACCATCAATCTCTATTCCATTATGCCCATCAGTTACCCCAGAACTATGAATATAAAAACCATTCTCAATATGCATTCCCACATGAGTACATTTTTCAGAAGATCCAAAGAAAAATAAATCACCAGGTTTTAATTCTCCGTCTAAAGCTTCAATATCTAATGGAACATTTTTACAGAAATTTTCCTGCTGATAAGCATCTCTTGGTATCCAAATACCTGAACTTGCAAAAGCAGATTGAACCAAACCAGAGCAATCAAAATTAGGACCTATAGTCCCGCCCCATAAATATTCATTATTCATTTTTTTCGCAGCATTAGTCCAAGACAGTATTCTTGGAATCTTAGAAATAATTTGTTCTTCAGTGAAACACTCAGGTTCCCAGGATTCTATTTTTGAAGCATTATGAGTTAATTCAGAAAATCTAAACCAGCAAATATAGTCATCTTCCAAAAGACGTACTTTAACTCTATCGATAATTTCCTTATCTTCACAATCAGATCTCAAACAATTAATTAATTCAAAACTCCTACCAATACTTGCTTGCGTAACTAATTCATCACTATTTTCACTCTTATATCCATCAATGTTTATTCGCAGTTTCCACAAACTTCCCAACATAAAGGAAGCTTTAGTTAGCAAAACCTCTAATGTCATATTAAATACTTCTCGAGCGCTATGGCGTTCTACCGACAAGATCCTGAAATAGCATATTGCCTGAAAGGTCTATTAGATAGGTTTGAGAAAGAAGGTCGTCCAAACCTTCAAGAAAATATTGCAATAACATGCATCCGTTATGACAAGCAAAATCCATCTTCATCTAGTGGATATGGAGCAGGATGGAATTCAAACAGAATTTTTTATCCTGCAAGCGTAGTAAAAATAGTTTACGCATTAGCAACTCAGGCATGGCTCAAGCAAGACTTAATTGTTGACTCAGAAGAACTTAGAAGAGCATTATATGAAATGATCGCAAACTCCAATAATGACGCTACAAGTTATATTTTAGATCTTTTAACAGGTACAACAAGTGGTCCATCTCTTAATGAGTCAAACTATAAAGCATGGAAACTTCAAAGACAATTAATTAACCTCTGGCTAAATGATCTTAATTGGCCTGAAGTAAGAAATTGGAACTGCAGTCAAAAGACTTGGAATGAAGGACCTTTTGGAAGGGAAAAAGATTTTTATGGAAAAAAAAATGAAAATCGAAACACTATGACAACTGATGGAAGTGCCAGGATCTTTGAATCATTAATGACTCTTGAAATGCTCCCAAAAGTAGAAAGCGAGCATTTAATAAAAATTTTTCAACGCTCACTCGATCCAGTTGGTCGCAAACAAGATTTAGAGAATCAAGTAGATGGTTTTTTAGGCGCAGGTCTTCCTTTGGCTTCCAAACTTTGGAGCAAAGCAGGACTTATGAGCGAAGTTCGCCATGATGTTGCATGGTGGGAAGCGCCTAATAGGAATCCCATGCTTGCAGTTGTTTTTACAACTGGAAAAGAATTAGTCAAAGATCAATTTTTACTTCCTGCGATTAGCAGTGAATTAAACAAGTTAGCTATTTAGCAATAAGTAAGATTCCAGCGAATAAAATAGATCCCAAAAGAAATCCAACAGCCAAAAGCACGGCTATTATTGGTGTATTTAAGTAAACAGATATAGTTGCGAGTTGATTACCCTTTGCTTCAGACACCTTTAAAACTCATAAAAATCAACTTGATTAAAGCATCTAACTATGCCAAAAAACAAAAAAAGTTTCACTGATAAAACAATTTTTAAAAAATCAAAGAATTGTTTATCAATATCACAAAAATAATTCAAATAAAATTTGATTTTGGTTTCTTATTTTGTAAAATTTGAATGTCTTTCTTAATTTTAG
>QCHY01000031.1 GCA_003216975.1 Prochlorococcus sp. AG-402-I20
ATTGTTTTGTTAGATGGTTGCATTGTTATTCGTAGTTTTTGTTTAGAAGATTCCAGGAATGATTTGACCAGTTGTGAAATATGAAACCAAAAGACTGATCATTCCGATCATTGCCCAGCGGCCATTTGTTTTTTCTGCTTCTTCTGGATAGCTGGTGTAGTCCTCTACAAGCTGAGGCTGTGTTTCACGGCCAAAGATGTTTTGCTTACCGTATTCAGTGATTACTTGAGAAGAGGATGAAGTAGTCATTACTGGAAATATATTGTTGTAAACAAATGTAAAGTATGTTTTTTCTAAATGAAAGATACGGTCAGGTACGGCTTCTTCTAATACTTAAAAAGTTTAAAACTCAATTCCTAAATACGGCAATTAATTAGAAAGACTTTTTTCAAGTGATTAGATTTATTAATCACTCTGATAAGTATAAATAGCCCGAACTGGTTAACACAACTTCAAGAAGTCTGTTGTTGATATTTCAAGCAAAGTTATTCATACCTAAGTTGATAGTGATGTACTCAGTCGTGCAAACCTTGATATAAAAGAAATGCACGAGTTTAATGCTAACAACTTCCCTCCTGACCTAGCTGCTATTGATTTTACTTCCGTAATTCTTTTTATTCCTGCAATCGGTAAATCTATAACTTGATTTTTTTCAGCACTCTTTTTGAGTTTTTTTGACATTTTGGATTTAATAAAAGTTAAAGAGAACCACTAAAAAATTCATTTGAGGCGTGTAAACTATTAAGTCCTATTTCTCTAACTCCATTCAAAACCTATTTGAGATTTATAAAGGAATGAATGTTTACTACTGCTACTTTTCATAGATCAAAGAAATGAATATCTATAAATTCCTATTCATTGATGTTGCATTAGTAATTGCAGCAATACCAATACTATTATTACTTAGAGGTGGCAACAAAAAATATCCCCTATTAACAAGTTCCAATAAAGAAAAACTTTTAAGAAAGACCTCTGTCAAACTCCCAGATAAAGAAAAACTTATTGAGCTTGAAAAACTTGCAAAGAATCAAGGTAGTGGAATTAAATTTGATTCGCTAATAGGAGATTGGAACTTTATATCAGTATGGAAAAAAGACATTGACGAGGAGGATCTCGTTTTCAGTGCATTGCTTAGAATCTTCGCTGCAAAGATTAAGTTCCAAAAAAACCTCCCTACTGAGTATTTACCTAAATTGTCTGTTATCGCTTCCATCCAACTTGGAGTTTTAACTATTGAGTTTTCAGGTTCTGGTTATTTAAAGGGCAAACAGCCTTTATTAATATTTTATTTTAAGCAAATTAAACTTAAATCAAGTTCAAAGATATTGCTGAAAAGATCACTTGAAGAACAGAAAGACAAGGAATCAATTTTTTCTTTGATTGCATTAGAAGAAAATGGCGAATGGCTTTCAGCAAGAGGACGAGGAGGTGCACTCGTGATATGGATGAAAGATTGAATTCAATTGATCAATTTCTAATTGTATGGAGTCAAGGTACTGAAATACTCTTCTCTATTCATAAAAAATGATCAGAACAATAGTTAACATTGCATTTTTCTATAGCTATTCTTTAGGGATGGATATCTCTTTAGGTTCCTCTGACATATCTGGACATATCTTACTTTCAGTCCTGCTGGAGTATGACGGTGAAGAATTTAATTAGCTTTCATAGCTTCTTCAATAATAGAAATCTCTCTGGTGTTTCTTCTATTAAGTCCACGCAGGTCTAATTGAAAGCGGATTACTTCCAATGCAAGCTTATTAAATCGAAAAGTTGCTTGTACATAACCATGTGAGTAATCAGATTCAAAATATCCAAGACCTTTCAAGTCTTTCACAAGTAGATAGCTATCAAAAATTTTGCTATACCATCTGATCAGCATACTGTTATCCATAATATCAGCTATAGCTATACGTGATATCGTCTTAGTTCTTACAGCAAAGTAATCATTAAGATCTTGGTAAATCGGTAAAAATAATTTCATTATCCCTTTCTAGCTAATATTTATCAACTCATCTTCTTGTTCTAAACAAAGTTACGTAAAAAAAGCAAAGGCAACAAAAAGTACCATGTTTTTAAAAATAAATCCAAAGAATTCACACCATCAGTTGGAGCTCCATCCATGCTGATCTTTATCTCATAACATATGTAATAGGTAATCTCTTGTTTAAGGCTATAAAAAATATAGGAAGCTAATCAGCTGCCACTACTCTTTAAGACTATTGATCGATGGTTTCATTTGCTAGAGCAAGAACAAGATCATTGCTATCAAGGCTATGGCCTATGACAGCAAAAACTCTCAATAATCAAACAGATGAGTTGCGCAAGTCCAAAAATTTGATTGAGGATATTGAGGAACAAAACAAGTGTTTCTTGGAAGCAAGCAAGAATGGTGGAATGTGGTTTTCTTAAAACTGCTTAATTAAAAACAGAATAGAGCATTATTTCTTAATGATTGTGGTGGAAGGAGTAGGATTTGAGTTCAAGTTCGTCGAAAAAAGAGAATAGTTATAGGGAAAAATCCTTAATAAGATCTATAAAATAAGATAAAAAATTATTTAGGAATCCTTTAAATCAAGAAAGCATTTAAACTTAAAATATTGCAGTCCTTAAAAAGCAATTAACTGTTTGAATATCCATTATTTATTTACTTAGCTTGTTCTTCAATGTATTTTTTAAGGGTATAACCATGACAATCAAATGGATATTCTGCCCTAGTCATCTCACTTGCCTGAGTCTTATCAGCATCATTACCTCTAAATTTTCGACAATCACATATAAAATCCATTTTGATCCCATCTTTATAATCTTTTACTCTCTCATCTAGCCATTCTTTTGCTTGCGCTGGCATCTCATTACAAGCAATCCATGAGCCCCAGAACAGGGCATCAAAGATTTGTATTGCTTCTGCTCTTTTATTTGGCCCTGCCAAGTCCTCACAAAAATTTCTTACTGGACAGTCTTTTCTACTGATATAAAACTTTTTAGCTTGATTCTCGTAACCTCTGACATATGTTTTTTTATTGTTTACTGCGTCCAAAGCAGCGTTTAGTTGATCTCCTGCAAATGTATTAGTTATTCTCACTCTATCAATTGATATCTGACCAGTCAGTTCCGTTTCACATTCAGTATCAACATCATCTCTTCTGACATCAAATTGTCCAAGCACTTCAATTTGTTCAGACATCTAGTGCAACTCTTCTTCTGTAGATTGAATGATTTTATTCTAAGTTGTTCAAAACAATCTATGGATTAAAGAGAAAAGTCCTTTTAATTATTAATTGATGCCTCTTCAAAATTATCTCGTTTTTTGAAAGAACTTTTCCATTTCTGACTTGGTACTCTAATCCAATAAATTGATTGCTTAGTTGATCCATTTGACAGACTCTTTTGGAAACTCTTTTATTTTCCATGTCCTTTGCTTTCCACCATCAATTTGTTTCCGTTTTTTCCCAGATGAGATAAGTCCCTCCTTCATGAATCCATTTATTACATTCTCTTTTAGCCCTTCATCATCAAAAGTATCTGCATTCAGAAGAAGGAAAAGAATCAAAAATATTGCTAGCAATAATGAGCGTTTCATATAGCAAGCATGATTTGAAAGTTCATACCTCAAACCAAATCAATTCATGTAATCCAACTCCCAGTTAAGAAAAAGATCAGTTAGTGCAACTATGTATTAACTAGATTCTCAAAATAAGTCAATTTGCTGTCGAAGGTTATATCAGATTTAGTTTATAAATTTCTAACTGACTGTTGATGCTGCAATTAAAACTAAAAAGGTTTGGCTAATTGATTTTTACACCATTACAGTTGAGGCCACTGCACTGAAGCTTGAATAAGAGAGATAAAACAAAAAGATGGAAACTTGGAACAGACTTTTCTAGGCAAATAAAAAAAATCAACAAAGAAATTAATGTCATTGAAAGGTATTGCATCCAATGGATCCCAAGAGTATCTAATCCATAATTATTAAATTCTTTGATCTCCATTAACTTTTGGAAAATCCTAACTCAAAAAAATTATGTAGTGACTTTGGTTAAGCGGAAATTTAGATAAAGTTTGTTTATCGGGTACTTTATTAAAAGAATTTTTCTATAAAATCCATCTAAATTTTGAACTATCGGCTTAAAAGGGTTCATATCCATTGTCTTGTCTTAAAGCTATACGATTACTGAAGTGCCAATTTGGAACTCACCAGCCAGGAGAAGTAACGCAGGTAGGTTCCCAAGGACTAAAACTTTGAATGCAGTTTTTTTAAGTTGCAGAAGTCATTTTGATTTAGGAGGAAATTTTTTCAGAGCAAATCTTATCTGAACCTTTGACGATAAGTAACACAAGAAATAAGGTGGTTTGATTGAGGTTCGGTCTGGTAGGGCTAACCGTTGAGTTGATTTTGCTTATGAATCTGGAGAACTGTTAGCCCAACATCATATAGACAAGAAAACAAGAGAAAATAGCAAGCTTTCCTAGTACGAAATAAGGAATAAATTTTTTAATTCTTGCTTCAGATATTGCTTCAGTATTTGAAATCATATGAGACCTAAGCTCCCAAAAGTAAAACCAACTCCGCAGAAGAAGGCGAATTCAACTAAATCTCTGCATCCTGATGGGATTGAATTTAAAGCAACGTTAATTCGTTGAGCCATTTGACCTTGTACTCGCAGGTGAATGTGGAAGGGTACTACAAAAATAAGAACAAATACCCAGGCACGTGACAGTTCAAAGGTGGGGTTTTCGAGAATTAGTTAAACTTATGATTCAGATTCTCTTTCACTTCAAAGTAATTGATAAAGCCAGCAAACAAATTGCTCGATAAATAATTACCCATAGAGCAGCATCCTTTAAAACCTCTTACCCATTATTTTTCACTGAAATAACCAAGCATAAATAGAAATAGCTTCAGAAATCAAACCAATCAAGCAGATTAAAAAATTTAGTTTTTTTTACTTATACCTAAGCAGTTAAAACTCGAAGAATAGATCACGTATTTTTGGTACATCCTTAAAAATTGAGAGTTGCAGTCTTCATTAGATTTCTTTAGCTAAATATTCAATATAATTTTTCAAAGTAAAACCATGGGAATCATCAATCCCTTTTACACAATCAATATCATCAATAAGGTCTAAATTATGTCCAGCCATTAGCTCCTTTACTCTTGCATTAAACCAATCCTTGAGGGGTTTCTCTATTGCATCTTTTTGATGTTGGGACCATAGATAAGTATCAAAAGCTTTTACAGCATCCTCTCTGCTCCACTTTGGTAGATCAAGAAAATTATTTTTAACAGGACAATCTTTCCTGTTGATGTAATGCTTTTTTGCAGTCATAGACATTCCTCTTATATACCGTTCTCCTGCATGTGTACTTTTAACTAACAACTGACCTGCAGTATTTTCATCATTAACTTTAATCTCTCTTCTAAGATCATTTTTTCCTAAGACTTGTATTGGATCCATAACTAGTTAGCTTTTTTAAGATCGCGGAATTTCGACCGAAAGTTATTGAATACATTTTTCCAATAATTAATAACAGAATCAGGAATAGGTTTATTTAAGGGCATTTGGCAAAAAGAGTTTTAATCATTATTTATAGCTACTATTCAAGCATAGAAAGAATTTGTTTCACTTTCTCACCATGAACAAATTTGATTTCTCCTGAATCAACGTTTGAAACTTGAAAAAGTGTAGGAGCATCCGGATCTCTTGCACCTCCTTAAATGAGAGAACTTACGCAATCTCAACTTCTCCGACAAGAACAGTATCTCCAGGTTTAACTTTAAGAAATTCAGGGTCATTCATCTTCTTCTTTTTTGCCGTTTCTTATTAATGGGTTCTTGGGAAAAAAGAACGTGACTAATCGACCAACAAAAAAACTACCCAATAGAAAGAAGCTACCACCGCCAAAATAGATAAGTAAATTCTCTTTAGTAGAGGATGCGAGGATTGGAATCATTCTTTTTTTAATTTCCTTGCGATTAAGACAAAGATAATGCCCCTGATACGAGAACAATATCAATAAGCAAGTGATAGTTGATATCCATACTTATTTAAGAAAAGGAAGAAATTTGTGGAAGGTTGCGGGGAATGATCCAACGATCAGAGCTAACACACCTAGAACTACAGCCACAATTGCAGCATCTACTAAAAGATCTTTCCAGTTGTATTTCATAAAACAATCATATTACTTTTAATGTCGAATTTTTTGAGCTTAAAGAACAGTTGCACCTGGTGAGGAATCTTGGCTCACTGTCTAACTCACACTCGATTTTGCAAGCAATAGTGATTTCTTAAAGCAAGAACCTATGATGATCCCCCATGCCATCAAGTGGGTAGTCGTTTTCAAACTGTTCAACAACATTCGTTGAAACATTAAATTTACTAATTAAATTAGAGATCCTCTTGTTAATCAAACGAGAAATGAAAGCCATAGAACTTTTCAAGTTGTGCTTGTTATAACTACAGGTCAGATACTTTCAAGTAGTTAATACGGAAAAGAAGTTTTATATAGTTTCAACAAAATGTGATTAAGATTTCCCAACGACTGTTATGCAATTGCACATTTATAAAACGAGTGTTTATATTTGTGGACGAGCTTCGACATTCTTGCGTAATTTACTTTTTTTCTCTCTGACAATATTACTGAAAGGTTGCACAAATACAGGAGGTGGAGGAGATTTTCCATCTAATTGGAATCCATCGTTTCCTGGTCAGCCTGGGACTTTCACTTGCGATGATGCTTCTGGCCAATATGCTGAATTCTATTGCGAGACAGGTGAACACACCAATATGTGTGATTGCTAGTAAGTGGTCTATGACTTTATTAATTGATAGCCTTTCACGAGGTTGTATAGCCCCCAACCAAAAGCTCCAAGTACAAGGCCATAAAAAACAAATGGAACAATAGGATTTTTATACAAAAATGACCTAACTTTTTTTTGTATATTTTCTTTATCAAGTATAGGCAACTTTAACTCAACTGGTTTTTCTCTTGGAGGGAGTCCCAATTCTTTTCTTCTTTTAGCTTCTCCCATAAAAAAAGAGGACGTAATCTTCTAAAGATAAATCGGAGTTGGTCTTTGGCTTAAAAGATTTAGACGGTTTAATAAAAAAAATATTATTCATTAAGCATGACTGAAAAAATAGAGCCAAAAGAATATGAGGCAGCATGGGAATCTGTTTTAGATTGTGTGGATGGAATGAAAGAAGAGTTCAGTTGGTCAAAAGATGTAATTGCCAAGATGCTAAGAGAACTTGCTGAAAAAGTAGAAAGCGAAGAGAACTAAAAAATAGACTATACTGAGTTAATAAAGTTTTCGACTTAACTCTGCTAGCAACTGCTAGCTCAGGTATAAGCAGTAAAAAGCCTCTCCTAAAAAGGAGGTTTTTTTATGGATATTGCTGTAATTGCTGATATGAATTGACAATCATTTTAATTTCCGCAGCATGAACCCTAGCTATTTCTCTATTATCAAATTTGAAGGTATTACGAAATTCGTATGAATTTTTAGACTACCAACTATTTGAACTAGAAAATTTGATATAAATGAAATAAATTATGTGAATACTGTCTAAGTAAAATAAATAATTAATTCTAGAAAGGGATTATTAGATTTATTCTGAACATATGGAAAAGAGCGTAATCATCAAGAGAAAGTGAGAAATTTAGCGAAAGCTATGGCAGATAAAGCAAATGAGAATGAACTTAGAAGGTTGTATGAGGAAAAAATATTTCAGCAGTTCATCTCAATGGAAAAAGTGAATCATCTGAGCTTTTATGGCATGGATAATCAAACTCACAGACTTAATTTTTAGAATTTCAAAAAAAATTCATGTATTCACCAATCATGCAATATCTTTTTGGTCTAACTCTTACGGAAATGGGAATAAGTACTTTATTACTCGCTGTAATAATTTCTTTAGCCTTTTTTTTATCGTTGCTTTTAGCCTTAGCTCAAAAAATATGGATAGTGATGCAATTATGAATTGGATGATGAAAAAGCCTGAAAAATGGATTGGCAATAAAAAGTCATAAAGCATCATTCAAACTTTCTTGATGAATTACAAGCAAGTATCGACCTTTGGGAAAAAAATATTGATTGTCCTAACCAGTTTCAAAGTATTGATGTTGAGAAAAAAGAACTAGAACTTAAATACAAAGAGAGACAAGAACAAAAAGAACTCCAAACGAGATCTGTTACCTCATCATCACGGATCGGTAGATGGATTTCAAGTATTAGAGCAATTCTCAACCAATTTGTAGAATCCTAGAATTAAAAATAAAAGTGTAAAAGAGACAACATCACGTAGCAAATATGACCCGGTTTTTAAGAAAGTACTATAGATGAGAAAAAAAAGTCAAAAACAACTATAAATTGGAGTTAAATTTATAAGATTAAATTAAAAACAATGGCGGCAAGGAAAACCGATAAGAAGACAGATAATTCGAACCCTGTTTGGGTTTCTTCGGTTTTGCGATCAGGGACAGCTGTTCGAATCCATATGGTTGCAACCAGCCGAAACAAATAAAACTTATTACTTATAGTTACTAATATAAACTAATTTTCTATCCATCAATTAACGACTTTCGCTTGAGGTGACTCCCCATTCACAAGAAAGTTCACATTCAGTCAAATTTGTTTTCTCAAGTCGACTTAATATCCTTGCCATGTCTACAGAAGAAAGACTTCCATCAGAATTCCATTTGAGAGTTGTTTTACGTTGAAATGGAATTTCATCCTTTTTTTTTGTAGAGGGTAGAAATTTATCCCTAATGTTTTCGATAAAGTCTAAATATGATTTGGCACTGTGTAGATCCCCTGTGTAAGTGCAATGATTTGCAGAACAAGCTCTAAAGATTCTGCCTGATAAACCTTCTATGCAATGAATCGATCCTCCATGTTCAGTTACATGGAATGGCTTTTTAAGGGGCATAGCTAATGCTCCATTACAAGAATGAGCAAATTTTTGTATCAACAGCTACAAAATAGCAATAGGTCTTAATGCCCAACAT
>QCHY01000032.1 GCA_003216975.1 Prochlorococcus sp. AG-402-I20
AGAAATTTTCAAAAAAGCAGAGTTTTGTTCTATGTGTGGTCCTAATCATTGTCCAATGAATACAAAAATCACAGATGAAGATCTTGACAAATTAAACGATCAAATAAATTCAAAGGGTGCAGCTGAGTTCACTCCTTTAAAGTTAAACAAAGAAAATTAACTCTTTGTTTAACTTTGTTTTTTTGGATTAACTATTGATAATGAAATGATTAATTTTATTTTTTGAGAAGGTTTCTAGATTTTTCTAAAACGTTTTCAACTGTAAATCCAAATTTTTCCATACATAATCCACCGGGAGCAGATGCTCCAAAGCTATTCATAGTTACGCTGTCACCATCAAGACCAATAAATTTATGCCATCCGAAGCTCTCTGCTGCTTCAACTGCGATGCGTTTTCTGATGTTAGAAGGTAATACTTCTTCTTTATAACTTTCGCTTTGTTCTTCAAAAAGTTCAACGCATGGCATAGAAACCACTCGCACTTTTACCCCTTCTGCAGTTAGCTTTTTAGCTGCTTGCACACATAAATCAAGTTCAGTTCCAGTTCCGATAAGTATTAGCTCAGGAGTTCCATCGCAATCTTCAAGTACGTATCCACCGAAAGCAACTTTTTCTACTGATGAATTTTGCTGATTGGCCATGCCCTGCCTACTTAGGCATAAAGAACTTGGTCTTTTGCGGTTTTTAATGGCAACTTTATATGCTCCACTTGTTTCATTCCCATCTCCTGGACGGAAAACCAGCATATTTGGCATTGCTCTTAATGATGGAATGGTTTCTATTGGTTGATGAGTTGGTCCATCCTCACCAACACCTATTGAATCGTGAGTTAAAACATAAATAACACCTAGCTCACTTAGCGCGGAAAGACGCATCGAACCTCGCATGTAGTCTGCGAACACTAAAAAGGTTCCACCATATGGGATTAAACCACTGTCGTGGTATGCAATACCATTCAAGATGGCTGCCATAGCGTGTTCTCTAACGCCGAAATGTAAATAACGTTTTTCAGGACTTTCATATTGAAAAGATCCAGTCTCACCTTTGATATCTGTGTAATTTGAGTGAGTTAAATCCGCAGAACCACCTATTAATTCAGGAACATTAGGTCCCAAAGCCCCTAAACATATTTGAGAATGTTTTCTTGTAGCTAGGCCCTTGTCATCTGCTGTATATGAAGGCAAATCTTTGTCCCAGTCTTGAGGTAGCTCTCCTCTAAGCATCCGTTCAAATTCAGATGCTTCAGTAGGATACTTTTCTCTGTAATCAACAAGTGTTTGATTCCAGTCGGCCTCAAGTTGGGAACCTCTTTCAATAGCTTGACGGTATTGGTCGTATACATCTTGAGGAATTTTAAAAGGTTCATATGACCAACCAAGTTCTTGTCTTGTAAGTTCTGCTTCTTCCTCTCCGAGAGCTGCTCCATGGACCCCAGCAGTATCACTCTTATTTGGAGAACCGAATCCGATTGTTGTCGTAATTTTGATAATTGAAGGCTTATCAGTAACTGCTTTTGCTTTTTCTATAGCTTTTGAGATCCCTTCTACATCTGTATTGCCATCAGGTATTTCTTGTACATGCCATCCATATGCTTCATATCTTTTTAAGACATCCTCCGTAAATGAGACATCTGTTCTCCCATCAATTGTGATGCTGTTATCGTCATATAGAGCGATTAATTTTCCAAGCTTTAGATGACCAGCAAGAGAACAAGCTTCTGAAGCAATTCCTTCTTGATTGCATCCATCGCCCATGATGACGTATGTGTAATGGTCTACAACTGTTGAATCAGGCTTATTGAATTTGGCTGATAAATGCGCCTCTGCTATTGCAAGTCCCACTGCATTTG
Source organism: Prochlorococcus sp. AG-402-I20 (assembly GCA_003216975.1). GTDB lineage: Bacteria > Cyanobacteriota > Cyanobacteriia > PCC-6307 > Cyanobiaceae > Prochlorococcus_B. Next base: position 1,850 of record QCHY01000032.1, read on the forward strand.
AAATTCCAGCTCCCAATGGTCCAGCTGTTACTTCTACCCCCGGTGTTTCGAAGGTTTCTGGATGACCAGGAGTTTTCGCACCCCATTGTCGGAATTGTTTTATGTCCTCCATCGTTACAGAGTCGTAGCCAGTGAGATGCAAAAGGGCATACAACAACATGCATCCATGTCCAGCCGAGAGAACGAATCTGTCTCGATTAAACCATTTTGGATTTTTTGGATTATGACGAAGATGTTTGTCCCATAATGCGTAACCCATCGGTGCACAACCCATGGGAAGTCCTGGGTGACCACTATTTGATTTATTAACTGCGTCAACTGCGAGCATTCTGATGCTATTGATGCACAGCGTGTCTAGAGAATTAGTCAGGGCAACCATTTGTATTTAGTGGATAAAATTTTTAAGTGGACAATGAAGACGAAATTGATTAGATCATTTGTCGAAAAGCCAGACAGACATTGTGACCGCCAAACCCGAAAGAGTTAGATAGTACGACGCCTAATTTCTTTTCTCTTGCTTTGTTGGGAACATAATCAAGATCACAATTTGGGTCGGGATTGGAATAGTTAATTGTTGGCGGAATTATTTCATGTTTTATTGCTAAAACACAAGCAACGGCTTCTATTCCACCTGAACCTCCCAACAAATGACCCGTCATTGATTTTGTTGAGCTTGTGGGAACGTGGAACGCATGATTCCCTAAGGCAGTTTTAATTGCCGAAGTTTCATTGCTGTCATTGGCTGGAGTACTTGTACCATGAGCATTGATGTAATCGACTTGTTCAGGATTAATTTTTCCATCATTTAATGCAAGTTTCATGGCTTCTGCACCTCCTACTCCGCCTGGAGTAGGAGATGTGATGTGATGAGCATCACATGTGGTTCCATAACCAATTATTTCTGCATGGATTGTTGCGTCTCTTTTTAATGCATGGTCAAGAGTTTCTAAAATTAATACTCCAGCTCCTTCTCCAATTACGAATCCATCTCTTTGAGAATCAAATGGTCTACTTGCTGTAGATGGATCGTCATTCCTAAACGATAGGGCCTTAGCGCTCGCGAAACCAGCTACTCCTAGAGGAGTGATACTTGCTTCTGCTCCGCCACAAACCATTGCATCTGCCTTGCCTAATTGGAGAAGTCTGAATGCATCACCAATTGCATTTGATCCTGCGGCACAAGCAGTTGAGACTGCTGAACTTGGACCTTTAGCGCCAAGTGCAATTGCAGTAAGACCAGTAGCCATGTTGGGAATCATCATGGGTACGGTAAATGGACTTACTCGACTAGCTCCTTTGCTGTTTAAAACATGTGCTTGAGTTTCCATCGTAAGCAATCCCCCCACTCCAGAACCAATAATCACTCCAATTCTTGCGGAATTTGAATCGTTAATGATTAGACCTGAATGATGCAGGGCTTCTTTTGCTGCAATGACTCCAAATTTTGAGAAACGATCCCATCTTTTGGATTCTTTTGGCTCTAATATGCCTTTTGGGTCAAAACTTTTCACCTCTGCAGCAAACCTGCATGCATGAGATGAAGCGTCAAAGAGCGTTATTTGATCTACCCCATTCTGACCGGATTGCAGTCCTTGGAGGTAACTTTCGAGGTTGTTGCCAATTGGAGTAATGGCGCCAAGACCTGTAATAACAACTCGATGGAGTTTCTCCATCATTTGAACCTCAAGACTGTTTTTCTTCGATGTATTTGACTGCATCCCCAACAGTGGCAATGCCTTCAGCAGCCTCGTCTGGGATCTCTATGTCAAATGCCTCTTCAAGAGCCATAACTAACTCGACAGTATCGAGAGAGTCAGCTCCGAGGTCGTTTTGGAAATTTGAATCCGGTTTTACTTCGCCGGCTTCAACAGTGAGTTGTTCTGCGACAATAGAACGAACTTTTTCAAGGATTGCTTCCTGGGACATAACCTTCTTAGACCTGACTTCCAATACTACGGGTTAGAGTGTCGAGTTAACAAAAGTGACGGCATTGCAACTATTTTTTTTTATGTAGCGAAACGTAGGTATAGTTTTATACATTAAGGAAATATGGGTTGGTAATTTGTCACACGCCGTCAAAATCTATGACACCTGTATTGGATGCACCCAATGCGTAAGGGCTTGTCCACTAGATGTTCTTGAAATGGTTCCCTGGGATGGATGCAAAGCTTCACAGATAGCTTCATCTCCAAGAACTGAAGATTGTGTTGGATGTAAGCGTTGTGAAACTGCTTGTCCAACTGATTTCCTCAGTATTAGAGTCTACTTAGGTGATGAAACGACTAGAAGTATGGGTTTGGCTTACTAAAAATTAGTTTTTTTCTTGACGAAGATTTATTTTATATAATTAATTTGTGATTCTGATTTAGATATATGTGTGGAATATTTGCTGTTATTGGATCAAGAGAAGTATCATCGTTGCTTATTGATGGATTAAGAAAACTGGAATATCGCGGCTATGACTCAGCAGGGATAGCAACAATTAATAATTTAAATAATCAACAAATTGGAAAACTAAATGTCAAAAAATCACAAGGTAAGCTGATTAATCTTTCAAATTTAATTAAAAAAACGCCTCCTAAAGGTCATGTAGGTATTGCCCACACTAGATGGGCTACTCATGGTAAACCTAACGAAAGCAATGCTCATCCTCATCTTGACTATTCAGGGCAAATTGCAGTTGTACAAAATGGGATTATAGAAAATTACAGAGAGTTATCTAATCGCCTTCAACTTAAAGGAATTAAATTGATTTCTGAAACTGACACGGAAATAATTCCTCATTTGATTGGGCTAGAGATAGATCAGTCTCTTGCAAAGGGACTTTCCCCTAATGGACAAACATTATTAATGGCGGTTCAAAAGGTTTTGACTATTTTAGAGGGGACTTATGCCATCGCAGCGATTTGGTCTAAGGCACCAAATGCTCTAGTAGTTGCTAGGGGGCAAGCGCCATTAGTTCTTGGCTTTGGTGAAGGTGAGTTTTTTTGTGCAAGTGATACTCCAGCATTAGTAGGATTTACTCGTACATTTTTACCTTTAAGAGATAATGAAATCGCACTTTTAACTCCATTAGGAATTGAAATTTATGACGATGATGGAAATAGGCAACACAGAGCACCATCGCTTTTAAAGGGCACGGAACTTTTTGCGGATAAAAGAAATTTTCGTCATTTCATGCTTAAAGAAATTTATGAGCAGCCAGAGACAGCACAATTATGGATAGATAGATTTTTGCCTATGGATTTGCCCTCAGACAACTCAGTGGCTTTGCCGTTATCTAATTCTATCCTAGAGAATATTGAACAAATACAAATACTTGCCTGTGGTACGAGTAGACATGCAGGGATGGTAGGTGCTTTTTTACTGGAACAGTTCGCAGGAGTTCCTACGAAGGTATATTTCGCAAGTGAATTTCGATATGCTCCTCCTCCACTTTCTCCCAATACTTTGACTATTGGAGTAAGTCAATCAGGTGAAACCGCAGATACCTTAGCTGCATTAAGAATGGAAAAGGAAAGACGAGATTCGACGAAAGATGCTAATTTTTCTTTCCATCAATTGGGAATCACTAATAGAGTAGATAGCTCACTAGGTCGCGAGCTAGATAATGTTATTGATATTGGATCAGGTATTGAAATAGGTGTTGCAGCGACCAAAACCTTTCTTGGTCAAATGTTGTCCTTTTATGGTTTGACACTTTTATTTGCTTCGCATAGACAAAACAGAACCCCTCAAGAAATTTTAAAGCTCTCTAATGATTTGAGATTAATTCCCAAACAGCTCACAGATCTTATAAAAAAACATGATTCTCTCTCCCAGGAATTAGCACATTTGTTTGTTGAAACTAAGGATGTAATTTTCTTGGGAAGAGGAATTAATTATCCAATTGCACTTGAGGGTGCTCTCAAACTAAAGGAAATAAGCTATATCCATGCTCAAGGTTATCCAGCCGGAGAGCTTAAACACGGACCAATAGCATTGTTAGATCAACATGTTCCAGTTGTATCAATAGCTATTCCTGGGGTCGTTTATGAAAAGGTACTCAGTAACTCGCAAGAGGCTAAAGCTAGAGATGCACTTTTAATTGGAGTATCTCCAGATGGATCGGAATCGAAAATGTTTGATGAATTATTTACTATTCCAAAAGTGAGTGAATGGGTTAGTCCATTGTTAACCGTTATACCTTTACAGCTGTTTAGCTATCACATAGCAGCTCATAAAGGGTTAGATGTGGACCAGCCTCGGAATTTAGCAAAAAGTGTAACCGTAGAATAAATTAACTCTCAATCATTATATTTAATTAATTCTCATGAATCTTTAATAATAAACTATAGTTTTTTTCTTAAGTAAGATTTTGTATTCTGCCATAAGAATCTTCAAAACGAATGATATCTTCTTCATCTAAATACGTCCCGCTTTGAACTTCAATAAGCTCTAGTTTCATTCTTCCTGGATTGCTTAATCTATGCTTGCAACCTAAGGGAATAAATGTACTTTCATTTTCACTTAAAAGTTTCTTTTCTCCATTTTTTTCTATTAATGCAGTTCCATTAACTACAACCCAATGTTCAGCTCTATGATGATGCATCTGTAAAGAAAGAGAAGCATTTGGCTTTACTTCTATAAGCTTTACTAGCCATCTGTTTCCCTCAACTATTGTGGTGTAGTTTCCCCAAGGCCGATAAATTTTTTTGTGTATTTTGCCTTCTGGAAATTCTGATGAATTTAGATTTTTGATGATATTTCCAATATTTTGAGATTGATCTCTGTTTGCTACTAATATAGCATCATTAGTATCTACAACTATAAGATTTTCTATCCCTATTCCTACAATTAAACGTTGTTCACTTTTTATATAACAGTTTTTACTTTTTTCAGCTATTATTCTACCATTTAAATAATTTCCATCATTATTTTTTTGGCTAATATCCCATAAAGATTTCCAACTTCCTATATCACTCCATCCTACATTTAAAGGAAGAACGATTCCTAAATTTGTTTTTTCCATCACTGCAATATCTAAAGATATTTTTGGACATTTTTTAAATGATTCTTCTTCTAGCCGTAGAAAATCAAGATCTTCTACATCTTTCTCAATGGCAATTTTGCAATAATTGATTATTTCTGGACAGAATTTTTCTAATTCACTTATTATTGAACTTGCTTTAAAAAGAAACATACCACTATTCCATGTGTATCTAGAATCTTTGATTAATTTCTCAGCTATCAGCTTATTTGGTTTTTCTATAAATTTGTTTATTTCAAAACCAGTTATTTGATGTTTTTGGTTAGGCAATTCTTTTGCTTCAATGTATCCATAACCAGTTTCTGCGCATGTTGGAACAATCCCAAAAGTCACTAATTTGCCTTGATTCGCATATGTTTTTGCAGATTTAATTACTCTTTGAAACTCAACAATATTTTCTATTAAGTGATCAGCTGCCAAAACCAATAGTAAAGGATCTTTTCCTAAAGAAATTGCTTGAAGAGCAGCAACTGCTATTGCTGGAGCAGTGTTACGTCCTACGGGCTCCAGAATAATTGCATGAGGATCAGTATTTATCTCTCTAAATTGCTCTGCAACTATAAATCTATGATCTTTATTGCATATGAGTATTGGTTTTTCAAGTCCCTCTAAACCTATAAGCCTTTCATAAGTTTTCTGTAAAAGAGTTTGATTTGTTCGTGAATCTAATGCTAGAAATTGTTTAGGATA
>QCHY01000033.1 GCA_003216975.1 Prochlorococcus sp. AG-402-I20
TATAGAAAAAAAATAAATTAAAATTGTTTGAATTCAAATAGATACAAAATATTTAAAAATCAGCCAAAGTCTTATTTACTAAAGATCTTTATCTGAAAACATTTCTATCGAGAAAAATCTATTCAAAAATAAAGTCAAGCTCTAAATTATGGAGCTTGAAATTAAGAGCTTTTAAAAAGCTACAAATGAAGTTGTTTTTAATATTTTAATTTTTCTGAAATTTAACTTGAACCAATTTATAAGTTAGGTCCCATCATTCCAAATCCACTTTGAAGTCCAAAAGAAATTATTACAAAAGTACTTATAGCTAAACCAATTAAAACAGAAGTGTAAAGCCTATTAACTCCATAACCAGCTTCAACAGGATTGAAATCAGCAACTACAAAAGATTTTTTGCTGTACTTTCCTCTATCGCTAAGACCTATAGCACCCAGTGCTGAATTAGGAGTTAGTCTCTCACCTTCATCATCAATGAACCATGGTTTATTGGAGCCGTTTGCATCATTTCCTGACTGAGCAGAACCTACTGGAGAAGCACTATTAATTCGACTGGAATCTTCTTTGAAAAATGTTGGAAACATATATGTATGCCATAGGCCAATAACTCCGGCCCAAGCAATCATGCTGACCCCAGCAAGTCCAAAAAGAATTTCTTTAAAACCAAATTCCATGAAAAAAAAACCAATAATTTATAGGCCTGCCATAAGGCAACAAAACTACCTTATCAGAAGTAAAGCTAGAGGCATAAAGGAGTCTTTAAAGCTTCTGAAATTGGATTAATTTGTTACAGAATCCTTAGGGTCTTGTTCTTGATCAGCCTTTTTGGCTCTCATATGCCAGGATTTGTCACATAAATATCCTAGATGGATGAACACACTTAAATTATTGCTGGTTCTTTCTCCAGTTATTTTTACTCTTGCCTTTGCTGATTATTGGTTGCGCAGGTGGGGAGTATTTGTCTGGGATAATGGCCCAACTATTAAAAACGAACAAGTTTGGGAAGATACTGCAATTGTTGCTGATAAAGGAAGACCAGCAGGTGGTTACCCAGTTTTCACTGTTAGGACTTTGGCAGTGAATGCATTGGGTATCCCAACAGTATTTTTCCTTGGTGCAATTTTTGCAATGCAATTTATTCGCCGCGGTGTAATAAACGCTTAAAGAGTAAATTGTTATACTTTTAAATTTTTTTTTTAAAAATTGAAAGCTTAAAAAGACCTAAATTTATTTAGGTCTTTTTTTTATTATTTTTCGATTTTTGGATATTTGTTACCAATAAATATTAAATTATTTCTTCTATACAAAAATAAGGAATTAATCTTATAATCATTCAAAATTTCAGTTCTTGATGGATTCAGCAAATACTGTCGTTGATTACACAACTGATCAAGAGGCAATAGCTTCTATAATTGAAGATTCATTTCCAAAAGACAAGACTAATCAGGATTTGGGGAATCCACAATCTGATGCTAATAGATTGGGATCTCGTATCTTTTATTTATGGGTTTGGCCAATAGTTGCTATTAATAAAATTAGAAATTTATTCAATAGGATGGATTTTGTTAAACCTTACGAATCAGGTATTAATGATTCTTATAAGGTAAGTGATACAGAGACTGTTTATACAATGACCAAAGATGCTTTTGCAGGGAAAGGTGGAATGAAGTTCATGGGACTAAGATTTATGTCTATATGGGTTTTCCCGATGGCAATATTTGGGACTGTTATAGAATTCATTTTTGTAGGACCTCTTAAGGGATCTAATCCTTTTGGTTGAGGTCTAAATTAAAAAAAAAAGATCTCTATTTAATATTATTAAATAGAGATCTTTTTTTCAGTATTAATATTTTCAGACGTTTCTAAAAGGGAAAAAAGGAGTAACTTTTTTTGTTGGATTGCTGCTTGCAATAGCTTTACCTCTGATATACATAAATAAACAAAGAGTAATTATCATTACAGGAGGGTGCAAAGCCAAAGATCTTCCAATTAGTTGTAGTTCTTCTACAGGCATTTAATTTTTTCAATTCTTAAATAACTATAGCTCCTAAGTGAACACAAGAAAAATAATTTAATATATATAAAAGAATCTCTTCGTTATTTGTTTTTTCTATATGAAATTTTTAAAATTAATATTGAAAAATTAAAAATAAAGGTGATTATATTGGCAACTAAAATAGGTATGGAATGGATCTTTAAGCCGTAAATAATCCAGCAAAAAAGACCTGTTATGAAAAGAATTAACATAACTAACGAAACATCATCTGCTGATTTCGTTTGCCATGTTTTAAATAACTGAGGCAAAAAAGCAATAGTAGTAAGTAAAGCAGCTAGAAATCCAAATAAATCTATATAATTTAAATGATTCATTTTTCTTTAGTAATGGATCAAATAATTTTGATAATAAATAAATAATCATTTAGATTTATTTTACATGAGTAGGTTTAGGATCAAAAAATCATGAATGATCAATCTAATTTTAATGATGGACTTTTAAAGGATAAATTGGAAACTCTATTAGATGAAGATAATGAGATTAAAAAATGGAATGAAGGCATATTAATAAAATCACTTATCCTTTTGCCATTAATAATTTTTATAGTGGGTTTAATTATTGTGAATAGACCAGAAAAATTAACAGATATATTATTTATACTTCTTTACCCTTTGGCCTTAATATTGCTAGGGTTGATACTTCTATTTGTTATGAGAAGCAAATTGAAGTAGAAGATAATAATATAATCTTTTTACTTTAAATCTTGCCTTTTTTGTAGCCAATAAGGTTGTCCCACTGTAAAATATTAGTAATTAAACATTAATATCCAATGGCAGGCGGACCATTATTACAACTTTGGGAAAACCTATTACCATTTGCTAAGGATCTAAGAATTCGCTTTGCAATAGCAATGCTGGGTAATGTTTTGGCAATATTATTTATTTTTTCCCTATGTAAAATGTTTATTCCAGGTTTGGAAGAACAATTATTTAATTGATTTTCTTGACCAGAATTGATACATTTCTCTAAAACAATTAGGATTTAATTTTTCAAATTTATCCCATAATTCTAAATCTTTTAAAGAGTCTATATCTTTATTATCTTTCTGGTATTTATCTTTAATATCTTTTGAAAGAGTAAAACCTAGAAATTCCAGATTAGATACTTTTAATATCTCTTTAATTTCAATTAATGAGTAACAGGTTTCGTGACTATGAAAACAGAGATCTCTACACATTGAGGTTGAGTAGAAATCTGACCAATTAGTTATTTCATTTAACAGTTTTATTTCTCCTTTGAGTACGTCATTTCTGAAGCTTCTTATTCCATCAATGTCTGGTTTAATATTTTGTTCTTTTATTAGATCTCTAGCTTTTAGTATTTCTTCTCGTGCATATTTGCTGTACAAGCCTAACTTTAAAAAACCTTTTGGTTCTAATACATCAAATAGATTTAATAATCCTTTAGTAGGATCATTCATATGGTGAAGAACACCTGAACATTCTATTAAATCAAATTTTTTATTTAGTGATGTCAATTCAAGTAAATCCATTTCTATAAAATCTACATTTTTTAATCCATATTCATCAACTTTTCTCTTTGCATATGTAATACTTGACTTGCTTAAATCGATTGCTGTTATTTCGCAATTACTATATCTAGATGCTTCAAGTATTTGGATACCTGTACCACAACCAGCTATAAGTATATTTAGTTTTTTATTTGTTAATTCTGCTGAACTAGATTTAACTACATTTGGAAAAATTTCAGAATTAATAACTGACAAAAAGTTTAACTTATTTTCTTTAGAATATGTATTATACCTCCATCTAGGATATGGATTTAATTCATATTGTTTTTTTACTTCCTTAGATATCGAATCTTTGATATTTCCTAATTTTTTAATTCTTTTTAGAATTGTTTGTTCATCACTTATCTCTTTAAATTGTAAATTAACTAAATCATTAAACTCATTGCTATTTGATTTATAATTATGTAAATTAATTATTTCATTGCTTAAAGAATATAAAGATTGATAACAAGAAATTATAGCTAATTTATAGTCTTGATTTTGATTCTTATTAATTGTTTTTTTAAGTTCCTGTAATTTATCTTTCTCTTCCCTGGATATGAAATAGACATACTCATTTAAGAAACATTGTGCTCCAAGACCTATAGTAAAGTTAAGAATACTTTTATTTACCTTATTTTTTTCTGAATAGTTTATAAGAATATTCTTACGTAAATTTCGAAGAACTTTTTCCCATAATGGAGAGCAAAATATCATTAGAGAAAGGGATTTTACCAATTCTTTATCTTTTATAAGCATATTAAAATCCTTATTCTCGTGCAATTCAGATTCTAAAATAGATAAATTTTCTAATATTTCAATTGAGAAAAGGCTATTTATATTGCCAAATAGTTCTCTATGAGAAATGTCCTTTCTATTTAATATATTATTTAGTAATTCTCTATCTTCTTTCACTGATTTATTCAATAAAGATCCTTTTTTTATTAATTCACACATAAGTTGATAACCTAACTCACTTTTTCTATTCAATAAAATTTCTTTTTTTGTTATTGAGAGTGATTTTTTATAATCACCAATTTGGCTATAAATTGTTGCTAGATTTAAATAACAGTTCTCTAATTTTTCATCTATCTTTATCGCCATTTTTGTATGTAATATTGCTTTGTCTATTTTTTGTTTCTCTTTATAGCAAGCACCTAGATTCAAATGTGCGATAGCAGAGTCATTATTTATTTCTAATGCTTTTAAATAATATTCTTCTGCTTTATTTAAATTATTAAAATCTTTATATAGTAACCCTAAATTAATATATGCATCAATGTAATTTTGATCTAGTTCGATTGCTTTTTTAAGTGATAACTCACTCTCATTATATTTATTTAAACTTTTTAAAATTAATCCTCTAATACAATAGCCATTAGGGAGGATTGGTTTTAATTTAATTGCTTCTTCAATTGTTTTCTTTGCTTTTTCTAAATTATTTAGTTTATAGTATAAGAAAGATAAGTTTAATTTTGAGTAAATGTGATTTGGATAACTTTGAGCACATTTTTCATATAGTTTTATAGCTTTTTCATTCTCTTCTTTTTTTTCACATAAGAGTGCATAATTTGAAATTATATCTGCATCAGAATAACCATTTTTTATAAAAGCTATATAACCTTTTTCTGCTTCATCAAAATTGCCTTTAAGATGATTATTGATTGATTTTATTTTTAGCTCTTTTTCTGAAAGCTTTAGGAGTTTTTTGGAAGACCCTTTACTGTCTTTTGTCTTTTTTCCGAAACCACTCAATGAATTTTAACTAGTTAATACCATTATACTAAAACATAAAAATCTTATTTTTTTTAGCTTAATAAATCTCTAGTTTCCAATCAGTAGCTATTAGATGCTGATTAATAAATTGTAGTGTTAATAGTATTTTGTTGACGCTTTTTAGCTACAACCTGCTCTGATTTTTTATATAATAATTTAAAATGGTTTAGGATTCAAATGCCTTTAAAGTTAGGCGATCAAATACCTGATTTCTCACTCTCTGATCAACTAGGAATTTCTAGGACGAATAAGCAAGCCAAAGGAAGACCACTAGTTCTATTTTTTTATCCAAAAGACGATACACCAGGTTGTACAGCTGAAAATTGTGGCTTTAGAGATAAGTATGATCTTTTTAAACTATTCGGTGCTGAAGTTTGGGGGGTAAGTGGAGACGATGAAGCAAGCCACAGATCCTTTGCAGACAAAAACAAACTTCCATTTCCATTGTTGTGTGATACCGATAATTCATTGAGAAGAGCTTTTGGTGTTCCTAAAGTTCTTGGTTTACTAGATGGTCGTGTTACCTATATTGTTGATTCAAAAGGTGTTATTAGGCATATTTTCAATGACCTTTTAAATGGACCTGCTCATGTTAATGAAGCACTTCGAGTGCTAGGTGAAATAAGAAATTAATTTTCTAGTTCTTTTAATTTATTTATTTGTCGTTGTAATTGAATGATAAATACTCATGAAATTAATTTTCTATTAATTTCTTTTATTTGTAGTCTCTCTACTACTGTTTGAGAAGACATCTTTGCAACATCATTTAAACCGTTTGCATCAAACCAAGGAGCAGTTGCCCAATCGAAACCTTTCCCAAAAGTATTATCTGGAGAGACTATATACCAATGACAAGCAGTGTCGGGTATGTCTACGGCACATTTTGACCAATTATCACTCCATTGGGGCACTTGTACCCAAAGTAGAGTGGTGAAAAACAGTGAAAATAAAGAAGTGAACATTTCTTAAGATTTACTTTATCTTAGTGATTATTGTTCTTGGATGAGGATTTTAAAATTTTTTTTCTGCATGATAACCAAATAGTAAATATAAGTTAATCTAATTAATCTTTCTATCATTATTTAGGTATCTAAGGTATAAAATCTCTTGGCTCTGTTTTTTACCTCCAGAATTTACAATCCATTCTTTAAACTCTTGATAAAGAACGGATCTGTCTATTCTATTTACTTCAGTCATCCTTATTAAGGTACAGCTTAGAGTAACTGAAATAATTTCTTCAATAGAAGGGCTGTTCTTCAATTTTGTTTTTGAATATAATCAAAATAATTTAGTTAAAAAACTACTCTCCCGAGTCTTTTGGGTCATAATTTTATATTCAATTTATCAATAAATTAAAATATCGAAAAATAAAAGGGTTTTTATTAATATTCTTTTAAAGCTTTAGTTATTCTTATAGAATGGTTTTCTATATATTTTTCAATGGAAAGAGAAAGAAAAAATAAATCTTATCTTATTTGGGTTGAACAGATTTGGGAAGAAATAGAGGTTCAATTTTATGGAATAATAGGTGCAATATTTTTCTTTATTTTAATTTATTGTATTTTTCGACCTCATTGGATGAGACCTCTATCTGATCTTATATCAAAATTAAATTACCTGTAGGATCAATGATCAAGCAATAGAGAAGTTATATCCAATTAATTTCCATATTGAATTATTAGTGCTCTAAAATTTTCTCTTTAGCGACTAATTCTATAAATTTCCATACAAGGGCATGTTTATAGTCGTCCTTATTTGGGCAAGCCGATACTACGTCTTGCCAAGAGAAATTATCTTGATCTTTATTGTCTTTTAGTGGTGATCCAAAATCTCTTGCAAGATTAGAAAGAAAAGAGTATCCCAGTCTTTCTGAGGTGTAATTGATGATTTCATCTGAGTAACTCATGTAGAGCAAGAGAGTGTCAGCCTGGTAGTTATGTCTTGAGCATGCACCATCAGAACAACCACTTCTCGCAATCTCTAAGCATGC
>QCHY01000034.1 GCA_003216975.1 Prochlorococcus sp. AG-402-I20
ATGGGATATTATTTTTTAGGAATTTTCATTTACTTCCATAAGCTCGTTAATAGATGAGTCTGTCGTTTTTAGGTTTGGAAGACCTACATAAAATTAATGCAATACCAACATTAGTCCTTTCCTTGGGACTCCTCGGAATTATAGGAATTCTTCTAACCCTTGGTAGAAGATTGGATTCTGCAATGAAGTTAGAAAGATTTGGCATTCCCATAGCCCTTTTAGTTGGAGCATTAAGTTTTTTGATTGGTCCTTACGGACCTTTTTCTTTACTACCAGAGCGGGTTCTAAATACTTGGATGCAATTACCAACACCATTGCTTACTTTGGTATTTGCGACCTTAATGCTAGGAAGACCTATTCCAAGAATTAGTGCTTTATGGAAACCAGTTGCTTCGCAGGCATTGCTTGGACTTTTATTAGGTTTTGGCCAATATGTTGTGGGTGGAATAATTGTGTTGTCATTTTTGCTTCCTTATTTAGGAGTAGATCCACTGATGGGATGCATTATTGAGGTTGGTTTTGAAGGAGGACATGGAGCTGCAGCAATAATGGGAGATAGTTTTATGAAATTAGGCTTTCCTGAGGGATTAGATCTTGGATTCGCAATGGCAACTGTTGGTTTACTTGCTTCTACTTTGTTAGGGAGTGGTTTGGTTGTTCTAGGCAGGTTTTTGGGATGGCTTGTACCTGCTGAGCAAGAGCTCATAAATGATTCAAATGACATTGAATTGGAATTCAAACCAATCGAACAACTGAAGTTGCTGTTATTTAATTTTGCTCTAATAGGATTAGCGGTATTGGTCGGAATCCTTTTACTCTTTTGGTTAAGGTTATCTTCTTCTTATTTGAATGATATAAGTAAGCAGGTGATATTAGCTTTCCCAGTATTTCCATTGGCTTTGATGGGTTCATTTTTAGTAAGATTTTTATTAGAAAAAACTGGAAAGACTAAATTAGTCTCATCACTTTTTCAACGTGAGATTGGCATACTTTCAACAGATTTACTCATAATTACCGCAATGGCAGGTTTGAATTTACCTTTATTAGTTAACTATTGGGTACCAATAGCTATTTTAGCTATTGGTGGATTGATTTGGAATCTTATAGGGATGTTGGTTTTTTCTAGATTATTTTTTAGAGAAGAATGGTTTGAAAGAGCAATAGCAGAGTTTGGAAATTCAACGGGAGTTGCAGCTAGTGGACTATTACTTTTGAGATTGGCTGATCCTAGAAATTCTACTAATACTTTACCTGTGTTTTCAGTTAAGCAATTATTTTTACAACCAATTCTTTCTGGAGGCTTGATTACTGTAATAGCTCCTTTGTTTATTAGTAATTTTGGGCTTAAAGGGTGGACAGAATTTTGTGGATTAATTTCATTGTTTTTATTCGTGTTAGCAATATCTTTGCAGTCAAAATATACAAAATCCTCAGCATGACAATTAAAAGACTTAACTAAAGTTATAATTTATAGAAATATTAGTTTTAATAAACCATTTCCCTCTTTTGTATGAACCGACAAATTTACCAAGATATTCCTCCTCAAGAATTAAAAGAAAAATGGTTTAAAAGTCATCTACTTGGAAAAGAGGTTGAATTAAGAGAACTCTATGAGCTACCTCAGGATCAATTGGATTTAATCATGGCAGAGACTGCAGAGTTTAGGAGCGACATAGGAAATAGAGATAGAAATCTAGGTAAATTTTGTACAGCTGGTTATTTTTTGGAGTTATCAAGAATCATTGATAAAAGAAGGGCTTCAGAATGATTTTCTACTTTATGGTCCAAAAAATAGAGGTTCATTTTGCTTACTCCATATTTCATTTTTTTTCATAACTATTGGATATTTCTCATGTGTAAAAAAATAATTTAACCAACTTTGCAAATATTTAATTTCGTTATTTTGATCAAACTTTTTTATATCAGCTATTCTAAATTGCCTTACAAATGGCCAGATAGCCCAATCAGCTAAGGTTTCTTTTGCATCAACAAGAAATAACGGCTTCCCTTTGTTTGAAAATCCTTTTAATCTGTGATTTAAAGATAAAAGTATTTTCATAGCTGCAGTACGATGAGTTGCTGATTCTTCAAAACTAAATCTAGATGCATATTTAAATCGATCCAAATGATATTTAAATACTTTATCATTTATTTCTATAAGGCTAAATATTTCTTTTGACTTCTCATTATTATCACCAATTAATTCTTGCATATTTGATCTTTTAATACTCCAGATCATTATTTCTAAGCTCTCATCAATTACTTTATTTGAATTAGTCTTTAATACAGGTACAGTTGCTTTTTTGGAAATTTGAATTAATTCAATAGGCTTGTTCTTTAGTTCGACCTCTCTTAACTCCACTACCTGTTTTGTATTTAATAAAGCCCATCTGGCTCTAATTGCGTAGGGACATCGTCTAAAGCTATATAGTATATTGTGATTCATAATTTTCCTGTTAAAATCATCTTGTGCCCTATTCCTAGATATGATTAGTCAATCCTATAAATCTTAAATAGATATACTACACAAGTGTATCCCCTATTATTTCCTTTGGAAATTATATTTTACTATAAAAATATAATCCATTATTTTTATATTCCGAACGCTTCATTTCTCAAGAAAATAAAATTATGTCAGGATTTGTTTATTTAATGAAAAATGGTGATTTATATAAACTCGGATGTACGACTGATTTGAAAAGTGAAGCTAGTAAAATGAAACCAGGTGAAATAATTTCTTCTTTCAAAACTAATCATCCCAAATCTTTTGAGGTAAGATTGCTAAGGCTTTATAAGAAAAAAAGAATTCCGGATACGAACTATTTTCGTTTATCTGAATCAGAAGTTAATAATTGTAAAAAACATTTAGAAGGCAAAAGTAATTTCCCAAAAAGCCTAAATGATGAGTTGAGAATAGGGTTAAATGGATCTTTGTTTTTCGCAGCTATAACTTTTCTGATTTCATTTCTTATGAATAAAATGTTTATATTTAGTTTTTTTCTTTCAATATTATTTGCCTCTCTCCCTATGTGGTCACTTGCAATCCTTGGTAGTTTTGGAGGTTATGATACTGATGATCTTACACTTTTCTCGACAGTATCTAACAGATTTAAAGGCCTCTTGATAGCTATCTCTATGATTTCAGTTGCATATGTTATGTATAGTTTTTCTCATTTTTCAATTGCCTTTTAATCTAGATAATTATTTTTATTTTCTATACATATAATTTATAACTTCTTGCTTAATTAACAGATTATAGCTATAAATATATTTAATAGGTAATGACCTTTGGCGAGTATGAGCATCTCTGATTATCTTCAATTTTTAGAACCAATACAAGAACAGCTTAATAAGTTTTACTCAATTGCTTCTTTAGCTCTTACAGTTTTAATTTGTTTATGGTTCTTTAATTTTATAGTTGGTCTCATACAAAGAACCTATTCAGTAGGTAAAGCGATAGGAAGTTTTTATAGAAATTATTTTCATAAGTATATCCGAAAGGCAATTCTGGTAGTGTTGAATACATTTAAGAAAACTAGTAATCCTATTTAAAAAAAAATTAAGACTTTTCTACTAAATAGTTGTTTCAAGTTGACAATTTAGTGCAATTTCAAAAGGAACAGAACTGTTTGGTAAATCCAGTAAATTGGAACAAATATTTGCAATATCATTTGCCTGTATCATGTCTTCTTTTGGAAAATGATTTATTTCTTTTGCCATGTCTGTATTTACCCAGCCTGGGCATATAGCTGTAACTCGAATACCTTTTCCCCAGCCTTCGTTTCTCATGGTCTGGCATAAGCTCATTAAAGCGAATTTACTCATTGAATAGCTAGCCAAGTTCCCTTTTGATCGTTTTCCACTCATCGATACTAATACAATTATTCGTGCTGAATTACTGAGGGATAAATACTTCCAAGCATGTTTTGTTAATATCCATGGTCCCATTACATTAACTTTCCATAGATCTTCAATATCTTTCATTTCATCATCATTAAACAATAGATTTGTTCTTTTAAATATCCCAGCGCAATGAATAATAGTATCAATATTTTTAAAAGTTCCGACTGTTTTCTCAACCCATTTCTTTGATGACTTTTGATCAGTTGCATTATAGTTGTGTACCAAGAAATTATCTGGATTTTTTGATCTTGGATCTAATAGTGTATTGATTAAATCTTCTTTATTCCTTACGCCCAAGCTTAATGAATGGCCTTCTTTATGTAATTTTAATGCTATTGCTTTACCTATACCTCTACTTGCACCAGTTATAAGGATTTTTCTCATTTATTATTAACTATTAATGCTTTAAATAATAAATTTAATTCCCTACCATGCATATTCATTAAGCCTTGTTTGATAGTCCAGGGTGATTTCCTAAACATCTTCCACATTGCTGAGATTAGTTCTTTAAGGCTAAGTGTATTTGTAAGGAATCCATACCATTGTTTATTAGGTAAACTAAAAAACTCTACAAAAAATCCTCTTAGCAACTTCTCTTCGAATCGCA
The DNA here is from genome assembly GCA_003216975.1 of Prochlorococcus sp. AG-402-I20. Lineage (GTDB taxonomy): Bacteria > Cyanobacteriota > Cyanobacteriia > PCC-6307 > Cyanobiaceae > Prochlorococcus_B. The sequence continues at coordinate 4,511 of QCHY01000034.1, forward strand.
TTAATTTTTCTAATCCAAATTTATAAATAGCTTGTTTTCTTCTGAGTTCTGATGGCCATAAGACTTGCCAACCTTTCTTTGCTAATGAAGCTGAGGATGCGTTTGGGTCTTTCATCGCTAATGAAAGGGCTTTTGCAACTTTAGGAGCTCTTCTTAAGAGGCTGCCAACCATGTATCCCGATGCGGGATGCACCATTCCTGCCGAACCACCAAATCCAAGGACAGGCTGTGTTAGGTCAGGGATAGGCATGTTCATTGGCAGATATGAACCATGCTCTTCATGCTCAAGACTTTTTATTTCTAAACCCCGAGTCTGTAATCTTTTTTCGAGTCTTCTTTTTAACTCATCAAGAGATACTGGAGGGAATAGACCTAAGGATGTTTCTTCTAAGAAAAACTTTCCATCTCCCATATCCATAGCATATAAAAATGTTGGAGCTTCTTTCCTCTCCTCAGGATTCAAGTGGTCGCAGCGATAATCCATTAGAACAAATTGCCCTTTCTCGACAGGGGGTGCGTTGAATTCCCCTACTATCCCGTAACAAGTTTGCACGGCTACTGGACCTTGGTTAGGAGATTTAATAAAAACAGGTTTATAGCCGGTTGCGTCAATAACTAGTCGAGCATTAAGTTCCTTTCCCTTAGTCGTTTTAACTGTGCTGGTTAATTCATTCGTTTCTAAGTTGAGTGCTGATCCTTTATGCCATTCTATTTCTGCCTTATTGCATTGCGCTAACCAATAAGCTTGTAATTTGTTTTTATCAAAAAGTCCATAATCTCTATTATGTTTAGTAACTTCATTTTTTTTTGAATTTGGATCTTTGTCTCCCTCACCAAAATAACTAATAGTGTTTATCCATCTATGTTCAAGTAAATGACTTAAGCCAAGCTCGTCAACCTCTTCACCCCAAATTCCATAGGTGAAGGGCCAAGGTTCCTCTGGCGATTGCTCCGATAAGATTTCAACATTTAAGTTTTCACTCGCTAATGCTGCCGCTATTGATAAAGCGCCTGGGCCTGAGCCTAGTACTAGAGCATCTTTTAATGCACTTGTACTCATAGCTCCCCTTTAGGAACATAGCTATTTCCTTTTACTTGGAGTCGAAAAATAGGATTTAATTTCTTAGAATAAAATTTAGTTATTTGATTGCCTTCTTGGATTAGCACTTTAAACACCATTGCCTATAGAATCAACAATAGCTCGTGATGGCATTCACAATGAATTG
>QCHY01000035.1 GCA_003216975.1 Prochlorococcus sp. AG-402-I20
CATGCGATAAGGCTTGAATTCTTTCGTCAACAACAACAAAGGTATCTTCATCTAAATAATCTAATAATGATGAAGGATTTTCAAATGCCACTCCTAAAAATTTCTTAGCAGATGATAATGTGTTTAAATTTATTAATTCAGTGTACTCATCATCAGATAGTAAACTAGTTATATCCTTCTCGTTAAAAGATAGAAGCTTATTAATAATTAGTGGGTCAAAACCTGTTGGAGTAATATATACATTATCAATCTTATCTAATGATCTTTGAGAAATTGGATCAAATTCTTTTATCTTTTCTAATTGATCTCCAAATAATTCTAATCGAATTGGTAATTCACTACTAACAGGATAAATATCAATTATATCTCCTCGTCTTGTCCATGTTCCTTCTTGATCTATATTATTAGTTTTTATATATCCGCTTTCACATAATTTTAAACTTAATTCATTTAGGTTTATTTCTTGACCAATATTTAATTTAATACATCTTGATTTAAGATAGTCAAAAGGAGGTAGGTGAGGCTGTAATGATCTTTCTGTTGCTATGATTGCTATATTCTCGTCACCTTTTAGCTCCATTATATCGCTAATAACTTGTAATTGTCCCCATATTATTTCTGAAGTTGGTTTTATCGAATCGTATGGAGAAATCTCGCTCGTAGGATATAAACAAGTCTTTGACCAACCGCAATCTCTAACTATAGGAAACCATCTACTCGCCTCTTCTAATGTTGGTACTATTACTAATAGTATTTTTGATTCTTTTTTTGCAAGAGATGTAGTAATTAATGCTTTTGCTGTTCGGTTAGCTCCAGTTAAGATTAATCTATCTTCTCTATTTGCTCGCTCACTTAACTCATTAGTTAATTGATGATTTTCTAAATATTTCGCAATTGACTCTAAAGTCACTATTTTTTTTCTTCTCGATTTAATTCAATACCATAACATTTATTATGTCGTATTGAAAAGGTTTAATTTGATGAATATTGATTTCGAATTGTTTTAAGCTTTTCTACAAAAGAAATTAATTGTTCTTCATTAAGTTCCTTCCTGCTAGAGACATTAAATTCCTTTTGTAAATATTCTCTTCCTTGTATATGATCCCATGATAAATCAATTAATATACTTTCAGACTCTTCAATCAATGAATAAATATTCGAACTAGAATCTGTAGAATGGGATTTTCTATTTGTCTTTTTTAATAGACTCAAATACTTAACAATATCATTATAAGTTGTTATTTTGTTTCGATTATTATAACCAAAGGTTGTTTTTAGAAAATTTATCTCATCATCTCGTGACCATTTTAAGCGTTCAATTTCTAAATCTATTGCGGTTAGTTCGCTGCTCCAGTCGTTTGGTTCAAGATTCTGATTATTTTTTTCAATTTTTTCACTATTAGGAATTTTAACCTTCAGTGGTTTGTTGCTTTTTTCTTCATTATTTGATTTTTTAGTTTGTAAATTATTTGTGAATGTAGAAATCCTTTTGTTAAGTCTTGAAATTGCTTTGTCTTCAGCAATTTCTACTGAGGTCCCTTCTGCTAGTGCACTACCTATTTTTTCATCGTTGAGCCACCCAATCACCTGAACTACGGCTTTATTATCAGATACGTGGCAAAGTTTAGATTCAATTCTCATATCCCTTTTGAAATAGCCCTAATTAGATTTATTAGAGTTAACATATACCAAACAGTCGGAATAAATAGCTCTTTTTCGCAAATTAATGGATTCAGCATCTCTCCGATCCTTAACTCCGTTACTTGATGGTATCGATAGATGGGTTGAACTTGCACCTCTTTTACCAATTATTGTATCGTTAGAGCTTGTATTGTCTGCTGATAATGCTGTTGCTCTAGCCTCAATAACTAAGAATCTAAATAATATTGATCTACAAAAAAGGGCATTGAATATAGGAATATTTATAGCTTTAATACTTAGAATACTTGTAATACTAACTGCTCAATTCTTTTTAAATTTTTGGCCAATTAAGCTATTTGGTGGCATTTATTTATTATCTCTTTCTATTTTAAAATTAATTTCTATTAATAAAAAATCCCCTATTGATGTTAATAATTCTAATAATTTTATATCTACAAACTCTTTAATTAAGGTTATACTTTTATTGTCAGTAACTGATCTAGCTTTTTCAATTGACAGTATTACTGCAGCGGTTGCAATCAGTGACCAGTTTCTTTTGGTTATTACGGGAGCAATTATTGGAGTTATAGCATTAAGATTTACCTCTGGGTTATTTATTAAATGGTTAGAGATATATATTAATTTAGAAAAAGCTGGTTATGTAGCTGTAGGAATAATCGGAATTAAGTTAATTATAGAATTAATTTTTTATCAATTAGTTATACCTGAATACATATTCTTTTTATTAATGCTTTGTCTTTTCCTCTGGGGATTTTCAAGAAAAGAGAATAATATAGAGAATAGTTAATTGCCAAATATATTATTAATGTTTAGATTGGATTGAACTGATAACGTAAAACCGTCTGTTGCCTTTTTCCCTTCCAGTTGAGCATATTTAATTTGAATTGGATTATCATTTGTCATTATCTCTATGCCTGATTTCTTATTTATTGAAATTATTTGTCCAGGTATTATCCTTTTTGTTAATTTGTTGATTGTATTTTCATTACCTTCCAATTGTGATCTATCAATAATTATTATTGCTTCTAATATCTTTATTCTTTTGCCTTTATAAAGTGTATATGAGTTAGGATATAGTCCCTGTATTTTCTTAATTATAGTTCGAGCATTTTGATTCCAATCTACTAAATAGTCTTGTTTGATAATTTGTCTTGCATAAGATGGGGTTCCGTTTAATTTTGATTGTTCGATAGCATTTAATTCTACTAGAATAGATGCTTTGTTAATGCATTTGGAAATCCTTATTCTTTCTAGTGACTTAATTAATAGTTTTGATGAGATAGTAGATAATCTATTAGTAAGTATCTCGAGGTTATCTGAATCATTAATAACCGTTGCTTCCTGTTCAATGACAGGTCCAGTATCCAAACCCTCTTCCATTGACATAATACAAACACCTGTTTTCAGATCATCATTAATAATGCTCCACTGAATTGGAGCGGCTCCTCTCCATGAAGGTAGTAAGGAAGCATGACTATTCCAGCATCCAAGTTTTGGCTGATCTAATATCTCTTTTGGCAGAATTTGACCAAAAGCTACTACAACGTAAACATCAGCTTTCAAGCTTAAGAGTTTATTCTTTGTAATTTGATCTTTGCTTATCGAATGTGTAGTAAAGACAGGAATTCCAAGTTCTATTGCAGCTTCTTTTACTGGCGATGGCGACAAATTTTTCCCACGTCCTCGCTTTCTATCTGGTTGAGTAACTACGGCAATTATTTTGTATTTTGCCTTGGCTAAGTTAATTAAATTTTCGGCTGCATATTTAGGCGTTCCCCAAAAAACTATTTTCACGCTTCTCCAGTAATTGAGATGTTCTCAACCCATATATGAGGACTGATACCTTGATGTGTAACAACCTGTTCATCCTCAATTTTTACAATACTTTTTAAGACATTTAGAATATCACCAGCAACGGTTGCTGCTTCAATCGATGTCTTTTTACCATTATTAACGATCCAACCATCAAAGGGTAATGAAAAGGAACCTTGACTAGCTTTAACACCAGAATGAATAGCAGATAGTTCATCTATTAGTATGTATTCTTTGAGCGTGCTTTTAATATTTAGACCATTTTCTTTATCCATATCAGAATCACTTTTGCTAATAACTAACCAATCTGGGGATACTGATACCTTGGCCCCTAATCCAGCATGTCCAGTTGGTTTCACACCAAATTTTCTAGCAGTTGCCTCTGAATGAAGTAAATTAGTTAATATACCTTTTGAAACCAACTTGATATTTTGTGTTGGAGTTCCTTCACCATCAAAGCTAAAAGCTCCTATATTTTCTGGATGAAGACCTTCGTCGCTTATATTTAAATTGGGAACTGAAATTTGTTCACCAATCGAATCTTTATTCATTAAACTTATACCATCTATAATTGATCTTGCATTAAACATTGAACTGAAAGCATTTATCAATTGAAGAAAGGCCTCAGGGCTAAAACAAATTAGATACTTATTTGTTTCAATAGGTTTATAATTTAAATGACTAACTATTTTATCTGATGTTTGTTTTATACAAGATTTAATATCAAGATCTGTTATATTTGTGTTTATTCTAATTCCTCCAGCACTTCTGGGTTTTTTGTTTTCTTCCTCGGCCTTTGCATATAAATATATAGAAGATTGTGATAGTTTCATATATCTATTAGCTCCTTCACTATTAATATAAATTCGCTCTATGTGACTTTGATTTAATCCATTATATGGAACTGAATCTATTGATTGATGACTTTCAATTAATTGTTTTTCAGCATTTTTTAGGATACTAAGTAATTCATCTATTGTATAGGAATTTGAAAATTTGGAATCTTCTTTTGTTAAAGGTGCTTTCGCTAATGATGAGAATTCTGGAGATTCTTTTTCGTTGCCAAAAAGACTTGCTTCAACAGCTCCTCTCATTGCTTTTTTAATCCCTTCGCTTGTTAAATCTGAGGTACTTGTTATTCCAACTTGATTATTTTTATTCCATACTCTTAAAGTCATGGAATTTCTTTGAGAACCTTTCAGCTGTTTAGCGATGCCTTGCTGAACTTGTACAGAAATATCACTACTAGAGGATGCGCCGACATCCCATTTTTGAATTTCAGACTCTTTACTATATTTCTCTAGAAGATCGTTTATTTGTACTGGATTTAATTCACTAAGATTTTTATTAGTAGCTGTTTTATTCAATTTATCTTCCTCCAACTGTTATTGAATCTACTTTTATATGTGGTTGACCCACAGTAACGTTTACACTTCCACTTACAGACCCACAAAAACCAGCTGCAAGATCTAAATCATTTGCACACATGGAAATTCTTGGTAATACTTCTTTTGCTTCACCGATCAATGTTGCACCCTTAACTGGTTTATCAAGTTTTCCATTTTTTATTAAGTATCCTTCTTCAACTGAAAAGTTAAATTGACCAGTTGGCCCAACACTTCCTCCTCCCATTGATTTGCAGTAAAGACCATTATCAACGCTCTCGATTAATTCATCTGGTGAAAAATCACCTTGCGTTATGTATGTATTTCTCATTCGACTAGCTGCGGCGAATGAGAAATTTTGTCTTCTGCCACTACCTGTTCTTGGATGGCCAGTTCTTATAGAACCTGCTCTATCTGCAAGGAATTTTTTTAATATTCCCTTGTCGATTAGTAATGTATTTTGAGGTTCCATACCTTCATCATCCATGGATAGAGAGCCAAATGCATAATTTGAAAGTCCCTCATCAACGGCACTTACTGCCTCATTTGCAATTTGCTTATCAATACTGTCATGAAAAGGTGAAGTTCCTCGTTCTAGTTGAGTAGTTTCTAATAGATGCCCACACGCTTCATGGAAAATGACACCTCCAAATTTATTTGCAAGAACGACAGGCATTTGACCTGCTTCTACATAATCTGCATAAAGCATTTTCTGAGCACTTTCATTTAAT
>QCHY01000036.1 GCA_003216975.1 Prochlorococcus sp. AG-402-I20
GGACCAATCAACATTAAACCCTGTTGTTGAGTATTCTCCATCTACTAAACTAATGATTTGATTTTTTGAGAAATTATGAAAGTCAAGTGTGTCAATACCACCTGCATCCCATATTGCTTTTATAAAAGGTGTATTTGGATCAAAGGTGTAGATTGTATCATTGATATTATGTGTAGGATTAGCTCCGTATAAGTAGTGATAAGTAGCTATATCATAAACCATTGGACCATGCGTCACAGTATAGTCTTTTTCATTAAGTCGATAAACTCCATGACCAGACCCTTCTGTCCCTGTCATTACCGTATATCGACTAAATTCTTTCTCATCGGGGAAATCAAAAGTAGGATGCTCCCATGGGTGTTCAAGACCTAATGTATGACCAATTTCATGTACCATTATTGAATAAGGTGAGTAAGTTCCGTAATCTCCGAGAAGTAATCCATTCTCTCCAGTTGAGAATGATAAATTTGAGAATCGTGGAGAAAAAATAATATCTCCATTAGAAGGGTTCTGACCTGGAACATCTCCTACAGCATCGCCAATTGATCCTTCAGTAGAGGATATAAGACTATTAATAAAAAGTCGTATTGTTCCAACCTTTGTCTCTATCTCTTCAACCTCTACAAAAGTAATATTGGCGACTGTGCTTATTTCATCAAATGCTTTCCGTATATCTATTTTTTGAGAATCTGTATAAGCAATTGGTTGGTAAGGTATTGAGTGATCTGGGAGGGCAAAAAAGTCAGAATTAGCTAATGCATTGCTATCAGCAAAACTGAAAGAAATAACAGTAGAACCATTGATTGAATACGATGATCCTAAATATGGATCATTATTCCAAGCTACTGCTCCGTTAGATTCATGAAAATAAGCATCAATTCTATTAATACCTGTAAATGAGAGTGATTTATATGATTGTCCTGAAAATTTAATTGTTTGTTGATTTAAATCATTTGCAGTCACTTTTTTAATAATGATTCGTATGATTACAGTATATAAAATTATTATTAATGAGTCTTTAAGAATTAGTAACTAATTGCTTTAGGCTTGTCTTTAATTTTATAGAGTTGCTTTTAAATTTTCTTATTATGAATAAAATATAAAAGCAATATTTCATCATGATTATTGTCTTACACTGCGTTTATGTGAAAAGTTTAATCGAGACTAATATTGATTTAATTATTAAATCTTTGGTACCAATCTTTGTTAATTATCAAATATTTCTAGATTTATTCTTACAAGCAAGACTTATAGATATAATGGATTGCAGAGTTTCTCAACCTCTAAATCACTTATTATCTCAAGATTTACAGTGGTCTTCAATTAGTAGTAGTGATTTTTGCGGAGATTGGTTAGATTCTACTTCTTTTGGAGGAGTAGAATCCTCTATGGAGAGTTCAATTAGATTGGCTTAAATGTTGAACTGGAAGTGATTTTTTACAATTTTTCTAAATTAATTAGATTCTTTTTGCTTTTAAACCATAAAAATCAAAAAAAATTTGCAGATTTATCAAAATTTCATAGAATATATTCTTTTTGTCTTGCTTTATTTATGAGTTATCGATATATATGATTTGTATTTATTTTTGCCATGATTACGGTTGTTTTTCTTCTTTTTCTAGGCCTTGCTGGTTGGACTGTCTCAACATTAATGAGTAAAGGAAAGCATCAAGATGAGATTACTAAAGAGTTAGCTAATATTTATGATAGCTTAAAGTTTCTAACTTCATCTGTAACTGCTCTTGTAAAGCTTTTGATGAAGGATTCTATTTCTTCAGCTAAGGATGAGGATTTTCAACCTATTAGTTCCAATGTTATTGATTTATTAAAACTAGAAAAGAAGGAGCAAGAAGAAGCTGCTTAAGTATTTGTCCAAACTATTAAGGGGGTTCTAGTTCATCTTTGTTCTTTTTGTTTTGCTACTACCTAGCTTCTTCTAATCCATGAAGGTGCTCCAGAGAACCATTCTCCTAGATCATCTTTATCGGGATTGAATGTTAAATTTTGTTCGTCTGAATATAGATCTAGTTCATTTAGTAATTTATCTATAGGGTTAGAATGATTTTGGCCTCGTTGAATACGTGAGGCTTTTCTAAGCCAAGTAGATACGTTTTGATTCTTGGTCGCATGTTTGTTGATATAAATCCGTTCTTCGAGGCTTACTGACTTACCCATGGCAAGTCTATTTAAAATTTCTTGTATTCGAAGACGAGAAGACGTAGTTAACATAATAAATTATCTATTTTATTCTTTTTAGCTTGGAATATCTGAAGTGCAAGTTGAGTTGACTGAACTTTAGAATTAATTAGAAATTTTAAAAGTTTTTTCTATAGTCTTTGGCCTACTCTGCTTTAACTCGCCTTTTTTTCTTTGATTCAACTCTTCTAATTTGAGATACTTTGGTAGGCTTGGTTGCTTTCCTGGTCTTGCTATTTGAAATTAATTTATCTAGAAGAATTGCTTTTTGAAATGGATTAAGAGCTTTAGAGTGACAATATTGAAAAATTTTTCTTCTTGACTTTCAGTTTTATTTACATTCTGTCCACTAGGCCCTGAAGAACGTGAAAAGCGCCATTTGATTTTACTGATTGGAATGTTTAAATTTCTATTAACCCTGAGATTCATGAACGGTGTCTAGGATCTAATGAGTTGTATTTTGTTTCCCTAGGTGTATGTAATTTATTTGATGTAAAGAATTTGAATAATAATAACTTGTGAGGATGATCATTTTTCGTGAAAAACGTTTTCAAGAAGTTTTTCCTATGAATGATATGAAAACTTTTTTAACACTTCTATTTCAATAATTTGTAAAGTACTTTCTTCTGTTGCCTCAAGGTCAACTAAAGGAGCCATTCCATCTTCAAATGCTTCTTTCCAGCGAGGGGCACAAAGACACCAGTGATCCCCTTTTTTTAATCCTGGAAAACCCTGTTGAGGTGATGATAAATCATTCCCTTGAGCTTTGCTGTAACTGAGAAACTGTGAGGTCATTACAGCACAGACAGTATGCATTCCTTGATCAGATGAGTCTGTTCTACATGACCCATCTCGATACCATCCTGTCATAGGACTGCAGCTACAAGATTTTAGTTCAGTCCCTAGAACATTTTTTTGAGACATAACTTGCTTTATTCTCTATTGTTATAGTATTACTTGATGAATTTGTTTCTCAAATATTAAAGGTAAAAGAAGATGACCCCGCCATCAATAAAAGGTGTTTCTGGGCTAGAAGGAGAAAAATTTACTCTTGCTTCTACTAATGAAAATAATAAGGAAATATTTACTTTTACGGCTAATGAGCTTGTTACATGGTCGATAAGTGGGGGAGAAAAAAATCTTTTTGCGATTGATAAAGATACTGGGACATTAAGCTTTAAAAATGCTCCTGATTATGAAACGACTCATGAATTAAATGGAACTACTTTAAAATTTGAAACTAATTATTTTGACGCTACTCAATCGATAGGAAATAATTTTTATCTAGAACTTTATGATACACAAAATCAAACTAATCAATCAACTCCTATTACTTCTAATAATTTTCTTAAATATGTAAATGATGATACTTTTGATAATACTTTCATTCATAGATTAGTTTCTGATTTTGTGATTCAGAGTGGTGGGTATAAAATATTACCTAAATCTAGTGAATCTGATTTTTCTATTACAATTATCCAATCAAAAGGAGAAATAATTAATGAGCCAGGAAATTCTAATTTGTTGGGTACTATTGCAATGGCTAAGATTAGTGGTAAACCTGATAGTGCTACATCTGAATGGTTTATAAATTTATCTCATAATAATAATAATTTAGATACTCAAAATGAGGGTTTTACTGTCTTTGGCCATATATTAGGTGATGGAATTAAAAATCCACTTTTATTGAATCAAACTGGAATTAAAACTTATCCTTTAGATTTACAATTTTCAAATACATCAGTGGAAGTGCCGACTGTTCCATTGTTGAATGTAACCAGTAGTGGTTTAGAGACTGGTAATTTTTTTATTATTACCAATATTACGAATATTGATACAAGACCTAATGAAATAGCTAATAAATATAATGTAATTATTTCTGCTACTGATTTAGATGGGAATCAATCC
>QCHY01000037.1 GCA_003216975.1 Prochlorococcus sp. AG-402-I20
TAAACCTGTTGTTTCAACAAATTTTCTATTCCAAATCAGACTATCAATAAACCTTTTTTTGTGGATAATCGATTTACTTATTTATTCAGTCATGTTAATTTTTAGAAATTTAATAGTTATATCATCTTCTGCATGGCTATTTATAACAACCGTATTACTAATATCCATTCATTTACATTCCAACCGAAAAGAATTATTTGGGTTTAGCTTCATTCAGAAACAAAAAGAATTTCTGATTTAAAGATTTCTTCCTTAGAAGACCATCCTGAATTATTATAATAGTCGTATACCTTTTTCAAGCAGATTTGATTACTGTCTTCAAGGATTTTTTTCTTGATACATGCATATGATGTTCTGAATCAGATTTAGGTATCATTATGTCAGTGTAGCTCAGCCGGTTAGAGCACAGCATTCATAACGCTGAGGTCGAGAGTTCAAGTCTCTCCACTGACACCAATTTTATATGTTGAAACTATTGGCTTGATAATAATCTTAAATTGACTATATATAAACTATTACTTGTCTGTTTAGTTATCTAGTTTTATTTATTCGATATTATTATATAAACATTTTTGATTTCAACTTTTTTAGAGCTAAGTAATTAAAGCTATCTTTGAATCATTTAGATAAAGTATCATCTGATGATTTTCATTGATCAGATAACAAACTTTCATTTTGAGAAGCAACTGATTTAGAACTGTTGTATATTGAAAAATTCTTAGCATTATTAAAGCTGACAGAAGTTTTATTATTGTTGGATTCTTTATTTTGATTAGTCTTATTAGATAAGGGTGAATTGTGTGTGTGTGTATCGATTAATTTACTTCTATTATCATGATTATTTTCATTATTTTTAATTGATGATGGTTTTTTTTTATTATTTAAAGGATACTTTATAACTTCGTTTCTTAACTGATTTAATAACTTAAAATGATTAGATGAGCTAAATTTTTTAACTAGGGATGGATCCCAACTAATTGGATCATTCATTTTAAAGATTAGGCTTTGTTAAATAGAAATAATAAATTCTAAGGTCATTATATGATAAATTATATTGAGGAAAAAGGGAAGTACTCTACCCTCTATACCAATCAAAATACTCAACAAATTCCATGACGACAAATGATTGCCTCAGGGTAGGAATGCAAGCACCTGATTTTGCAGCTACTGCAGTTGTTGATCAAGAATTTAAGGATATAACCCTTTCTCAGTATCGGGGTAAGTATGTTGTTTTATTTTTCTATCCATTAGACTTCACTTTTGTATGCCCTACTGAAATCACAGCCTTCAGCGATAGGTATACAGATTTTAGCAGTAAAAACACAGAAGTTTTAGGAGTTTCTGTTGATAGTAAATTTACACATCTTGCATGGATTCAAACCCCAAGGAATGAGGGAGGAATTGGCGATATCAACTATCCTCTTGTTTCTGATCTTAAACGTGAAATTTGTCAATCCTATAATGTATTAAATGATGATGGCGAAGCTGATAGAGGCTTGTTTATTATCAACCCAAGTGGTGTAATTATGCACTCAACAATAAATAAAGCGCCTGTTGGTAGAAATATTGACGAGACATTAAGAATACTTCAAGCATATCAGTACGTAGAATCTCACCCAGATGAGGTTTGTCCTGCCGGATGGACTCCTGGTGATAAAACCATGAAGGAAGACCCTAAAGGTAGCAAGGAATACTTTTCATCCCTTTAAAGTTTTAAAGGGTTTTGTTTAGTGAACAGCAAGGTAATCATTAAGGTATTTAATAACATATTCGGATTCGAGTGTTTCGTTAATTATTAGTTCGTCGACAAGAATATCCATTAGCTCAACTTTGTCTGAAAGTAGATTAATTGCATGATTAATAGCTTTATTTGCAATAGATATTATTTGCTTATCAATCTCCATACTTGTTTGCTGTGAATATTCTTTCTTATTTCTTATGATGTCCTTCCCAAGAAATAGTGTATTTTTTTCAGAATCATATGCAATAGGTCCCAAATCTGAGAAACCAAATTTAGTTACCATTTGATTAGCCCAAAAATATACATTTTCAAGATCCTTTTGTGATCCTTGTGTAACTTCTTTTGCGCCATAAATAATAATTTCTGCTGCTCTCGATCCGAGTGAAACTACGATTTTGTTATAAATGTAGTTTCTAGTTAAAAGACCACTATCGACTGTATCTTCATCAGGTGTGAAATAGGTCATTCCAGATATATCTCCAAGAGATTTAAATAATGATATTTTTTCTAATCTATCTTGTGTTGGAATTAATAATGCAACTAATGTTTTACCTATAATTTGATAAGCAATTTGTCTTTTTTTAGTTTGATCAGTAAGTGGTTTGGATAAAACACCAAAACGGACTTTTTCAAGCGCTTTGTCAATTTCTATATTGGTTATCCTAGGCTTATCACTTCTTGCAGCATGAATCGCGGCTTCATTTAGAAGATTTTGAAGGTCTGCTCCAGAGAAGCCAGGTGTTTTGGCAGCCCAATCAATGAGATTCACAGAATCGCATAGAGGTTTTGATCGAGCATGCACTGATAAAATCCTTAGCCTAGCCTTTCTGTCAGGAAGTGATAAGTCGATTCGACGATCAAATCTACCTGGTCTTGTTAGAGCTTGATCGAGGACATCAGGCCTGTTTGTAGCAGCAATTACAATTACACCATTATTTGGTTCGAAACCATCCATCTCAGTTAGGAGCTGGTTTAATGTTTGCTCTCGCTCATCATTGCCTCCACCAATTCCATTACCTCTTTCACGACCAATAGAGTCAATCTCATCAATGAAAACAATACATGGAGATTTTGATTTGGCTTTTTTAAATAAATTTCGAACTCTGCTAGCTCCAACTCCTACAAACATTTCAACAAATTCCGATGCGGAGATAGAAAAAAACGGAACATTTGCTTCTCCTGCAATAGCTTTTGCCAATAAGGTTTTACCAGTACCAGGCGGGCCCACCAACAAAACACCTTTGGGAGTTTTTGCCCCTAGGTCAATCAGTAACTGAGGATTTTTTAAAAAGGTTACTATTTCCTTCAATTCGTCAGATTCTTCATTTAAGCCAGCTACATCATCAAAAGTAAATTTAGTAATATCTTCTTCTTTAACCTCCGGAGAACGACTAGAAAAATTATGCATATTATTTAATAACTTAGATGATCTCCTGATTAAAAATGAAAGAGATATAAGAAAAATTAAAGTCAAGCCAAGTCCAGTTATTAAACTTGCTAATCGCTCTTCAGCTCTATTATCACTTACGGTAAGAGGTATATTATACTCATCAGATATTCTAAGAATCTTCTGATCATTATAAAATTCTGGGATGTAGATGGAACTATTGCTGACACTGAAATGTGTGGGCATAGGGTCGCATTTAATTTAGCTTTTAAGGATTTTGATTTAGATTGGTACTGGAATGAGACCAAATATTTAGATCTTTTAAAAATTTCTGGAGGATTAAAGCGAATTATTCATTATCAAAACGAAACAAATTCCAACCTTAGTGAAGGACAATGTTCCAAAATTCAGTTAAGAAAGCGTTTTCATTACAAGAATTTAATTAAAGATGGAAAGATTAAAGTGAGAGAAGGTGTTCTTAGGCTTATCAAAGAACTCTCCACCCATGAGATTATTCAATTTATAGTAACCACTAGCGGAAGAGAATCGCTAGAACCTTTTTTACAGACTTCATT
>QCHY01000038.1 GCA_003216975.1 Prochlorococcus sp. AG-402-I20
GTCAAAAATGGGTACAAGTAAACCAATATAAAGAAACCACTGAGGCAATAAATGTTCTTAAAAAAAAAGGATTTAAATTGTATGGCACAAACTTGAATCCCAAGTCGATTGACTATAGAAAATGTAATTTCAAGGGACCAACAGCATTTGTGCTAGGTGCCGAAAAATGGGGTATCAGCAAAGAAGCAGCGAATCTAATGGATGAGCATATTCATATTCCAATGAGAGGTATGGTTGAATCTTTAAATGTATCAGTTGCAGCATCGGCATTATTATTTGAAGCGCTAAGACAACGACAAGTAGCAAATATAATTCCTGAATCTGGAGAAGGTATGAGCGAAGAAACATACAAAGAAAAGATCTTTGAGTGGGCTTACCCAGAGGTTGCCGAATGGTGTAAAAGCGAAGGGAGAGAATATCCAGGAATCAATGAAAAAGGTGAAATTATAGATGATCTCCCAAGAACAGAAAAAATGAGGTATTAAATTCCAAACCACAAGTCTGATTCAATCCTGAAGACTAGTTTCACTGATAAATTTCTCTAAGCCTTCTCCAATAAAAGACAGGCCCAAGACTAAAACGAACATAGCAAAGCCAGGATAGATCGCTGTCCACCAGATACCAGTAGGTAATGCAACTAATGCCATATTTAAATCACTTCCCCATTCTGGAATATTCTCAGGAAGACCTAATCCAAGAAATCCCAATCCCCCTAGAACCAATACAGCATCTGCGGCATTAAGTGTTAAGACAACAGGAACAGAAGTAAGAACATTTTTAAGAATATACTTTCTTATTACCCAAACAGGGGAAGCTCCCATTGATATTGCGGCCTCTATATAAAGTTCTGATTTAACCTGTGAAGTCTGGTTTCTGACAAGTCGAAAATATTGAGGAATATAAACAACACATAATGCTATTGAGGCATTCAATATACCTCTCCCCAATAAAAATGCCATCACCACAGAAAGGAGGAGGACAGGAATGGTATAAAGAGTATCCATAAAAAGCACCAAAATCCTATCCAAAAACCCACCAATATAGCCACTCAAAAGTCCCAAAGGTATTCCTACAAGAACTGCAAGAGATACGGCAACAAAAACGACTTGTAACGCAACTCCACTCGCAGCCAAAGTTCTAATACAAACATCTCTTCCTAATCGATCTGTTCCACACCAGTGATCTATAGAAGGAGCCGAAAAAATCGGATTCCCTAACCCAAATTCACCATCAGGTATAATTTTTAAAGAGATTAATAGTGGCATAAGAATAGAGATGCCTATATATACGGATAGAATTATCAGCCCAACGAACAATAACCGTGTCGACAAATTCCTTCGTCTTATAAAACCTCTCAGATTCAATAGTCAAATAATAAGACCTAATTAAATTTAGCGATAAAAGGTAGAAATTAAAAAAAAAAATTGCTTAAATAAATGAATAAATACAATTTAAGATGCATTTAAAAAATGATGGTCTCACCGTAGGTGAGCTCTCAATAACCATTGCAACATTAATAATTGTAGGTTTTATATGGACAAGCCTAACCAAAGAGAAAGGGAATCAGGAAGTCTCAATGTCTATAAACAATTCAAGTGAGATAAGCTATACCAAACAAACATAGATCATAAAAAATCTATGAATCCTTATTTAATTTCAATACAGCCATAAAAGCCTCTTGAGGAACATCTACTTTCCCCATTGACTTCATTCGTTTTTTTCCTTTAGCCTGTTTCTTCAATAATTTCTTTTTTCTAGAGATATCTCCTCCGTAACATTTGGACAAAACATCTTTTCGTAGGGCACTAATACCTTCACTTGCAATAATTCGACTCCCAATTGAAGCCTGTAAAGGGATCTTAAACTGCTGTTTCGGAATAAGTTCTTTTAATTTCTGAACAAGTCCTTTCCCGACACCATAAGCATTATCTTTATGAACAATTGTCGTTAAAGGATCTGCTCGCTCTGAATTAATTAAAACGTCTAATCTAACTAAATCATTTTCTCTATAACCAATCAAGTGATATTCCATAGAAGCATATCCCTTCGTTCTACTTTTCATCTGATCAAAGAAGTCAGTGACAACTTCTGCTAAAGGTATTTCATAAATAAGAGTGACTCGATCAGTCGTTATGTACTTCATATCAATAAAGTCTCCTCTTCTTTCCTGACAAAGTCCCATCAAAGTTCCGTTGTAATCATTAGGAGCATAAATTTCCATACGGACGTAAGGTTCTTCTATGGTTTCACGTTTTTGAGGGTCTGGAAGTGTAGCGGGATTATCGATCATCAAAACTTCTCCATCAGTCATTTTTACTTTATAAATAACTGAAGGTGCAGTAACAATTAAATCCAAATCATATTCGCGTTCTAAACGTTCTTGAACAATTTCCATATGTAATAAACCTAAAAATCCACAACGGAAGCCGAATCCCATTGCACTACTTGTTTCAGGTTCATATTTCAATGCAGCATCCGATAGCTGTAATTTATCTAGAGCATCTCTTAAATCTGGATATTGGTCTGCATCAGTTGGAAACAACCCACAAAAAACCATTGGCTTGGCTTCGGTATAACCTGGCAAAGCTTCATCAGCAGGTCTATCTTGCAACGTAATCGTATCCCCGACTCTTGCATCAGCAACTGCTTTTATAGATGCAGCTAAATATCCAACTTCACCGGCATGAAGAGAATTTACTTTTACTTGGTCAGGAGCCATAACACCTATTTCATCTAACTCATAATTTTTTTTACTAGCCATAAGTAAAACCCTGTCTTTCTTACTTATGCCACCACTCATGATTCTGAAATAGACAATCACCCCTCTGTAAGGGTCGTAATAAGAATCAAAGATAAGTGCTTTTGTAGCTTGATCAGCACTATCTTTCGGAGAGGGAATTCTCTCTACTACTGCTTGTAGTATTTCTGGAATACCAACACCTGTTTTAGCAGAACAGGAAATTGCCTTAGATGTATCTAAACCAATAATTGATTCAATCTCATTTTTAATTTTTTCAGGATCAGCACCAGGCAAATCAACTTTATTGAGAACAGGAATAATTTCTAAATCATTTTCCAAGGCGAGATAAACATTTGCCAAAGTTTGAGCTTCAACTCCTTGACTAGCATCAACAACCAGCAAAGCCCCCTCACAAGCCTGCAATGATCTACTCACCTCATAAGAAAAGTCAACATGGCCAGGAGTATCAATCAAATTCAGGACATATTCCTCTCCATCATCAGCTTTATAATTCATTCGCGCAGCCTGTAATTTTATAGTTATTCCTCTCTCTCTTTCAAGGTCCATATTGTCCAAGAATTGTTCTTGCATGTCTCTAGAGGAGACAGTGCCCGTGTCCTGAAGAAGCCTGTCTGCCAAGGTTGATTTACCATGGTCAATATGAGCAATTATGCAGAAGTTCCTCAGACGAGAAATAGGCACATTAGTCATACTAAAGCAATCAAAGGAGCAAGATATTCA
>QCHY01000039.1 GCA_003216975.1 Prochlorococcus sp. AG-402-I20
TTGCTAGGCCAACCTTTTCTAGTGCCAATTTACAGAAACTTATTGAATCGATATCCTCTAGATTAATTTCTGGGAAAATATAGAAAGCTCCAGTAGGAGGGACAAAAGAAATATTTTTTATTTTTTTTAGTCTTTCTGTTATAAGTAATCTCCTTTTGTTATAAATTTCTGCCATTTCATGAACGCAATCTTTTGAGCCCTGAAGTGCGGCAATAGCTCCTTTTTGAGCAAAACTGCATACATTGCTTGTACTTTGACTTTGTAAAGCAATGGCTTTCTTTATTACCTCTGTATTTCCTGTTAGGTATCCAATCCTCCAGCCAGTCATTGCCCAAGCCTTGGCAAAACCATTGACTGTGAAAACTCTATTTTTTAAATCTGGTGCTATTTTTGCGAAACTGTGATGAACTTGATTTGGAGAGATAAGAAATTCATAAATTTCATCACTCATTAAAAAAATTCTTGGATGTCTTCTTAAAAACTCAGCAATAGTATTCATTTCTTGTTCGGTTAAAACGCAGCCTGTTGGATTACTTGGAGAGTTAATAATTAATAACCTTGTTTTTTCAGTTACGTTCTCTTCTAGAGAATTGATATCAATTTTAAAATTATCTTTAGTAGAAGATTTGATTTTAATTGGCTTCGCACCAGCCAAAAGGGTTATTTCAGGATAGCTAAGCCAATAAGGTGAAGGTATGAGGACTTCATCTCCTGGATTTAAAACTACTTGAAATAAATTGTATATTGCTTGTTTGCCTCCATTCGTTACTAAAACATTGTCTGCTTTCGTTGGAACTTTATTAATAGTTGATTGTTTTTGCGCAATAGCCTCTCTTAATTCAGGATCTCCAGCGGCTGGTCCGTAACGTGTTTTTCCATCTTTTAATGCTTTTAGAGTCGCATCGATAATAAATTCAGGGGTATCAAAATCAGGTTCCCCTGCGCTTAAACTACAAATATTTTTTCCTTCAGCTTTTAAAGCCTTAGCTTTTGCGCTGATCTCAAGAGTTAAAGAAGGTTTTATTGAGAGAGCTCTTATAGATATCTGTGATTTGTCAGTCATCTTCGAAGCATAACTTCAAAATGTTTTTCTTAGATTCACTTTTAAAGTGAATGATCTAATTACAAACTTACTACTTAATCAGATACTTGCATGGCTTTGATGAACATAAACTTTGTAATTGCTTCTGAAAACCCTAAAGAATTGTCTGATTTTTATGCCAAGGTCAACTCTGACAAGGCAAATAAAGGTTTTAATGCAACTCATTATTTTATTTCAATAAATAATCGATCCAAAATACATTTTTATCGACCTAATGAGAATCATGACTGGCAAAGGAAAGGAAATTCAACCTCATTATGTTTTCAAGGTGAACCTTCTGAAGATCCATCAAAAATGATTGAAAGGTGGATTTCTGAGATATTAAAAATAGGAGGTAGTGTTATGGGCATAACAAAATTGGCAAACTTTGGAGCTGAGCAATGGATTCTTGATCCAGAAGGTAATAAATTCTTGATTTTAGTGCCGTACCTTTCAAAAGGATCAGATTTGGATGCTCTGATGTGAATAAAAATAGCGCCCCTGATAAAGACTTTTCTGAAGTTTGTGATTTAAGCAATTCCAAAAACAAAATTGTTGTATCTAGGGGTAACCCTTTCGCTAAGTTGATGATTATTGGAGAGGCCCCAGGAGCAAAGGAGGAGGAACTGGGAGAACCTTTTGTAGGAAGGTCTGGGAAATTACTTGATAAATTGCTCCAAAATGCTGAAATTGATATCAACCAAGATGTTTATTTTTGCAACGTGGTCAAATGTAGACCGCCACAAAATAGGCGCCCAACAAAGACAGAAATTCAAGAAAATCTTCCCTGGTTGTATCAACAAATCAAACTTGTAAATCCAGAAATTATACTTCTTGTTGGTGCTACAGCATTAGAAGCAATTTTCAAAAATAAGTCCCCTATAAGCATTCTCAGGGGTAAATGGATTAATTGGGATGGAAGACTTGTTATGCCTATTTTTCATCCAGCTTATTTACTTAGAAATCAATCAAAAGATGAAGGAACTCCAATGAGTTTAACTAAATCGGATTTTTTGAAAGTCAAAGAAAAAATTGATACTTTAAAATAGCCCTCAAATATGTCATTCTTACTAATTAAAGAGGCTCAATTGTTAAGTCATGATTGCGACCCTGGAAAAGAATATGGAAGAAAATAATCTCTCACAGCGATATAGCACCAGAATTATCCGTAGAGATACTAGGACTGTAATGGTGGGAGATATTGGTATTGGTGGCGATAATCCAGTTCGGGTTCAGTCAATGATTAATGAAGATACGATGGATATTGAGGGCTCAACTGCCGCAATAAGGAGATTGCATGAAGTTGGATGTGAGATTGTCAGATTAACAGTTCCAACTCTTGCAAGTGCAAAAGCTGTGGGGGAAATCAAGAAACTTCTTGCTAGCAGTTATCAACCAGTTCCATTGGTAGCGGATGTTCACCACAATGGAATGAAAATAGCTTTAGAAGTAGCTAAGCATGTAGATAAAGTTCGTATCAACCCCGGATTATTCGTTTTTGAAAAACCTGATCCCAATAGAACTGAATTTACTCAAGATGAAATTGACGTAATAAAAGAGAAAATCATACAAAAATTCGAACCAATTGTTAATACTCTAAAAGAGCAAAATAAGGCCTTAAGAATAGGCGTTAACCATGGCTCTTTGTCTGAAAGAATGTTATTTGCTTATGGAGATACTCCTTTTGGAATGGTTGAATCAGCTATGGAATTTATTCGAATATGTCATTCATTGGACTTTCATAATATTGTAATTTCGATGAAGGCTTCTCGAGCACCAGTTATGCTTGCTGCTTATAGAATGATGGCGGACACAATGGATAAAGAGGGATTTAATTATCCTCTTCATTTAGGTGTAACTGAAGCGGGAGATGGGGATTATGGAAGAATTAAAAGTACGGTAGGGATAGGTACATTGTTATCCGAAGGTATTGGA
>QCHY01000040.1 GCA_003216975.1 Prochlorococcus sp. AG-402-I20
AGGTATTTATTGGCCATTAAAAGGTGAAGTGGATATAAGATTTATTAAAGAAATTAATAATCAAAAAGTTGCTTTACCCTTTAGCTCTAAAACTAAAGGAATAAGCTATCGTCACTGGTCAAATAATCCACTAGAAATAGATTCAAACAAGATTCCTGCACCAATAGGCGGAAAAAATATTAAACCTCAAGATATTTCTATACTATTTGTCCCCGCAATAGCTATCGATCAAGAAGGATACAGATTAGGTTATGGGGGAGGATACTTTGATCGACTTCGTCAAAAAGATTCTTGGTTTTCAATACCATCATTTGTAGTCATCAGTAATAATTGCATATCTGAAAAAGCATTACCCAGAGACCTATGGGACATTCCCTTTAATGGTTGGATTAGCGAAAAAGGTCTACATCAAATTGAAGCACGTAAATAATTAGTTAGGCTATAAGATATATCAATTGTTTGAGCTGAAGAGGTGACTGAAATTAAAGAAAAATCTTTCATCAATACCTATGGGAGTGATTCATTAGATAATCTTATAAAACGACTACAGTCAACTTCAGATCCCAAAAGACGCTATGAATATATTTTATGGCTAGCTAAAAGTTTGCCATTACTAACTGAAGATCTCCACCTAGAAACTACTAAAGTAAAAGGATGCATTTCAGAAGTTTATGTTCTTGGAATTCTTTTTAACGGAAAAATTCAATGGAAAGGATATTCAGACGCACTCATAACAAAAGGACTTTTAGCTTTTCTGATAAAAGGTTTGAATGATCTAACACCTTTTGAAGTACTCTCTATAAATGAGAAATTTATAGAGATGACAGGACTAAGCAAAAGCCTGACGCCATCAAGAGCGAATGGTTTTCTCAACATATTCCTAAAAATGAAAGCTCAAGCAAAAAATCTTTCACTTACTTGCTCTGATAATGAATAAATAGGATTTAAACAAAATTATCGCCTTATAAAAAAATGAAAAAAGTTGGTATCGGTTTACTTGGCCTCGGAACTGTTGGCCAGGGTGTCGCAAATATCATTAATAGTCCAAATGACAGACATCCATTAGTTGGAGAACTTGAACTTATCGGCGTTGCAGTAAGGAATCTCCAAAAGAAAAGAAATATATCCATACCAGATTCGATACTTACAACAAACCCAATTGAAATAGTAAATAATCCTAATATTCAAATAGTTGTTGAAGTAATGGGCGGTATAGAGCCGGCAAAATCATTAATTATACAAGCCATAAGAGCAGGTAAATCTGTTGTAACTGCCAATAAAGCAGTAATCGCAAGACATGGTGAAGAGATTTCAAATGAAGCAAAAGCCGCCGGGGTTTATGTTCTCATCGAAGCAGCTGTAGGAGGAGGAATCCCAATAATTGAACCTCTAAAGCAGTCTCTAGGTGGTAATCAGATAAGTAAAGTAAGCGGAATAATAAATGGAACAACTAATTACATACTCTCCAGAATGGATAAAGAAGGAGCTAATTATGCTGAAGTTTTAAAAGATGCACAAGAGCTTGGATATGCAGAAAGTGATCCAGCAGCTGATGTTGAGGGATCCGACGCAGCTGACAAAATTGCAATACTAAGTGGCCTTGCCTTTGGTGGAACGATTAATAGAGCCAACATACCAACAACTGGAATAAATCTTCTAGAAAGCATAGATGTTAATTATGCAAGGAAGTTAGGATACGGAATCAAGCTTTTAGCAATATCTGAAAAGGGCGAAGCTCAATCAAAAAGCAAAAACAGCCAGCCACTATCTGTTTGGGTTGAGCCAACATTAGTACCTGAAGATAATCCATTAGCAGGGGTAAATGGAGTGAATAATGCAATTCTTGTCGAAGGAAATCCCATTGGCCAAGTAATGTTTTTCGGGCCAGGAGCAGGCTCCGGTCCCACTGCATCAGCTGTTGTTGCAGATATTCTTAATATTGCAGGTATTCAGTCTATGAGTGAAGACAAAATCTTTAATTTAGATCCCCTTCTATCAGCAAAAGGTTGGAGAAGTTGTCACGTTGCAGAAAAGAAAAAAATAACTAAGAAGAATTACATACGACTTATAACAGAAGATAATCCAGGAGTAATTGGAGAAATTGGAACTATTTTTGGAAAGAAAAAAATATCTATTGAATCAATTGTGCAATTTGATGCAACGGATAAAGAAGCAGAGATAGTAGTTATTACTCACAAGATTAATCAAGGTCAACTTGAAGAGGCCCTGTTAGACATAGAAAACTTGTCACAAGTTAAGAGAATTGCAGCAACTATGGGTTGCCTTTAGCTAACGAAAACTAGTCAAATCGAAATTAAGTTGCTACTTATATATAAAGAAGAAAGGAAATTTTAATCTAAAATTTCTGTTCGGAATCAAACCATGAAAACATCCAAAAACGTAATTGAAAAAGCCAGAAAAGAAATAGCAAAAGATATTAATCAAGGAGATTGTGTTTATCTAAAGAATCAAGAAGAGCTTTTTCAAGTATTAGGTATAGATAATGCTTCTGAAAAATGTTGGGTCAGAGAATGGCCACTTAATCCTAAGGGATCCCCTGTCTTCGAGATATCAATTAAACAAGTATCTCCTAATCAATAAATATTTTGATCATGTAGAAATAATTATATAACCGTATACTAAATGTTAAAATTAAATTATATAAAAAATATTTTAAAATTCTCAGGTTTTCTATTAATACTCTTTCAACTATCTTGCGTTCAATCTAAGAAAAGAGAAAATATTATTGTTGCAAGTGCAGGTAAAATAGAATCCCTTGATCCTGCTCAAGCAAATACTATTAGGACACTACAAATATTAAGCGCTCTTGGAGATACTTTATACAAAATCAATAATAAAGGGAAGCTTTCCCCAAGTTTAGCTAAAGATTTACCAAAAGTAAGTAAGAATGGTTTGCTAATAGATATTCCACTCAAAGAAAATATTTCTTTTCACGATGGAAATATTTTTAACGCAGAAGCT
>QCHY01000041.1 GCA_003216975.1 Prochlorococcus sp. AG-402-I20
ATTTCAGGGACTGCTGATTTAAGCTTGCTGATTAGTGGAACAACGGCAAAACCTATTGCTAATGGCTTTTTGGTCTTAAAAGATAATACGCTACTTTTTCAAGATAAAAAAATTAATAATCTAAACAGCACAATAGTTTTCGATTTTAATAGACTTGAAGTCCAGAAACTTAAAGCAAATATTGGACCAAATGGAGTCATTAATAGTCAAGGTGGAATTTCGTTATTTGATTCTCAATTAAGTGAAAGCAATCCATTGACTCTTTCTGTAGAAAAAACACGCATTAAAACTGTATTTACTGACATCAGAGCTTCATCTAAGATTATTGTTAAGGGATCTATTTTGAAGCCTCGATTAGCAGGTGAAGTCCTTATCTCAGAAGGTTCAATTTTTGCGAAAAGAGCTAATAAGACAGACAAGATTAAATCCCCTCAGTCGGATGGCTATAAAGATTCTAAAGTAAAAATCAATCGTAGATTTCCAGAACAAAACTGGAACCAGGTAGAACCTCTGGTTTTATTTATTCAAGATAAAAATGCACCTGCAAGTCGAATAGTTAGTGCTGGGTTACCTAATGGATTTGAATCAATAATCTTTGACAATTTAAAGCTCGTACTTGGGCCTTCATTGCGCTTGGTTTCTCAACCATTGGCAAGCTTTGAAACGAATGGATTCCTTCAATTAAATGGTGCTTTTGATGAGACACTTGATGTTAGTGGAGTTGTTAAACTTGTTAGTGGCTATATAAATCTCTTTACGACTACTTTTAACTTAGATCAAAGTGAACCGAATGTAGCCGTATTTGTACCTTCTATGGGATTGGTTCCATATGTTGATGTGACTTTGAAAAGTCGTGTTCCAGATAATGTTAGAGATGTAAGTAATTTTTCTTCTAATGGCATGGCCTCATTTGGTATTGGTGGATCTCGTTTCGTAAATGTCGAAGTGACGGCTTCTGGACCTGCAGATCGCATTAGTGAAAATTTTCAATTAAGAAGTACTCCATCTTTAGGAAGAAGTGAGTTGATTGGGCTTCTAGGAGGTAATTCTCTTGCAAATCTAATAAGTAGTGGAGGAAATGGTGATGTGCTTTCGAGCTTTTTGAATAGATCTTTTGCTTCGTATCTCCAAGGCAATATCAATGGTTTTTTAAGTGATAGGCTTCAAATATCTTTGTATCCTACATATATAAATGGATCAGATTCCGAGGATGATAATGAAAATAGTTCTTCAAGTACTGATCAAGAGGATACTAATCTGCCAGGTCAACAGGCATGGGTGACTGAAATAGGAGTTGACCTTAACGAAAAAATTAATTTCTCAGTTCAGGCTGCTCCTAACCGACAAGATATTCCACCAAAAGGAAATATTACTTTTCAAATGAATCCCAATATTGGTCTTCTAGGCTCATTCGACAAGAATGGGAATTGGCAAAGTCAGCTCCAACTTTTTTTTAGATATTAAATGAATGAATAGTGAAAAATAAAAAAATATGCTCAGTTCGATAGATTTTTATCTTTTTTTATTGCTTGATTCGCCATTAAAGGAATATTTTAAAGATATTTAAAAATTATCTTTGATTAAATAGTTGATCTAAATCAATGAGAACAAACTTTTCAGTTCCTGATCCTTCGCCCCAGCTAGTAAAAGTAGCAGAGAATGCAAAAAAGGCTTCTATTTTGCTTGGTCAATCCACCAATGAACAAAGGTGCGAGGCTTTGACTAAAATGGCTAATGCTTTGAATGATAATGCCGATGAGATTTTACAAGCAAATATTCAAGATCTTGAAAGGTCAGAAAAAGAAGGGTTGAATAAATCACTTTTATCAAGACTTCAGTTAACAAAAACTAAACTCAAAGGATGCATAGACGGAGTTCTAAAAGTTTCAAATCTTGCAGATCCAATAGGTAAAAGACAACTTCATAGAAAACTGGATGAAAACCTTATTCTTGAGAGAGTGACAGTTCCATTAGGAGTATTAGGAGTGATATTTGAATCGAGACCTGATGCCTTGATACAAATAGCATCTCTTGCTGTACGTTCCGGTAATGGAGCTTTATTAAAAGGAGGGAGTGAAGCAAAAGCCACAAATCAAGCAATAATGGATTCTCTTGATAAAGGGTTAAGTAAATCAAATGTGGGTACAGGTTCGTTGTCTTTGCTCACTACACGTCAAGAAAGTCTAGGCTTACTTCGTTTAGATCGGTTTGTGAATTTGGTAATACCTAGAGGGAGCAACGAGTTGGTCCAATTCATTCAAGAAAATACACGTATCCCTGTCTTAGGTCACGCGGATGGAATTTGTCATTTATATGTAGATAATTCTGTAGATATTGCTAAAGCTATAAAAATAGCTTTAGATAGTAAGATTCAATATCCTGCTGCTTGTAATGCAATTGAGACATTACTAATTCATGAAGATGTTGCCGAGATGTTTTTAAAAAAAGGCTTGCCAAGTTTTTCTAGTGCAGGAGTTACTCTTAAGGGAGATGCAAAGAGTCAATCTTTAGGGGTGAAAAACAAGGCTGATGAAGCAGACTGGTCTACAGAATATCTTGATTTGATTCTTTCAATAAAAATTGTTCGTAATGTTGACGAAGCTATTGAACATATCCGTAAATATAGCTCTCGTCATACAGAAGCGATAGTTACTGATGATAAGGAAGTCGCTGAC
>QCHY01000042.1 GCA_003216975.1 Prochlorococcus sp. AG-402-I20
TACCGTCTTCATTAAAAATAACACCTAAACTTAATGATTCTCTCTTTTCTTTATCACTAAGACTAAACACATCATTTATTAAAGTTTCAGGAAGCATATAATAAGTATTAGTTGATAAATAAACTGTTGAAATAAGCTTTCTCGCCTTCTTATCAATAGCTGATTGATATTCAAAATATGAAGCAGGGGAAGCAATGTGGATCCATAACTTATGCTTATAAGATATTTTTTCTAAAGAAATAGCATCATCTATTTCAGAAGTTTGAGAATCATCTATTGAATATGTTTTAAGATGTGTAAGGTCTTTAACTGAAGTATTTATTTTATTTGTTTGTTCAAATCTAGAAATTATATTTTTAACTTCATTATCTATTATTTTATTGCACATTCTATTATTAATAGAATATTAACTTACCCTTCTGGATTAACAAAGGGAAGTAAGGCAATAATTCGTGCTCTTTTAACTGCTGTGGTTAAATCTCTTTGTTGCTTAGCTGTTAAACCCGTAAGTCTTCTAGGTAAGATTTTTCCTCTGTCTGTAATAAATTTCTTTAATAATTCTACGTCCTTATAGTCAATAGGATCTCCAGGCTTTATTGGAGAGAGCTTTTGTTTGAATAGTGAATTAGTCATTTTTAATGTGTGTATAAAAAGAAATGATTATTTGATTTCTCTATGAATAGTCATCTTATTTAATTCAGGGCAGAATTTTTTAAGTTCAAGTCTCTCAGTAGTGTTCCTACGATTTTTTTCTGTGGTGTATCTAGATACTCCTGCAGAACGCTTTTCTGAGCTAGGTACAGATCTAGACTCAGTACATTCTAAAGTGACCACTATTCTGGTACCTTTTTTAGCCATATGAACTTAGCTCAACTTTTGTGAGTCTAGGGAACAAAGTACAATCTTACTAGGCTAAGTACCCTTTTTTATAAATTCATTCGAGCACCTATGTTTAACTCCTGTCAGTGCAAATCATGAAGGTATCAGTTTCTTGGCTAAAAGATCTTGTCGAATTTAACAATGATATTGATGAATTGGCTGAAAAGCTTTCAATGACAGGCTTTGAAGTTGAATCATTAGAAGACTTATCAGACCAAGCAAAGAATGTTGTTATTGGATATGTTGACGAAATCACACCTCATCCAAATGCCGAAAAGCTCAAAGTTTGTTCAGTAGATGTTGGTTCACCCAAAAAGTTAAGTATTGTTTGTGGCGCACCAAACGTAAAAGCCGGATATCACGTCCTTGTGGCGAAGGTTGGAGCCTATTTATCTTCAAAGTCATTAAACATAAAATTATCTAATTTACGAGGCGTAGAAAGCGCAGGAATGATTTGTTCATTGAATGAATTAGGGATTGAAAGTAGTAATGAAGGTATAGAAATTCTTGAAGAAAGGAAAACAAATATCCCTCCAATTGGTTCAAATGCTGTTGATTATCTTGGTTTGAATGACACCATTATTGAATTAGCTATTACTGCTAACAGACCTGATGGTATGTCTATGGCGGGTATAGCACGAGAAATATCAACAATAACAAATTCAAAATTAACATTACCAACTTTAAATTTCAAAAAAGACTTTGAACAATTTGAGCCACAAATAAGAGAAAAAGAAACGATAGGATCAGACTTTATTTATTCACTTACGTATATAGATAATATAGACAATACTGGAAACATAAATAAATCTATATCTAATAAATTAAATTCATTAAGACAAAATTGTATAAACCCTGTTGTAGATATAACAAATTTTTTAATGCTTGAGCAAGGCCAGCCACTACATGCCTTTGATGCAGATCTATTAGATAATATAGTTGGTAAAAAAGTTATGCCAACTGATTTTGGTATTAGAAATGGGAAAGAAACCGAATCATTTATTGCACTAGATAAAAAAGAATATAAATTAAATAAAAATATAAAGGTAATTACATGCGGCGATATTCCAATTGCAATAGCTGGGGTTATCGGAGGAAACAACAGTTCAGTAAGTACTAAAACTACAAGAATTTGGTTGGAAGCTGCTGTATTCACACCTACATCAGTTAGAAATAGTAGTAGAGAAATAGGGCTCAGAACAGATGCAAGTAGTAGATACGAAAAGGGGATATCACCTAATATGACAACAGCTGTTTCACTAAGAGCTAGTGATCTTATTTCGTTAGAATTAGGTGGTAATATTAAATCGACTCATGTCAATAATGAATTTATTAGAAAAGATATTTGTGTCAATCTTAGATTAGACAAAATAAACAAAGTTCTAGGTAAATTTAATTACATAGATAATAAACAATTAGATAAAAGTTCTATTACATTCCGTTATCTTAATAAGGATGAGATTGAGCCTCTTC
>QCHY01000043.1 GCA_003216975.1 Prochlorococcus sp. AG-402-I20
CCATCTGAAATTCCTGGATATGTACCCCCAGGAGAAGTTCCACCGCCTCCAGAGCTAAGTGAGCGAGATTTAGCTGCCAGAAACGAGAGCCAGGCATCAGCAGCAGCAGCAGGTCTTAGTGAAGCTGACTGGGCAAAGACTGAAGAGGGTAGGGCGTTTGCAGATAGGCAGGAGGCTATGGATATAGCTTCAGGAGAATATATTCCTGGAGAAGCTGAAAATGATGTTGATAGAGGTCATCGAGGAGAAGAACCACCAGGACCATCTGCTGAAGATTTGGCTGATCGAGCTGAATTAGAGGCAGCAGCAGCAGCAGCAGGTCTTGCTCTTGAGGACTGGTCCGATACGCCTGAAGGCAGGGCTCAAGCAGAGGAGATGGGCCGAAGAGCAGAGGCCAGGGCAATAGCTGACGGAAGTTATGTTCCTCCAGGCTCCCATTTTGCGAGTGGATATCAAGCTAGCCAAAATGATATTGATGGATGGGAAAGAGGTGAAGACGGATCCTTAATGCCTCCAGCTAATTTCGCTGTTGATGGTAAGGGTGGATATGTTTACTCTCCTCCTGAAGGGGAAGTTCCACCGCCTGGACAGGTGAGTGATCGAGACTTGGCTGAGCAAGCAGAATTTGAGGCAGCAGCAGCAGCAGCAGGTCTTACTCCTGAGGAATTTTCAGAAACTGCAGAAGGAAGAGCTAAAGGAGATGAAATTGGGCGACGGAATCCTGCTAATACAACATCATCAGGATTGCTTCCTCACGAAGCAGCAGCTGCAGCCGGTCTTAGTGTCGCTGAATGGGCAAATACTGCAGAGGGTAGAGCGCATGCAGCTGCTGTTGAAGCAGATGCAAAAGCTCAAATGGCTGCTGCCGCTGGGACGATTCTTCCTCTGGAAATTCCAGATGACCAATCGCCTTATAGTAATGAGTTATTAGCTGAACTTGGACTTACACAAGCTGACTTTAATCCTGAAACTGGAGGATTTGGCGATCGGCCTGCTCTTACTGCTGAAGAGATAGCTCTAGCGCAAAATAGGGTTGATAGATATGCTCAATTAAGAGCATTAGATCAAGCTGCTTGGAATATAGATGATGGAACTGGAATAGCAGATGGGGATGCTTTTGGATATAACACTGCTAGCCCAGATGATTTAGCGAGACCAGCTATTGGAGCTAAAGCTCCTGAGCATGTGGTTTCAAGTTTTCTAAGAGATGAAAATGGCAATATTGAAATACCTTCTGATTGGAGATATGAAGGTGGTGAATTTTTTTATGACCCTCCTGGATGGGAAATAAATGAAGACGGAGAGTATATAGATCTGGGCGATGAAGCTAGACGTTTAGCTATCCAAGGTCCTAAAGGTTTTATTGCAGAGACTGAGATTCAGAGCAGAGGAAGTGCAGCTACTGAGGCTCAAATTCTTGGATGGGCAAGAGGAGATGATGGAAGTATTATGCCTCCTCCTAATTGGGCTGTTGATGGCGAAGGAGGATATGTTTATTCGCCTCCATCTGCGGTTGTTAATGGAGTTAGTGCAGATACTTTTGATCAATCAGATATATCTGATCTTCAATTTGATGAAATTAAAAATTTAGGCAAATATCATATTTCGTCTTTTGATCCAACTGCAATGGCTGGATTTGGAAAAGAGCAAGTAGCCAATTTTGATCCTATGGCGACAGGAGGCTTTAGTAAAGAGCATTTCGCGTCATTTGACCCCACAGCAATGGCTGGATTTGATCACACGCATGTTGCAGCGTTTGATCCAATGGCCATTGCTGGCTTTAACGATAAACACATCGCTGCTTTTGATACTGAAGCGATGGCAGGATTTAAAGCCGATCATGTGGCGGCTTTAGATGCAACAGCTATTGCAGGTTTAGGTAAAGATCAATTTGCTGCATTTGATCCATCGGCGATGGCAGGATTTAAAGCCGATCATTTTGCTGCGATTGATTATGGCTATATGACTGCTTTGGGTAAAGATCATGTTGCAGCATTTGATCCAATGGCCGTTGCTGGTTTTGATCCCGAGCATGTTGCAGCGTTTGACCCGATGGCTGTTGCTGGTTTTGACCCCGAGCATGTTG